>CACJWQ010000001.1 GCA_902597015.1 uncultured Alphaproteobacteria bacterium
AAAATTGATTATTGATATTAGGTGTTCTTTATTTATTAGGCTAATTCTATTCAATTTAGTAATTGATTATTTGATATATATATTGGTTCAATAATAATATTTTTTTTAAAGGTAAAATTATTGTAATTGTTGTAAAATTCTTCAAAAAAAGAAAACTTCATTTGTTCTAATTCATTGTTTTCATTAATTTTACTTTTATTAAAAAGAATCAAATCGATATTTTTTGGAATTGAATATTTATTATTTTCAATTTTATAGTATTTCATGTTGTTATCTTCAGTTTTATAACAGAAAAATTTCTGATTATTAGAAGAGGTTATAAAAACTCCTAATTTTTTTTTGGAATGTTTTATTGCGTTAAAGTTTAAGATATCCGCTATAGTTAGTGGGTAATAAGGAATATTACGAGAAATCATAAGACCAGATATAAATGCTGAACCAACCCTTAAACTTGTATAAGACCCAGGACCAATTGTTGTAGAAATTTTTTTTAAATTTTTAGTTAAATTTAAAGTTTTATCTATTTCTATATAGGTTTGTATTATATTATCACTCAACTTATCTGTTTCAGATTGAGTAATTTTCTGTTGTAATATTATTTTGTTGTCATCAATTACACAAAACTCTGGTATTGATGATATAATATCTAGAAATAATAACATATGAAATTACATAACTACATTCTATTGCTATTTTTAAAAAGTATTTCTTTAATTTTTTTAGTAGTAAGTGGAGCTTTTGCTAATGAAGTAAAAAACTCAGCAACTGTATTTATGTATCATAAATTTGGAGTTTCTAAATATCCCTCAACAAGTGTAACTATTGACCAACTTAATAGTCATATTGAAGAGTTAACTAAAGAAAAATATACAATTAAATCATTAGATTTTATTGTTGATACAATTATTAATGATGGTGATCTTCCAGCAAATACTATTGGCATAAGTGTAGATGATGCTGATAAGTCTTTTTTAGAGGTTGGGTGGCCTTTATTTAAAGAAAATAATATTCCGGTTACCTTATTTGTAACAACGGGGACAATTTCAAATAATAAAAAATATATTAACTGGGATCAAATAAGAAAACTTAAAGAAGAAGGTGTAATTATTGGTGCACACTCTCACACACATGCACATATGCCAGACATTGGCATAGATGAAGTAAGAAAAGAAATAGAAACATCTAATAAAATTTTTCTGAAAGAACTCGGTGAAATCCCAACTTTGTTTGCATTTCCATATGGGGAGACAACTGATGAAATAATTGAATTAGTCAAAGAATTTAAATTTAAAGTTGCGTTTGGTCAGCATTCAGGAATAATTAATGAAACTTCTAATATGTATTATCTGCCGAGATTTTCATTAAATGAAAGATATGGTGAAATAGATAGAGTAAAATTTGCTGCTTCATCAAAAGGATTGGGAGTTTATGATTTTATACCTCAAAGTCCAACTATTAAACAAAACCCACCATTCATAGGCTTTTCTCTTCTTGATGAAAAGAAAGTTCGATCTCTAGATTGTTTTATATTTGATAGCAAAGGTCAAGTTGATAGAGAAATTTATAAATTTAACGAAAGAATTGAAATAAGACTTTCACGAGAATTGTCACCTGGAAGATCTAGAATGAATTGTACTGTTAAAGATGGTGAAGGAAATTGGAGATGGTTTGGTCACCAATTTTATTTTTAATTAATAGGAAATAGTTTTTTGATCAAAGATAGCAAAGTTATTAGTTTTAATAACTTGTCTTATTGTTTTAATATAATTTTCATCTTCTGCGTAAGTGCTTAATTTATTAACAAGTAAGTTAACATTTGAAAAATTATTTCGTTTTCTCATTATATTTCGGATATCACGAAAATCTTCATATGCATAATGAGAGTTAATATTATCAAAATATGATTCAACACTGTTACTATATGAGCTAAATGCTTTGATTAGATGAGTATCACCATTTTCTCTTTCAAGTGGGATAACACCTTCCGAGTCATCATAAGTGTATTCCCCAAAAAGTGCGTTGTATTCTTTTGCAAATCTAGACTTACCCCATCCGCTTTCAATTGCTGCTTGGGCTAATACTATTGAATTAGGTATTACATCAACATTTGAAAGTATTTCGTCAACTAAATCTAATTTGTGCTTGTTTTGATACTTAATATTGTACTTTTTAGCAATATCATTAAGTTTTCTTATTTCATTATTATTGAGAGTTCTAAATGTTTCTAACTTACCTTTAAGTTCATTAACGAAACTTCTAATCATTAAAATATTTTGATTTTCATTAATAATTATTGGTAAAACAGTTTTTACGAATTCTTTTTTATTTGAATCAAGGTAATCAAAATCTTTATCTGATAGTGTTAACTGTACACTAAGATTGTTCTGCTCTTCAATCTTTGAAGTAATTATAGGATTAATAGGCTTTATTCTTACTTTAACAATTAATTTTTCATTCACTATTTCTGTTATAGGAGGTCCTTTAAGGGTAATTTCTTTTTCGGATGGTGTAATTTCTTTTTCAGAAAATAATTTGTTTATTTGATTTGCAGATTGAATGTTGTTCTGAGTATCAATATTGTTATTTTCTACAAACCCAACAAAGCCATTACTTATAAAAATTAATCCAACTAGTAATAAAGGGAAGCAAAAAAAATTTAACAGTCTATCCATCAATAGGCCTTACTTCTTGAACTTCTGGAACATAGTGCTTTAACATATTTTCAATACCCATTTTTAAAGTAGCAGTTGAACTTGGACAACCAGAACAGGCACCTTGCATGTGGAGATATACAACACCATCCTTAAAACTATCGTAAATAATATCACCACCATCCATCGCAACAGCAGGTCTTACTCGTGTATCCAATAATTCTTTAATTTGTTTTACAATATCGGTATCGTTTTCATCAATCTCTAATGATTTATCCTCGCCTTTTTTACTGATATTAATTGTTGTATCGCCAGAATTATAATGATCCATTATTGAGCCTAAGATCAATGGTTTCATAACTTGCCAATCTAAAGATTGATTTTTAGTAATAGTAATGAAATCACTTCCAAAAAAAACTCCTTCAACTCCCTCAACATCAAATAAGCGTTTTGCAAATGGTGAGTCAGCAGCTTCACCAACATTTTGAAAAAAGG
This sequence comes from uncultured Alphaproteobacteria bacterium, assembly GCA_902597015.1. Lineage (GTDB taxonomy): Bacteria > Pseudomonadota > Alphaproteobacteria > HIMB59 > CACPNW01. The sequence goes on from CACJWQ010000001.1 coordinate 3,147, forward strand.
CCGTTCCATCATCCATTACAACCTTTCCAGGTAGAAACTTTAATGTTTGTGGATTGGGAGTTTGTTCAGTTTGTATAAACATATGCATTATATATAGTTATTAATATGTCTTTAGTATGAATTTTCTAAAAAAAAATTTAAAATTTGGGGAATTTATTAGGATAAAAAACCAATAATTTCTTTGGTTTTTTGTAAAACAGGTTCTGCGACTGCTATAGCATTCTCTTTACCCTGATTTAAAATAGAATCGATGTAAGAAACATCACTCATGAGTTTATTCATCTCACTTGTAATAGGCTCTAATTTAGATACGGATAAATCTGCCAAATCTTTTTTAAAGGTGGAGAATTCTTTCCCTGCATAATCATTAATAACACTTTCAATTGATGTATCTTGTAAGGAAGCAAATATAGAGATTAAATTTTCTGCTTCTGGTCTTTTTTCTAAACCAGTTTTATCTTGTGGTAATGGTTCAGGATCTGTTTTGGCTTTTTTAATTTTTTGTGTAATATTTTCTGCAGTATCAGTTAACATAATTCTCGAATAATCAGATGGGTCTGATTTACTCATTTTCTTTGACCCATCACGAAGACTCATTACTCTTGTCGCCTCTCCTAAAATTAATGGTTCAGGAATAGGAAAAAAATCTGTCTTAAAATCGTTATTAAATTTTTGGGCTATATCTCTAGTGAGCTCCAAATGTTGTTTTTGATCATCACCTACAGGAACGTGTGTTGCTAAATAGATTAATATATCTGCTGCCATTAATGTTGGATAAGAAAATAACCCAACAGAAACATTTTCACTATTCTTTCCAGCTTTATCTTTAAATTGCGTCATACGGTTTAACCATCCCATCCTCGCAACACAATTGAACAACCATCCAAGCTGAGCATGTTGAGGAACTTGTGATTGAACAAAAATATTATTTTGATTTGGATCAATACCAGAAGCAATAAAGGCAGCAGTTACTTCTCGTGTTTTATTTGCTAAAACTTTTGGATCTTGCCAAACGGTAATCGCATGTAAATCAACAACACAAAAAAAACATTCGTATTCTTTTTGAAGAGAAACAAAATTTTTGATGGCACCAAGATAATTTCCTAAATGAAGATCACCGGATGGTTGCACGCCAGATAGTATTCTTTTTGTTGGTTTTTCCATTTTATTTTTTTAAATATTCTCTTAACTGATTTACAGATAGGACTTTTAACATAATTACTAATCCAAAATAAATAATTATAGCTAAAAAGATCATTAGAAGTAAAAGTGTTGAATTTAATAACACTGAATTACCACTAATATTTGTAAAGAATAGTCCATTTAATACGTATATTACTGCAAATATTATGAATGAACTTAATAGAATTTTGATGGAATTCTTTACTAAAAGATCATCAAATTTCATATGATTCCTAATAGCTAAAAAGAGGTATAGTAATAATGCATTTACCCATGCACTAATTGCTGTTGCAACAGCAATTCCCATTTCTCTCATTGATCCAATTAAAAGTAGCGATAAGACAACATTAGTAATCACACTGACAATGGATATATAGAGTGGTGTTTTTGTATCTTCTCTTGCAAAGAAACAGGAAACCAAAACTTTAATTATAATGTAAGCTGGTAGGCCTAAGGCAAAGTAACTTAATACTTTAGCAGTATAAAAAGTATCTTCTTTTACAAATGCACCTCGCTCAAATAAAATTTGGATAATGGGTTCAGCTAAAATAAATAATCCTATGGCTGATGGTAAAGAAATCAATAACGAAAATTCAATAGACCTATTTTGAATATTATTTGTTGTTTTTTGATCTGATTGTTTAATCGCCTTTGATAAACTTGGTAAAAGAACTATACCAAGTGCTATTCCAAAAATGGCAAGTGGTAATTGGTTAAGACGATCCGCATAATAAATATGACTGATTGCACCAACGGGTAAGAAAGAAGCAATAATTGTTCCAATAACAATATTTAATTGAATAACACCTGAACCAACAACGCCGGGTAAAAATAATTTGAAAAACTTTTTTAATTTTTCATTTAAAACTGGAAGGGTAATACGTGGTCGATAAAAATTTAAAACCGCTTTGTATAAATATAAAAATTGTAAAACTCCTCCTATTAATACACCATACGATAATGCGTGACCTGCAGTAGTTACAAAAGGTGTTAAAAAGAATAATGACAGAATAAAACTTATATTCAAAATGGCAGGAGCAAATGCACCAGCTGCAAAACGTTCATGAACATTATTAATTGAGGCAAAGTGAGCAGCTAAGGAAATAAAAATAATATAGGGGAAAATTATTTTTCCAAAATGCACGGCAAGTTCATAAGCCTCTTTATTATCAGTAAAACCAGGCGCTAAAACTTGAATGATATAAGGCATCCCAAAGAAAAAAAGGATCGTTAAAACGACCGTAGCAAAAAGTAACATTGAGGTTGTGTTTTCAACAAAATCAGAAGCCTCCCGTTCATCTTTTGGATTGAGAACAACACCAGAGAAAACTGGGATTAATGCAGCACTGTATGCTCCTTCTGCTAGGACACGGCGAAAAAAATTAGGAATACGAAATGCTACGAAGAAGGCATCAGCAATTACTGTCGATCCAAGATATCTTGCTATTAATATGTCACGAATAAAACCTAATACTCGACTTAAAAGTGTATAAAAGCTGACAGTAAAGAATGATCTAAAAAGACTCTTCATAAGATAGTTTTATAGTTTGAATAGTGATTTGTATAAGTGAATTTTAGGGCTTAATTATGCCCAAAGCTATAACCTGCAGAACTTACGGTTCTTATTTTACATATTTCTTACAGAAGTATTATTTTTTTATCATATAAAATAATTATCTTTCGAATCTAATTGAAAAAAATATAAGGTTCGTAAAATGGAATTAACTTTAATCTATACAGTTATAGGTTTTGGACTTGCAGCATATTCTGTTATCGCAAACGACTCTGTTCAAACTCTTGGAACATTTATAGCTTCAAACCAACGCTTTAAATGGTACTGGTTAGCTACTGCTGGCTCTGCTGTACTAGCATTTACACTTATATATGGATGGACAATTTACGATGGTGATATTACTTTTGGACGTTTAAATAAAATTCCATATCAAACTATTCAGTGGTATCATGCTTGTGCTCCATTAATTTTAGTACTTCTTACAAGAGGTGGAATTCCAGTATCTACTACTTTCTTAGTTTTGTCTGCTTTTGCATCAACAGTCGTATTAGAAAAAGTTCTGATGAAATCTGTAATTGGATACGGATTGGCAGCAATGATAGCGTATATGGTTTGGATTGGTGTAAGTTATTTTATAAATGAAAAATTTGATAAAGTTCAAGATAAACACAGAAAACCATGGGTAGTAGCTCAATGGTGTACAACTGGTTTTCTTTGGTACACTTGGTTAAGTCATGATATTGCGAATATAGCTGTTTTTCTTCCTCGTGAACTTCCAGTAAATTTATTAATAGCAATAATTGTTTTATTAAGTGTTCTCTTATTTTATATCTTTTGGGATAGAGGTGGACGCATTCAACGAGTTGTCTATTCAAAAACTGGAACACGTTATACTCGTTCAGCAACTATAATTGATTTTGTTTATGCAGTCATTCTACTCTACTTTAAGCAATACAATGATATTCCAATGTCAACTACATGGGTCTTTGTTGGTTTATTATGTGGAAGAGAACTTGCGATTTCTACAATGAACAAAGATTACAAACTTCGCTATGTCTTTCCATTAATTGGAAAAGATTTTCTTAAAATGATTTTTGGATTAACAGTATCTGTTGGAATTGTTTTATCAATTCATTATGTTTTGATACCAAACGGTTTTTAAAGCTTACCTCTATTCTTTTTGAGTTCTTTTTTTAATTTAGGCCAATCATTATCGCTTAAAATATAACCCACACAATTTCTAGAACCACACTTACAAATGTGATCCACAAAATCTGTATCAAAAGGATAACCATAGTTATAAAAAAGTTCGGCACCTTTTTTTATTCGTTTAATAGATGAGATCCAAATTTCATTATCTATGATGTCTACTTCACAATTAGGATTACATGAATGATTAATAAATTTTGCAAAATTATAATCAACATCACCGTCGATGTCGTATCGCTTGTTTAATTCAAAAACATAGACCATGCCGTTATTTTTATCTTTTTTTGCTTTGCGGATTTGTTTATCTGCTCTTTTGTCACCCTCTCTTTTAGTAACTTTATCACCAATATATTGGATTACTTTCTGGCCTTTTTTAATATTAGTTTTTGCAAATAATCCAGACCCGTGAAGGGGTGATTTTTTTTTAAACCAAATTTTCTGCGTCATACTGTTATTTTTATACAATACACACATATAATAATAAATTGTATTATAAAATGATACTTTTATGTATAAGAGCAATTCTTTAATTAATGAAATTTGATAATAATAAAAAATTTTACCGCACAATTTGGATTTCGGATACCCATCTAGGAACTAGTGGTTGTAAAAGCAAAATGCTTTTAGAATTCTTAGAAGAAACAGATTCAGAATATTTATTTTTAGTAGGCGACATTGTTGATGGTTGGCGCATGCGTAAGAAAATGTATTGGCCACAAGAACATAACGACGTGGTTCAAAAAGTTTTAAAGAAAGCGAAAAATGGAACTAAAGTAGTGCTTATTCCAGGAAATCATGATGAAGTATTAAAAGATTTTACAAATTTTTCTTTTGGTGAAATTTCAATCAAAAATGAAGATACGCATCAATTAGCTGATGGTAGGAAAGTACTGATTACACATGGAGATGAATTTGATGCTGTGATTATTAATGCAAGATGGTTAGCCAAAGTTGGATCAGCGCTTTATGAATATTTACTAAAGTTAAATAATATATTTAATTTTATTCGACGAAAAATGGGCTTGTCATACTGGTCATTATCTCAATATTTAAAAAAGAAAACAAAGCATGCAACGAACTTTATTAGTAATTTTGAGTTTGCTGTATCTGATAGGGGAAGAAGAGAAAATGCCGATGTTGTTGTATGTGGGCATATACATAGACCAGAGATAAAAGAATTAAATGGCGTTCTCTATTGTAATGATGGTGACTGGATAGAAAGTTGTACAGCACTCGTTGAAGATAAAGTTGGAAATTTATCAATTCTTAATTGGCCCGAAGAAAGAGAAAAATTAAAATTAATTTCTTTAGAAGAAAGACGAAAAATAAAAGAGGATGCAGCCTAAAAAAATCGCGTTAATTAGTGATGCGTGGTTTCCTCAGGTAAATGGCGTAGTTACGACATTTCAAAGCGTTATACCTCTCCTAGAAAAAAAAGGTTTTGAAATTAAAATATTACATCCTGAAATGTTTAATAATTTTAGTTATCCTTGGTACAAAGAAATTAAAATTTCTTTCAATACTAAAAAAATTACAGAAAAATTTTTTAAAGAATTTAATCCAGATATTGTTCATATAATGACTGAAGGTCCAGTAGGTTTTGCTGGTCGTAAATACTGTCTTAAAAATAAACTACGATACACTTCTTCTTTTCACACCCGTTTTCCTGATTATATTAAACAGAGAGCTTATATTCCTAAAAGTTTAACATATTCAATATTAAGAAGACTTCATGATAATTCTATAAATGTACTTGTTCCATCACTTTCCATGGTCGAAGAATTAGAGCGGTATAATTTCAAAAATTTAAAAGTATGGAATAGAGGAGTTGATACTGAATTATTCAACCCAAATAAAAGAAATAGAAATGATAATGACATTCAACTGACATATGTTGGAAGAGTTGCTATTGAAAAAAATATTGAAGAATTTTTAAAACTAAAAGGAAATTATAATAAAACAGTTGTAGGTGATGGTCCTGAATTACAAAAATATATAAAAAAATATCCTGACGTAAATTTTGTTGGATTGAAACGAGGTAATGAACTTGCAGAATATTATGCGAATGCGGATGTATTTGTTTTCCCATCTAAAACGGATACTTTAGGGAATGTAATACTTGAGGCTCTTGCTTGCGGAACACCAATTGCTGCATTTCCTGTTACTGGACCAAAAGATATTCTAAAAGATTCTAAAATATATACACTTGATGATAGACTAAATAATTCAGTAGAAAAAGCTCTTAAAGTGAATAGAAATGATTGTCGTGAATTTGCTATGAAATTTACGTGGGAAGATTGCGCTAATGAATTTTTAGATTCACAAATTGATTCTAAAAATTAATAACTTTTCTAAACAAATAAATAGACGTACCCAAAAAGAAAAAGAGGTAGTTGTAATCCAAAGTTTGTTAATAACGCTTTATCTCTTGTCATATAACCAACCACTGACCAACCAACTGCACCTGTTCCATGTATAATAATATTATATGGATATGCATTTAAGTTAGTTAATAATATTCCTGACAAGATTAAAAAGGTACTAAACCACTTAATTCTATTAATTGATATATCTGTCATAAAACTCCTAAATTCTGAAAATTTTCATTAATATATGTATCCTAAAGATAAAGATATTAATCAAATTGTAACGAATTTTTAACATTTCTTTATTTTTTTTTGAAAAGTTCTATAAGCACGCCATGTTTGGACTAAAAAGTGCATCTTTATTTGGTGATACCAAGAAACTTGAAAGAGAAATTGATGAGTTTGTCGATATTGTCTCTGAAGTAGGTTTAGTATTCAAATCGATAGTTCCAACTTATCTCAATCATTCTGCCAACGGTAAATTTGAGGAAATGGTTGAAAAAGTAAAAGACATGGAAAGTAAGGCCGACAAAATTACGAAAGATGTTGAGCATACTCTTTATGAAGAAACACTAATCCCAGATGCAAGAAGTGATGTGTTACGACTTCTAGAACACATCGACGAATTAATTGGAATGTACCAAGGGAATTGTTATCACTTCTCTATTCAAAAACCTAATTTTCCAAAAGAGTTTCACCAAGATTTAATTGAGTTAACAGAGACTGTTGTAAATTGTGTTGAATCATTATGTTTAACCGTAAGATCATTTTTTAGAGATATTAAATCTGTTAGAGATAATGCACATAAAGTTACATTTTATGAAAAAGAATCTGATATAAAATTTAGTTCTCTTGCAAGAAGAATTTTTGACTCTGAATTACCTCTAGATCAAAAAATGCATCTTCGATATTTTGTAGAGAAGATTGATCGTATTTGTGATCAAGCAGAAGACATAGCTGACGAGGTTCAAATTTACGCTATTAAACGTTCAGTTTAATTTTCAATGGAAATTACAATTCTAATTTTTTTATTTGGTGGTCTTTTTTTAGGTTGGTCACTTGGCGCCAATGATGCAGCAAATGTTTTTGGAACTGCAGTTGGAACACGAATGGTTAGTTTCACAAGTGCAGCAATAATTTGTAGTGTCTTTGTCATTCTAGGTGCAATTATTAGCGGAGCAGGCACAACAGAAACTTTAGGTAAGTTAGGTGCTATTAATGCATTGCCTGGTGCTTTTGCAGCATGTGTGGCTGCGGGAATATCTGTATATTTAATGACCAAAGTTGGCTTGCCTGTTTCAACAACGCAAGCGATTGTTGGAGCAATTGTTGGTTGGAATTTATACACGGGATCTTCAACTAATCTTCAAGTTTTAATTACTATTTTAGGAACATGGATACTCTGTCCTATAATTGCAGGAGTTATTGCAATGGGTTTATTTACTTTTACAAAAAGAGTTATACTCAATAGAAAGTTACATATTCTCAGACTTGATGCGTATACAAGAACAGCTTTACTTTTAGCGGGTGCTTTTGGTGCTTATAGTTTAGGCGCAAACAATATTGCTAATGTAATGGGTGTCTTCGTACCTATATCACCGTTTACTGATGTTACTATTGGAAATTTATTTGTCTTTTCTTCAAAAGAACAATTATTTCTGCTGGGTGGTTTAGCAATAGCTGTTGGTGTTTTTACTTACTCGAAAAGAGTTATGTTTACCGTGGGTAATGATCTCTTAAAAATGACACCAGTGGCAGCATTTATTGTTGTTATATCGCATTCTATTGTTTTATTTTTATTTGCATCCCAGGGTATAAGTGCTTTTTTACAATCTATAAATCTTCCCTCTATACCTTTGGTACCAGTATCAAGTTCCCAAGCTGTTGTTGGTGGCGTAATTGGAATTGGTCTTTTAAAAGGAGGAAAAGAGGTTCAATGGTCAATTGCGGGTAGAATTTCTTTGGGTTGGATGACGCTACCTATAATTGCAGCTTTAATTTCTTTAATTGTTTTATTTATTCTAGAAAATATTTTTAATTTAACGGTCTCTTTTTAATTAACTGCTCGATAAGAAAAAATAAAATCTTCTTGGATTTTTGACTCAATAGCTCCTTTTCTTCTTGATCGTACTAGATCAATAGCTTCTTGTTTTTCATAATTAAATTCAACAAGTAAAATCGCAGCTATAGTGCCAGCTCTTCCTTTTCCTCCACGGCAATGTAAAACTATATTTTTACCATCTATCAATTCGTTCTTTAATAAAACTTTTGTTGTTTCCCATTTATATTTAAAATCTTTATCTGGTGCTCCCATGTCATAAATGGGTAAATGGTACCAAAGTAATTTATGTTCATAAATATTTTTGACAAACAAAGTTTTATCACACAATTTTTCAAATTCGCTATCTTCAACAAAAGAAGTAATAGAACTACAATTATTATTTTTAAATATTTCTAATTCGTTTTCTAAAATTGTTTCTTCAAATAAACCATTAGAGTTAAGGCCTGGAAAAGAAGTTAATATAATTTTGCCTGCAAATGACTTAGAGTCAATAAAATCATAATTGCTAAATTGCATTTACGCTTGTTTAGCTAAAAAAGACTGTCTTGCTTCTTCTAAATAGGAACGGAAATGTTCAACATCGGGAGTTTTTTTATCTAGAACTTTTGCTAAATCATCAAATCTTCTAAGCTCTACTGCTTCATCCATAAAAGGTTTGCTGATAAACGCATCTGCTTCTTCTTTTGTGAAAGGACCACCTTGAACTTTTAACGAAAGTTTCGATGCTTCTGATAGGCTATCATAATAACCCTCTTCAACACTTGATAAATATCTTTTTGAATCAACATGTGCTCTAATTGGTAAAATAACATCTTCACCAAAATATTTTTTTAAAAAATCAGCACCTAAGTTTTCATGATGACCATCTTTCCCTTCATGAATGGGATCGCCGTCCTTATAGATAAGGTGGCCAACATCATGCAGTAATGCTGCAGCAATTGTTGGTCCTGGTAATTTATGTTTTTCAGCAAGTTCAGCACATTGGAGTGCGTGCTCAAGCTGGGTCACATCCTCATTACCATATTGAATATCAGCACCTTTTGTTTTCAAAAGATCTAAGAGATAATCTACAATATTTTCTTCCATTCTCATTTATAATTAACTTATTAGAAAATAAATTCAATTACAACTTTAATAAGATTGATCAAATTTATAATAATATTTATTAAGTAAATATTTAATGGATAAAAAATTATTAACCCCTGGGCCTCTCACGACATCGATGTCAACAAAAGAGGCTATGCTTCATGATTGGGGTTCGAGAGATACAAAATTTATTGATCTCAATGCATCAATTAGAGATTCCCTTGTTAAATTAATAGATGGTGAAGATAAATATCAATGTGTTCCAATGCAGGGAAGTGGAACTTTTGCTGTAGAGTCGATGGTGAGCTCTCTTACTCAAAAAGATTCTAAAATTCTGATTCTGATCAATGGTGCTTACGGACAAAGAATGAAAAAAATGTGCACATATTTAGGGAGAGATTTTATTGAATATGAAGTTGCTGAACATGAAGTTCATGACATCAATAAAATTGAAGAGTTAATTGATAGCAACAACTTAACACACGTCTTTGCCGTATATTGTGAAACAACATCGGGTATTTTAAATCCTATTGAAGACATTGCAAAATTGGTTGAAAAGAAAAATTTATCGTTATTCATCGATGCAATGAGTGCCTTTGGTGCATTACCTTTAAGTTCTAAAATAATTAATTTTGATGCTGTAGCCGCTTCATCAAACAAATGCTTAGAAGGTGTGCCAGGTGTTGGTTTCATTCTTGTTAAAAATGAAGTTATTCAAAATGCAAAAGGCAATAGTCACTCACTAAGTCTAGACTTATATGATCAATGGCAAGCAATGGAAAAAAATAAACAATGGCGATTTACACCTCCTACACACGTATTGGCTGCATTCAATCAAGCGATTGAGGAACATAAACAACAAGGTGGTGTAGAGGGAAGAGGTAAAAGATATAAAAAAAATTGTCAAATTATTTGTAATGGAATGAAAGAGTTGGGATTTGAGCAACTACTTCCTGATAATTTGCAAGCACCAATTATTATTACGTTTAAACAACCTAATGATCCTAAGTTTAACTTTGAGAAATTTTATAATGCTCTTAGTGAAAAAGATTTTTTAATTTATCCAGGAAAACTAACAGTGGCAGAAACTTTTAGAATTGGGTGTATTGGTAATTTAGATGAACAAGACATGATGGATACAATAAAAGCTGTAAAAGAAGTCGTTACTGAATTGGGATTAACATTAAACTAACAAAATAATGACAAAAGAAATTGAAATACCATTAGTTAAAGCAACAAATGAAAATCTTAAAGGATACGGATATTTAATCGATAGTTTTGAAAATAGTGATATTGAAATTGTTACTTGGCCAAAACAAGGATGGCGCGAAATAGAAGAGGGAACTGGTAATGAAGGTGGAACTACCGAAGGTTCTTTTGATACATGGTGGCAAGGTGACGTGCTTTATGGACAAAATAATGCTGTCCAACATAAGAGTGATTATGAAGTAGATGGAAAATATATACTGGGTTATGCCAATAATCCTGATCAAGAATTACAGAAAGATAAATATTCAGATCCAACAAAAATATTTCTATGGCATGCAAATTATCATCCTGATGGAGGTCAGCTTTTTTTTCCTACAGAAAATAAACCATTTATTTGTCCTTTAGCCTTACCAACAGACGACATTGAACCAGAACATTTCAAAGCATTTTATTGTGACGGATCAAAAGGTTTATATATTCATCCAAATATTTGGCATGAAGGGGTGTTTCCAGTTTCAGAAAAACAATCATTTCAAGGAAAACAAGGTAAAGTACATGCAAGAGTTAGCATCGACTTAAAGGAAGAGTTTAACAAATATATTTACTTTAAGACTAATATTTAACTATATTCTTTAGAATAAAAGCTTGAAAATAAGATTGGTTGATCAAGATTTACATAATCAGTTTTAAGTTGGATAATTTTTTTTAAAACTTTTTCATCATTTCCCATATACGCAATCATAGATTTTATATTCTTTTGTTTTAAAATATTTAATTCTTCTAGCTTATCTCTAAGGGTATATTCAATTATTTTAGGATTATAATTTTCAATTATTTCATTTAATGTATCAAAGTCTTGTCTCCTTAGCATATAATTTAAATTGGGATTAAAATTTATAATATCCATCATTATGTTTTTGTTTTCAGACCAAAAAAAACATTTTTCTAAATAATTAAATTTATTAATTGTATTAATTACATCATCTACTTTTCCATCTTTAATTTCAGCATATAAATTACCGTTATATAGTTCAACAATTTCTAATATTTCTTCTAATTTGGGAATTTGCTGATTTGTAAAATCTGAATTAAATTTTTTTCCTATTTCAATTTTATCTAAACTTGAAGAAAGAGTTTGATTGACGTATCCTTTATAATTTGAAGTTCTATTAAAAGTAGAGTCGTGATTAATTATTAATTTTTTATCTGCTGTTGTTCTAATATCAATTTCTACATGAGAGAAACCAAATGATAATGCAAGTAAAGTTGATGCCAGTGAATTTTCTGGTGCTAGACTATTAAGTCCACGATGACATACAACTTCAACTGGCCATTCACTATTATTTTTAAAAATTGGATTAACAAGTTCTGGTTGATTAGAACAAATACCTAATACGGGTAAATTCCTTAATATCTTCATTCTTTCTGGGTTTTCTTCATGCCATATAACTACTTTTTGATTTTTCTTTTCACACTTTTGAAAGAAATTATCGTCTAATAATTTTTCAGGATTCTCTAATTTTTCCCAGCACAAATGAATAATATCAGCACTCTCAGCATACTCAAATGGATTGAAACCAGAAGGAACGAGAATGGCGTAAGGATAAGAACTATCAAGTTTTTTTAATTCCTTTATTAACTCTATATTAAATGAACCAATAATTACTCTTTGATAATTATATTTTTTTAGTAATTTAATTAGCAGATTAGAAACATATCTAGCTTTAATGTCGAGATAAATTCCTATATTTAGTTTTATTGCAAGTTTAAGAACATCTTCAAAAAGAGGTGCAGTGTTTATAGGTAGCTTAGTTCTTATTTCTTGAAGATACAAATTAATAATATTTTCACCAGTATCTAGGATTGAATCATGAAAAACAATTAGATGTTTGTCTTTGGTTATTTGTACATCAACCTCCCAAAAATCTGCACCAATTTTAGCAGCAAAGAAAAAGGATTCTATTGTATTTTCTTGATAATAAGCGCTTGCTCCTCTGTGCGCAATAGAGTAGGGTTTATGAGGACTTAACCAATTTTCATTTGAGTCTTTTTCCATTTTTATCAAATAACAGTAAACCTTCTTTCATGATTCCCCAATTAACATCACTGTTTAATTCAACTCTATTTTCTGATGGCTGAATTGATCTTATGGTTATATTATTATTAAAACTAACATCATACAAATCCTCTCGTCCTTGTGTTTCAACAAATGTAATTTTTCCAGAAACTTTATTTTCATATTGTGGACCAAAATGCTCGGGTCTGACACCTAAAACAATTTCTGTATTTTCTGATATATTTAAATTAGTATTTAGATTAATTTTTAAATTGCCAGAAATAAACATTCCATTATTAAAAACTCCATTAATGAAAGATATTGGTGGATTACCAATGAAGCCAGCAACAAACTTATCTATTGGATTTTTATACATTTCATCTGGAGTAGATAATTGAATAATTTTTCCATCCTTCATTAAAGCAATTCTATCGCACATCGACATTGCTTCAACTTGATCATGTGTTACAAGAATTGCAGTGATTCCAGTTTCTTTTTGTATTCTTTTTATTTCAGAACGCATTTCTAATCTAAGTTTAGCGTCTAGGTTGGCAAGGGGCTCATCCAACAATAATACATCTGGTTCTCTGATTAATGCTCTCGCTAATGCTACTCGTTGTTGCTGGCCACCTGAAAGTTGTGCGGGCTTTCTTTTAAGTAATTCGGGTATGTAGACAAGATTAGCTATCTCTTGAACCTTTTCATCAACAATTTTTGAGTCAAGTTTTTTTAATTTTAATGGAAACGCAATATTTTCGTAAACAGTCATATGTGGATACAAAGCATAGTTTTGAAAAACCACACCAACATTTCTTTTTTGGGAAGGCACATTTGACATATCTTTTTGATCAAATAAAAGTTTACCTGAATTCATTCTGTAAATTCCACATATAGAAAAAAGTGTTGTAGATTTTCCACATCCTGATGGACCTAAAAGTGCTAACATTTCTCCACTATGTACAGTAAGATCTAAATTTTCAATTACAGAAACAGGACCAAAAGATTTACTAAATTTTTCTAAAACTAATTTCATTATCCTTTTGTACCTCCTCCGTATATATTCATTAATTTTTTTTGAAACACTATGTAAATAATAATAACTGGAATGGCATAGAATGTTCCAACTGATTTAAATAAATTAAAATCAAACTTGTTGTCATCAAGTATAAGTGCAGAAAGATAGGTTGATAGTACTTGTACATCACTACTTGGTGCCAGAACTAGAGGTAGTACAAATTCACTCCATCCTGATAAAAAAGAAAAAATTAGTAAAGCGGCAATTCCAGGCTGTACTTGAGGTAAAATAAGTTTTCGCCAAACAGTAAACCTGCTTGCACCATCTTGAATGCCAGCCATTTCAATTTCCCAAGGAACTGTATCGTAAAATCCTTTCATTATCCAAACACCGAATGGTAATTCTAAAGCTGATTTCACAAGTATGACGCCTAATAGGGTATTGTACAAACCCATGATTTGTAAGGTTAAAAAGATAGCAACTATAAGAGAAATAGTTGGGAAAGCATGCAACATTATTAAACCGGCAAGAAAAATTTTTCTTCCGGGAATATCTAAACGAGAAAGAACATATCCTGATGTCATGGATAGTGAGGTAACCATAATTGAGGTTGTGCTTGCAAAAATAAAGGTGTTAAAAGTTACAGTCCAAATATAGGACTCACCTGTTTTTGGTGTTTCCCATAAAAAACGCCAATGCTCTAATGTAAAACTACTTGGCCAAATACCGCCAGGAGCAGGATTTGTGAAATTATCTATTATCTGAAAAATGAACATTATTAATAGTGGCAAAGAAATTAATGTAAGTAGCAATGTTATTGGCCAAGAACGATAATAATTATTCATTTATCCCTCAATCCTAGGTTTAGTTACTAGGTCCTTAAAGTTAAAAAATTTCAAATAGAATAAGCTAGCAATTATTCCTATTATTACTAAGACCAAAGCATAAGTAGCGCCTAAGCCATATTGTAAATTACCTGCATAATTTTGCAGTGCTGTGTGATACGCAGCTAAAGCCCAAACTTCGGTGGATCTACCTGGTCCTCCATTTGTAGCTAATAAAATGTATTCAAATGAAGTTAATAATGACAAAGTTTGATAGGCCGTTGTAAACATTATTGGCCATCTTAATTGAGGAATTATTATATTCCATATTTGTTGCCATCTGTTTGCACCATCAACCTCAGATGCATATAACATTGATGATGGTATGGCCTTTATTGCCGACGAAAATAGTATCATTCCAAAAGATGCTCCAACAAATCCATTAATTAATACTATAACTGTCCAAGCATGAATTGGAGAATCCATCATCCAATTTTTTGGTGATGCACCAAAGTAAGTTGACATTTGTGAAATAAATCCAGTGTCCCAAGTGAACCATTTCCACATCAGAACATATAGTACAGGAGGAAGTATCCTTGGCAAAAACCAAATAGTCCTGAAAGTAGAAGCCGTTTTTGATGGTAAATAAAACGTAGAAATTGCAAGAAACAAACCAAAAACTACATTGAATGTTAAAGTAAAAGAGACATAAATAAGTGTATAAAATGCAAACTTATAAGAAGATGGTAAATTATAAATTAATTTGAAATTATTATTAGTCCAAGACCAACCAGTATAACTTTCTTTAATAATTACTTCTCTATCATTTTGGTTTATTTCAAGCTTTATTAAATTTTCCTCAAAAATAGACTTGCTAACAAACCTTTCATTAATAATTGATTCTTTAAATATTTCAGCGATTTCTTTTCTATCACGTGTTTTTTTAATTTTATTCTTTTTTAATTTTTTAAGTGCTCTCTCTAAATCTTTTCTATTTGAAAATTTGTCACCAAAATATAAAGACTTAATTTCGTTTGATAGAGATTCTTTATATTTTTCACTTATAATTTTTAAACCTTCTTCATTAATTGAGTACCCAGCATTTTCAAGTTTTTCAATAGTATCTTTTTGAATATTATATTTTTTTATTTCTTTAATTGTTTCTTGATTAATTAAATACTCTCCTCCTTTTATGCCTGTTGATGTTGACATATTTGTAAATGAAAAAAAAGCAGTCATAACAACTGGCGTTAGAAAAAATAATAAAACCATTATTAGTACTGGAGATATAAAAATAAAACCAAACCAGTTTATTCTATTCATAATTTTTTATAAAATTAACAGGAGTGAAATTCACTCCTGTTTATTATTTGTAAAGTATTATCTAACTAGTAAATCATCTCCAAGTTTTGAAGATAATTCGCTTTCAAGATCATTTACTGCATCAGCGGCAGATTTAGAACCAGTCCACACAGACTCTAAACCAGCCCACATAGCTTCTGAAAATACACCATATTGTAAATGGTTAGGTTGAGCATTAGCTGACCCTAAAAGTACTTCAGTTGCTTCTGCAGCCCATTGGTCATTTGCATAAAGTCCAACATTAGATTGTTGTTTAGAAATACCTAAGTGTGCAGATTCAATAGCATGTAAAGAATTGATTCGAGGCTCAGAAGCAATCTTTACAAGCTGAGATGCGATATCTTGTAAATCCTCATCATTTTGATTTGTTACAAGATAAACTAGAGGATGCGTAATGGTATTTGCTCTGCCTCTGTCATTTCCTGCTGGAATAAGAGTGAATTGAATTGTTCCGAAGAAATCATCATTTCCTTCTTTTCCAGTGTATCTAGCATAGTGCCATGTTCCACCATGCCAAAAAGCAGCTTTACCATTTGCAACTTCATTGTACCATTGTCCCCAATCAGTACCGATATGATTTTTCTTTGTCACTCCTGCAGCAACTGCATCCGCAAAGAATTGATAAAATTCTTGCATTGAAGCTTTATCTAACAATAGTTTACCTGATGCAGAGTCCATTAACTCACCTCCAAACGATTGATAGAATTGAGCATAATCAGGACCATTAGACACTCTAGGGTAAAAACCATAACCCTCTTCTACTAATCCCATTGATACAGCTTTCTTTGCATCTTCAAGAACATTAGCTAGAGTATAATCACCAGAAGCAACTTTAGAAGGTAGTGCATCAATATCACTATCCGAGTAACCAATACCTTTTAGATATTCCTTCCAAAAGAAGAAAGGTCTACTTTCTGCATCTTGAGGAAGACCATATTGTATTCCGTTGTAAGCTGCAATTTCCATTAAATTGTCATAAATATCATTCAATGGCCAAGCATCCATATCAAGATAATCTTCCACAGGAACAATGTAACCTGCTTGACTCCATGGTGCTATGTCAAGGTGACTTGTAACAACTATATTAGGAGCTGATCCATCTTCAGCTGCTAGGGTAACAGCTTGTTTAAACTCTCCCCATCCACCAAAGTCTCTCTTACCTTCTACAGTTATGTTAATCTCTTCCCCTTGTATTGCCATTTCACGAGTAAGTATATCAGCAGCCATCTTGATTGCTTCCATTCTATAGTAGTCAGCTTCGTTAGTTCCTCCTGCCCATACTGTAATTTTTACATCTTTAGCTACAGCATAACTAAAACTAAATAGAGTTATAAGAAATGCTATAAAAATTTTTTTAATATTCATTTAGTACCTCCCATAAATATAAATATTACATAATTAATTAATCACTCAAAAAAATTTTTGTCAAATTCAAAAAAATGACAGTAATTAAGGGTTTTTTGAGTCTTAAAAATCGGGTGGTTCTAAAAAAGTCAATTTATCATTATAATTTTAAGATATTTAAAATTCCTAAACAAAAGATATTTTTATACAAAAAATGTTAATGAAATTTTTAAAAGTTTTTATCTTACATGCCAAAGAAATTGTTATAAAAACTGGAATATATGAAAATATTGCACTTATCAGATCCTCATATTGAACCTGATATTTTACACGGAATAGACTCGCAATTAAGGTTTAAAAAAGCGTTAGAGCATATTAAAAAAAATCATTTAGACTCAGATTTGTTTGTAATATCAGGAGATATTACACACTTTGGAGGCGAAGGCGCATACGAGATATTTTTAGACATTGTAAAAGAGGCAGATTTACCGGAAAAACTATTTCCAAAATTAATTATAGGTAATCATGATAACAGAGAGAATTTTAAAAAATATTTTACTGCAGTTAAAAATGATGAAAATGGTTTCATTCAATACATTGAGACTATTGAAAATAAACTTTTTATTTTTTTAGATACCAATGAACCAAAAACAGATAGCGGTTACTTTTGTGAAAGTAGGCAAAGATGGTTTGAAAATCAATTAGAAAAAGGAATAGACAAAAGTATATATATTTTTATGCATCATAATCCTCTTGCACTTGCAGATAAAAATAGTGATAAAATAGGTCTTGTTCAAAAAGATAAATTTGAAAAAATATTATTAAAGTATAATAAAAATATCAAACACTTATTTTTTGGACACCAGCATATTACTGTATCAGGTCAATACTTAGGTATTACATTTTCTTCACCACGAAGTACATGGTCTCCTTTAGTTTCAAACTTCTCAAATAAATATCGTTTAGGAACAGCAAATACTGATCCAAATTATAATGTTGTTTTAATAAAAGAAAATTCTTTAGTAGTGCATAGCGAAGACTTTTTAAAAACAGAAGTCAATTGGTTCGAGAGTGAATAATGTTATTTTTTTTCAATTACGAAAATTTCGTTATTAAAATAAAGACCTTTATTTTTTGAAACTATTTTCTGAACTACTTTTTCATAATTTCTTGTTTTTTCTACCTTCATTACTTTATCATCATCCATTTGATTGACATATATGGAAGCATTCCAAGCAGAAAAAACTAATGATGTCGCTATACCTCCGCTGATTTCTGTTGGTAGAGCTCTCAGTTTACATTTAATAATTCTTTTTTCTCCAAAAGATAATCTTCTTAATAAATCTTTATCTAAATTTTTCTTAAGATAAGAAATGATACTATTTCCAAGAGAAGGAAATGGGTCCTCTTTTGGCCAAATTTTACGAATTATTTCATTAGCAGGATCTTTTCCTGAAGCATGAATAGTTAATAATTTCCCTTTTGATTTTAACGCTCTAATCATTGGTTCGATGACATATTTTGATTTCTTTTCTGCTGTGATTCTTGAACGATAAGGCTGTGAAGCAATAATAAGATCAAATTTATTATCTGATTTTTTTTTGGTAGGTATTAATTCATTTACATTAAATTCTTGATCTTCGCGGTAGATAACCATGACTGAGGGCTCTTTATAAGTATGGTTACCTGACTTTTTATTAATTTCTATATTCCATTTTTTTTCTAAAAATTCATTTTGTTTTCTTAATTGTTGGGCAAATTCAAGAGAGGTATCTCCTTTTAATTTAATAATATTCCAATTAATTTTTTTCTGTTTAACGTCATTTTTTGATTTTAGGTTTGCAGCTTCAGCGTAGTGTAGATTTGAAATGACAAAAACCGTATTCTTATGTTCAACAAACCTGTCGGGTAATTTTTCTAAACCTAATCTTACATCTTCTATGCTTATTTCTTTTGTGCAAACTAATAGAGGTACGTTAGGCTTAGCCTCGTGGCACTGACGCATAACATTCATAAGTAAAGAACCATCTCCCATACCAGCATCAAATATTTTTATGCCAGGTTTTTGAGGTTTAATTTTATTTATGTGAGGACGTATCGCATCTGCAATTTGATTTTTTTCATTTGTTGTTGTGACAAATAATAAGTATTTTTGTCTGTTATCATAAAACCTGAAATTTTTTTTCATTACTAATAAAGTCCCATTGATTTAGCTGAAGAGATGAAGGCTTCTTTATTGCCAATAAAGTTTTTACCTCGTTCCCCTAAAAAAGCATCATCTACTATATTATTCCATTCTTGAACAGGAACTTTTATTTCATTTAAGTTAAGAGGAACCTCTAAAGAACGCATAAATTCACTCAGATGATTTGCAGCATTCTCTAGATTATCGTTAAAAATTAATTTTAGTCTTTCCTCAGCGACACTATCAATTCCAACCATACTTTTAGTAATCATGGGTAATGTAAATGAGCAAGCAATACCATGTTGAATGCCGTAATTGAGCGTCACAGGGTATGATAGATTGTGCGCAATAGCAGTTTTTGTATTGGAAAACGCTAAGCCGGCATGAACGCATGCTAGTGCAATGTTTGAACGTAATTCAATGTTTCTTAAATCTTTAGCGAGAAGTGGTAAATTTTCTAATACTAATTTTGATGCTTGTATTGCATGAGAAGCAGAAACTGGATTTGCATTAATATTCCAAATACTTTCCATTGAATGAGAGAGAGCATCTAGACCTGTTGAAATGGTCAAGCCTAAAGGCTTATCAACCATAATAGATGGGTCGATAATTGCTTTTTCTGCATAAAGAGATTTATGCGCCAAAGATAATTTATTATTTTTTTCTTTATCCCATATTGTGGCCCAACACGTAAGCTCACTTGATGTTCCTGAAGTTGTAGGTATCGCAATAATCTTGATTGGATTTTCTACTCTTGGACTTTTCTTATTACGAACGAAATCTGTTAGATATTCTTGTTTATCTTTAAATGCAGCAATTGCTTTAGCTGTGTCTGTAACAGAGCCACCACCTATAGCTAAAATATAATCTACCGATTCATTGATTGAAGAAAATTTATTTTGTAGCTCTAAAATATCCTTATAGTCTGGATTAGGCTGAACATCCGTCATAATGGATAAAGGTGGATTTGAAGAAGATTTTAATTCATCGCTATATTTTTTAAAAATTTCTTCTGGATGAGTGATTATGATGTAGTTCTTATTTTTAAGAGCATCATGTACTTCTTTAAATCTATTTTCTCCAAAGATAATTTCAACAGGGTTAAAATAATTCCACATTACCTTAAATTGATTTTGCCGCTTTAGTTAAAATTGTCATTTTCTCAATTGCTTGTTCTCGCGTAAAGAAACCTAAACCACAATCTGGCGCAGCTATTAAACGGTGTTCATCAATATGTTCAAGTGAATCTTTGATACGAACTCTTACTTCTTCAACAGACTCCATTCTACTTTTTGCAATATCAATAAATCCAAAAATTACTTTTGTTTTAGTAAATTTTTCTAAAAGATTTAAATCATTATGCCTATGTGAATCTTCCAAAGATACTTCATCAATGGTTGAATCATCTACAAGTGATGCAATTCTATCATAAGCATCTAGATCAGCCTTTTTATACCCTTCTGAATCTAGTGAGTTGGGATAACCACAACAAATATGGCAAACGCGTTGCACTTCTTTAGGAATACCATGCATCATTCTTTCTAAATTTTCCATACCATATGAATGAGCTTCATCAGGCTTTCTAGCAAATACTGGTTCATCAATTTGAATATACTGACAACCTGCATCTACAAGTGCCTTGATTTCTTTATTGAGAGCTAATGCTAAATCAAAACCAAGTTTTTTCATGTCATCATAGTAATTGTTGGCAATTGAATCTGTAATTGTCATTGGTCCAGGTAGCGTAATTTTAACTGGGTTTTTTGTAAATTGTTGTGCACTCTTCCAGTCTAAATGCATACGTATTTCTTTACTTGAAATCGGTGCAACAATAGTTGGAAGATCAGCTTCGAACGCGCCTTGTCTTACTGACTTATGTGTAACTTCTTTAAAACTTATTCCATTTAAAAATCGACATTGATATAATACGTAACTCTCACGTCTGACTTCTCCATCTGTTGGAACATCAATACCCGCATTTACTTGATCAGTTATAACTTCTTTAATTGCTGCTAAAAATAATTTTTCAGCATCTGCACCTGCAGACTCTAATGCTTTTTCATATGCGCCAGGTGACCAATTTGATAATAATCCTTTTGATGCTTTTCTCTCTTCTTCTGATTTTGTCCCTAAAAACCAATCTTGAATGGGTGTTTGTTTAGGTTTTGGATAAGCACCTATTGTAGTTGTTGTAAGAGGCATCTATTTTTACTCCCATTTAAATTTAAAATAAAACAGCGGCTTTTATAAAGCCGCTGTAATAAAAAGTTAATAATAAATAATCTCAAATTACATAAGATCGTTTATTTCTTCCATCATTTCTTCTTGAAGATCTGCCATATCATCAGCGTCGCCTGTAGCAATTTCTTCCGTGAAATCATAGATTACCTGTGTAACAGCTAATCCATTTTCTCCAGGATACGCAAACCAATCAGCAAGAAGTGGAAGTTGTTCAACAGCAGTAAGTTTATTAGGGTTTTGACTATAGAAGTCACCTAATAAATCATTCGCTGCTTTGTTTGGTGGAACATATCCAGTTGTTTCAGCAACCAATGCAGCACCAATACCTGATGTAATGAACTTTAAGAAAGTCCATGCAGCATCAACTCTTGCTGGGTCATCAGATGTAGACACTAACATTGCAGCGTTTCCACCTGCTGGTAATCTTGCTGGTGTTCCATTGTTAACTCCTGCCATTCCAGGGAATGGTGCAGTTTTTAAAACAAAGTCTGCCTTTGCTGCATTAACTGAGCCCAAGCTTGAAGTAGACCAGAACATCATACCAATAGTACCTGCGTTAAACGCAGCTTGACCATCAGCAATTGAATAGTTTGGCATATTACATCCACTCATGATTGCTTTCATTTGCTCTAACGTTGCAAGTCCTGCATCACCACCCATATTTACAGCTCCATCCTTAACCATTGGAACATTCTGAGTATGCATTAATGCTTGGTGGAACCAGTTACCTGTGATGTTCCAACCAAAGTATAGAGTTCCTTTACCTGCTGCTTCCAATTTATTACATGCTGCAATAACTTCGTCCCAGTTAGTTGGAATACTATCTACACCTGCTTCAGCTAATAGATCCATGTTGTAATATCCGACTGGCGTTGATACAGAAAATGGTAATCCATAAACTTCACCACCGAATGTTGAAAGACTTAACATAGCAGAATGGTAACCATCTTTTTCAAAAGCTGCTTCTTTTGCGATAAATGGCTCTAAAGACTTAGCAATACCTTTGTCAACTAGAGGTGCCTGTCTGTTAAGACCTTGCATTGTTACATCTGGTAAATTACCTGAAGTAGACTCTCTGAAGATTGTTGCAGTTGCATCCTCATAGTTTTCATAAGTTGCTCTAAATTTAACTTGAATATCTGGATGTGCTTTTTCAAACTCTGGCATAATAGCTTGAAACGTTACATCGAATAATCCTGAATAAGGATAAGCTACTTCTATTTCAATAGACTTAGCTGAATTAACAGAACCATAAAAACCGAAAGCTAATACGGCTGCCAATCCTGTAATTAATTTTTTCATTTAATCCTCCCGATTGAATATAATAATTTAATCTAACATGTAGCTAGAAAGGGTTACAATTTTATTACGAAAAAATTACTAAAAAATAAGCTTATTTTTCCACAGAAATAAAAAAATTAGAGAAAAACTTGTTTTTTACCAAGGTAGTGAGAAAGTTTTTACATTAGTAAAGCTTTTCATTGCTTCAATTACACCTTCTTTATAACCAAGACCTGAATCTTTAATTCCTCCAAAAGGTGACATTTCAATTCTATAGCCTGGAACCTCCCAAATATTTACAGTGCCAACATTTAAACCTTGAATATATTTTTTTGCTCGCATGAAGTTATTTGTACATACACCAGATGATAATCCAAATGCGGTTGAATTAGATATTTTCATTACAGCTTCATCGTCATTAGGCACACGAATGATTGGTATAACTGGACCAAATGTTTCTTCTAAAACTAATTCACTTTTAGGATCAACATGATCTACAACTATTGGAGGTAACAAAGCGCCTTTTCTTCCAGGGTGATATAAAATTTTTGCACCATCTTCTTCAGCCATAGAGACTCTTTTGTCAAAAAGTTCTGCAGCTTCAGCATTAACAACAGTACCTAAGTCTGTTTCCATATTCATAGGATCACCAAATTTAATTTTCTTAGCACGCTCAAGAGCCATTTCAACAAATTGATCTGCAATGGATTCTTGAACCAATATTCTTTTAACAGCTGTACAACGTTGACCAGAATTTTTCGTTGCTCCAGTAACAGCTAGTTCAACAGCTTTTTTAAGATCATCACCATCTAAGTCATTTAAAACAATTAAAGGGTCATTACCGCCAAGCTCTAGTACTGTTCTTTTGTATCCAGCTTGTTCAGCAATTAATTTTCCTACACCCACACTGCCTGTAAAAGTAATTAGATCAATATTTGGATTTTTGATCATTTCTGATCCGATATCTTGAGGCCATCCAGTTACAACTGAAAACATTTCTGGTGGTAAACCTGCTTCATATAAAACATCAGCAAGTACCATTGCTGTTAAGGGTGTTAATTCTGTTTGTTTACATACAGTACAATTATTAGTTGCAATTGAAGGTGCAATTTTATGCGCTACCATATTCAAAGGATGATTAAATGGAGTTATTGCTGAAATTGCCGTTAAAGGTTCTCTTATGGTAAATATTTTTCTCGCTTTTCCATGTGGAGTTAAATCACAAGAAAATATTTCTCCATCATCATGAATACAAAGTTGAGCCGTTAATGAAAATACATCGAAAGCTCTTCCTACTTCGTATAAAGAATCTTGTTTTGAGATACCAAGTTCTAAAGTAATAATATCAGAAATTTCTTCTTTTCTTTTAACAAGTACTTCCGCAGCAGTTTGAAGAATTTTTTGTCTCTCATATCTTGTAAGTTTAGGCTGATAATTTGCAGCTATATCTAAAGCCTTTCTTGCATGCTCTGCAGTACCGGCTGGAACCGTTCCGATTACTTCACCTGTAAAAGGGTACTCAACATTTATTGTTTTATCTGAAGTAACTTTTTCTCCAGCTATACGCATTGCTTCATTAATCATTTTTTTGTGCATCATAGGGCTCCATTTATTGCATAATAAAATGCATCATAGTTATATAATTGTTTGCTAGTATCTAAGTTTTGTAATTTTAAATTTGATATGAATGGCACTTCTCTTTCATGGAGTCCTCCATGAGAACGTAAAGGTTCATTTAATCCAGAAAGATTGTGTTTATCTTCCGATGAACCAATAGTCATAAATTCTGAAGACATACATATAATATCTCCCATTCTATCAGGAGGTAAATTGTAAGTAGAGCATCCTTCATCTTTTGTTAAAACAACTTCTATATCTTTTATTTCTTTAATAGCATTTACAACTGAATCTACCTTGCTCTTGTCTTCTAAATAAATTGTTGCAAAAGAACCAAGTGAACCATGATGAACAACATATGGATCTGTAATTGGTAGGATGACTTTAGCCATGTTTGGTTCAAATTTTTTATCTAAATAATCTTGTAAAAATATTGCATTAGGTGAACCATCTTCTTTTGATTTTGGTTTCATTCCGTGATCTGCTGTAATGATTATAGAAACATTCTCCTTATTTAAAAGACCAATATATTTATCAAACATTGCATAAAATTTATTTGCTGTTTCGTTTCCTGGTGCATATTTGTGTTGAATATAATCCGTAGTCGATAAATACATGATATTTGGTTTGAACTCTTCAAGAAGCTTGACACCTGCAGCCATTACAAATTCAGAAAGTCCTTCAGAGTATACTTCTGGCACTGGCATCCCTAACCAATCGTTTACATTATCTATACCATTGAGATCTTTTGTTGCTTGATCAGATTTTTCAGCAGAAAAACAAATAGCTCTCTCATCATCAAAACTTAATCCATTTCCTAAAAGTGTTCTCAGCTTATCTTTTGCAGTAACGAGAGCAATTTTAGAACCAGAATTATAAAATTTTTCAAAAATAGTTGGTGCTCGCATATATTTTGGGTCATTCATCATTACTTCTTCACCGGTCTCGGGTGTATAAAAGAAGTTTCCGCATATACCGTGAACAGAACTTGGTTGGCCTGTTACAATCGAAATGTTATTTGGATTTGTAAAACTTGGAATAGCGCTGTGAACAAGTAGGTTTTCACCACTTGCAATTAATTTATCAAGATTTGGTGTAAGATTAGATTTTGATGCTTCTTCGAGATACTCTTTTTGACTACCATCAAGGCATATAACAATAGCAGTTTTTGAGAAAGAGCTTGGATATTCTCTTTTATTAATTTCTAAATTACCGGACACGATTTCAACTAATATATATTATTAAAAATACGAATTTATAGTTATCTGCTAGGTAAACTCAATCATAATTTGAATATTTGTTAATAAAATTGAAATAAAACTGAAATAAATATATTTAAAATATTCTCAAATTTAATAAAATTTTGTAGATTAAAGTTAAGATACAGGGGGAATGAGTGGGAACAATATCGCTTAAAAATATTTCAAAGGCATTTGGGTCTACACAAGTACTTAATAATTTGAATGTTGATATAAACGATGGAGAATTCTTAACATTAGTTGGTCCATCTGGTTGTGGTAAATCTACATTACTTAGAATAATTGCAGGATTGGAACAGCAGACTTCAGGTGATGTATTAATAGATAATAAAAATGTAAATAGAGTTAGAGCCAGTGAAAGAGATTTGGCAATGGTATTCCAATCATATGCTCTTTATCCTCATCTCACAGTAAGAAGAAATTTAGAAACTCCATTAAGACTGAGAGATTATAATGCATTTGAAAGACTACCCTTGATTGGTAATTTTTCTCCAAGCAAAAAAGAGAAAACAGAATCTATTAATCAATTAGTAAATAAAACTTCTGAAACTCTAAAAATTTCAGAACTATTAGATAGAAAACCAGGACAATTGTCAGGTGGTCAAAGACAAAGAGTTGCTCTTGGTCGTGCCATGGTTAGAGAGCCTGTTGCTTTTTTAATGGATGAACCTCTTTCAAATTTAGATGCGGCTCTGAGAGTTCACATGCGATCTGAATTATCTGAACTTCATAATTCACTTAAAACTACTTTTGTGTACGTAACACATGATCAAGCAGAAGCGTTAACTATGTCTTCTCGAATGGCTGTGATGATTGATGGAAATTTATTACAACTAGATACACCTCAAGAAGTATATGACAATCCTTCCTCATTAAGTGTAGCTCAATTTGTTGGAAGTCCAAAAATAAATATATTTAAAGGAACTGCGGACTCTAGTGGGACGATAAGTTTTCTCAACGTTAATCTAAAAAGAAAAAGTTCTGAAAGTAATACAGATTTACATATTGGTATTCGACCAGAACATTTAGAAATTACAAATGAAAGTAATGAAAATACATTTAGTGGAACAGTTGCATATAGAGAAAATTTAGGTTCAGATATTTTCTTTCATGTAAATATTGAAGACGGTTCAAATAAAATAATTGTAAGAGGCTTACCACAATTTACACACCAAATTTCAAATGGTTCTAGTGTAAATATAAAAAGAGTTTCAGATAAAGCATTACTATTTAATCAAGCAGGAATGAGGGTTCAATTTACTAATGCATAATTCAAAAGCTCACATATGGTTTATTGCACCAGCAATCATACTGATGATAATTATTTTAATTTTTCCTCTTTTTCTTGCAGGAGGAATTTCTTTTACTGACTATAATTTAGGAAACAAAACATTCGAGTGGGTTGGACTAGAAAATTATGACAAGATGTTCAATCGAAAAACATATGTCAAAATGATTTGGGCCACAGCGACGTATGTTATTGTTGTCGTTCCAATTTCTGTTGTACTTGGATTATGTGCTGCTATGCTCTTAAATTCACTAAGGTTTGGCGCTGATATATATAAAACAATTTTCTTTCTTCCAGTTATGGCAACTCTTCTTGCAATGGCAATTGCATGGGAATTTACTCTTCATCCAACATTAGGAATTGTAAATAGTTTTTTAGCAAATGGGTGTGGAGGAGTTAGGGAATTCATTCTTGGTTTTCATTGGTTGCCATGGGTAGACTCACAAGAAAGCTGGTACGCTGTAGCATGTGCAAACAACATGGATTTTCCATATTGGTTAAAACAAAAAAATACCGCGATTTGGACAGTATGTTTCATAGGAATTTGGCAGGCATTTGGTTTTAACATGGTTTTATATTTAGCTGGTTTAACAAGCATACCAAGAGAGTTATACCAAGCTGCAGAAATGGATGGAGCTAAATCTACTTGGGAACAATTTAAGCTTGTTACATGGCCAATGCTTGGTCCAACAACGTTGTTTGTTGTCACTATTACTACAATTAGAACGTTTCAAGTATTTGATACCATCGAAATACTCACCAAGGGTGGTCCATCAAAAACAACGTATGTCATGATGTATGCGATCTTTGAAAAAGCTATTCAACAAAACTTAACAAGTATCGGTGCAGCAATCACAGTTGTCTTTATTGGATTTATTCTCGTGTTAACGTTTTTCCAAAGATATGTCATTGAGAAGAGAGTTCATTATTAATGGAAGCTAAACAATATATTGGGGAAGGTTGGAAACATGCAATCTTAATTATCGGTGCTATCGTAGTGATGCTCCCTTTTTATATGATGGTTTCTATGTCATTAAAATCTCAGCAAGAAATCCAATCAATTTCTGGTGGTCTTATTGGTGCGCAAGAAACTCAAACGTTTCCTGTATGTGTTAAAACTGGTTATTCAGAAGAAACATGTACAATGAAGCCATATCAATACAACTATTGGTTTGCTTTTGAGAAAGCTCCTATTCCTAGATACTTAATGAATGGTGTCATTGTTACTTTATCAATCTTCATCATTCAGGTTCTAGTCGCCTTACCGTGCGCGTATGCACTCGCCAAGTTACGTTTTTACGGACGAGAATTTGTTTTCTCGATGGTTTTATTTTGCTTGCTCATTCCAGTTCACGGAATTGCACTTCCATTATATGTTATGTTGGCCCAGGCAGGATTAGTTGACACCTATTCCGCCTTAATACTCCCCTGGACCATATCGGTGTTTGGAATCTTTTTAATGCGGCAATTCTTTATGACTGTGCCCGATGAGTTAATTGATGCCGCCAGGATGGACGGCATGGGAGAGTACGCAATCGTATGGAAAGTAATGCTTCCAACTGCAATACCAGCGTTACTTGCTTTTGCAATATTCTCAGTTGTTGCGCACTGGAATGATTATTTCTGGCCTCGTATGGTAATAACAGGAAATAGAGATCTCTTTACTCCGCCACTTGGTATAAGGGAATTCAGAGGTGGAATTGATAGTGACGAATTTGGTCCTATGATGGCTTCGATAGTTACAGTAACAGTTCCCCTTATTGTTGCTTTTATAATCGCGCAAAAACGATTTATTGAAGGAATTACTTTGACAGGCATGAAGTAAATTCTTATCTACTGATGACATTGTCAGTAAATTTTATTTTTATCTTAATTCTTGTATCTGCTCTATGTCATGCAGTTTGGAGTGCAATAATAAAATCAAGCAAGAACCCTTTATCGTTAATGGGTATAACCTCTGTCTTGGAAGTTACTATTTTTTTACCTTTAACATTTACTGTTCCATTTCCAACTTTAGAGGTTTGGTATTTTTTAATAGCAACCGTAATCATTCATGTCTTCTACAGACTAAATGTTATCTACTCATATAGGTACGGTGATCTCTCTTACATATATCCAATTTCTAGAGGAAGTTCATGTTTGTTTGTAGCGATCATCAGTATTTTATTTTTAAGTTCTGATATTAGTGTTGCTGGTTTTGTTGGAATATTAATTGTTTGTATTGGTTTATTTTTAATTTCTTATTCTAAAAATTTATCTTTTAACTTCAGAGGTTTTGCTCTCGCAATATCAACGGCTATTCTAATTACTGCTTACACTTTAGTTGACGGGGTCGGGGTTAGACTTTCTGAAAATGGTTTTTCCTATATTTACTGGCTCTTCACACTTAATGGAATACCTTTACTAATTATTGGTTTGATCTCGAAAGATGGTTTACGAAAAAGAGAAACATACACATTTAGATCAGGCATTGCTGCTGGTGTATTTGCAACAAGTAGTTACGCAATTGTTGTTTGGAGTATGCAATTTATAGAAATAGCTTATGTCTCTAGTATTAGAGAAATAAGCATTGTGTTTGCTGCAATTATTGGAATGCTTTTCTTATTTGAGGAGAATGCAAAATCTCGAATAATACCTTCTATTTTAATAGTGAGTGGTATTTCGGTTGTTTATTTTCAAATTCTATAAGGAAAAAATATAGACTTTTTACACGAAAATTTTATATGACTTTTATGACTGAGGATATTGTGGAAGTAAATCCAAAAACCGAAACTATCTCTTGCGATGGTGGTGAAGATGGTTTAGGACATCCCGCAGTTTATTATACCTTCAATAATGAGAACAAAATTGTATGTGGTTATTGTGGTAAAATATTTATTAAAAAAGAAGAGTAGAAATGTATAAAGAATCTTGGGGTTTAAAAAGAATATGTCCAATGTGTAGTAAGCAATACTACGACTTAGGAAGAACGGAACTGGAATGTCCTGAGTGTGGTAAAGAAATTGAAGTTACTACCATGACTAGACCAAGACGTGGAAGAAAACCTGGAAGTACTAATGCTGCTCCTTTAACTAATCCTATCCCTCCAAAACCAAAAGAAAAAGATGATGATCTTGATATCGATAATTTGGATTTGGATAACAACGAAGACAATCTTGAGGATGATACTGTTTTATTAGAAGATGAAACAGAAATTGATCCAATAGCCGAAGGTATTAAACCTAAAGAAGACGGCGAAGAAGAATACTAAAATTTCAATAAAAATTTAGAAGATGTTTAAGGTACTACAAAACACTTGGGCCCTTTTTTTTGGCTTTGCTTTAATTAGTCTTGGTCACGGTTTGCAAGGAACACTTATCGGTGTTCGTTCTGTTTTAGAAGGTTTTAGTTTTTTTGCATCAGGACTTATTATAGCTGGTTATTACGTTGGATACTTAACTGGCGCATTAACAATTCCAATTTTTTTACAACGTGTTGGTCACATAAGAGTTTTTGCCGCTTTAGCATCGCTTGCTTCTATCGCTATATTATTACACTCAGTATTTGTTCATCCTTATTCATGGATGTTTATACGAATATTAACTGGTTTAAGTCTTGCTGGAATTTATGTAATCATGGAGAGTTGGTTGAATGAAAAATCAACTAATCAAACTCGCGGTCAATTACTTTCCGTTTACATGATTATTACTTTTGTATTTGTTGGGGCAGGACAATTTTTATTAAATTTAGGTGATCCAGCTAAAGTTGATTTATTTATTTTAGTATCAATCTTATTATCATTCGCACTTCTTCCTATTCTTTTATCTTCAACAGAACAACCTAATACAGAAAGTCCTAAATTTTTTTCTTTAAGAGAATTTTATACTGTTTCACCTTTAGGTTTTGTTGGCGCGTTAGCAACTGGTTTATCGCATAGTGCAGTTTTTGGGTACGGTGCTATTTATGCATCATCTATTAATTTAAGCTTATTTGAAATTTCTCTGTATATGATGATTATAACGTCAGCTGGCGCCCTATCTCAATGGCCTATTGGATATTTGTCAGATAGAATTGATAGACGTGTTATTCTTATTGGTGTTTCTTTTATGGCTTCAGGTTTGAGTTTATTTTTTGTTTTTGCAAACTTTATGCCGCTAACATTATTCTTAATTTTTACTGGTCTTTTTTCAGTTGCATGTTTACCAATGTATTCACTTACGGTTGCTCATACAAATGACTTTTTACAACCTAATGAGATAGTATCAGCAAGTGCAACCTTTGGTATACTTATTGGTATTGGATCAATTATTGGACCTTTGTTTGTTTCTGGATTCATGGAAATTTTGGGAGCGGTAGGTTTTTACATCTATTTATTTTTAATACACGGACTGCTAGGACTGTTTGGTTTGTATAGAATGACACAAAGAACTAAACCACGTGATCTTGAATCGCAATACAATCCTTTACCACGAAATATTAGTCCTGCCGGTATGGAAATGAACCCTGTTACTGAGCCAACTGAGGACGAGTAAGTCTTTTAAATATTCTGTGAAGTAACAAGAGGATAATTATTCCCATATAAATGACTGGTTCAGTTTTATCAGCGCGAACTAGAACATAAAAATGCATACTAGCCAGAATGGCTACTGGGTAAATTAAATAATGAATTTTCTTCCATAATTTAAAACCTAATCGTTTAATCATATTGTTTGTTGAAGTGCTAGCGAGCGGGATTAAAAAAAGAAAACTTATAAATCCAAAAGTTATAAATGGTCTTTTTATAATATCTTGTATGATAAATTGCATATCTAAAAAATGATCTAAAACTATGTAAGTGGAGAAATGTAAACAGACATAATAAAAAGCAAAAAGTCCAATCATTCTTCGTAATACAACAATCGATTTTAAAGGTTTAATATTTGATAGAGTAGTAATCATAAGAGTTATTATTATTAATCTAAGTGCCATTAGACCTAACTCATCCATTAGTTTTTCAATTGGATTTACTCCAAGATTACCAGTAACAAATTGGTACGCCCAGAGAAGACTTGGGAAAAGAATTAAAATAAATAAGACAGGTTTACTGCGATTAAAATTTCTTGTTGAAAACATTCATTAATAAAATTTAGTCAAATCTAAATCTTTATAGAGATGTGCTACTTCTTTTTCATAGCCATTAAACATAAGTGTTTCTCTTCTTTTAAACTCTCCAATTCGTCTCTCTGTTCCTTGACTCCATCTTGGATGATTAACATTAGGATTAACATTGGCATAAAAACCATATTCCCAAGGAGCTAAAGTTTCCCAGGATGTTTCAGGTTGAGTATCTAAAAATCTAATTTCCACAATTGATTTAATTGATTTGAAACCATACTTCCATGGTACAACTAATCTTATGGGTGCACCATTTTGATTAGGCATTTCGTGGCCATACAATCCAGTTGCTAATATTGTTAGAGGATTCATTGCTTCATCCATTCGAAGTCCTTCTCTATATGGCCAAATAATTGTTCTCTTTTGCTGACCTGGCATTTCTTCCGGTCTGAACACAGTTACAAATTGAACATACTTTGCTGAACTTAAAGGTTCGGCCATTTTTATAAGTTCAGATAACTGAAAACCTTGCCAAGGAATAACCATGGACCATGCTTCAACACATCTCAATCGATAAACCCTATCTTCTATTGTTACGTTTGATAAAATTTTTTCTAAGTCAAATGTTTGAGGTTTTTTCACGAGACCATCTATTTTTATTGTCCATGGTCTAGGTTTAAAATTTCCAGAGTTTAAATGCGGATGTTTTTTATGAGTCCCAAATTCATAAAAATTATTATACGTTGTGATTTCTTCGTAAGAATTGAGTTTATCGTTCTCATTTAAATATTTATTATAAATTGAAGAATTATTATCATGATTAGCAAAAGCTGATGATGATACTGTCGCCAACAAAGCACTTGCTAATGAGCCCTTAATAAACTTGCGTCTATTTAAATAGGTTTTATATGGTGTAATCTCAGAGCTTAAAATCTTCATATTTTAGATATATATTAATAAATCTAAAATTGTAGTAATGTTAAGAACATCTTTATCAAATCCATTTAAATTGTTAGTGTAAATCTATGAAAAATCTTTCGATCTTACTACTTAGTGCTTTCTTATTTTTATTACCTTTAAAGTTTGCATCTGCAGAAAAAGTTCATGGAATTGCAATGCATGGTACACCAAAATATAGCAATAATTTTACACACTTAGATTATGTTAATCCAAATGCACCTAAAGGCGGAACAGTAAAATTTGGATCATATGGATCTTTTGATAATCTAAATAGGGTAGCTTTTAAAGGTTCTAAAGCCGCTGGTCTTGGGTATGTTAATGATACGTTAATGAGAAGAGTATGGGATGAAGCATTCTCTCTCTATGGTTTAATAGCTGAAAAAGTAGAATTGCCAGAAGATAGATCGTCTATTACTTTTTATTTAAATTCAAATGCAACCTTTCATGATGGATCACCAATAACACGCGATGATGTATTGTTTAGTTTAGAAACGTTTCAAACAAAAGGTACTCCAAATCAGAAAAAAACATATGGCAAAGTTATTAAAACTGAATTGATTGGAAATGATGGAATAAAAATGATTTTTGAAAATAATGAAGATAAAGAATTACCTCTTATTATTGCAGGTTTTCTTCCTATCATTCCAAAAAAGTTTTATGAAGATCTTGATGTTACAAAAACATTTTTAGATATCCCTCTTGGCAGTGGTCCGTACCAAGTTGATAGTCTCGATCCAGGACGTCAAATAAAATACAAACGCGTAGAAGATTACTGGGCAAAAGATTTGCCTGTAAATAAAGGTCTCTATAATTTTGATACAATTATTTATGATTATTACAAAGACTCAAATGTATTAGTTGAAGCTTTTAAGGTTGGTGAATACGACTTTAGAAGGGAGTACAACGTTAAACGTTGGTTATCAGAGTATGATTTCAAAGCTGTCCAGAATGGTGAGGTAATACTGACAGAAATGAATAACGATAGACCTGTTGGAATGAATGGTCTTGTGATGAATACAAGACGTGACATTTTTAATAATAGAAATGTAAGACTTGCTTTAAGTTATGCCTATGATCATGAATGGATTAATAAAACAATATATCAAAATGCATATGTGAGAACAGATAGTTATTTTGACAATTCTCCATTAGCTTCTTCAGGCTTACCGTCAAAAAATGAGTTAGAATTATTGAATGTATGGAAAGATGAAATTCCAGCAGAGGTATTTACGGAATCATTTACCCCACCTATTACAGATGGCAGTGGTAATGACCGTAAAAATTTATTGAAAGCAAAAGAAATACTCGAAAAAGAGGGATGGTTTGTTGAAGATGGAAAACTGGTAAAAGATGGAAAAGAATTCAAGTTTGAGTTCTTGATTGTCAGTCCATCTGATGAGAAAATTGCCTTAGCCTATCAAAGTAATTTAAAAAAACTTGGCATTACAATGGATGTAAGAACTGTTGATTCATCACAGTATCAAGAACGTTTGTTAAGTTATGATTTTGATATGATTAAAAGATATTGGGGAGTCAGTCTAAGTCCAGGAAATGAGCAACAATTTTATTGGGGATCAGAAGTTGGTCAAAAAGATGGAAGCAGAAATTATCCTGGTATCAATAGTCCAGCAGTTGATGCATTAATTGAAAAATTAATTAGTGCAACAAATAGAGAAGAATTAACAACAGCGATCCACGCACTTGATAGAGTATTGTTATGGGGTCACTATGTAGTTCCTCTTTATCATAGCAACAAAGACAGAATTGCTTATTGGGATTTTTTTGAATACCCAGACGAAATTCCACTTTACGGAATTGTAATTGAGTCTTGGTGGATTAATAAAGATAAACAATAAAATAATAAATCAAATATTTTTATGAGTCATACAAGAGCTAACATACTTATGTTAATTGCCTCACTTATATGGGGAACAGCTTTTGTAAGCCAAACTACTGGAATGGGAGCCATAGGTCCTTTTACTTTTAGCTTTGGAAGATTCTTTTTTGCTTTTTTAACAGTAATTCCATTTGCGATTTATCTAGAACAACAAAATATTTTTAAAATATTAAGTGATAGAAAAAAAGTTTATCTTTGTTTGGCTACAGGTTTTTTTCTTTTTGGTGGTATGGGGCTTCAACAATACGCTTTACAAAAATCATTAATATCAAATGCTGCTTTTCTTAGCACTCTTTACGTTCCCTTTGTTGGAATAATTTCAAGATTCATAATTAAAAAGCAGGTACACTGGATTATCTGGATTGCCATTTTACTTTGTTTGTATGGATCATATCTTTTGTCCTCTAATCAATCAGTTGAAATTCAACAATCAGATTCACTCTTGTTTATTGCTGCTTTGTTTTTTGCCTTACATATTATTTGTATCGATATTTTTATGAAAGAACTTAACAGTCCTTTTTTATTTGGAAGCATTCAGTACTTTATTGTTTTTATTTTATCTATGATCCTAGCTTTTATGTGGGAGGAACCAAAGCTCTCCAATATGCAAATTGAGTGGTTTGAAATTTTATACACGGGTATTTTTTCTGCTGGCATTGGATATACACTTCAAATTATTGCTCAACATAAAGCTAATCCTGCTCCTGCTGCTATTATTTTATCAATGGAGTCAGTCTTTGCAGCAATAGCGGGTTGGATACTTTTAAATCAAGTTTTAGACACACAAAAAATACTTGGATGCCTTGCAATATTTGTTGGAGTCATTATAGTACAATTAGTACCAATAATTATTAAACAAAAATGAGTGATAAATTAGACGTAGTTGGAATTGGAAATGCTATGGTAGATGCCATAATTCCTTCCAATCAAAGTGAAATTGAAAAACATGAAATTAATAGAGATTCTATGAACCTTATTGATGAAAATTTAAAAAATAATTTACATGAAAGTTATTCCATCAGAGAAATGGCTGGTGGAGGTTCCCTTGGTAACTCCATGTTTGGTATCACCTCTTTTGGCGGTAATGGAAGTTTTATTGGAAAAATTAAAAATGATGAAATTGGAGTATACCTTCAAAAAGATATGATCAGGGAAGGACTAAAATTTCCATTGGGATTTACATCTCCTGATATTTCAACTGGATGTTGTACAATTTTTGTTGAAGAAGATGGAACAAGAACAATGTGTACATTTCTTGGTGCTGGAACATTAATAGGACCTGAAGATATAAAAGAGGATGATATTAAAAATCATAAGATTGCATATTTGGAAGGCTACTTGTGGGACAATGAAAATGCAAAAAAGGCTATGAAAAAAATGGTGGATATTTGCAAAGCTGATAATCAAAAAATTGCATTTACTTTATCTGATCTTTTTTGTGTTGATAGACATAGAGATTCTTTTAAAGAATTAATAACTGAGAATGTTGATATTCTTTTTGCTAACGAAGATGAAATCAAAGCAATGGCACAAACAGAAAGTTTTGAAGAAGGTCTAGAATATGCAAAATCATTAAATATAATTGCTGCGATTACTAAAGGAAGTAGTGGATCAGTTATTGTATCTGGTAATGACATCACTGAAGTTGCTGCAAAAAAAGTAGAAAAAGTTGTAGATACAACTGGAGCTGGAGATTTATTTGCAGCTGGTTTTTTATTTGGTTATTCTAAAGGTAAAGCAATGGATGAATGTGGTAATTACGCATCAATTGCTGCCGCAGAAATTATTTCGCATTATGGTGCAAGACCATTAGTAAAATTATCTAGTTTAATTTAGCTAATAATTTATTTTTATTTTCATCATCACAAAAAGAATACTTAATTGCGTTATGAGTAAGGGAGGTTAGTTCTTTTTCATTTAAACCTAAATCTTCCATAACTTTGTATTCACCATTTATCGTAGCATTAAAAAAAGGAGGGTCATCCGAATTGACTGTTACTTTTACTCCTTGATCAAATAATTTTTTCACAGGATGATCTACATAATCTTTGTAAATTTTAGTTGCAATATTACTTGTTGGACAAGTTTCTAGAATAATATCTTTTTCAATTATTTCTTTGACTAAATCAGGATCCTCTATTGATCGAACTCCGTGGCCTAATCTTGTTGGATGGAGAAGATTAATAGCATTCCTTATATTTATAGGTCCATCCCATTCACCTGCATGAACTGTAATTG
The DNA here is from genome assembly GCA_902597015.1 of uncultured Alphaproteobacteria bacterium. GTDB lineage: Bacteria > Pseudomonadota > Alphaproteobacteria > HIMB59 > CACPNW01. Next base: position 40,414 of record CACJWQ010000001.1, read on the forward strand.
GAAAATTTTCTTTTTTTAACATATCAAATGTTTCAACAAATAAGTTTGGAGGAAAATGCAATTCATCCCCAGCCAAACCAAAACCAACTAAACAAGGATGGGGATTATTTAAAACTTCCTCTGCAGTTCCTTGTACTGACTCTGGCCCTAAATGTCTGATCCCATTCATTATATAACGTGAAACAATTCCAAAATCCTCCTCAGCTTTTTTAGAAGCTTCATAAACTCCTTCAATAAAAGAATGATAGGTCATGCCTTTTTCTTTAGCATGAGTTGAGGAAATCATCGCTTCGACATAAAGAACATTGTTAGCTGCGCAATCTTTTAAATATTCATACGTTAATTCAAAATAATCTTCTGGTGTATGTATAACAGAAGTAACAATGTCATATTTTTTTATAAAATCATAAAAATCATCCCATTGGTATGCGTACTTTGAACCAAACATTTCTTCAGCTATTTCATAGTTGTTTCGTTTGGCAAATTTTTTACATAAAGTTGGCGTTATAGTTGCCTCTAAATGAACATGGATTTCTGCTTTTTTGACTGAATTAAAAATATTCATATAAAAAAAATACCTATATAATAATAATATGGAAGCAAGAATAAACAGAAGAAGCTTTGTTTTTGGCGCTAGTTGCTCTTTATGTGGTTCTATGATTTTACCTTCTTGTACACAAGTACCATTAACAAATCGAAGTCAACTTAATTTATATGATAGCAACCTACCTATAATTTTAATGGGTGGTGGTGTAGCTGGTCTTCCAAAGATTTATCCTAATGAAAGAGCTCTTAATCAAGAAGTTGATAAAACATATTCAAGATTTTTATCAAAAGCTAAAGAAGATAAAATTCTTTTAGATAACACAGATGAATCTAAAAAAATTGAAGAAATCGGAAAGGAAATTTATACCTCTCTAGATACATTTTATATTAATAAGCGTGAAAAAAATCCTGTAGAAAATTTTAATTGGCAATTTGCTCTAATTGAATCTGATACAAAAAATGCTTGGTGTATGCCTGGTGGAAAAATTGCTTTCTACACTGGTATACTTCCTGTTTGTAAAAATGATGACGGGATTGCTGCAGTGATGGGCCATGAAATTGCGCATGCATTTGCTAGACACACTGTTGAAAAATTAACCCAAGCATCTATGATGCAAATGGCAACAATTGGAATATCGCGAAGTAAATACGCTGAACTTTTAAATAAATCTTTCAGAGTTGGTAACGTAGGTGGTAATGTATACAACTCAGTGGTTAAGTATGGAATTTTTCTTCCATTTAGTAGAAAAATGGAAAGTGAAGCTGATTATTTAGGTATGGGATTTATGAATCTTGCTGGATTTAATATTAAAGAGCCTGCTAAGCTATGGCAAAGAATGATGGCAGGTCAAGAAGGAAGAGTGCCTGAATTTATGGGATCACATCCAAGTCCTGATAATAGATCTAAAAAGTTTCTTGAATGGGAAAGTGAAATTATAGATAAATTTCCTCAAGTTTAATTTTAGTGTAATAGGTATTTTATGTTAGCAGTTGAAGTTCAAAATCTTACACACTCAATTAATAATAAAAAAATTTTAAATAATATTAATTTTAATTTAAATAAAGATAGTATCTCGTGTATTTTGGGACCATCTGGAAGTGGCAAAACTACATTACTAAAACTTATTGCAGGACTTGGGAAAGTACAATCTGGTAAAATCTTAATCAATGGTGAAGAAGTTAGTAGCGCAAATAAACATTTACCAACTGAAAAAAGAAAAATTGGCTTCTTGTTTCAGGACTATGCTTTGTTTCCACACTTAACAGTAAAACAAAATTTAGAATATCCAATTAATTATAAGAATTCAGAATATAAAATTGAAGATATTATTGATTTAATAAAACTTCCAAACTCTTTGAATAAATTTCCTCATGAATTGAGTGGAGGTGAACAACAAAGAGTTGCATTAGCAAGATCAATAATTTCTCAACCAGATTTACTACTTTTAGATGAGCCATTCTCTAGTCTTGACTTAAATCTTCGAGAAGAAGTGCGTGATGAAACATTACATTTATTACAAAAATCAAATATCTCCGTAATCATTGTTACCCATGATCCTTTTGAAGCAATGTTTATTTCTAATCAGATAAATATTATGGATACATCAGGGTATATTATTCAGTCAGGAAGTCCCGCTGAATTATATAAAAATCCAAAGAATTCTTATGTGACTGAATTTTTTGGAGAAACAAATAGATTTAATGGAATAGTGAGTAATTCTTTTGTGCAAACTCCAGTTGGAAAAATAAAAGCACCTAATGAATTTGAAAACAAGAATGTTGAAGTGCATGTAAGGCCACAAGGTATTAAATTAAAACAGCAGCCAACACCCGTTAATGGTATCAAAGGTACTGTCATGGCTTCAAAATTAATGGGATCCTTTAGTTTTATTCATTTGTCAGTGCTCAATGATAATAATGAGGTCGTCCATGTACACAGTCATATGCCTCCTGAATTTAACCCTCAGCAATCATCAGCAGTAGAAATCGAAATAGATCAATCTCAAGCTTTTATTTTTAAAAATTAATTACTTTCTTTTTTTTGTGAAACTCTTTGAAGTGTAGAGTTTAAAAATATAACTGGTCCAAGACCAACAACAATAATTATTAATGCGGCAAATGAAGATTCTTGTAAAAGCTCGTCTGATGCGTATTGATAAACATACGTAGCTAAAGTTTCAAAATTAAATGGACGTAGTAATAAGGTGATGGGAAGCTCTTTTAAAATATCAACGAATACAAGAATTCCACCAATTAAAATATTAGTATAAATTAATGGTAAAACAATTACTCTAATTGTGTTTAAGAATCCTTTTCCCATTGTTTGTGAGGCATCTACCGCATTTGGGTGAACTTTTAATATTCCAGATCTTAGTGCTGCGTTTCCAACTGCTAAAAACCTTGTTGTATACGCAAAAATTAAAACTAAAAAACCACCTGCAACATAACTAATTTCAACATTAATAATACTATTTAGCCAGCCAAAAAATATTACAATTCCAACTGCTAAAATTGTGCCTGGCAATGCATAACCGCATGACGCCACAAATATTAGTCCTTTTTGAAAAGTATTTGATCTGTAATTAGATACAATAATTAAAATTATAGAAACCAACATTACTGTTACGGCTCCACCAAGAGCCAAGGAAATACTTGTTGTTGCAGCAAAAGTAACCTCACTAAAATTAATTATAGAAAATCCATTTAGTACAAAGTTAAGAAGAATAATTACTGGAATGATAAAACCTAAAGTTATTGGAAGCAAACATATGATAAAACAAATTAACTTTCCTGTAAAAGTTATTGTCTCAGATTGTAACATATTTTGACCACTACTTTTTTCAAAAAATCTTTGTCGACGTCTAGCTAGATATTCAATGGTTAAAAGAACAACAACGAATATAAAAAGAACTGAAGATATCTGTGAAGCACCGGAAAGGCTGTTCATACCCAACCAAACATTAAAAACACCAAGTGTTAATGTTTCTAAAGCGAAATAATCAACTGTTCCAAAATCTGAAATTGTTTCCATCAACACCAATGCTAAACCAGCAAATATTCCTGGTCTTGCAAGAGGTAGAGCAACTGAAAAAAAACTATTACGTCCATAAATCAAACTTGTTTGGTAGAACGATAATGGCACAGTTAAGAATGATGCTCTCGTCATCATATAAATGTAAGGGTACAACACACAGGACATAACTAATATGGCACCACCCATGGAACGAATTTCAGGAAACCAATAATCGTTTGGTGAGCTCCAGTTAAAAATTTCTCTTAAAAATTTTTGAAGTGGTCCAGCATATTCTAAGAAGTCCGTGTAAGTGTAAGCTATTATATATGCTGGTACTGCCGCCGGTAATAGTAAAGCCCATTCAAAAAATTTTTTTCCTAAGAAATTATATCTTGTTACAACCCATGCAGAAGAAACACCAAAAATTGTACTTAGAATACCAACCCCTATCATCAGTACAATCGTATTATATACATATCTTGGAAGTACAGTTGAGAAGAGATGAGGCCAAAGACTGGTATCCCCTAAAAATGCGGAGTAAAAAATAGCAACTATTGGACTTATAATAAATAAAGCAAGTAACGTTGCCAGTGTTGATGAACTATTCCAATTGTACAAATTCACTTGCTTATAAACTACCAACCTACTCGATCAATTATCTTTTGTGCCTCTGGGGCTAATTCTGCTATTTTGACAATTGGAAGAGTATCTTCACGGAAACTACCCCAACTTTTTAACTCATCACCAGGTTCTATTTTAAGATTTGCAGGATATTCAAAATTAATCTCTCCGTAAAGTTTCTGTGCTTTTTCACTGGTCAAAAATTCCAAAAGTTTTTGAGCCTCTTCTTTATTCTTTGAAAATTTTGCTATACCGCCTCCTGATATATTAACATGAGCACCTCTGTCACCTTCAGCTTGATTTGGAAAAACCAATCTAACACTTTCAACCCATTTTCTTTGTTCAGGATCTTCTGAGAATTTTAATTTTCCAAAATAATAATTATTTATTAGAGCAATTTCACACTCACCTTCATGAATTGCCTTAACCTGAGCTCTATCATTTCCTTGTGGTCTTTTAGCAAAATTAGCAACCATATCCTTTGCCCATTTTTCTGCTTCTTCTTCACCAAGAGCTGCTAAAACTGAAGCCATAATACCTCGATTATAAACATGACTTCCAGGTCTTGAGCAAATTTTGCCTTTCCATTTAGGGTTAGCTAGATCTTCAATTCTCGTTATTTCCCCTTCCGCAATCTTATCTTTGTGAACTACGATGACTCTAGCTCTTTTGGATAAACCAAACCATGTATTATCAGGACTTCTTAAATAATTTGGAATATTATTTTTAAGTTTTTTCGAATCTATTGGAGCCAAAAGATCAAGATCATCATAAACGTACAATCTTCCAATATCGACCGTAAGTATAACATCTGCTGGACTATTTTCACCTTCTGCCTTTAGTCTTTGGGCAAGACCTTTTTTAGAGTAAACAACATTAGTTTTAATTCCTGTTTCTTGTGAAAATAAATCTAAAAAGGGATTTATTAAAAAAGGCTGTCTATGGGAATAAATGTTTATTTCTTTTGCATTAAGATAAGGTGCAAAAATAAAAACAATAAATATAAATAAAAGGCGTAGTAGATTAGTTTTCATTTAATGATCTCCATTTTAAGTTGATTAAATTAATTTTATTTTTAATTTTAAGAAATTTTTTTAAAAAATAATTTTTAATTTCTACAAAAGGATTTATGTACAAATATTTTAGATCATGACTCTCATCTTTTTGATTTTTCTCAATTCCTAGTTCAAGAGTATCAAATTCAACAGAATGATGTAGTGATCCAAATAACCAATCCCAAACAGCAAGTGCAGCTCCAAAATTTTTGTCATGATGTTCTCTAGCAATCGAGTGATGAAGCTGATGTTGAGCTGGTGAAATAAATATATATTCTACCCATCTCCAATATCTAATACCTACATGGGAATGACGAAGATTAGAGCCAAGAATATTAAAAATAAAAACAAAGATATTTACTCCTAATACTGTGTACAAACTTACAGTATTACCAAACAGAAATATAAATGAAGATATACTGATTGCTTGAGTGACAGAACTTCTGAGTGAAAATATAATGCCTTCTAAAGGATGTGTTCTAAAAACTGTCATTGGTGTAAGCACTGTTGCTGAGTGGTGTACTTTATGAAGCGACCATAAAATTGGCCACTTATGCATAAAACGATGAATAATATATTTACTAAAATCATCAATTAAGAATTGGAAGGTAGTAAAAGATATAATTACAATTATTGGCAATGTACTATTGAACATTCCAACGCTTAACCAATCAATTGTATGGAAATAGAAATAAAGTGCTGTAGCAATCGTTAATTGAGTAATTAAAAATGGTGACACAGTCATCATAATCAATTGATTGATTAAAAATACTTTGTAGTCTGACTTTGCTGACTTTGAAAAAAATATCTTTTTATCGAAAATTTTTTTTAGTGCGCCTACAAAAGAATATTTTTTATTTAAAATAAACCACACAGTTGCAATAGCTATTGAGATTGCAATATAAGCAATAAAAATTCTTTTCTTAGGATCAATAAATTGATTTCCTATATTTGATATATAATCAGTAATTATTTCCATTCCAAATTAGTAAGTGTGGCTCATATTAAGCCACACTTTATTTATGTAATTTAATCGTTTTCTGCAGAGTCAGAGCTTCCCATAGTGCTAGCAAGTTCTTCCATAGCAGCTAACTGATCATTGTTTCTTGCAGTAACTCCAAATTCATCAACCATAAGTTTTTGAATTTTAATCATGTGGAGTTTAAATTCTCCCCAATCTTGAGCTTGATCTTTAATAAAGTTACCGTTTGAATCAACTCCAACAACCTGAGAAGCATTTAATAGAACTGGTCCAAAACCCATCATTCTATTCATTTTTTCTGCAGTTTCACCTAGATCTTCTGGTCCACATTGAAGAGCTAAAGCAAAGCCTTTAAGTTCTCCCCAATGTTTCGCATATTTTCTAAATGCGTCTGTAGTATCACCATTTGCTTCCATAATTGTTTCAAGTGCTACAATATCTTTATATGTAGAACCAGCATACTTAAACACAGATTCAGCAATAACTTTTTGCCAATTTTCTCTGATAGTATCTCTAGCCTCTAACATTTTGGTTCTTTCAGAAAAATTTAAATTTCTACCGCCAGCATCTCTGATAACTTTTCTACCATCAATGAATGCTTGATTAACAGTAGCTAGATAATTAGTCTTACCACCTTTGTCATAACTTGATGCGTAGTAAGCATGTGCAAATAACATCTCAGAATATAAATCTACAACACCATCACCATTATAATCAGCAGCAGCTAAATCCTTCATCTTAGCAACATTATAATTCTGTTCTGCTGTTAATGTTAAAGAATGTGCTGGAGCACCCCAATATCCAAATGCTTCATCCCAGCTATGTTCTTTTCCAGTATAATAAGCACCTTCTTTATAAGGTTTACGATTTTCTTTTTGACCAATCTCCATTTTTTTACCAAGATAATTATTTACACCTTGGTTATAAAAAACAGCACCCATTGCAAACTTAGATATTAACTGAGTGTAATCAAATCCTGTTGCAGGATCAAAATCACCACCAATTTCACTAGCTTTCTGCATCATATGTTCTAATGCTTCGGGTCCAGATAGTCCACCCCAACCTGGAATTGCACCTTTGTACATTTTACCAGATAAGTTTCCACTACCTATTTCTGAAACCATAGTTTGCATAATAGGAAAACCATCTTTAGATTTTGGAGCAATAATCTCTAAACCATCTTCTCCATTATAATAGGCCATCATTTTATCTAGATCACCAGTTTTAACAAGTTTCTTCAAACTATCATGTAAAACTTGTCTGGCCATTTGACCTGTATATTTTACTGAATTTGTTTCATCGCCATCATAACCTTTTAACGTAATTGGGTATGGGCCATAAATTTCTGGACCATGACCATCTGCAAAAGATTTAGAAAAACTAAAAGAGAAAACTAATGCAGTAGCAATCAGTAATATTTTTTTCATATTTTTTTCCTTAATTATAAAATTTCTTAGTTTATGGTTGTGGAGATAAGTGAAAACCTGTGAGGTTAAGATGCGCCTTTACCCTTAAAATAGATTACTTATCTCCACGTCCTATTACTAAGGATCTAAAATTCTTTTATATTAATTAAAAATCATTATATTTTTATTTAAAATATAAAGTTATTTTGGGAAAAATTTACCTTTTTTAGAGTTATTCTAATTTAAAGAAATTTTAAAGTAGGTGGTTAATAATCGTAATATTAAATGTGAGTTATAATGTTATAAAAATTAACCACCATGGAACGGAAGTAAAGTTTTAATTAATTAAAAAAAAAATATTTTGTAAAAAAAATTTTAATTCAATATTTCGAAACAATTATGAAGTGTTTTTAGAACTATTCTAATTAAAAAAATTATATAATTAAATAGAATCCAAAAATTGCACATCCAATACCAAGTACTCTCAATATTATATTTAAAAAATTATTTCTAATAAGTACGAGTCCTATACCAACACCAAACAGATGTAGCACTGCTGTGCCAGATGAAAAACCTAGAGCAAATAATAGTGGATTTGCTGCCCATGGCATTTCAATACCGTGAGCTAATCCATGAAACGCACCAAAAAATGCAACTGCTATCATTATAATAATTGTTGGTAATTTTTTTTCTATAGCAACGGATAAACCTAAAAAAATTACTGAAAAAATAATTCCCCATTCAATAATATCAGAGAAAGTAATGGCTAGAATTTCTATGAATAAACCTGCTGCACCTCCTACAATCATAAATAGAACAAACAAGGAGGGGACTGTCCATATGGCTCTTCCGCCAATTTGTGAACTTACAACTCCGACGCATACCATTGCCAAGAAATGATCTAACCCTAAAACAGGATGAGAAAGACCGTCATAAAAACCATTCATGCCAGTAAAAGTATGAGCGTAAAGAGGTTTAATAATTAAAAGTGTACTAATTAAAAAAAATAATCTTAGAAACATACTCCGTTCTATGCCTTTCTTCTAAAAAATATTCTTTTTATTAAAAAATAAATAATTGTTATTAAAACTAAAAGAGCAATATGAGGAATATAAGCACGAATATCAAATTTTTGCCAATGTACAATATCCATGAACGGGCCTATATAAAGAATGATAGGTGTCCAAGTTAAAATTTGTTCCCACAGATTGGATCCAAAAAATTCTGCCTCACCAACTGCTAATGAATAATGTCCGGTGTTATCTTCGTTAAATACTTTTATATAATAAGTTCCAGCATTAATCATAAAACTTGTTTTAAATTCTTCGTTTCTTTCAGTTCCTATTTCAGGACCTTTCCAATACCAATCCCTAGCATAAGGTTCATACCACTCATTCCAATTAAAATCTTCGCCATCTGCATTATAAATAACTTCTTTGTTTTCATTTAAAACTTCAATGGATAACCATTTATAATTATCATTTACTTTTGGACTTAAAATGCCTGTATAAAATAAAAAATCACGTTCGCTTTCTATTTTATAATAATGTGGCTCACCTTCTAATTTAGAATAATAAGCTTTTGAAATTTCTGGATATACGACGTCATGCGGGTTATCAAATGATGGTGAATAATTTATTAATTTAGGTTGATGGGCGAAAACTGATAACGGATAAAATACAAAAAGAAAAACTAATATTTTCATAATTACTTATAAAAATTAAAATTATACTTTTCAACAATTGTAAAGTTTGGGGCCACTTTGGGCCCCTATCCAAACTACTTTATTGAGATTAGTCTAGCTTTTTTTTCTTCTGGAATAATTCTCTCCAAATCAATCGCTAAAAGTCCATTTTTCAATTCAGCATCTTTGACTTTGATATCTTCTGAAATAGTGAACGATCTTTCAAACTGTCTTGTTGAGATTCCTTTATGAATTACACCATTACCATTTTCATTAACTACTTTTTCTTTAGGTTTATTTCTAACAGTTAGGTTGTTTTCTTTTAATTCAATCTCAATGTCTTCTTTACTATATCCAGCGAGAGCAACTTCAATTTTATAGTTATGCTCATCGACTCGATGAATATTGTAAGGTGGATAATTTGTATTGTATCGTTCCGTAGACTCCAACATTCTATCAAATTCGTCAAAAATTGAGTCAAATCCAACAGAGAATGGTCTTAGAGAATTCCAAACGGATAGGTTTCTAGTCATAATAACTCCTTTATTAAGCAAGTTTATTTTGTCCGCACCCACAATGGCATACAGACAATTATTATGTGGGGATGATTGTGTTTAATTCAAGTCTTTATTATTTTTTTCTTATAAACGATAATCCATCAGATAATGGCAGAAGAGAAAATTCCACTCTTGTGTCATTTTGTATTTTTAAATTTAAATTACGGATAGTTTTTGTTTGAGAGTCTTGTTTAGTTTCGTCAGCAACATCACCGTGCCAAAGCATATTATCAATAATTATTATTCCATTTGAAACTAATAGGTTTAGTGACAATTCGTAATAATTTGGATAATTATTCTTATCTGCATCTATAAAAATTAAATCATAACTTTGTTGACGGTCTATCATGCTTTGCATTACCTCAACACCATCTCCAATAATCGATTCAATTTTTGAGCTCATATTATCTAATTCCCAATATTTTTTTGCTAAGGGTAAAAATTCATCTGAATTATCAACAGTTACAATTTTTCCTGATTCAGGTATACCTCTAGCCAAAAACAAAGTGCTCATTCCTGTAAATCTTCCAATTTCTAAACAGTTTTTAGCATTGGAAATTTTAGTTATCATTTCTAAAAACTGACCTTGTTCTTTTGCAATCTGCATTTGGGAAACACTACCAAGTTTTAAAGTTTCATTTTCTAGTTCAGTAATTATTTTATCTTCTCGGTAACCTACACTTTGTAAGTATTGCACAAGTGCTTCATTAATTTCAGTTTGAGTGCTCATTAATTTATGGTTTCAAATATTTCAGATAGTTTTTGAGTTTTTTTATCTGAAATAATGAAACAGGCTTTTATTTTATTTATTAAATTATCATCTATATTTTTACTTGAGTATAAACTTAACAGAGGAGTTGAGGAATTTACTTCATCGCCTATATTGAGAACATTATTATATCCAACTCCGTAATCTATTTTATCGGTAACCTGTTTTCTTCCACCTCCAAGTTCAATAAGTATAAGGCCTAATTCTCTGGTATGAATTTTTTCTATCCACCCTTCCTCATTACAAAATACATCTTTTCGAACGGAGGTATTTATTAAATCTTTTTCAAAAGATGATAAAATATTTTTTGGTCCACCCAAGGCTGCAACCATCATTTCAAATTTTTCTGCAGCTAGTCCATTATTAATAACCGTATTAATTTTATTATATGCTTCTTCTTTCGAAATTTTATAAATGTTTACTAATAGCGAAGATATTAATTCATTAGTGATCTTCTCTAATCGGTGATCCTTTAAATCATTTTTAATATATTTTATGCATTCTAATATTTCTAGTGTATGACCAGCGCTTTTACCTAAGACCTGATTCATATCTGTTAGTATAGCTTCACAATGTAAACCTGCTCCTTTAGCGACTCTTACTAATGAGTTGGATAAATTTCTTGCTATATCAATAGTGCTATTAAAAGATCCATTACCAACTTTTACATCAAGTACTAAAGATGAAAGACCGCTTGCAATTTTTTTTGAAAGAATAGATGATGTTATTAAAGGTAAAGATTCTACTGTACCTACAATATCCCTTATAGAATATAATTTTTTATCAGCTGGTGCTAAGTTAGAGGTTTGACCAATAATTGCACAACCAACGTCTTTTACAACTTTTTTAAAAGTTTCTAAATCAGGCTTTGTATTGTACCCAGGTATTGAGTCAAATTTATCTAGAGTACCCCCGGTATGACCCAAGCCTCTACCTGAAATCATAGGTACATACAGTCCACAAGCTGCAAGTATTGGTGCTAATATAACACTCGTCTTGTCTCCAACACCACCAGTAGAGTGCTTATCACAAACCAACTCAGAATCTACAATCTCAGACCAATTCAGTGTATCGCCTGAGTTCGTCATCGCCTCAGTTAAACAAACAGTTTCTTCAGGAGTCATTCCATTTGCAAATATTGCCATGCTCATTGCTGCAATTTGCGCGTCTGAAAAAGATCCATCTGTTAAACCGTCTACAAAAAAGTTGATATCTTCTTTTGATAGATCTTGGTTATCTCTTTTTTTTCTAATTATCTCTTGAGGTATCATCGAATTGAACTTCTTGTATAAATTGTTTAATTAAATTTAAAACATTGTTCTCTGCTAAACTTGCATTCTCTAAAGTTTCTTGATGACTTAATTTTGTTTTATTCATACCAGCAGCTAAGTTGGTGATTACACTGATACCAATAACAGGAAGTCCGCAATGATTAGCAACTAAAACTTCTGGTACTGTAGACATTCCAACTGCATTTCCGCCTATTACTTTTAAGGCATTGATTTCAGCAGGTGTTTCAAAGTTTGGTCCTGAGTACATACAATAAATACCTTCATAAATTTTTTGATCTATTTTTTTAGCGACTTGCATTAACTGATCTCTATAAAACTTATGATACCCATCACTCATATCATGAAAGCGAGGGCCATACTCTTCAGCATTGGGTCCAATAAGTGGATTGAAACCACTCCAGTTAATATGATCTTTAATTGCCATTAGACTGCCAGCCGGCATAGCTTCATCTAAACTACCTGCTGCATTTGTAACAACTAATAACTTGCACCCAATGTCTTTTAATACTCTTATGGGTGAAGCTAAGCTTTGAGGATTGTGTCCTTCATAAATATGGGATCTTCCATACATACAAACAACATTTAAAGTATTTATTTTTCCTAAAACTAATTTACCTGCGTGACCTTTGACAGTTGGCTGTGGAAAATCAGTTAACTGTTCATATGAAATTGATTCTTGAATATCTTTTTCTTCAAAAAAATTAGTCAGTCCACTTCCTAAAATTACGGCAATATCAGGTGAAGTATTATTTGTTATGTCTAAAAATTTTTTGGCCGAAGGTAGCATTAAAGATTCTCTGGGCCAAAAGAATCTGGAAGTAATTCTTCGAGCGTAGATGTTTTCATATGACCATTTTCGTTACACATATGAATCTTAGTATCTAAAGTAGCAAATTCTCTTAACCTCTGTCTACAACCGCCACAAGGTGAGCATAATAATTCACCTGAACCTATAACCACAACTTCTAAAATTTTTTTGTTTCCATTAGATATCATATTTCCAATTGCTGTTGCTTCGGCACACTGGGATTGAGGATAGGCTGCATTTTCAACATTACAACCAGTAATAATTTTACTATCTTCTGTTAGAAAAGCTGCTCCTACTTTGAAATTTGAATATGGCACATGAGCTTGCTCTCTAACTTTTTTTGCAGCCTTGAATAAACTATCAAAATTTTCTGAAACCATATTCTTGTTTAACATGAAATTACTAAAAAAATTATTTATTTCTAAATCTTAAACAAATCTTGAGACAAATCAGGAAGTTCATCTCCCCAAAAAACTTCTTTACGTAAAAATTCTGGATCTTGGTTAAAACAAACAGACATTGCAGAATTATAAACAGCCCTTGAGTCAATAGTCGAATTTAGATCTCTTCCCTCAAACAATTCTTTCTTTTTTAGTCCAGGCCAATCTGTATAAACTTGAGATTTTTTTAACAAACCTCCAGCCATAAGTATTGCACTTCCATATCCGTGCTCAGTTCCATAACCTCCATTTTGTTTTATAGTTCGGCCAAATTCAGTCAGAGTAAGAATTAATGTATTATCAAATGCTTGGCCAAGATTTTCATGTAGAATAGTAACAATCTTATTTACTTCTTCTAGTTCATCGGCATGTGCTCCATCAACACCTCCTTGAGCAGCATGGGTATCAAAACCATCTAAATCAAATACAGCAACTCGAGGACCACTTTGATCTTTTAATTGTTTAGCAGCTTCAAGAGCAAGTTTTTTTCTATCATCAGAGTCAGTAGCTATTTGCATAGACAATGGTCTTTGTCTTATTGTATCAAGTGTAGATTTAATTAGCTCGTTATGCTCACCCTTAAATTCATTATAAATTTGATCTATTAACTTTGTTTCAACAAAATCTGGTGATGGGAAGAAATTATTATTCTGTGGCACACCTCTTAGTAAAAGTGGCATTGGTAAAGATATTGCCAAACCTTTTCCTATAATATTTGAAGCTAGTAACCCCCTACCAAGCCATCCTGTTTTTTCTTTGTATGGAATGTGCGCTCCAGTTTCCATTAAATTTTGTCCATCAAAATGTGATCTGCCTGTGTAAGGAATATTTGTTGCATGAACAATTGCCGCTTGATTTTTTTGCCAGAGTTTATGAAAAATTTCTAATTTAGGATGAAGGCCGAAGTCACTGTTCAAATTAAGAACGTCTTCCAGAATGAGTTTTTTTCTTAATTTTTTGAGACGTTTATCTCCAATAACAGGAACAGCTGTTAAACCATCCATTCCTCCACGAAGTGATATGATAATTAGATTTTTTTTCTGCATTGAAGCAAAACTTATTTTTGGAAAATATCCAGAAAGAAACAATGTTGTTGATCCTCCAATTAAAAAATTTCTTCTTGTGCAGTTCATATTTTTAATACTCCTGGCAAATTACAAATGACTCCATACTTTTGCCCTAAATCATAATCTGATGTGCCAAATCTAAAATTATCAATAAGTGATGCCATATTTTCATGTTCTTCAAAATTATTTTTAAGACAAGATAAAATAAAACCATGGGATCTGTTTCCAGATTTAACAAGCATTGGAAGTTCGACTGAAGCAAACCAAAAGCGACGTAATAATAATTCTGGCGATACCCAATCTACCTCCAAATCACTCCAACCATTAGGTTGTTTAGCACGATAAGGTGAATGACCTATTTCTCTAAGTATCCAAGATAACTGTCTTTGTCTATTATTTGGCTTTATCTTAAAAGTATAATTCATTTTTTCAAATGAAAGCGGAATATTTAAATCAAACATTCTAGATAATTGCATTAACCATATTTCAGGTGGATGAAATTTATGTGTAATCTCATTATACTTATAAGCTTGCGTTATAACTGCTTTGTGAATTTCAATCAGGCTACCGTTGGATTTGTTCCATGCATCTATAACTGGGTTTATCATTTCATCTGTTGGTTCATCTGTAATAAAATGCCTGCATAATTTTGTTGAAACAAATTTGATACATATTGGGTGTGTTGCCAAATCATGAATTACCTTTGCAAGTTCTCTTTTTGCATCATTTTTATATTTAACTCCTAAAACTACTTTATCTCCTTTTTGATGCATTTCCTGATCAAACCATATATCCCCGGTTTCTAAATTTTTTCTATCCCATTTGTGCGCCCAACCTGTCATGATATAGGCTAACTGAATCACATCTTCCTGAGTGTATCCAGCATTTGGAGATACTGTATGTAATTCTAATAATTCTCTTGCATGATTTTCGTTTATCGTTTCTCCCCATTCCATTCCTTTTTTAGAATTGGGGCCAAAAGATTCTGAATTATCAAGGTGGTGAATCATACACCATGAAGTTGTAACTGACTGAACCATCTCTTCAAAAGTTTTAACCATGTTAGGTCTAATAATTTCACGTTGATAGGGTCCGGTACTAAACTCTGCTAAAAAATCTTTTTCACTTATTGCAAAATGATTTCCCCAAAAAAGCCAGAAACGCTCGAAAACGGGTTGTTTGGAATACTTTGTTTGAAAATGACGAATGGCATGTTCATTTAATTCAAAATATCTTTCTCCAGTTTTTATTCTTAATTCATCTTTTGCTTTCCTATAGGCATGTTTATCATTTTTAAATTTTTTTCTTAAAACTTCTCTATCTCCGTAGACCCATTCACCATATTTTTTTCTTAAATCTTTTTCTGTTGGGATTGTTCCAGGCCACAAGAGATCAGGTATGGTATCTAATTGATTTATTGCCCAATTAAGAGGATCTTTATCTGGTTTTTCATGTGGCGACAGGCCAAACGCTACTCGTCTATAAAAATTTAATGACATATATAAAAAAAAATAGTTTACATATATTTATAATTTTTAAAAATAAAATTTAATGAAAAATATACCTCTAAAAATTTGTGGCATAACAAATGTAAAATCTGTTGAAGTGGCACATAAAAATAAAATAAAATCATTGGGTTTTGCAAGTAAAAATTTGAATGGACCAAACACAGTTAGTGATAAAAAAATACAATCATTAATTAAAGAATGTAAAAATTATAAGATAGAATCAGTACTTCTGACTCGGTATGTCTCTTTAGACAAGCTAATAGAACAAATAGATTTTACAAAACCAAAGACAATTTCATGTTCATATCATTTTCCCAAAAAAGATTTATTAAAAATAAAAAAAATATTTAAAAGATTAAAAATTGGTATTGCTATTAATCCAGAAAATTTTGATAAAAAGTACATTGAATCAATTAGAAAATTTGTTGATGTTATTTATTTTGATATGAATGTTTACAGAAAAAAGAGTATTAAAAAATATTCATTGAGAAAAAGTATTAAACAAATACAATTTATAAAAAGTAAAAATATTCCAGTTTATATTGGTGGTGGTATAGACAAAAAAAATGTTTCAAACATTCTAAAACAAATAATACCTTTTGGATTAGATATTTCTAGAAGTTTGAAAAATCAGAGAAATTTAATTTCTAAATCAAAACTCAAAGATTTTTTAAATCAAATTTCGGTAGGATAATCTTTTAATAATATATTTATTTTGCAACTCTTTCGATAATACTTTTATTGATTTTTTTTCGATCGGATGTCTGAGAAAAGGATCAATATCAAGTATTGGATATAACACGAAGTCTCTTTCAGCTGCTCTAGGGTGAGGAATTATTAAATTTTTTTTATTAAATATTTGTTTGCCAAAAAAAATAATATCTAAATCAATAATTCTTGGACCATTGATTATTTTTTTATTTTTTTTTAATTTTTTTTCAATTTCATAAATATTATTTATTAATTCTAATGGCTGCTGATTGGTTAATAGTTTAATTGCGGTGTTAAAAAAATTACTTTGCGATTTGTATCCATAAGGAGAAGAAATATAAATATTAGCAATTTTTTTTATATTACCAATATTTTCTAACTCTCTAACGGCAGAGCGTAAATTAAATATAGTATTACCTAGATTTGAGCCAAGTGCGATTATTGTTTCAGTTTGATACACTTAGTGATTCAGCTCCATATTTTTTTGCTACAGCTGTTTTATTAATTGTAATTTTAGCTTTTTTTATTTTAAATTTTTTTTCAAGAGCATTGGATGTTTTTATTATTAAATTCTCAAGAGTATGTGATTGAGATTCCTTTATGAAAGTTTTTAAATATTTAGTAATAGATGAATAATCCTTCACATTATTTATATTATTTAAATCTAGTGAGTTTTTAATAGGATAACTAAATTCTAATGTTACCTTTAATAACTGTTTTTTCTTTCGCTCTTGAGCAGTGATACCTATGTTTGCACTGATGGATAAGTTTTTAATTTCTACTTTGAACATAGTTTTTCAAAAATTTTTAATGATTGAGACGTTTCTTTTATGTCGTGAACTCTAAATATATCAACTCCCTTTTGATAACAATATAATGCAGAAGCGATTGAACCTCCCAATCTTTGATTTGTTTCACTCTTATCTATGAAGTTGATCCAGCTTTTTCTAGATGATCCTAATAATAATCCATACCCCTTAAACTTAAACTGATTAATTTTTTGCATAATTTCTATATTTTGTTTTAAATTTTTACCAAAACCAATACCTGGGTCAAACCAAACTTTGGATGAAGGAATTTTTATTTTTTCTAATTGTTTAATTTTCTGAAGAAATATCTTTTTAATATCTTGTACAACATTATTATATGAGTGTATTTTCTTTTGCATTGTTTTGGGTGGTGCAGGTGTGTGCATTAAAATTAAACCAGTTTTAAATTTTTTAGTTAAAAAGAATAAATCTTCTGAGCCACCGAAGACATCATTTATAATATGTGCTCCCATATTCAATGCATATTCTTGAGTTTCAATTTTATTAGTATCAACCGATATGACAAATTTATTTTTTGGCAATTTTTTTAATATTGGTTCTAATCTTTTAACTTCTTCTTTGTGTGTCAATGGATCTGAGCCAGGTCTTGTACTTTCTGCCCCAATGTCAATAATACTTGCTCCATTTTTGACCATTTCTTTAATATTTTTTAGTGCATCTAAACTTTTAAAACTCTTTCCACCATCACTAAAAGAGTCAGGAGTAACATTGCATATTCCCATTACCGTTGGGCTAGTTAGTTTAAAATTATATTTCCCTAATTTCATTTCAATAATATTTTTGAATATTTTTTTGATAAAAAATTATATATTTTCATTGAAGACCTATACCAATTAAATTGTTTAATAAAAGAAATACTAACCACGCCTTTACCAGAGCCAACTAAAAGTATTTCACTAAATTGATGTAAGCTAGAAATATTAATATCTGTTCTATAAATTTTATAAGGTAGATTTTTAATTAAGTATTCTAGAGTAATTCCATAATAATAGTAATTTTTTGGAATAAATAATTTATTACCATTTACAAAAATTAGATTGGTTGTCGAGCCTTCTAAAATTTTATTGTTAAAGTAAAAAAGAATCTCTTCTTTTTGTAAATTAATTTTTTTTTGTAAAGAAATTATTTTTTTGTACTGTAAGTTTTTGAAGTTAGGTAAAGCTCGTTGGAATCTAAAAAATTTTGCAGTAAAATACTTATGATCTTTGTTTCGTTTACGTACAGATAATGAGATTATTTTTTTTGTGACTGCAATTCTTAATAGGTGGTCATAATTTTTAATTTTAGAATATTTATTTAAAAAATTAGTTAAAAAATTTTTTGAAATTTTAACATCAATTCCAAAGTATCTTAAATCTTTATTTAGTTTTTTTAAATGCTGATCAACTAAGATAAAATTTGGCTCTTTGCCAAATAGTCTAATGGTTGTAAAGATACCCTTATACCCCCAAAGAGAATTGAACTTAAGTAATTTAAAATTCTTAGCGTGAAAGGATTTTTTTAATAAGATATTTTCCATGTGGAGTTAAAAATGAATCTGGGTGAAACTGTAATCCATAGACTTTATTAATATCATCTTCAACCGCCATTGCTACATTTGTTTTTACACAACGCATTGTAATTATCATTGATTGAGAAACAAATGGTTCAGCCATTTTTAAGGAATGATATCGACCTCCTAAAAAATTAAAATTTTTTTTAAAAATTGATTTATCGTTAGTAACTTTAATATGACTCTGATAACCATGGAGGATATTTTTTTGTTGAACTATTTTAGCTCCTTCACAAAAAACTATTTGTTGGAAACCTAAACATATTCCTAATATTTTTTTCTTTCCTTTATATTTATTGTAAATCTTAGTTGTTAATGGATAATCTTTTGGTTCACCAGGGCCTGGCGAAAGAACGATGGTCGAAGATTTTTCTAGTTTTGTTTGATCTATTTCATAATAATTTGAAACAAATGTTGGCTCAATACTATCTAGTAGATGAGCTAAATTGTATGTGAATGAGTCTTCGTGATCAATAAGATAAATCATTAGTTAAAAAGATCTAAAAGTGATTTAGCTTTAATATAATTTTCATTATATTCTTTTTTTGCGGTACTTCCTAAGATCACACCACTAGCAACTGATAATTCAATATCATTTTTAAAATTAAGTAGTGTTCTAATCATTATGTTAAATCGCATATCACCATTTGAATGTATAATTCCAAAACTGCCTGTATAAATATTTCTGTTAAATTTTTCTTTTCTATTTAGAAGTTGAATGGTACTAATTTTTGGACAACCAATGACTGAACCACCTGGCATTAAAGAAGAAATTATATCATGGTTACTCATTTTATTTTTTATAACTCCCTTGATTGTCGTAACGTAATGAAAAAGATCTCGATATTCCTCAACCTTTTTTAGTTTATCTATTTTGACAGATCCTGTTTTACAAATTTTAGACAGATCATTTCTTTCCATATCAACAATCATATTATGTTCTTTTGTTTCTTTTTCATTTCTGCTAAAGAATGTGAGAGCTTTATTTTTATTTAAATTTTTTGTTTTTCTTAATGTTCCAGCAATAGGTTTGGTTCTAATTGTGTTATCTTTTTTCAATATGAGTGTCTCTGGTGAACAACTTACAATATTATAGTCTTTTTCCCTTATAAGAAAACTTTCAGGTGATTCATTCATTTTCATTAACTTCCAAAAAAGATCAATAGAATTGATATTGCCTTTTTTCGAATATGTTTGAGCTATTTTAATTTGATAAGTTTTTCCCTGTTTAATATTTTTAGAGAAATCATTAAATATTTTAGAGTACTGCTTTAAAGATAAATTGAGATTAAACTTTTTATTTAACTGTAAATATTTTTTTGTATTTGTACTTATATTTCTAAAATTGGGTTTAATACTTTTGATTATTATTTTTTTACCAATACTAATTTTGGTTTGTGGCTTGTAAAATACACCGCTATGAAAATTTTTAGATCGCTGTTTTGGAAACTTTATTCCTATATTTTCACAAAGAAGTTTATAACCAAAGAAACCAACATAACAATTCAATTCTTCAATCTTAGATTTTTTTAATTTTGATTGGATATTAAGAAAATATTTTAGATTTTTTTTATTAATAATAATTCTTCTAGAAAAATCAGTATAGATGTCATAACCCTTATCAGTTTTATAAATTATAAGAGGTTTATCTGATTGATATAGTCTATTTAGATATTCTTTATTGTTCAGCACTTGATTCTATTATAATTAGGATACTTATATGAAAAGTTTTTTTACTAAAATATTCTTTTTTGGCTTAACAGTCACATGGTCTTTAGGTCTTTTTGCACATGGAACTATCATTTTTCCAAATGTAGAACATGGTGATGGCTACATTGATGTTAAGATATATGACTCAAAAGATAGCTTTTTGGATGAAGAATTAGCAATTGAGAGCGTTAGAAAAAGAGTTCAAAAGGGTGAGGTTGTCGTTCCTTTGAGTAAAATACATGAAGGAAAGATAGCAATAGTTGCCTATCACGATGAAGATTCAGATGGAAAATTAAAGACTGGATTATTCTGGAGACCAAAAGAAGGTTTTGCCTTTAGTAATAATTATCAACCAAAAGGTCCTCCATCATTTGAAAAAGCCGCAATCATTTTAGTTCATGGCGAACCCGTGGTAATAGAACTTAATTATTAAAAATTATATTGATGTCATTACAGTTACAAAACACATTAAGTGGTAAAAAAGAATTTTTTAAACCAGTTAATCCAGATCATGTAAGAATATATGCTTGCGGTCCAACTGTTTACAATTTTGCGCACATAGGTAATGCGCGTATGGCAGTTGTAAATGATTTATTAGTCCGTGTATTAAAAACACAATTTAAACAAGTGACCTATGTATCTAATATTACTGATATTGATGACAAGATAATAGAAGCTTCTAAAGAAACAGGTGAGGACATTAGTGTTATCACAAATAAATATACAGAGATTTACAATAATGACATGAGTGCACTCGGTGTTAATCTTCCTGATATTCAACCAAGGGCAACTGATCATATTAAAGAAATGATCGAGTTGATAAAAAAATTAATTGATGAAAATAAAGCTTATGAAAAAGAGGGTCATGTTTTATTTCATGTGCCAAGTTTTGATAATTATGGAATTCTTTCAAAAAGAAATAGAGATGAACAAATAGCTGGAAGCCGTGTTGAAGTAGCGCCGTTCAAAAAAGATCCAGCAGATTTTATTTTATGGAAACCATCTCCCTCACCCTTACCAGGTTGGGAATCACCTTGGGGATTTGGAAGACCAGGATGGCATTTAGAGTGCTCAGTTATGTCAGAAAAATCATTAGGTCTTCCTTTTGATATCCATAGCGGTGGTATTGACTTGGTGTTTCCGCATCATGAAAATGAAATAGCACAAACTTGTTCTATATCTGAAAATAAAGATCCTAAAGATTTTGCAACTTATTGGTTTCATAATGGATTTGTTAATGTTGAGGGAGAAAAAATGTCAAAGTCAATTGGCAATATTAGACTCGTTCATGATCTCAATAAAAAATACAAGGGAGAGGTTTTGCGATTAACATTGTTGTCAGCTCATTACAAACAGCCATTGAACTGGACAGAAGAAATCATTGAACAAAATAGCAAAATGATAGATCGACTTTATAGAGTTCTATTAGAGCTGTCAGAAGTTGAAATAGATTCTAACTTACCTTCTGATTCTATAATGGAATCATTTTTAGATGATTTGAATACACCTAAAGTCATTGCAAAACTTAATGAGGAAGCAAATGATGCTTCATCTGCATCTGATGAAAGAAAAAAAGAAATCAAAAAAAATCTTCTTTCTGCCGGTAAAATATTAGGTATTCTTGAAGATGATCCAGGAAATTGGTTAGGTTATAATCAAAAAGATACTGAAAATGCTAAAGAAATTGAAAGGTTGATAAATGAACGTAATGAAGCTAGACGCAATAAAAATTTTAATTTGGCAGATACTATTAGGGACACATTAAAAGATAAAGGTATAGAAATAGAAGATACTGATAAAGGAACGATTTGGCGGAAATCTAGATGAGTGAAAAGATAATAATTACATTTCCAGATGGAAATAAAAAGGAAGTTGATAAAGGCATCAATGGTCTTGAATTGGCATCGCAAATTTCTAAATCTCTTGCCAAAGAATCAGTTGCTATAAAAATTAATAATGAGATAAAAGATATTAGTTTACCTATTAATGGTAATGCATCTGTAGCGATTTTAAAAAGAGATAGCGAGGAAGCACTTGAATTAATACGACATGATTGTGCTCATGTAATGGCAGAAGCTGTCCAGGAATTATTCCCTGGAACACAAGTTACAATTGGTCCAGCAATTGAAAATGGTTTTTATTATGATTTTGCAAGAGATGAACCTTTTACTGTTGCAGATCTTCCAAAAATTGAAAAGAAGATGCACGATATCATTCAAAGAAATAAAAATTTCATAAGAGAAGTGTGGTCTAAAGAGGAAACAATAAAATATTTTAAAGACAAAGGTGAAGACTATAAAGTTGAACTAATTGATGATCTGCCTGATAATGAGGAAATTAGTATTTACAAACAAGGTGATTGGTTAGACTTGTGCCGAGGCCCTCATATGGTTTCAACAAAACAAATTGGTAAAGCATTTAAATTAATGAAAGTTGCTGGCGCTTACTGGCGAGGTGACTCATCTAATACAATGCTAACAAGAATTTATGGAACGGCCTGGGCAACAGAAAAGGATCTTGAACAACACCTTTTACAAATTGAAGAAGCAGAAAAAAGAGATCACCGAAAACTAGGAAGAGAAATGGATTTATTTCATTTTCAGGAAGAGGCTCCTGGAGCGGTGTTTTGGCATCCTAAGGGTTGGACATTATTCCAATCGCTAATAAATTATATGCGAAACAGACAAGACAAGGCAGGTTACGTAGAAACTAATACGCCAGACATGATGGATAAGTCTCTATGGGAAACGTCTGGTCACTGGGACAAATTTAGTGACATGATGTTTAGAACTGAAGCAAAAGACGATAAAATTTATGCTATCAAACCAATGAATTGCCCTGGTGCTGTAGAAATTTTTAAACAAGGATTAAAAAGTTATAGAGACTTACCGTTTCTATTATCTGAATTTGGAAAAGTACATCGTTATGAACCATCAGGTGCTCTTCATGGATTAATGAGGGTTAGAGCATTCACGCAAGATGATGCACATATATTTTGTACAGAAGATCAAATTACACAAGAGAGTAAAACGGTATGTGATTTGATACTTAGTATCTATAAGGACTTTGGTTTCGATAATGTTAGAATTAAATTTTCTGACCGTCCTGAAAAACGCGTAGGGGATGATGCTATTTGGGATAAAGCTGAGGCTGCATTAATGCAAGCCATGGAAGCAACAGGTCTTGAGTATACACTCAACCCAGGAGAAGGTGCATTTTACGGTCCAAAATTAGAGTTTGTTTTACGTGATGCAATTGGCAGAGACTGGCAATGCGGAACACTGCAAGTAGATTTAAATTTACCTGGAAGATTGGGAGCCACTTATATTGGAGAAGATGGTAATAAAAAAATACCAGTCATGTTGCATAGAGCTCTATTTGGTTCCTTAGAGAGATTCACTGGCATTCTAATTGAACATTATGCAGGCCATCTTCCGTTTTGGCTTTCACCATTGCAAGCTGTAATTGCTACAATTACATCTGATACAGATGAGTATGCTTATGAGGTACAAAAGGCATTAGTATCAAAAGGAATTAGGGCCGAAATAGACACACGTAATGAAAAAATTGGTTATAAAATACGTGAACACAGTAATTGTAAAGTGCCAGCAATTATTGCTGTTGGAAAAAAAGAGGCTGAAGATAAAACAGTATCTGTTAGAAGAATTGGATCCTCTGAAACAAAGACCTTTAAATTAGAAGATATTGTTACTAGCTTATCTAAAGAAGCAAAATCACCAATAGAATAAAAAATGATTAACATGCAAGGCAAGTTTCCAAGTACAAGACTTAGACGTAATAGAATGAAAGAATTTTCTCGTCGTTTAGTTGCTGAAAATACACTTAGTGTTAATGATTTAATCTTGCCTCTATTTGTATGCGAGGGAAACAAGGTTGATGATCCTATTAATTCGATGCCTGGTGTAAGCAGATACTCTATTGATAAACTTTTAAGTGAAGTAGAAAAAGCTGTTAAATTTAATATTCCTGCTATTGCAATTTTTCCGCAAATTGAAAGTGGCCTTAAAAATTCTGAAGGAAGTTTAGCTGTAGATGAAAACAATTTGGTATGCAGATCAATTAAAAGTATCAAAAAAGATTTTCCAAATATTGGTATTGTATGTGATGTTGCGTTAGATCCTTTTACGGACCATGGGCATGATGGTTTAGTTATAAATGATAAAATAGATAATGATAAAACTTTGGAGGTTTTGGAACAACAGGCTCTAGTCCAAGCGAATGCTGGTTGTGATGTAATCGCCCCGTCGGATATGATGGATGGAAGGGTGGGAAGAATAAGAACTGTATTAGATTCAAACAATTTAGCAGATACCCTTATTCTCTCTTATGCTGCAAAATATGCTTCGGGTTTTTATGGACCTTTTAGAGATGCTATAGGTTCTGGTTCTAATTTGGGTAAAGATGGTAAATTAACATATCAAATGGATCCATCAAACAGTGATGAAGCGATTAGAGAAGTTGGATTAGATATAAGTGAAGGTGCAGATATGGTAATGGTTAAACCTGGTATGCCTTATCTTGATATTATTTCTAGAATAAAATCAGAATTTAAAGTTCCAACTTTTGCCTACCAAGTATCCGGTGAATATTCGATGATAAAAGAGTCAATTAATAAAGGTTGGCTTAATGAAAAAGTTGTAATGGAATCTCTTTTATCTTTTAAAAGAGCTGGGGCAAATGGTATACTGACTTACTTTGCATTAGAAGCTGCTGAAAAATTAAAAAATGGATAACATTCAATTTGAAAAAAGAAAATCTATAGAACAAGTTGAAGAGTCAAATGAACTGGCTCCAAAATTTGATTCAAATGGTCTAATACCAGTTGTAACAACAGATTTTTCATCTGGTGAACTACTTATGCAAGGTTATATGAATGAAGAAGCTTTTAAAAAAACTATAAGTTTGGGCGAAGCTGTTTATTTTTCCAGAAGTAGAAATACACTTTGGCATAAGGGTAAAACAAGTGGATTAACGCAGAAGATAAAAGAAATAAGAATTGATGATGATCAAGATTGTGTTTGGTTAAGGGTTGATGTCAAAGGTGGTGCTAGCTGTCATGTAGGATATAGATCATGTTTTTATAGAAGTATTCCTTTGGATAATACTAGCTCTAAAGTTGTTCTTAAATTTGAAGAGAAAGAAAAGGTTTTTGATCCTGAAGAAGTATATAAAGGTGCCCCAAATCCTACTAAACTATAATGTCAGACAAATTAAAGTTTATTGAAACTAGCAAACTTCCTACAGACATGGGGGAGTTCACAGTACATGCCTTTACAGATGAAAATGAATCAAAAGATCATTTAGCAAT
Source organism: uncultured Alphaproteobacteria bacterium (assembly GCA_902597015.1). GTDB lineage: Bacteria > Pseudomonadota > Alphaproteobacteria > HIMB59 > CACPNW01. The sequence goes on from CACJWQ010000001.1 coordinate 66,294, forward strand.
ATGTATGGGTGACTTGCTTACTGATGAGCCAGTTTTATCAAGAATTCATTCGCAATGTATTACAGGGGAATCTTTTTTTAGTATGAGATGTGATTGTAGATTCCAACTAACTGAATCATTAAAACAAATTGCTCAGATTGGAAGAGGGGTTATTTTTTATCTCCAACAAGAAGGGAGGGGCATTGGTCTTTCAAATAAAATTAAAGCATATAGTTTACAAGATAAGGGACTAGATACTGTTGAGGCTAATCATCAACTAGGTTTCAAAGATGATGAAAGAACATATGAAAATATTGCTGGAATGATAAAATATTTAGCAATCAAAGAATTAGATTTGATGACCAATAATCCAAAAAAAATAAAAGCGCTTGAAGATATGGGTATCAAAGTAAATCAAAGAATTCCTATTTTCTCAGACACCAATAAATATAATGAAAAATATATCTCTACTAAGAAAAGTAAACTTGGTCATTTAATTTAAGTGAAAGCAGATAATTTAATTAAAAAACTCAATATGATTAGTCATCCTGAAGGAGGACATTATGTTGAAAATTTTAAGAACAACAATGTTAGTCAAATTTATTACCTATTAAAAAGGAATGAAAAATCACATTGGCATCGATTAACTAAAAATGAAATATTACATTTTTATTCAGGAGATCCTCTAGAAGTTTTCACATCGAATGACGGAGTTAATTATGAAGTTTTTTCTTTAGGGTCAGACCATAATTATATTTACACCGTAACAGCAAACACATGGTTCGCTATGAGATCTTCTGGTGCTTTCAGTTTAATTGGATGCACTGTCGCACCTGCTTTTGATTTTGATGATTTTGAACTTGCACCTGCGACGTGGCGACCTGAAAATTTCAAAATTGAGTTATAGTTTTCACTTTTCTTTAATTTAAATTCTTTATATATTAGTATTAAATAACGGAGGTTCTAAATGGATGCAGAAAGTAAATGCCCTGTAATGCACGGAGCAATTACAAAAAATATGGGAGAAGGTACATCAAACCGCGAATGGTGGCCAAATCAACTTAACTTAAACATACTTCATCAACATGATCGTAAATCAGATCCAATGGAAGCTGGATTTAACTATCGAGAAGAGTTCAAAAAATTAGATTATGCTGCATTAAAAAAAGACCTCCATAATCTAATGACTGATTCTCAAGATTGGTGGCCAGCTGATTATGGTCATTATGGTGGTTTCTTTATTCGTATGACATGGCATGCTGCTGGAACTTATAGAACTGGTGATGGCCGTGGTGGTGGTGGAACAGGAGCTCAGCGTTTTGCCCCGTTAAACAGTTGGCCAGATAATGGTAACTTAGACAAGGCAAGAAGACTTCTTTGGCCGATAAAGAAAAAATATGGAAATAAAATTAGTTGGGCTGATCTATTTATTTTAACAGGTAACGTTGCAATTGAATCTATGGGAGGTAAAACCTTTGGATTTAGTGGTGGGCGTCCGGACATTTGGGCACCAGAAGAAGATATATACTGGGGTGTAGAAGAAGAATGGTTACAAAATAAAAGGTATACTGGTGATAGAATTTTAGATAATCCACTTGCAGCAGTGCAAATGGGATTAATTTACGTAAACCCTGAAGGACCCGATGGAAAAGCTGATCCTCTTGCTAGTGCAAAAGATATAAGAGAAACCTTTGCAAGAATGGCAATGAACGACACTGAAACTGTAGCACTAACTGCAGGTGGACATACTTTTGGTAAAGCACATGGTGCTGGTGATCCTGCTTTAGTAGGAGCAGAACCAGAAGGTGCACCGTTAGAACAAATGGGTTTAGGATGGAATAACTTGCATGGATCAGGTGTTGGTCGTGATACCACAACAAGTGGTATAGAAGGTCCATGGACACCTAATCCAACTCAGTGGGATAATGGATACTTTGACATGCTTCTAGGTTACGAATGGAAGTTAGTAAAAAGTCCAGCAGGTGCTCAAATCTGGCATGCGATTGATCAAAAAGAAGAACACATGGCGCCTCAAGTTGATGATCCCTCAGTAAAAGTTCCTACAATGATGACAACAGCAGATATGGCAATGCGTGAAGATCCTGAATACAGAAAAGTATCAGAAAAATTTCACAAAGACCCGGAATATTTTGCTGATCAATTTGCTAGAGCTTGGTTTAAACTTCTACATAGAGATATGGGTCCAAAAACTAGGTATATGGGACCAGAAGTTCCAGAAGAAGAATTGATTTGGCAAGACCCTGTGCCTCAAGGTCATTCAAACTACGATGTTGAAACAGTAAAAGCTAAAATTTTAAGTAGTGGTTTAACAACTCAAGAAATGGTTGAAACTGCTTGGGCAAGTGCCTCTACATATAGAGGATCAGATATGAGGGGTGGAGCTAATGGAGCAAGGATTAGACTTTCTCCTCAAAAAGATTGGGAAGTTAATAAACCAGAGCAATTGAAAAAAGTTCTTGATATTCTTGAGCCTATTGCGAAAGAAACAGGATCTTCAGTGGCTGATGTAATCGTTCTTGCTGGTAATGTGGGTGTCGAACAAGCAACTGGAATGGAAGTCCCTTTTACTCCAGGTAGAGGTGATACCACTCAAGATAAAACTGATATTGATTCATTTGCAGTTTTAGAGCCAGAAGCAGATGCTTTTCGTAATTATTTAAAGATGAATTATGATGTTACTGCTGAAGAATTGATGTTGGATAAGGCACAACTATTAGGACTAACTGCTCCTGAAATGACAGTGCTTGTTGGCGGTATGAGATCTTTAGGTATTAGCTCAGATCAAAGAGGATTATTTGTTGATACAAAAGGTAAGTTAACAAATGATTTTTTTGATAAACTTTTAGATATGGGTGTAAGTTGGAAGCCAACTGGAAGTAATTCATATGAAGCTACAGATAAAATTACAGGAGAAAAAGTAAGAACTGCATCTAGAGTAGATCTTGTTTTTGGATCCAATTCTCAATTAAGAGCAATAGCAGAACTTTATGCAAGTGATGATAGTGAAGAAAAAATGAAAAAAGACTTCATCAAAGCTTGGAACAAAGTGATGAATGCTGATCGCTTCGATTTAGAACAATAAAAATAATTTAAATTAATTTAAAAGTGGAACTTAGAGTTCCACTTTTTTTATTTTGGCATATTGGTTGCCCCAGTTTCTAATGAAATTATTTTGCCATCTTTATATTTGTATACTGCCATCACAGCTTGCGTGTTGCCATCTTTAAAAGTAACGAAAGAATGATGTATCCCTATCTCGTCATTTTCGTATACAATTCTAGATTTATCATCATTAATGTCGTCACTCATAGCCCAGCCTATGACGTCAGACTTTGATAAAACATTACCACTAGAATGCATTGTAAATTTGAAATCATCGTGGATAATTTCGTTCATTCCTGCTTCATCTTTTTCATTAAACACCTTCATGTATTTTTCTAGTATTGACATATTTTCTCCTAGTAAAAATAAAGTATATAGGAATTTTTTTTAAATAAGAATTTAATTATCTTTCTTTAATGTAAGGTTGTCCAATAGCATTAGGCGCAATTGCTTTTCCAACAAAACCAGCAAGCAACACTACTGTTAGTATGTATGGAAGTGCTTGTATTAACTGTACTGGTATTTCACCTATCACAGGTAATTCTACTCCCTGCAATCTAATTTGAAGAGCATCTGTAAATCCAAAGAGTAAGCAAGCAATTAAAGCTGTTTTAGGATGCCACTTTCCAAAGATCATTGCTGCTAGTGCTAAGTATCCTCTTCCAGCAGACATTTCTCTGAAGAAATTTGCATTAACAGCAGTTGATAAATGAGCTCCCGCAAAAGCAATTAAAACTCCATTGATTGCTAACGCTTTATATCTCATAGTAAAGACATTGATTCCAGCAGTATCTACGGCACTTGGATTTTCTCCAACTGCTCTTAGACGCAAACCAAAGCTAGTTTTAAATACTATCCAAAAAACTAGTGGAACAGAAAGATATGCTAAATAAACAAAAACGTAATGACCACTTAATATATCACTATAAAGTGTTCCAATAACTGGAATATCTCTGAGTGCATCAGCAAAAGGAAGATGAATTTCTAAAAAACGCTGATCTTCATTTAATGTTGGTGTCAGACCTGCTTGCCCAAACCAGGCAGCTGCTAAAGCAGTTGTTAAACCAATAATTAAAATATTTATAGCAACACATGATACTACTTGATCGCCTTTGTGAGTAACCGAGGCAAATCCATGTAACATTGACAAACACACACATACAATTATGGCTAACAATAAACCTAGCCAAGGATTACCTAAATAGTAAGAACCAACAGCTGCTACAAAAGCAGCCATAAGCATTTTACCTTCTAAACTGAAATCTATTACACCAGATCTTTCAGCAAATATACCAGCCATTGCCGCAAAAACTAAAGGCGTAGATATTCTTAATGTAGAATTAATTAAAGAAGCAATATCAGATAAAAACTCCATTACGCATTTACCTCTCTATTAAGTCTTCTAACAAAAAAGCTTTCTATTTGCGGTCTAAAAAGATTTTCTAATGCTCCACTAAATAATATTATTAATCCTTGAACAGCAACAAACATATATCTAGTTATGTTAGGCATTTCGAAGGTAACTTCTGACCCACCTTGGTATAAAATTCCAAATAAAAATGCTGCTGGTAAAATGCCAATCGGATGATTTCTGCCCATTAATGCAACTGCAATTCCTGTGAATCCATATCCTGCTGGAAAGCCTGCTTGAATTTTATGACTTACACCTAGAATTTCATTAACGCCAAGTAGACCTGCTAAACCTCCAGAAATACACATCGCGATGATAATATTTTTATGTGGTGATATTCCTGCATATATTGCTGCTTGAGTATTGTGTCCTACTGCTCGCATTTCATAACCCCATTTAGTTTTCCAAACTAAAAACCAAACAAAGAACAATGATGCAATTGCTAATAAAAAAGTCAGGTTAAGAGGTGAATATCTTATTTTTATTCCAAGAATTCCGGAGAATGCCTCAAAACTTGGTAACCAGATTTCTTCTGGTAGCTTCACCGTATGTGGTGCCATTTGATTTGTATCTCTAATCACATCTACAAGTAAGAAAATCATTAAAGATGAAGCGATAAAATTAAACATTATTGTTGTAATAACAACATGACTTCCTCTTTTTGATTGAAGATAAGCAGGTATGTAAGCCCATGCTGCACCAAATAAAAATGCACCAAAGATTGCTAAAAGCCAAACGATTGGAACAGGGAGAAAACTTAAATTTATTGCTACTAAAAAAACACCTAGGCCGCCTATGTATGCTTGACCTTCTCCACCAATATTAAATAGTCTACAATGGAAAGCTACAGCAAAAGCTAGTCCAGTAAAAATAAAATTTGTTGTGTAATAAAGTGTATAAGCAAATCCTTGGATGTAACCAAATGATCCATAAATAATTAACTTAACAGCCTCTATTGGATTTTCACCTGCAATAAAAACAAAAAGTCCTGAAACTAATAACGCTAATGTTAAGTTTACTAGTGGAACAATAACATTAGAGACCCACCACGGAACTTTTGATTTATCGACTACAATATTACTCATTATGCAACACCTGCCATTAGCAATCCTAGCTCACGATCAGTGACATTTTTATTTTCCTTTTCTCCAACAATTTTACCATCAAACATAACGATTATTCTGTCAGATAAGGATAGGATTTCATCTAACTCAACTGATGCTAATAGTATTGCTGCACCTTTATCTCTCATATCAATAAGACGTTGATGAATAAACTCAATTGCTCCAATATCTACACCTCTTGTTGGTTGCCCCACTAAAAGAACTTTTGGATTTTCATTAAGCTCTCTACTCAAAATAATTTTTTGTTGATTACCTCCTGAAAAATTAGATGTTATTAAGTTTGGAGAATTAGGTCTAACATCATATTCTTGCATAACTTTATTTGAATATTCAGTAATTTCTTTATTGTTCAAAATTGCAGATTTTGAATATGGCTCTTGATCATGATAACCAAAAATTAAATTTTCATGTGCCTTGAAATCACTAATTAGACCCATTCTTTGCCTGTCTTCAGGTACATGTGCTAAACCTTTTTCTTTAAGCATTCTTGGGTTTAAGAAATTATTCTGATCAGAAATTTTTTCACCAAATAATTCAATACTTCCAGACTCTACTTTTCTAATTCCAGAAAGTGCTTCTAATAATTCAGTTTGTCCATTACCAGTTACACCAGCAATACCCAGAATTTCTCCTGAACATATTTCTAGGTTTACATCTTTTACACGCGTTACATCTAGATCATCTTTGACTGAAAGATTATTAACTTTGAATATGGTCTCCCCTTTTTTTATATCTTTTTTATCAACTCTAAGTAAGACGCTTCTTCCTACCATCATTTCGGCTAGTTGTTCTTTGCTTGTATCTTCAGTTTTTGTATGCCCAACCATTTCTCCTTGGCGCATCACTGATACTTCGCTTGTTAAATCCATTATTTCAATTAATTTATGCGTAATTAAAACTATAGTTTTGCCTTCATCTTTTAATGAACGAAGAATTTTAAATAATTCATCAACTTCTTGAGGTGTAAGAACTCCTGTTGGCTCATCAAGAATTAAAATTTCTGCTCCTCTGTATAAAGATTTTAATATTTCCACTCTTTGACGAAAACCTACAGATAAATCTGAAATAGTAGCATCAAGATCAATATTAAAATTGTATGTTTGACATAATTTTTCCAAATCTTCTTTTGCCTTTTGTAATTTTTCTCCAAATACTGTTTCGCCTTCAAAACCAAGAATTATGTTTTCAAGTACAGTAAAATTTTCTACCAACATAAAATGTTGGTGAACCATACCTATGCCATTAATTATTGAATCTCTTGGTGATCTTAAATTAATTTCTTTTCCATTAATTTTAATTGAGCCTGAGTTAGCCTGGTAAAGACCAAAAACTATACTCATCAAAGTAGATTTACCTGCTCCATTTTCTCCAATTATGCCGTGAATTGTTCCTTTATTTATTTTGAGATTAATATTTTTGTTGGCCTGAACATGACCAAATGATTTATTTATATCCGTTAATTCTAAGATAGGTGAGACCATAAATTATTTATTAATCTTTGGTCTCACCAAATATTTATTTTAGTATCTACTCTTGTGACCAGTCAGCAACAACTAGAGCGCCGCTCGCAATGTCTGCAGCAGCAGCATCTGCGGCAGCAGCCATTTCAGATGTTACCATTCCATCTTCAGTTGCATAACCAACCATTCCTTCTGAAAGACCAAGAATGTTTATGCCAGCTTCAAATCTGCCTGACTCAACATTTTTAGCTTGTTCAAAAATCGTTAGATCTAATCTCTTCAACATTGATGTTAACATGTTACCTGGGTGCATCCAGTTTTGATTAGAGTCAACTCCGATACCCATAATGCCGGCATCAGCTGCAGCCTGAAGAACACCAATACCTGTTCCACCGGCAGCTTGGTATACAACATCAGCACCACCATCAATTTGAGCTTTTGTTAATTCTGCACCTTTTGTTGGGTTATTCCATGCTTCGTTTGTAGTTCCAGTCATATTAGCTAAAACAGTTATATCTGGATTTACATATTGTGCACCTTGCTCATAACCACCTTGGAATTTTCTAATCAGAGGAATATCCATTCCACCAACGAAACCTATTGTTCCACTTTTAGAAGCCATAGCAGCCATCATTCCAACTAAGAAAGAACCTTCATGTTCTTTATAACAAGCTTGATAAATATTGTTATTTGGATCGTCTAACCAACAAACATCAACTGCAACAAATTTTATATCTGGGTAATCAGCTGAAACTGCTGCAACTGCATCAGCTTGAGCAAATCCCATTCCTACGATCATTGTTGCTCCTCTATCAGCAATCTTACGCATACCCTGCTCGATCTGATTGTCGTTTGCAGATTCAAACTCAATCATACCCCAGCCAAGTTCATTAACAACTCTCTCAGCTGTATTGAATGCTAACTCGTTAAATGATTTGTCAAATTTTCCACCAGAGTCATAAACAACTCCTATCGTGTTTGCGAACGCGCTTGAAGAGAAGACAAGAGCGAAAGAAACTGAAAAAATACTTAAAATTTTCTTCATACCAAAAATCCCCCTTAAATATGAATTATAGATATCTCATTGATAACATTTTCTTGATAAAAAAATGCATTAAAAAATGAGATTATGGGTAAATAATAGGATTTTTTATGGATAACTTCAAGTACCCATATACCTATCGCCTGCGTCACCTAAGCCCGGTACAATGAACTTATTTTTATTCAATTTAGCATCAATGTTGCAAGTGAATATATGAATACCTTTTTGCTTTTTTTGAATATTTTTAATACCCTCAGGAGCAGCTAGCAAAGACACTAAAAATATATCTTTAATATTAACGCCTTTGTTTTTTATTAAATTGATTGCAGCAATTGAAGAATTACCTGTCGCTAACATTGGGTCTAGTATTAACACTTTTTTATTTTTAACTCTTGGAAGCTTAAAGAGGTATTCTACAGGTTCATAAGTTTGTTCGTCACGGTATAAACCTATATGACCTTTTTCAGCTTCCGGTAAAAACTTTGCAAACCCCTCAAGTAACCCTAAACCGGCACGTAAAATTGGAACCAAAATTATGGGTTGACCCAAGGCTGTACCACTCATTTTTTTTAAAGGTGTTTCAATTGTTTGTTTTTTAAATGGAACGTATTGAAGAACATCAGAAGCAATGAGGTAGCTTATTTCATTCATAGTTTGTCTAAAAACAGTGTTTGATGTTTTTTTATTTCGTAAAATTGTTAATTTGTATTGAACGAATGGTGATTTAATTACTGTAATCATATGCGATTACATATATAGAAATCCCACTAAGAGCAATGCGGTTATCAATTTATTTTTTAACATTAGTGTTTTTATCTAGCTGTACGACTATTGAAGTTGGAAGAGAAGTCGTTAAAGTTGGGGTGGTGGTAAAAGATAAAGTTGAAGAAACTATTATAAAAAAAGAACCAGAAATTATTGAAGATAAAACTATTGTTGAAGAACAACAAATTATCACTGAAGAAAAAGAAGAGGAAAAAACTATAGTTAAGGAGCAGCAAAAAATTGCAGAAATAAATTTTATGGGAAAACAACTTGCTGAGATTAAACAAAAATTAGGACAGCCTAATTTAGCACGATCTGATGGCTCGGTGCATATGATGCGATATGATAGTAATTCATGTAGGTTGTTTATCTTCTTTAATATAAACTCAAATATTAAGAGAGTAGAATATTTTGAATTTCGAGACTCTTTAGGAGAGCTTATAAATACAAAGAACTCGATAGAAGAATGTTATAAAGAATACGCCTTTACTAGCTAATTTCTACAAGCAGATCTTTTGTTTCCACATTATCGCCAGATGCAACATTAATTGATTTGATTGTTCCACTTTTATCAGCGTTTATTGTAGTTTCCATTTTCATGGCTTCAATCACTAGCAACTTATCACCTTTAATAACTTTACTACCTGATTGAACAAATATTTTTGCAACCTGACCTGGTAGAGGTGATCCAACGTGATCCAAATTATTATCATCTGCTTTAGCTCTTTGTGTAATATTTTTTGAAAATTCTTTATTTTCTATATCTATTGTTCTTGGCTGTCCGTTAATTTCAAAAAAAACAGAGCACTTACCATTACTATTAACTTCACTTTTCGCTAAGTATCTTAAGATAAGGTTTTTTCCTTTATCAATTTCTATCGTGTATTCTTTATCTTGTTGAGGGCCATAAAAAAACAATTCTGTTGAAAGAATTGATGTATCACTAAACTCCTTAAAGTGATCAACATAATCTTTAAAAACTTTTGGATACATTAAGTAAGACGCTAGATGTGTTTGATTAACTTTCATTCCAATTTCATCTTCTAAATTTTTGGCTTCTTTATCTAAATCAACTGATTCTAAAACTTCTCCAGGTCTTTTTGTTAGAGGTTTTGTATCACCAAGAACTTTCTTTTGAAGTTCTTTTGGAAAGCCTCCATGTGGTATACCAATATCCCCTTTAAAAAATTCTATGACTGAAGCAGGAAAGGAAATTTCTTTTTTTGGATCTAGTACATCTTCTTTGGATAAATCATTAGCAATCATATAAAGCGCCATATCGCCTACAATTTTTGAAGAAGGGGTTACCTTCACAATATCACCAAAAAGTTGGTTTACCTCTGCATATTTATTAGCAACCATTCCCCACTTATCGGTTGTAATTCCTAAAGATCTAGCTTGTTCTTTTAAATTGGTAAACTGCCCGCCAGGCATTTGGTGAAGATACACATCAGAACTTCCGCCTTTAAAATCGGTTTCAAATGCATGATAATTTTGACGAACTTGTTCCCAATATAAAGATAGTGTTCTTATAGCCTCTTCATCAAGTTTTGGGTCTTGATGATTTTGTTTCATTATAGATACGATTGAACCAAGCGCAGGTTGTGATGTTAATCCACTCATCGAGTCAATTGCAAGATCAACGATATCGACCTTTTCCTCAATAGCAGCAAGAACTGAAGCTGATGAAGTGCCAGATGTATCGTGGGTATGGAAATGAATTGGAAGACCAGTTGTTTGTTTAATTTCGTTAACTAATTTTTTTATAGCATTAGGTTTTGCTAAACCCGCCATATCTTTAATGGCAATAATATGTGCTCCTGCTTTTTCTAAATCTTTAACAAGATCAATATAATATTTTAATGTATATTTTTTCTCATTTGGATCAGTTACATCATTTGTATAACAGATAGTTCCTTCACAAATTTTATTTTGATCGCGTACTTCATCAATTGCAACACGCATATTATCAATTAGGTTTAATGAATCAAAAACTCGGAATACATCAATTCCAGCTTTTGCTGATTGTTGAATGAAATGTTTAACAACGTTATCTGGATAATTTTTATATCCAACAGCATTAGATCCCCTAAAGAGCATTTGTTTAAGAAGGTTAGGCGCCTTTTTATTTAATCTTGCTAATCTATCCCAAGGATCCTCTTTTAAAAAACGCATCGAAGTATCAAACGTTGCACCGCCCCAACATTCTAATGAAAACAAGTTGCTTAGATTTTCACTATAATATTCAGCAATGTTAATAAGATCATCTGTTCTCATTCTTGTAGCAAGAAGTGATTGGTGTGCATCACGCATCGTTGTGTCAGTAATTAGGGTGTAGGGTGTTTCTTTTATTTTTTTTGCAAATTTTTCTGGACCTAAGGTTTGTAAATCCTTTACATAATTATTTTTTTCACTTTTAGTGTTTGAAATAGGAATTTGAACTTCTACAGTCGAATTACTACTAACTCTTCCAGATACATCATTGTGTCCATTTACAATTATGTTTCCAAGATAAGATACAATTTTTGATGCTCGATCTTTTTGTGGATTATAAGCATAGAGCTCTTTTTTAGTATCCACAAAATTGGTATTGTAATTTCCTTCAAGGAAATCTTTATTGTTTATAAGAGATTCAAGAAATACTAAATTTGTTTTAACACCTCTAATTCTAAATTCTCGTAAAGCCCTATCCATTCTTTTAATACAGTCGTCTTGATGCTTTGCCCAAGTTGTTACTTTTACAAGTAAAGAATCATAATACGGTGTGATGATCGAACCTGAAGAAGCATTTGCTGCGTCTAGCCTCACTCCAAAACCAGCGGCTGATCGGTAAGTCATTATCTTGCCATAATCTGGCATAAAATTATTTAGCGGATCTTCGGTAGTAACTCTACATTGAATAGCAAATCCATTTAGATGAATGTCTTCTTGTTTAGGAAGTGCTGGGTGACCACCAATTTTTTCACCTTCTGCAATTTTAATTTGAGCTTTTACAATATCAATACCAGTTACTTCTTCTGTAACTGTATGTTCAACTTGAATTCTTGGGTTAACTTCAATGAAATAAAATTCGCCAGATTTTTTATCAAACAAAAATTCAACAGTTCCTGCACCAAAGTATTTAACTTGTTTTGCAATTTTAATAGCAGCGTTACAAATTTCTTCTCGAGTTTTATTTTCAAGAAAATGTGCAGGTGCTCTTTCAATAATCTTTTGATGCCTTCTTTGAAGAGAACAATCTCTTTCAAAAAGATGTATGATATTTCCGTGTTTGTCACCTAAAATTTGAACTTCAATGTGCGCAGCATCTTCTAAAAATTTTTCTATAAATACTTCATCTTTTCCAAAAGCTTTAAGTGACTCACTTTGAGCAGTTGTAATTTGATCTATTAATTCATTGCTTGATCTAACAACACGCATTCCTCGACCGCCACCACCCCAACTAGCTTTAACAATTACTGGGTAGCCAATTTTCTCAACTTCTTTTTCAACACTTTTTAAATTTTCTTTTGTTATAAAAACAGACGGAACGGTGCCTACCTTTGCTTCTTCCGCAACTTTTTTGGCTTCAGTTTTATTTCCAAATCTTTTTAGTATGTCTTTACTAGGTCCAATAAATGTTATGTCATTTTTTTCACACTGCTCAGCCAGTTCAGGGCTCTCAGATAAAAATCCATAACCTGGATGGATAGCATCAACCTTTGCATCTTTAGCAATTTTAATAATCGAATCTATGTCCAAATATGCTTGAATTGGACCTCTGCCTTCACCAACTAAATAACTTTCATCCGTTTTAAATCGGTGAATAGCAAAACGATCTTCTTTAGAATAAATAGCAGCTGTTTTAATACCAGACTCTTCAGCAGCTCTAAAAATTCGAATAGCAATTTCACTTCTGTTTGCTGCTAAAATTTTACCAATCTTTTTCATCAAGCCACCATTAAATAAGGATTATTACTTAATATTTTTTCGGGGATGCATCTATATGTTCCTTCCTAAATTAGCAAGAGATCAAAGGAATTTAGCCATTTTTTAGGATTTGGAAGCAATTATAAATTGATAATAAAATGCAAATTATCGATTTAATATCTGTGCACATATGTCCCTTTATCAGAAAGGTTATTTTATATTAATGTCATATTATGAATTCATTAAATGAAAATATAAGACCTTATCAAAGCTGTTCTAAATCAGTCTTCTTAATTTTAGGAATTATATTTATTAGTTGGATTTCATTGTTCTCTATTTTTCTAATTATACAAGGTGCTTGGCCTGTATCTATATTTCTTGGACTTGAATACTTAGTTATTTTTTATTTAATCCGTTTATATTTCAAAGAGAAAAATATTAAGGATGAAATTAATATTGATCAAAAAGAGATATCTATAAAGAAATATAAAGGTGATAAACTTTTACATTCATCTAAATTCAGCACTTATTGGTCCAAAGTTTTTTTTACAAAATTTAAAAACACTTCCAAGTTATCAATAAGAGAATCAGATAAAGAAACTGAAGTTGCAACTTTCTTGCATGCTGATTTAAAGGAAAGTTTGTACTTAAGAATTAAAAGACAATTAAGCTATTATTAAAATAACAAATCATTCATATTGAAAAGACCTTTTTTCTTTTTAGAAATAAAGATTGCAGCTTCGATGGCTCCATCTACAAAAATTGATCGATTATTAGCTTTATGAACTAGATCAACTCTATCATTGGTACCAATAAAACTTACTGTATGTTCACCTGCAATTTCACCACCTCTTGTAACAGAAAAGCCGATGTCACCTTTTTTTCTAGATGATAGTTTTTTTGTACGATCTAAAACTTTTGATTTATTTAATTTAGTTTTTCTTCCCTCAGCTGCGTATTCACCCAGAGATAATGCAGTTCCAGAAGGTGCATCTTTTTTATGTTTATGATGAGTCTCAGCAATTTCAATATCATAATCAGTATCTTTTAAAGCTGATGCTGTTTGTTTTACTAAGTTAAATAATAAGTTAACGCCCAAACTCATATTAGAAGACATGAGTATAGGTATTTTTTTAGAATAACTTTTTACTTTCTTTTTTTGTGCATCCGTCATTCCGGTTGTGCCAATAACAACTGCTGTTTTATTTGCGGAGGCGATCTTAAGATTATCTAAAGTAGACTCAGGTGTTGTAAAATCAATAATGACATTTGCTTCTTTGATTAACTGAGCTGCATTAGCTGTAACTAATTTTGTAGAGTGTATACTTGAAACTTTGTTTAAAGGTTTGTTTATATCTTTATGTTTTTTGTGTTCAAAACCACCGACAAATTCTAAATTTTTATTTTGTAAAATTTGTTTCGATATTTCCTGACCCATTCGGCCAAGACAACCTGCAACTGCTATTTTAATTTTTGCCATAAAAACTTCTTATACTTTGGTGATTGTAAGTTGAAAAGAAATTAAGTTAAATCTTCCCAGACTTCTTTTAATTTTGAGAAAAAACCTTGCGATTTTGGGCTATGTTTTTTTGATGTCCCACCTTCATTTTCAAACTCTCTCAAAATATTTTTTTGTTTGCTATTTAGGTTGACTGGTATTTCAACGTTTGCTTGCACATACATATCACCCCTTCTACTTTGTCGAAGTATACTCATTCCTTTGCCGCGAAGTCTAAATTGTGTCTCAGATTGAGTTCCTGCTGGAATATTAAGTCTAGCTTTTTTTCCTTCAATGGTTGGAACCTCTATTTCACCACCTAAAATAGCAGTAGTGATTGAAATTGGTATTTCACAAAATAAATTTTCTTCTTCTCTTTCAAAGAGTTTGTCCTTTTGAACTTCAACAAAAATATATAGATCCCCATTTCCAGCACCTCTTTCACCAGGTTCACCTTCACCGGCTATTCGAATTCTTGTACCTGTATCAACACCAGCAGGAATAGTAACAGAAATTGTTTTTTGCTTTTTTATATTCCCTGTTCCTGAACATTTAAGACATGGATTTTTTATACTTGAACCTTCTCCACCACATGTAGGACATGGTCTTTCAATTGAAAAGAATCCTTGTTGAGATCGAACTTTTCCTGCACCACCACAAGTAGAACAGGTACTTGGTCCAGATTTATCTGCACTTCCAGTTGCTGCACAAGCATCACAGCCAACGTATGTAGGTATTCTTATTTGTGGTTTCTTTCCAGTGAAAGCTTCGAATAGTGAAACAGACATATTATAACGAAGATCACTTCCTCTTTGAGGTCCTCGTCTTCTTGATGATTGTCCTCCAAAACCCCCACCAAAGAACTCTTCAAAGATATCAGAAAAGCCACCTGCAAAATCTCCAAAACCTTGAGCTCCACCCATTCCACCTTGTTTGAAAGCGTCATGTCCATATTGATCATAAGCTGATCTTTTTTCTGAATCTTTTAGAACTTCGTAAGCAGCAGCTGCTTCTTTGAATTTTCTTTCAGCTATTTTGTCATCCTTGTTGCGATCAGGATGGTATTTCATGGCTTGTTTTCTATAAGCTTTTTTTATTTCATCTTCACTAGCATTTCGTTGAACACCTAGTATCTCATAGAAATCTTTATCAGCCACATCTCCTCCTTATAAAAATTATGGAGCGTTAATCTTTTTTATCTTCGTCTACTTCTTCAAATTCTGCATCTACAACCTTTTCATCTTTTGTATTATCAGCTGATGGTTCAGCACCAGATGGATCAGGTTGAGGTCCAGCACCTTGTGGGTTTTGTTTATAAATTGCTTCACCCATTTTAAGAGATGACTGAACAAGTGCTTCAGTTTTAGATTTTATAGCTTCTAAATCCTCACCGTCTTTAACTTTCTTAAGCTCTTCAATATCTTCTGTGATTTTATTTCTATCAGCTTCAGGAATTTTATCTCCGTGCTCTTTTAAGTTCTTTTCAGTTTCATTAATTAAACTATCAGCATGGTTTCTCGTATCAACAGCTTCTCTTTTCTTTTTGTCAGCTTCGGCATTTTCTTCTGCCTCTTTGACCATTTTTTCAATCTCTTCATCTGATAATCCGCCAGAAGCCTGGATCTTGATTTGTTGTTCTTTACCAGTTGATTTGTCTTTAGCCGAAACGTTTACAATACCATTTGCATCGATATCAAAAGTTACTTCGATTTGAGGCATTCCTCTTGCGGCAGGTGGAATACCTACTAAATCAAACTGACCTAGTAATTTGTTGTCAGCAGCCATCTCTCTTTCACCTTGAAAAACTCTAATTGTTACTGCACTCTGATTATCTTCAGCTGTAGAAAATACTTGGCTCTTCTTTGTTGGGATAGTTGTGTTTTTATCAATTAGTTTTGTGAATACGCCACCAAGTGTTTCAATACCAAGTGATAAAGGTGTAACATCAAGTAATAATACATCTTTGACATCACCTTGTAATACGCCTGCTTGAATAGCAGCACCAGATGCTACAACTTCATCGGGGTTAACACCTTTATTAGGCTCTTTACCAAAGAAGTTTTTTACTATCTCAGTTACTTTAGGCATTCTTGTCATACCACCAACTAAAATAACATCATCAATTTCAGCGGCTTGTAATCCAGCATCTTTAAGAGCCATTTCGCAAGGTTTTAAACTTTGATTTAAAAGTTCCCCAACAATAGCTTCTAGTTTTGCTCTAGATAATTTAATCGTTAAATGTTTAGGACCAGATTGATCAGCAGTAATGAATGGCAAGTTTACTTCTGTTTCAGTTGAACTCGATAATTCAATTTTTGCTTTCTCAGCTGCCTCTTTCAAACGTTGAAGAGCAAGTTTATCTGAACGTAAATCAATACCATTATCTTTTTTGAATTCGTCAGCAAGGTAATCAATAATTTTAAGATCAAAATCTTCACCACCAAGATGCGTATCACCATTGGTTGATTTAACTTCAAAAACACCGTCACCAATTTCTAAGATAGAAATATCAAATGTACCTCCACCTAGATCGTAAACAGCAACAGTACCAGTTTTCTTTTTATCTAAACCATATGCTAACGCTGCAGCAGTAGGCTCGTTAATAATTCTTAAGACTTCTAGTCCAGCTATTTTTCCAGCATCTTTTGTTGCTTGTCTTTGAGCATCATTAAAATATGCAGGAACTGTTATAACTGCTTGTGTAACAGTGTCCCCTAAATAAGACTCAGCGGTCTCTTTCATTTTTTGTAAGATAAATGCACTTATTTGACTTGGACTATATTTGTCTCCACGTGCTTCTACCCAAGCATCACCGTTATCACCTTTTACGATTTTATAAGGTACTAATCCGCTATCAGACTTAACAGCCTCATCCTCAAATGTTCTTCCGATTAATCTTTTTATGGCAAATAAAGTATTTTCAGAATTAGTTACTGCTTGTCTTTTAGCTGATTGTCCAACAAGTTTTTCTTTTGTATCACTGAATGCTACCATTGAAGGAGTTGTTCTTCCACCCTCAGAGTTTTCAATTACTTTTGCTTCCTTACCGTCCATTACTGCAACGCAGGAATTTGTAGTACCTAAGTCAATACCAATTACTTTTGCCATATTTTTTATCCTCTTTACTTAATTGTTTACCAATCAACATTGGCTACTTTAGATATGGGAAAAAAGTTTTAAAATACAAGGATGTTTGGGATTTATATTAAAAAATATAAGCAAATTAAGGCTTTTTATGACTTTTCTTTACTCTCATTTTCAGAATTATCTTCTTCATTTTCTTCTTTAGGTTCTTTTGTTTTAGCGACTGGTTTTTTGGAAACTCCAACCATTGCTGCTCTGAGCAATCGGTCATGCATTGTATAGCCAGATTGGACTTCCTGCACTACCGTTCCTTCTTCAACATCATTATTTTCAACTTCCATCATTGCCTGGTGAAAATTATGGTCAAATTTTTGATTTAAACTTTCAATTTTTTTTACTCCGTGTTTTTCAAGAGTACTTTTGTATTCTTTAAGCACCATTTTTAAACCATCGATAAGATTTTTTATACTTTCTGGATGATTTTCATCTTCTGGTAAAGCATCTAGCGCTCTTTCTAGATTATCTCCTGGCGATAGAATATCTCTTGCTAAATTTATACTGCCAAACTTTATTGTTTCAACTTTTTCTCGTTCAAATCTTTTTCTAAGATTTTCCATTTCAGCGAGTAATCGAATTTTTTCTTCTTTTAGTGTTTCAATTTCTTTTTCTAAACTATCTTCTTCTATATTTTCATCTTCACTTGTCTCTTCTGTATCTGTGTTTTCTTGACTGTCATTATTATCATCATCTTTTTCAATGTTCTCAGAATCAGGTTCTTTTATTTCTTCTTGTTGGTTATCTTCTTCTTTTTTTTCAACCATTAATCAATCACCTTTCCAATAATTTTAGACGTATAATCAACAAGAGGAACTATTTTGGAGTAGTTTAGTCTGGTTGGCCCAACTACACCTATAGCCCCTATAATTTCTTGATCATTATTTTTATATGGGGCCATTACCATAGAAAGACCAGAGTGTTTAAACAAAAAATTTTTAGATCCAATAAAAATTTGAACCCCTTTTGCTTTTCCTGCTGTTTCTAATATATCTACAAAACTAGATTTTTTCTCAATTTCATCAAAAAGATTTCGGATTTGATCTAAATCTTTCGAAACAATTTCATCTTTTAATAAATTTGACTGACCATGTAGAAAAATATAAGGATTTTTAGAATTAGGCTGCGTTTCAATAATACCTTGTTGAATTAATTTTGAAGAAATTGACTCTAGCTCATTTTGTGAATTTTTTATTTCAGATTGAATTAATCTTTTAATTTGAGAAATATTTTTATTGGTAAACTTTGATGTTAAGTAATTTGAAGCCTGTACCAATAATGAACTATTATATTTTCCATTATCTTCAATGATGCGATTTTCTACCTCTCCATTCTCATAAGCAAGAATAAGCATTAATTGACTACTATTTAATCTTATAAACTCAACATGCTTTAAGTTTTTTTGAAATTTTGGCGCAATAACTATTCCTGCATAGCTCGATAATCCCGAAATTGCCTTGGAAGCAACATCGAGCACCTCTTCATAAGATTTTCCCTTTGTTAAGCACTGTTGTTTAATATTTTCTTTATCTATTTTTGAAATTCTTCCAAACTCTAAAAGTCCATCGACAAAAAACCTCATACCTTTCTCGGTAGGCATTCTTCCAGCTGATCTATGTGGTGCATATAGAAGCCCTTCTTTTTGTAAATTTGATAAAATAGATCTAATTGATGCTGAGGAAAGATTTAATCCTCCCATCTTCATAATTGTTTCTGATCCTGCTGGCGACCCAGTTTTAAGATATGACTCAACTAATTTTTTGAAAATTAATTTCGATCTATCATTAATTTGTGCATATACATTATCAGACATAAGAATTTTATTTAAAAATAATATTTATCTACTATTATTAAATTTATATGAGAAAAGATAGATCGTTCAATCAAATGCGTGAAATTTCATTTGAGAAAAATGTAAATATTCATGCAGATGGTTCATGTTTAGTAAAATTTGGAAATACACATGTCCTTTGTCTTGCAACAATTGATGAAAAGGTTCCTCACTGGTTAAAGAATACTGGCAAAGGTTGGGTTACTGCAGAATATGGTATGCTACCAAGATCAACAAATACAAGGATGGATAGAGAAGCAGCAAAAGGAAAACAGTCTGGAAGGACACAAGAAATACAAAGATTAATTGGCAGAAGTTTGAGATCCATTATAGATTTATCAAATCTAGGAGAAAGACAAATAAAAATAGACTGTGATGTAATTCAAGCAGATGGTGGAACAAGAACTGCTTCTATTAGCGGTGGTTTTATTTCTTTATATCTAGCAATAGAAAAATTAAAAAATAATTATAATCTACAAAAACCAATAATTAAAAATTTCATAGGGGCTGTATCAACTGGAATAGTGGAAAATAAAGCAATATTGGATTTAGATTATAAGGAAGACTCAGAGGCTCAAGTAGATGCAAATTTTGTTATTTGTGATTCAGAGGAAATATCTGAAATACAAGTTACTGGAGAAGAATTTTTTTTTAGTGATAATCAATTTACCGAAATGTTTTCGCTAGCAAAAATTGGAATTAAAGAAATAATCTCTAAACAAAAAGAGGCGTTGAAATAAATTGAGGCAATTATTATTTTTTTCAAATAATAAAAATAAAATAATTGAAATAAAAAAAATTTTTAACAAATTTAATTTACAACTATTATCATTGAAAGATGTGGGTATAAGTGAGGAACCTGAAGAAAGTGGTAAAACTTTTGAAGAAAACGCAAAGATAAAATCTGACTATGGATTTAGTAAAACTGGCATTCCTTGCTTTGCAGATGACTCAGGAATATGTATTGAAAGTCTGAGTTGGAAACCGGGTGTTTTTTCAAAAAGATTCTTAAATGAATTTAAAAGTAAAGAAGCTTGTTTTAAAAGTATTATTAAAATAACTAAAGATAATGATAATCAGAATGCTTACTTTAAAACTTCAATAAGCTTATCAATTAATAACGATAGAAACATAATATTTAATGGAAAAGTTGATGGAAAAATTTCTGAAAAAATTAGAGGTAATTTTGGATTTGGTTATGATCCAATATTTATTCCTATACATTATAAAAAAACATTAGCTGAATTAAGCACTAAAGAAAAAAATGAAATTAGTCATAGGGCTATAGCTGTTACAAAATTAATTAACTTTCTGTTTAATTAATAACGAAAGAATTACCATTTTGTATCTGTAATATGTTCAAGTCTCTTGCAATCATATTTTTTTTAAAATAAAAATTTCCATCTATTCCATCAAATTTTTTGTTTTGGTTGTTTAATAGCTTTAGTACATCATCAAAGCTATACTCATTACTATAAATAAAATTTAGTAAGCCTATTAAATCATATGGCAATGTTGAAATTCTTAAAAACTCTTCTTCATATATTTCTATATAATTGTTGATTAAATTTATTCTTCTTGACTCCGGAACTCCTGGAAATATTGCTCCTTGTAATGAGGGTTCATAGAAAAAAGTTTTATCATCTATTACTCCTGTACCCATAAACTGAACAATATTTGGATCTATATCGTAGTACGGTAGAAGGGGAGCAACTTGTAATAAGTTCAAACCATAATCAGCAATCAAAATATGAGTGAAATCATAGTCACTTGTTGTTTTAAATCTTTCTAATTTTTTTAATCTTTTTTTTGATTTTTCATCTTTTTTAGTCGATAAAATTTGTTTTTGCCTATTTAATTCATATTTCCTTTGTTCATATTTTCCTAATTCTTTTATTGAATCTCTTACGTTAGATAGATCACCTTTATATGATGATCTATTAACTAAGATAGCTGAGCTTTCAAAAATTACATCATCAATAAAACTATTAATTAAATATCCATATTCATTTTCAGGATAAAGAAGGGCCACTTTTGCATCATCATTTAAATATAAAAGAAGTTGTGAAAGTTCATTTTTTGGGAAAAAATTTAATAAATAAACACAATCTTTAGCAAGTGAAGATTGGGAGGAAAATGAAAAAAATATTACTTTATGGTTACAATACTTGTTTAACATCTTTGTGTACTTTGATTGGATTGGTCCTACGAATACAATCCCAGGGGAAAGATTGGCTTCTATAATATTTTTTAGATCTTTATCAGTTTCAAAAAATTCTATTTGTAAATTAACATTCTTTACTTCTAAGTTATAGATTCCTAACTCGAATGTATTTATAAACTGTTTGGTTGTTTTTGGATCATCATCATTTGCAAATAAAACTATAATTTTTTTATCTAAAACAATATTATCTTTAACTTGAGTATCTTCCTTTTTTTCAATCTTCTTGTTGTTCGTGCTTTTAATAATTACTGGTTTTTCAGTAATGATATTTTTTTGAGGATTTTTTGGAACTTGTTTTGATAAATTGACTGGAGTACACGATATTATAAATGTAAATATATATAGAATGAATAATATAGTTAATGGTCTTTCAATTGTGGCAACACCAATAGGTAATTTAGATGACATTACTTATCGAGCTGTTAATATACTTAAAGATTGTGATGTAATTGTTTGTGAAAATCCTAAACATTCACTTAAATTACTAAATAAATTAGGCATTAAAAAGAAATTAATAGCAATTCACGATTATAATGAACATAAAATTATAGAGCAAATTAAGAATTTATTAAAAACTAAAAAATGTGTTCTAATTTCTGATGCAGGATCACCACTCATTTCAGATCCTGGTTATAATCTGGTACAATATTGCATTAAAAATAAAATTGCCGTTACATCTATTCCAGGACCTTCATCAATAGTCTCGGGCTTACAATTATCTGGGCTGCCAATATCAGAATTTGCTTTTTTTGGTTTTGTACCAAAATCTAAAAAAAAGATAGAGGATCTAATAAATAAAATTTCTCAAGAAGAAAGAACATGCATATTTTTTGTCTCAAATCATAAATTAATTGTTTTTTTAGAATGTTTAGAAAATATTATACCTGATCGAGCAATTTCAATATGCAAAGAACTAACTAAAATAAATGAGTTTGTTTTTAGGGGAATTGCAAGCAAAGTAAAAAATGAAATAATTGAAAATAAGGATAATTTAAAAGGTGAGTTTGTTGCAGTTATTGATAGACTGACTTTAAAAAATCATGATTTTGACCAAATTGATTTATACAAAGATGAATTAAAAAAAATGGTTAAAAAATTTTCTTTGACCGACGTCGTCGAAATAGTACATAAATTTACAAAAATTAACAAAAATAAAATTTATAAATGGTTGCTAAATTTAAAAATATAATAAAAATATTGATTATTCCTATACTTTTAATTTTGTCATTTATTAATTATGGCTGCTCACCAGCTAGTGTACTCGCTACAGGCGGCGGTAGTGCTATGGTCGTAGCTGAGGGAGAAAGATCGCTTGGCACAGTAATTGACGACGCTACAATTAAAGTAAACATCGCTGCAAAATTCTTAAACGCAGAAAACAACTTATTTGTAAATATTAACACTAGTGTCCTTGAGGGAAGGATTCTCTTAACAGGTCTTGTTGACAATCAAGAAATACGGATTGATGCTGTTAGATTGGTCTGGGAAGTTGAAGGTGTTCGAGAAGTAATAAATGAAATAGAAATTGGAAACAGAGCAACATTAAAAGATTATGCAAGTGATTTATGGATAAATACTCAAGCAAGAGCAATAGCAGCAAAAACAGTTGGGATTAAATCAATTACGTTTAACTTCGAGACAATACAGGGTAAAATTTATATAGCCGGTATATCAACGCGTCCTGATCTTTTAGATAGCATGATGTCAGCACTTAAAAATATTAAAGGGGTGAATGAAATTGTCAACTATGTAATAATTAAAGAAGAATAATAAATTATCTTAAGCTTCCAATTTTTTCACCAGCTAAAATATGAATATGAAAATGTGGAACTTCCTGACCACCATCCTCTCCTGAATTCGTAATTAATCTATATCCATTTTCTTCAATATTTAAATCATCTATAACAAGTTGAACGCTTTTAAAAAAAGAAGATATTTTTTCATTATCAGCATTTTTTAAAAAATCAGAAAAATTAGTACATTTAAATTTAGGAATAGCTAAAATATGTATTTTTGCTTGTGGGTTTATATCTTTAAAAAATAAACTGAATTCATCTTCATAAACTTTTTCACAGGGTATCTCTTTTCTTAATATTTTCGCGAATATATTATTTATATCATACATACTATTTTATTTTCTTTTATCCATTTCCTTGTAAATATCATTCATTGTAATTTTTTTTGACTTAAGTAAAACTAAAAGATGATAAATTACATCAACTGCCTCCTCAGTAGTTCTTTTTTTTGATCCTTTTAAAAAATCTATAATCAACTCTGATGCTTCTTCTCCAAATTTTTGTGCTATTTTTTTAGGCCCTGACTTTAATAATTCATTTGTATAAGAATTTTTTTTCCTTGATTTTATTCTATTATTTATAATTTTATTTAAATCTTCAATTTTCATAAAAATTAATCTCTGATACTTATATTTTTTTCTTTTAAGTACTTTTTAACCTCTTTAATGCTAATTTCATTAAAATGAAAGACTGACGCTGCTAATAATGCGTCAGCCTTACCTTTTACCACTCCATCGTAAAAGTGATCCAATGACCCAACTCCCCCGCTAGCTATAAGTGGTATCTTTATAAATTCTGATACTTTACTTAGTAATTCATTATCAAAACCAGATTTTGTTCCATCTTTATCCATTGATGTTAAAAGAATTTCCCCAGCACCAAGATTTTGAACTTTTTCGATCCAACTTAAAGCAAGTAAATCTGTTTTTTTTGTTCCTCCATGTGAGTAAACATACCAATCATTGTCTTGTTTTTTGGCGTCAACAGCTACTACGATACATTGATTTCCAAAATATTCTGATGCTTTTTTAATTATCTTTGGGTCTTTAATTGCTGCAGAATTTATAGATACTTTATCAGCACCAGCTTTTAATAAAGCTTGTATATTTTCTATAGATGAAATACCTCCCCCAACTGTTAGTGGAATAAAGACTTCATTAGCAGTTTTTTTTACTACATTTACCATCGTATCTCTATTTTCGATAGATGCACTAATATCTAAAAAACATATTTCATCAGCTCCATTTTCAGAATAGTGCTTAGCATGCTCAACAGGGTCACCAGCATCAATTAAGTTTAAAAAATTTATTCCTTTAACAACCCTTCCGTCTTTGACGTCCAGACATGGAATAATTCTCGTTTTAACCATTTTAATTCAAAATTTTTTGAGCTTCTTCTAAATCAATGGTACCCTCGTAAAATGATTTACCTGAAATAACTCCTTCTATATTATCAAAATTTAAATTTTTAAGATTTATAAGATCAGAGTAATTTGTTAAGCCGCCTGCAATAATAACTTGTTTAGTAAATTCTTTTTTCAAACTTATTTTTTTAAGAAAATTATTTACAAATTCTAAATTTAATCCTTTTAACATACCATCATTTTGAATATCTGTAATTATATATCCTTTAATTCTAGAGTCGTTGTAAATATCAAGAACATCTTGTATTTTCTTCCCAGAGTCTTCATCCCATCCTTTTATCATTATGTTATCATTAAGAATATCTAATGATATGTAAATTTTTTCGCTAAATTGTTCTGCTAATTGAAGGACCAATTTAGGTTTTTGAACAGACATAGAGCCAACAATCAAATTATTTATACCAACTTCAAAATATTTTTTTGCTAAGGCTAAGCTTCTTATTCCACCGCCTAGCTGTATTGGTATGTTAATTGACCTTCTTATTTTTATAATAGTTTCAAAATTAATATTAGGTCTGCCAAATGCAGCATCTAAATCAATTAAATGTAATTTTTTACAACCAATTTCTTGAAAATAAATAGCCTGTTTTTCTGGATCTTCATTGTAAACAATACTAGATTCATCCTTACCTTTAGACAATCTAACACACTTTTTATCCTTTAAATCAATCGCCGGTATAATTTGCACTACAGATTTTTATAATAATAATAACCTTTAATAAAGCTTCCATTGATGTAAGCATAGTATGGGTTTTCTCCCCATTTAGTATAATTTTTACTTGTAAAAAGTTTTATAGCTGCATCTTGTGTTTCTCTAACGGCTAATTGTAAAGATTTAATATTATCTTCTTTTGCAATTTGCTCAGTGTGATCTATCATTGTTTTGGCCAAGCCATATCCTCTTGCCCATGGGGCAACAAATTGTCTTCTTATACGTGCAATATTTTTTCTAGATTCAATATTTGGAGCTTCATACGCAAGTTGAAGAGTGCCAGCTATAACACCATTTAATCTACCAACAATAAGTTTAATATATTTATCATTGGTTCTTTTGGTCCAATAATCTACTAAAATATCTCTTGTGGGAACTCTTAACCAACCAAAACCACCTCCAGCTTTTATTGCTTGTTCTGTAATATTACAAAGATCTGCCAAATCTACATCCGTAAGTATTTCAATGCTATCGACTGAAATATTAATTTTTTCTTTTAGTTGTGTAGACATGTTCATACTCTAATAAATTGTTTTAGTAAGTTTAATCCCTGGGAGGAACTTTTTTCAGGATGAAACTGCACGCCATATATATTTTCTTTACCAACTATTGAAGCAAAATTTATTCCGTACTTAGTTTCTGCCAAAATATTGTCTTTATTAGCACATTCGAAATAATAAGAGTGAACGAAGTAGTAGTCATTTTTAGTTGAGATTAAGTTATTATATTTTGAGTTTGTTGGTATTGCCAAGTTCCAGCCCATATGAGGAAGTTTTAAATTATCTCCAGGCAATAATTTAATTTGACCATCTATCCAGCCTAGACCTTCATGATCTCCATTTTCTTCACTTATATTAGCTAACATTTGCATACCAACACAAATACCTAAAAATGGTTTCTTTTTTATTAATGCAAATTCACAAAGCTCATCTATCAAGCCATCAGTTTTTTTTAAACCGTTCATGCATGTAGAAAAAGCTCCTTGGCCTGGCAATACAATGTGGGTTGAGTTTTTTACATCATTAAGTTTTTTTGAAATTAAAACATCAACCTCAATATTATTATCTTTTGCTATTTTAATAAAAGACTTTTGTGCGGACAAAACATTACCTGAGCCGTAATCGACAATAGTGATCTTTTTCATTAGAAATTAAAGAGTGCCTTTTGATGATGGTATGTTATCTTTTCTTCTGTTATCTATTTCGACAGCAAATCTTAAACTTTTGGCAAAAGCCTTAAAGCACGATTCAATAATATGGTGATTGTTTTTTCCATACAAGTTTTCAATATGTAAATTACATTTGGTTTCGTTTGAAAAAGCTTTAAAAAATTCATGGAATAACTCTGTATCCATTTCACCAATTTTTTTTAAACCAAGATTAACATTCCACACAAGTTCAGGCCTTCCACTTAAATCAATAACACATCTTGATAAACATTCATCCATTGGAACATATGAAAAACCATATCTGTTTATTCCTTTCTTATCATCAAGTGCTTTGTTGATAGCTAAAGCAATTGCGTAAGCAGTATCTTCAACTGAATGGTGAAGATCAACATTAGTGTCTCCTTCACATTTTAAATCTATATCTATTAAACTGTGGTGAGATAATAATTCTAACATGTGATCAAAAAAACCTATTTGTGTTGAAATTTTACATTGGCCGACGCCATCTAGGTTAACTTCACAACTTATCTTTGTTTCTTTGGTGTTTCTCTCAATCTTACCTTTTCGCATTTTTGCCTAATATCAGTGAAATATGATTTATTCTAGGTAAATTACTTGATAAAAATAATTAAATAGCCATCTTATGTATGAATGAAAAAAAACATTATTAAATCAACAACTATTGTAGGAATTAGAAAAGATAATCTCGTCGTTATTGCGGGTGATGGTCAGGCCAGTCTTGGTAATACTGTAATGAAATCAAATGTAAAAAAAATTAGAAGGCTTGGTGCCGATGAAACTGTTATATCTGGTTTTGCAGGATCTACTGCAGATGCATTCGCTTTATTTGAAAGATTAGAGGGAAAATTAGATCAATATAAAAACCAACTTAAAAGAGCTTGTGTAGAATTAGCCAAAGATTGGAGAACAGATAGGTATCTAAGAAGATTAGAAGCAATGATGATAGTGGCTGATAAGGATGTAAGTTTATTGTTGTCTGGTACTGGTGATGTAATTGAATCTGACGATGGAATACTAGCAATAGGTTCTGGAGGTCCATATGCAAATAGTGCTGCGAAAGCATTGATGAAAAACACAAAAATGGATGCAAAAGAAATTGCTTTAGAATCACTTAATATAGCTGCGGATATTTGTATTTATACAAACCATAATATCATTTCTGAAACAATCGAGCTTTAAATATGGAATCTAGTTTTAGCCCAAGAGAAATTGTTTCTGAATTAGATAAATTTATCATTGGCCAGAACAATGCAAAAAAAGCTGTTGCAGTTGCTTTAAGAAATAGATGGAGAAGAAAACAACTTGATGATTCTTTAAAAGAGGAAATTGTACCAAAAAATATTTTAATGGTTGGTCCAACAGGTTGCGGTAAAACTGAAATCTCACGAAGACTTGCTAAATTAGCAAATGCACCTTTTGTAAAAGTTGAGGCGACTAAATTTACAGAGGTTGGATATGTTGGAAGAGATGTTGAGCAAATTGTAAGAGATCTTGTTGAAATAAGTATTACAAAAACAAAAATACAAATGGGACAAGAGGTAAAGGCGAAAGCAGAAAAAAATGCAGAAGAAAGAATACTAGATGTGTTAGTTTCTAAAAGCTCAACACCAGCTACGCGAGATAACTTTAGAAAAAAACTAAGATCAGGTGAATTAAATGATAATGAAGTTGAAATTCCAGTTTCAGCTAATGCAAATTTAAGTTTACCAACTATGGATATACCTGGCATGCCTGGTTCTCAAATGGGTATGATTAATTTGGGTGATGTATTTGGAAAAGGTTTTGGCAATCAAAAGAAAATGAAAAAAATGAGTGTCAAAGAATCTCATGCCTATTTGTTAAATGAGGAAACTGATAAACTTTTAGATAAAGATAAAATAAACTCAAGAGCATTGGATGATGTTGAGCAAAATGGAATTGTTTTTATAGACGAAATAGATAAAATTACTTCTAGAGCTGATAGAAGTGGCGCTGATGTTTCAAGAGAAGGTGTACAAAGAGATCTATTGCCACTTATTGAAGGAACTGCGGTTACTACAAAATATGGTGTTGTAAAAACAGATTATATTTTGTTCATTGCCTCAGGGGCATTTCACTTATCTAAACCATCAGACATGCTGCCTGAGCTTCAAGGTAGATTACCAATTAGAGTAGAGCTTGATAGTCTTAGTAAAAAAGATTTTAAACTTATTCTTACTGAAACACAAAATAGTTTGATCAAGCAGTATCAAGGACTTCTTGGAACAGAGAAGGTTGATTTAAAGTTTGAAGAAGATGGAATTGATACCATCGCCTCTCTATCTACAGAGATAAATCAGAACGTAGAAAATATAGGTGCCAGAAGACTGCATACTGTAATGGAAAAACTACTTGAAGAGGTTAGTTATACAGCCTCAGATATAGGCCCTACAGAAATAATAATTAATAAAGAATACGTTGAAAATAGCTTGGGAGAACTTATTAAAAGTCAGGACTTATCAAAGTTTATATTGTAAAGCTCATTTAAATTTTTAATAGTTGTAAAATGAGTATTTTTAAAAGCATCAAATTTGAATTACTTATTTTTGCATTAATTACATTAAGTATTTTTGCTTCTTTTAATTTAGATCTTTTTTTTTATAATTATTTTATAAACTTAAGTGAGTGGGTAAATGGAGTTTTTCTAAAAGAATTTTTTTCGGAAATAACAAAGCTTGGTAGTTCGTCTTGGTATTTTTCTATTACACTAATAGGCTTTGTTGTTTTTTATATAAACAAAAAACTTCAAATCATAAAAACTAAATCAGCTAAAAGCCTTTCTAATCTTTTTATTTATTCTTTTGTTTATATTTTGACAGTTGGGGTAATTACTCAAATTATAAAACATGTGGTGGGAAGGCCCAGACCAAATCATACTGATTTTGAGAACGTTTTTAATTTTAAATATTTTACCATAGAATCAAATTTTCATTCTTTCCCCTCTGGACACTCTTCTACAATATTTGTGGTCTGCTTTATTTTGGTTTCTGTTGTTCCAAAATTAAGATATTTTTTTTATTTTTTAGCTTCTGTTGTTGCTTTTAGTCGTGTTGTTGTTGGCGCACATTTTTTTACAGATATTGTTGCTGGGGCAGTTTTAGCTTTAATATTGTTTAAGGTTTTAAATAAATTAATAGAAAATAAATATAATAAATATAAATTTTCAAATTTAATTCCTGAAAAAAATTCTGAGATTTTTTATTACATTCTAATTTTGTTTTTTAGTTGTGTGTTTGTGACTGCCGGACCATCCTTAGATTTATATATATCATCTTGGTTTTATAATGGGGCATCACAATTTGAATTACAAAGTTTTGATTTAACGTCAATATTTTTTCGAGATATGTTATTACCACTAATACTAATTTATATTTTAATTTTACCAATAGTTGGACGTTTATTTAAAATTGATAAAATTTATTTTAATTATAAATTTTCAATTAAGGAAATAGTTTTATTATGGATTTCTCAAATTATCAGTGTTTTAATTTTTGTTAATCTTATATTAAAAAATTTTTGGGGTAGAGCAAGACCAAACGATGTAGTGGAGTTGGGTGGAAAAGAATCTTTTTCGCCGTGGTTTGAAATAAGCAACGCTTGTGAAACAAATTGCTCCTTTGTTTCAGGTGATGCGTCAGTTGGATTTTCAGTTATAATTCTATATTTAATTACAAAAAAAATAATTTTTCTCTATGCAAGCTTTTTTGCTGGTTTTGTATTTGGATTAATTAGAATAATGGCTGGTGGTCATTTTTTAAGTGACATTTTTTTTGCTGGCTTATTTATTGTAATTTTAAATATAATTTTATTTGAGTTGTATAAAAAATATTATGCTAAATAAAATTCTATTACCATCATTTGTTGTTTTACTTTTATTAAAAATAGGTGCCTTAAATTTTACTACTTTTAATTTGTTTGGTGATGAAGCACAATATTGGTTATGGTCAAAAGATATTGAGTTTGGTTATTTTTCGAAACCCCCCTTTTTGTCCTGGATAATAAGAGTTTATACGGAAATATTAGGTAGTAGTTTTGTTTCATTAAAACTTCTACCATCGTTTGTTTATTTATTGGTTGCTTGGAGTATTTATAATCTTTTATTTAACTCCGGACTAAATAAAAAAGATTCATTTGCAGGTTGTTTAATTTTTTTATTTATACCTGGTGTATCTTTTTCATCTTTTATAATTAGTACTGATCTTTTTTTATTATTATTTTGGACACTTTCACTTAATGAATTAATTAAGATCAATAGTGAACAAGGTTTAAAAAATTTTATATTATTAGGTATTTTTCTGGGGTTGGGTTTTTTATCAAAATACGCAGTTGTATATTTTGTAATTTGTTTATTTGTTTTAATTCTATTTGATAAAAGATTTAGAAAAATTTTTTTGAATAATATATTGGGTTTTGGTCTTACTTTTTTATGTATGTTTGTGATTATCGTACCAAATATTATTTGGAACTTCAATAATGACTGGATAACACTTCAGCATACTTCGGATAATGCAAATTTTGCTAATATTAAAATAGATTTCATAAGGGGTTTAGAATTTTTGTTAATTCAAGTTTTAATGTTAGGCCCATTTATAGTTTTGGGTGGGTTATTTGGATTTTATAAATGGAGCTATATTCAAAAAATTTATCTCATATTTTCTATACCTATAATATTAATTGTTTTGGTAGAAGCTATTATTGTAAGAGCTAATGCAAATTGGGCTGCCCCGGCTTTAATTTCCTTATTTGTTTTTTTATATATCAGAACTAATATTTCTTTTTTTAAAATAACTAATTTCATATTTAATTTTACTGTCTGCTTTGTTCTTTTTGTTATGATTGGAACAAATTATCCCTCTAAAATTTTTGACCGAATAAGTGGTATAAATGATTATGCGTTAAAAATTTACAGTAATTCTTCAAATGGTGTCGTTAAAAACATAGTGGTTTCAGATCGCCTTTTATTTTCAAGCCTTAATTTTGAATTAAGAGATAAGAATATTAATTTCTATATGCCGTATAAAGAAGGAGATGAAATAACAAACCACTTTAAAATAGTGTCTCCCCTTAATAAAAATATAAATGAAAACTTTACTTTAATTGGAAGCCCCTCAGATATAAATTATTTAGAGAATGAATATAAAATGCTAAAAATAAATTCACCTAATCAGAAATTTACAAAAAGAAAGCTTGATGTTTACGAGGTTGTATTTGAATAAATTTATAGTTTTTTTTGTTATATTTGTAGTTAATACATCTTATGCTAACAACTTTAGTGCGGAATATAAGGTCAGTACAACAGGAATTAAAATTGGTAATTTTAGTTGGTCATTAAATATTAATGATGGTGTTTATCAAACAAAAATAAATCTTCAGAACTCTGGTATTTTTTCACCCTTATATAAATTTGAAGGAAGTTATCTTTCAACTGGGGTTGTTGAAAACAACATATTTAAAACTAGGAATTATGAACAGTTTTGGAAAACTAAAAAGAAAACAAAAATAGTTAGAATGTTATTTAATGATTATTTAATCGAATTAAAACAAGAGCCTATAGAAGAAGAAAAGGCTAGGGTAAACTTAGAAGATTTATATTTATATTTTGACCCAATCACCTCTTTTATAAATATTTTAAATGGACAAAATGAGGCAAAAACAATTGATGGAAGAAGAATTTATAAACTTGAAAAAAATGAGGGTGAAAATGGAAATATAATTTTAAAAATTGAAGACTATGTAAATATTTGGGCTGATCATAAAAGAAATGATTTAAAAAAAATTGAATTTTTCATAGAAGATGATTTGCTTCCATATGAAATTCTTATTCATTTTAAGGAAAGGGTGTTTAAGTTAGAGAGGATTTAAAACTTTTTTTTTCTTAAATAGACAAAAAGAGCTCCGTCGCCACCGTGTTCAAAACCTGCATCTTGATACGTTAAGATATATTTCTTAAGATTATCTTCGTTTATCCAATTTATTATTGAGTTTTTAATTTTTCCATAGAAAAGTTTGGGTGTTGTCTCTAGCTCGTTTTCAATTTTTTTATGAACACCCTTTCCAGTAATTATAAGCAAACATCTTTTATTCTTGTTATAATTTTTTTTTACCTCACTTACAAATTTTTCATGTGCTTCTACTAAACCGTAACCGTGAAGATCAATTCTTCTATCTATATTAATTTTTCCTCGCTTAAGCTCCTTGTTAACCTCACCAAATGAAAGTTTAAATTCAGAGCTGCTAACTTTGTGTTCGGTCATTTTTTGTTTGCTGGTATTTTTATTTTTAGTTTTTTTATCTAATTTTACATTTTTTTTATTAGTTGTTTTTGTTTTAACTATTGAGGTATCTTTTTTAAAAGGTTTTACACCCTTCATGTTTTTTAAAAAAAAATCTTCTTCCATTATTTTTTTGTGTAGTTATTAATTAAATTCTTTACTCTTTCAGGTGTTTGCAAATACCACAAGCTGTCTAACATCTCTAGTGATGCCATGAGTTTTTGTTTTTTGTTTAGAAAATAAAGCATTTTTTTAAATTTAGAAACGCCTTTTGCTCCAAGCTGAAAGACCATTTCTATTAATAATTCTTTCTCTAAAATTGTGTGGTGTTTTTTAAAAAAATTTTTTTTATATTGTTCATGTGCTTTTTTAAAATCTATCTCAAACAATTCTTCAAAATGTTTTTTTTTAAATTTTTTAATGTAATATTTATTTTCTTTTTCTGTAATGAGATGACCATAGCCAATGGTATAAAATCCTAATTGATCTTGATAAGGCTTATCAGAATAACCTTCATTTTTTTTAATTCGATCTTTTAGTTTTTTAAAGGACAAATATTATGTTTGAGTTAATATCCATATAGGGCTTGAGGAGTTTACTGGTTTTTCAAAAGTCCAAGTGTCTTTATTTTTAACAATAGAACCCTCATCATTATTTAACATCTGCTCACTAATAAAATTAACTGATATTGATATGGTGTTATTTTCCACTTTGGCATCTGCTATACCTTCTACAACAAGTGAATAAAATTGGGATTCTGGGTTATTTGTTTTTTCATCAATTGCTTTTTCAAAAGCAGAATAAACATCCTTGGACACAAGATTTTTCAATGTTTTTTTATCTCCATTGTTGAAAGATGAAATTATGATTTCAAATGCTTTCTTTGCTCCGTCAAGAAACTCTCTATGATTAAAATTATTTACTTTTTTGTATACAACTTCAAGTTTTATCTCATTATCCATTAAAGAGGGTATTTTTTGAACATCTTCTTGTTTTTTGGTTTCTTGAGGTTTTGGCTCAGATATATTTTTCTGAAATCCTGTTCTTTTTCCTAAAACGCTTCTTAATCTATAAATAATAAATCCAGCAATGGCGGCAAAAATAAGAATGTCAAAAAACTGTAGGTCACCGTAAATCATTTGATTTCAATATAATAACTTTTTTAAATATTAATAGTTAAATTTTTTCCAAAGAGGGTTTTTTAGTTTTTTTAACATTTCTTTATGAGCAAGATAATCTTCTTTATTAACTTCTATTATTTTGGTTTTTATTTCGTTTTTGTTGTTAATTTGTGAGTTTTTTTCAGCACTGTTTGGATCTAACTTCATAGAGTACTGTTTTCCCCCTCTAAGCTCTAAATAAACTGCAGCTAAAAGTTGAGAGTCAAGTAGTGCTCCATGGAATGATCTGTCTGATAAATCAATATTAAATCTTCTACACAAATAGTCGAGGTTGGCTATTCTTGTATTCAGAACCTCTCTTGCAAGAGAAACGGTATCTACTACAGGATTATCTAAAGGAGACATCCCCAAGATTGATAACTCATTATTTATAAAGCCTAAATCAAAAGATGCGTTGTGAATTATTAAAGTGTCGTTTTTCAAAAAATCTAAGAGCTCCTTATGGTTTGCTTCAAATGGTTTTTGTTGATTTAGAAAATCATCTGACAGACCAACAATGTTTTTTGCCCCTTCGCTTATACTTTTATCTGGTTTACAATAAAACTGGAGTGTGTTTCCTGTAGGTACATAGTTTTTGAGCTCAACACACCCAACCTCTATTATTCTATCACCAGCCTTATAATCAAGACCCGTGGT
This sequence comes from uncultured Alphaproteobacteria bacterium, assembly GCA_902597015.1. Taxonomy (GTDB): domain Bacteria; phylum Pseudomonadota; class Alphaproteobacteria; order HIMB59; genus CACPNW01. Next base: position 101,025 of record CACJWQ010000001.1, read on the forward strand.
TTCTGTATCAATAACTATTTCTCTCATTGTTTTAAATAAAGTTTACTTATTAGCTTATTAATCTTAATTTTATAATCCTTTAATGTCGAGTTGTTATAAATAACATAATCGGATTTCTTTTTTCTTATAACATCTGATATTTGAGATCGAGTTATATTCTTAAACTGGTTTTCGCTCATTTTTCTAGTTTTTTTTAATCTTTTTAATCTTACTCCTTTGGAGGCTATTATCGATATTACTTTGTGGAACTGTTTCTCTAAATTGTTTTCAAATAATAAGGGTATATCAATAAATATTAATCTTGTTTTTTTTTGTTTTTCTTGTTTTATGAAATCAGATCTCTTTTTTCTAACTATTTTAAATATGTATAACTCGAGCTTTTTTCTTATCTGTTTATTTTCAAAAATAATCTTTGATATAATTTTTTTATCTATATTTTTTTTTGAAATGGACTTAGACAAACCTATGGTACGTAAATAAGTAACAAATTTTTTATCAGGGTTTTTATATATTTTGGCAACCTGCTCATCTGAGCTGTGAACTTTAAAACCTTTTTCTTTTAATTCACTACAAAATGTAGATTTACCTGATCCTATCCCACCTGTTATTGCTATGGTTTTTGTCATTAAATTTTTTTATAAATAGAGTTAAGCATTTTTTCATCTACAGATGGGTTTTTTCCAAACCATATTTTAAAACACGGTCTGGCCTGTTCTATCAACATTGATATTCCATAAATCTTTTTATTCTTTGGAAACTGTTTCAGAAATGGGGTGTTTTTTGGACTGTAAACAATGTCGCTTACAATTGTGGAATTAGCAATAAGCTTTAAGTGTTTTTTCAACATAGGGTTTGTTGGGGTAGTATTAATTATTAAAAAAACTCCCCCAAGGTGTGTTTCGAGATCACTATATTTTTTTGTATACTCAGTCTTATTTGAATACTTAATTTTTTTCTTAGATCTGTTGAAAATTAAAATATCTTTAAATCCCCTCTTCTTTAAAACATAGTGAATAGCGTGTGATGCGCCTCCATAACCTAGAATAATAACTTTTCTGTTTTTCGTTTTTTTTATATTTGGTAAGGTTTCGTAATATCCTGTCCAATCAGTATTGGTTCCATTTATAGTTTTTTTATTTGTTACACAGTTTACAGCACCAATTTTTTTTGCATGAGCGTCTATTTTGCCAAGGTGTTTGATAATTTTGTTTTTAAATGGGATGGTTACATTTAGACCAAGGGTATCTTTTTTTTCCAAGACCTCTTTTATTTTTTTATGAAAGTTTTTCTCTGTAAGCTCTAAATATCCATAACTTGCTTTAATGTTATATTTTTTAAACCAATAGTTAAATATTGTTGGAGAAAGACTTTTAGATGCTTTGTTCCCAACTACGAAAAGTTTTTTCATTTTTTTGAATATAAATAATCTAGCAAATTAAATAAAGGCAATCCCATAACATTAAAATAATCTCCTTTTATGCTCTCAATAATATTGGGCCCCAAGCTCTCTATTTGATAACACCCAACGGAGCTTAGTATTTGTTTACCTGTTTTTTTTAAGTATGTTTTTATTTCACTGTTATTAAGCTTTCTTATTTTTACATAGGTTTTTTCGTAATTTTCCCAAACTTTAGAGCCATTCAAACAAATAGTTAAGCCAGATACTATTAAGTGTGTCTTTCCTGATAGAGACTTGATTTTTTTTTGGGCTTTCTCAATAGAGTTTACTTTATCTAAAATTTTTCCATTGTGATAAATGACTGTATCACATCCCAAAACAATCTTATTGGCATACAATTTTTTTATACTTACACTTCTTGCTTTTTCATAAGAAAGTTTTTTTGCAAAAATCTCAGGCTTTGTGTTTCTATTAATAGTTTGTTTAATTTCCTCTTCGTTGCAATTTGGTTTTTTTTGTGTGAAATTTAATCCTGCATTTTTTAATATTTTGTATCTAGATTTACTTGAACTAGCTAATATAAATTTTTGGTGCATAAGTGTGTTAATAAAAATTATAGTTATAAACACTATTAAATATAATTTGAATTTAAGAAATAGTTCTTTTGTTTTAAAAATGTGTTGTCAACAACTTAATAATTTGTCTAAATATTATAGTGTGGGTGTTAATATATTTATTATACAATATTAATAACAAGTTATTAGAAATTTATTGCATTGCAAATTATTTAAAAATAATAATTTTTTTTCGATATTCTTTAAATTAACATATTTGTTAGGGTTGTTGTTCATATGTTGGTAAATAAAGAATGATGCGATAATAAAGCAGTAATTAAGCTTTTTAACCTTACAACTAATACTACAATTAAATATATAAATTATATATTTATTATTATTTTGACATTAACTTCAATTTTGATTATTAAAATATTTCATTTCTAAACTACCTCAACAACATTATGAATTTACAGGAATTAAAAGGAAAAGAACCCCAAGAGCTTTTAAAACAGGCAGACAAGCTTGGTATAGAAAACCCCTCCTCTCTTAGAAAGCAAGATTTGATGTTTGCAATTCTAAAAACAATTGCTGAAGAAGGTGAGATTATTACTGGTTTAGGGGTTATAGAGATTATGCAAGATGGTTTCGGTTTTTTAAGGTCTTCAGAGTCAAATTATCTTCCAGGACCAGATGATATCTATATTTCTCCATCCCAAATTAAAAAATTTAGCTTAAGAACGGGTGATAGTGTTGAAGGTGAAATTAGATCTCCAAAGCAAGGAGAAAGATATTTTGCCATAACTAAAATTAACAAAATAAACGGTCAAGAAACTGATTTAGTTAAAAATAGGGTTAATTTTGAAGATTTAACACCATTGTATCCTGAAGCAAGGTTCAAACTTGAACAAGATAAACCTATGCCGGATAATACAGAGAGAATAATTGATATTATTGCTCCTCTTGGAAAAGGACAAAGACAATTAATTGTTGCGCAACCTTTCACAGGTAAAACAATAATTATGCAAAAAATTGCTAATGCTATAACCGCTAATAGTCCAGACGCTAAACTTATAGTTCTGTTAATTGATGAAAGACCAGAAGAAGTTACAGACATGCAAAGATCAGTTAAGGGCGAGGTAATTAGTTCAACATTTGATGAACCTGCTTCACGCCACGTTCAGGTCGCTGAAATGGTAATTGAAAAAGCTAAAAGACTTGTTGAATATAAACATGATGTTGTAATCCTTCTTGATTCAATCACAAGACTTGGAAGAGCTTATAATACTGTTGTGCCTTCTAGTGGAAAGGTATTAACAGGTGGTGTTGATGCCAATGCCTTACAAAGACCAAAAAGATTTTTTGGAGCCGCAAGGAATGTAGAAAAAGGAGGATCACTTACAATTATTGCGACTGCTTTAATAGATACAGGAAGCAGAATGGACGAGGTTATATTTGAAGAATTTAAAGGTACTGGTAACAGTGAAATGGTCCTAGATAGAAAACTTAGCCAAAAAAGAACCTATCCAGCTTTTGATATTGGTAAGTCAGGAACAAGAAAAGAAGAATTATTACTTGATAAAGACGAGCTTGGAAAAATCTTTATTTTAAGAAAAATACTAGCCCCAATGGGAAGTACAGAAGCTATGGAGTTCTTGTTAGATAAAATGAAAAATACAAAAACTAACAACGAATTCTTCCAAAGCATGGGAACTAAATAAATATAATTTTTTCTTTTTTTTTAATTTTTTTTTAATAATAGAAAGATGTGTTTTCAAAAAAAAATTTTGTTTTTTTATTAATTTTCCTATTTCCAATAAACTTATTTGCCAATCAGTTTGAAAAAAATATAGAAAAACTCGGACTTACACTTTCTGGCCATTATATTAACGACACAATGAAAAATGAGAATGGTAAATATGTTTTGCCAAGCAACTCATGGTTTAGAAAACATATTAGTAATGATCTTCGGGTTTTTTATAAAACAGGATCTGGATATGGAGACTGGGATGGTAATGGAAAGCTTGACTACGTTGGTTTTGGGGCTGGTGTAGCTTGCCAAAGTGGAGGCAAATTAAAAGAAGGAAGAGTTGGTTGTGAAAACATTAACTCAATATATAATCCAATACTTCCCTTTTCAGTAAACGAAACTTTTAATTTTTCAAAAATGAGAACTGTTTTTGATTATAATAACACTGAAAAAAATGGGTTTGCATCAAATGTTCAAAGAATAATCATTGAAGATTTTAATGGTGACGGAATAGACGATATTTTTGTTCCTAATGCATCAGTTGCTTTAAACAATGGTAAATTTACTTACAAAGCAATTAACCATGTATTCATATCAACAGGTCCAAATAAATGGAAACAATCTAAGCACACAGGACATTTAGTTGATAAAAAAACAGCAACTTACCTAGGCTTTTCTCACGGTTCTGATGCAGGCGATATTGATAATGACGGAGATGTTGATGTAGTAACAACCGACTTTTCAGGCGCTATATGTCATTTTAATGATGGAAAAGGAAACTTCAAAGCGAAGAAATGTACAGGTAACACAACTTTCACTGTAACTTTGGGAGATTTTAATAATGATGGAAATTTAGATATGGTTACTGGAAACGCACACTACAATCAAGTGTATAGAAAATATTCTCAACAAGGAAATGTTGTAAAAGAAACCCCTAAATCACATAACATATCTCTTTATCATGGAAATGGGAAAGGAAAGTTTAAGAAAATACAAACATTAGAACCAGCCAAGGTAAAAAAATTTATTTTGTCAGAGGTACCAGAAATGACATCTTTTGATTTTGATAATGATGGAGACCTTGATGTAATTAGTTCGGTTGTAGGAATGTATTACTCTGGCTCAGCTTGGGTTGTATATGAAAACAAAAATGGCAAGCTAGAGTTGGTCGATGTAAATATTATACTGCCCCCACTTGATGAATGGCAAGACCCTAAAATATGGGGCCAAATGGTCCAAACAGAGACAACTGAATGGAATACATATTGTAATAAAAGCATATTAATCGATGTTAATAGTGACGGCTTAATGGATGCATTATGCTCTAATGTTGCCCATGATTTTAAAAGTGCTAATTTGTTTCTTCTCAATAAAGGCAATATGCAGTTCGATGTTTTAAAACCTGATCAAGTTAATAGATGGGTAGACTGGTTGGAATAAAAATTAAATTATAAAAGACGCAACTTTAATATTTTTTATTTACATAATTCTGTCTTGGGTTTAATTCCCAAAAAATGAAAGCATCCAAAGAGACAATTTTTGCTCTTTCTACGCAAAGAGGTAAATCAGGTATAGCTGTTTTTAGGGTTTCGGGAAAAGACTCTCATACAATAATTAAATCAATATCTTCTAAAAAAAAATTTAAAACAAACTTTGCTACATTAAACGATTTATTAGACGGAAAGAGTATTGTAGATCAAACAATCACAACTTTTTTTAAATCACCAAAAAGCTATACAGGAGAGGACATGGTGGAAATATCTTGTCATGGAAGTATTTCTGTAATTAACAAAATAACTAAAACCCTATTAAAAAAACACATCAGACTTGCTGAGCCTGGAGAGTTTACCAAAAGAGCTCTAATGAATGATAAGCTTAGTGTTTTAGAAGCTGAAACAATTAATGATTTAGTTAATGCAGAAACTGAAAATCAAAGAAAGACAGCCATTGGTAATTTAAGTGGAAATTTAGATAAATTAGTTAATGAAATATCAAATAAACAAAAAAAACTTCTAGCAGACATAGAGGCGATAATTGACTTTGCTGATGAAGACCTTCCTAAAGAAATATATAAAAACATAAGAGAACAAAATAAGAACATATACAAACAAATTGAAAATATTATCGAAAGATCAACTTTATCTAGACAAATTCATGATGGTTTTACAATAACTATTATTGGAAAGCCAAACACAGGAAAGTCTTCCTTTATTAATTATATTAATAATAAGGAGGTTTCTATAGTTACTAATATACCAGGAACTACAACAGATTTAGTAAGCTCTACGCTAGATATAAAAGGCGATAAATACACATTTATTGATACGGCTGGAATAAGAAAATATAAGAATTTAATTGAAAAAATAGGTATTGAAAGATCCTTAGAGAGTGCTGAAAAGTCTGATTTAAATATAGTTTTTCTCAAAAACAATGAAAAGAAAAACTACAGTAAAATCAAATCAAAAATATTTGTTAAATCAAAATATGATACAAATAAAAAGAAAATTAGAGGAGTACATAGTATTTCATCAGTATCTGGTTATGGAATTGAGCCTCTTCTAAAGACAATATCTTCAAAATTAAAGAAAAAACCAATTTCTGGACCAGTCTTTTCACGTGAAAGACATATGGAAAGCCTAAAGAAATCCCTTGTACTACTTAAAAATTTAGATTTAAAAGAAATAGATATTGCTGCTGAAAAAGTTAGAAGGTCAATTATATATATTGATGGAATTAATCAAAAATTTGATATTGAGAAAATTTTAGATATAATATTTAGTGATTTTTGTATAGGTAAGTAATTTCACGTGAAAAGAGACATGGACAATAAATTTGATGTAATTGTAATTGGTGGGGGGCATGCAGGCGTAGAAGCAGCATGCTCATCTGCAAGAAACGGATCAAAAACAGCTTTAATTACTCATAAAGTTGATAAAATAGGAGAAATGTCATGCAATCCTGCAATTGGAGGCCTTGGAAAAGGGCATCTTGTAAAGGAAATAGATGCTTTAGATGGAATTATGGCCAAAGCTACAGACAGATCTTGTATACAATTTAGAATGTTAAACTCGAGCAGAGGTGCTGCTGTAAGAGGGCCAAGGGCACAAACAGACCGTATTTTATATAAAAATGCCATAAATGAGATTGTATCTGAGCAAAAAAATCTTCAAATTATTGAAGGGTCAGTAGAAGATTTAATTGTTTCAAAAAATCAGGTATTAGGAGTTCTTTTAGGTGATAACAAAAAGATATCATCCAAATCTGTGGTTTTAACTACAGGAACTTTCTTACAAGGGCTAATAAGAATAGGTTCTGAAAAGCAAGAAGCTGGAAGAGTTGGTGATAAGCCCTCAATAAAGCTTGCAAAAAGGCTTAAAGAGCTAAAGTTTTCAATAGGCAGATTGAAAACAGGAACACCACCAAGATTACTTAAAAAAACTATAAATTTCAATAACTTAGATGAACAACACCCAGATAAAAAACCCATTCCATTTTCTTTTATCAACAGAGATATCCACATTCCTCAAATATCTTGTTTTATTACTCATACTAATAAAAATACTCATGAAATAATTGCAAAGAACCTGAACCTATCACCAATGTATTCAGGAGAAATACAATCAATGGGAGCTAGGTATTGCCCATCTATTGAAGATAAAATTCATAAATTCAAAAATAAGTCATCTCATCAGATATTTCTTGAGCCAGAAGGATTAGATAGTGATTTAATATACCCAAACGGAATATCTTCTTCGCTTCCAACCGAAATTCAAGAGCAGTTTGTTAAAACAATTAAAGGGTTAGAGAATGTTACAATTACACAGCCCGCTTATGCAATTGAATATGATTTTGTTGATCCACAAGAACTTACACATACACTTGAAACAAAGAAAATTAAAAATTTATTTTTTGCGGGGCAGATAAATGGAACAACCGGATACGAAGAAGCAGCTGCACAAGGTATAATGGCTGGGATAAATGCATCACTTAAGACAAGATCAAACAAAGAATTTATAATACCTAGGTCTTCAGGATACATTGGTGTTTTGATAGATGATTTAGTTACAAAAGGAACTAAAGAGCCATACAGAATGTTTACCTCAAGATCAGAATACAGACTATTGCTTAGAGCTGATAATGCAGATTTAAGACTTACACCGCTTGGAATTGATATAGGCTGTGTTGATATACATAGGCAAAGAGAGTTTGAAAAAAAATCCAGCAGAATAAAAGAGGGTTTTAATTTTGTTAAAGCTCAAAAATTTTCACCAGACGCACTCCTTAAAAAAGGAATAAAAATAAACAAAGATGGAAAGAAAAGAAACATTATAGATCTTTTGTCATTTTCTAACATTACAACCCATAAGCTTAAAAAAATACTTCCTGAATTAAGTGATTTAGAAGACGATGTAATAGAACAAATAGAAATTGAAGCTAAATATGCAGGCTATCTTGATAGACAAAGAATGGATATACAAGATTTTGAAAAAGAAGAAAATTTAAAAATTCCTAAATCAACCAACTATAAATTAGTTGGAAGCCTGTCTAATGAGATAGTTGAAAAATTATCAAAAATTAAACCACCTACGCTAGGTGCAGCTTCAAGAATATCAGGAGTAACGCCAGCAGCGACTATAGCCTTGCTCAGATATATTAAAAAAAATAAAAACAAAAAAGCAGCATAATTTGGATAAAAGCTCTGTAATAAAAAAATATAATCTCAGCAAAAAGCAAATAGATTTAATAGATAACTACATATTGAAACTAAAAAAAAGCAACCAAATACACAATTTAGTAGGCCCTTCCACAATTGATATTGCATGGGATAGACATATTAATGATTCGTTACAATTATCTGAGTTTATGTTGAAAAAAAATGCGTCAATAATAGATTTTGGCACTGGCGCAGGTTTGCCAGGGGTGATCTTAAATATTTTTGGTTATACAAATATTTTATTAATCGACTCAAAAATGAAAAAAATAAACTTTATTAAAGAATTTGCACAGGATCAGAACTTAGAAATTAAGACTATTTGTACAAGGGTTGAAAAAATCAAAAATCAAAAATTTGACTTCATTATTTGTCGAGCTTTTGCTCCACTATTAAAACTATTGGATTATTCACGTTTTTTTTATAAAAAAAATACATCACTGCTTTTTCTAAAAGGAAGAAGTGTTAAGAAAGAAATACATGATGCAAAAAAATCCTTTAGCTTTGAATATGATCTTTATCCAAGTCAAAGTGAGGGTGATGGATATGTGTTAAAAATAAATAAATATAAAAAACTGTGAAAAAAATTATCTCTGTATCAAACCAAAAAGGCGGTGTTGGCAAAACAACAACCACTATAAATCTAGCCACTTCATTAGCTGCAGTGAAAAAAAACGTTTTAATTGTAGATGCCGACCCACAAGGTAATGCGAGTACTGGGTTAGGGGTTTCTTATGATGAAAGAAAACCGTCAATTTATGAAATGATTCATGAAAAGAAACTTTTAAGAGAGGGTATAAAAGAAACATTAATTCCTGGCCTCAAAATAATTGGAGCAAACACAGATTTAGCTGCAGCGGAGGTAGAGCTTACAAATTTTGAAAACAGAGAATATGTCTTTAAATCAATATTTGCGGAGATTGATAATTTTGATTTTATTTTTGTAGATTGTCCTCCAGCACTTGGCTTACTAACAATTAATTCACTAGTTGCATCTAATACCACATTAATACCTCTTCAGTCTGAGTTTTTTGCTCTTGAGGGCCTTTCATCGTTAATGCAAACAATTAAATTAATTCGACAAAATTTTAATAAGGATTTAAAAATTGAAGGAATATTATTGACAATGTTAGATAAAAGAAATTCATTAAGCTCATTAGTGGAAAAAGATGTAAGGCAGCATTTTGGTAATCAAGTATACAAAACAACTATTCCAAGAAATGTTAAAATATCTGAGGCTCCAAGTCATGGCAAACCAGCGCTTGTATACGATACACAAGCCGCAGGTGCTTTAGCCTATATTGAGCTTGCAAAAGAAGTGATTTTAAATCAAAATAAAAATTATGAATAAAGAAAATAAACTAGGCATGGGCTTAGGCGCTCTTTTATCAACACCTAACAATAACTATGCAGATGGGAGTGAAATTCAAAAAATTAATATTTCTCAAATAGTACCAAACCCCTTACAACCAAGAAAAAATTTTAAGGATGAAGAGTTAAAAGAGCTTTCATCTTCAATTAAAAACCAAGGACTAATTCAACCAATAATTGTAAAGCGGACTGATGATAATCAATTTCAAATTATCGCTGGAGAAAGAAGGTGGAGAGCATGCCAGCTGAATGGAATGCATGAAGTAGATTGTGTTATTAAAAATCTTGATGATACCAATGTTTTGGAAGCAGCATTAATTGAAAATATTCAAAGAGAGGATTTAAATGTTATTGAAGAAGCTAACGCATATAAGGGATTGGTTGAAATAAAAGGTATTAACAACGAAACTCTTGCTAAACTGATTGGGAAAAGCCCAAGCCATATTTCAAATATTTTACGCCTTCTAGAGCTTGATAAAAAAATACAACAAATGGTAATAAGTGGGGATTTGTCTATGGGCCATGCTCGAGCACTTATTGGTGTTCCTGATGCAATTAATAAAGCGAATGAAATAATTGAAAAAAAGCTGAGTGTTAGACAGGTAGAAAAAATAACATCTGAATTTAAAAAAAACAAAATAAAAAAAGGATCAAAGGATCCAAATATATTAGATCTTGAAAAAGAGCTTTCTGATAAAATAGGACTTAAAACATCAATACAATTCAACGAAAATGGCTCTTCTGGCTCTTTGACGCTATATTATTCTGACCTTAATCAGTTGGATGATTTAATGAAAAGACTTAAGAAATAGTAATTTTCTTAATACTTAAAAGAAATCTTAGACCAGAAATTAAAGATAAATTATTATCTTTACGAAGAGATTTTTCAGTTGAAGACAACAGATTTAAAAGAGACTTTTTCTTCTTAGATGTATATTTTCTATAAAATTCAATCAAAAATTTTTTCTCTCTGAACAAGTAAATTGGAATTTTTTTATTATATTCTTCCTCATTTTTACAATCAATTATTAATTGGCAATAAAATCTACAATAATAATAAAGCTCATTCACATCTGAAAAAGTAATAATTTTCTCTCTATAATCTTCAATTATTTCTTTATTCCTCTTAAGTAAATTAAAAAAAATTTTCTCTTTTCCTGAGTTGTTGGTTGATAACAACTTCCTAACATTAGAAAAGGAAATATCTTTTTGGTCTAGTTGCATAACTTTATTCAAACTATCTTCAAAAAAAGCGTATTTGTTATCTAGCTTTTCAATTAGGTACCAATATAGATTTTTATCAATTTTTAATTTAGTTTTATTTAAAATCTCATTAAATATTTTGGTTTTAGAGCCTTTATCTAATTCATAGCATTCAACTAAATAAGAATTCTTATCTTTTAAAATTAAATTTTTTATTTTTTTAATTTTTTGTGAATTTTCTTGGGCAAAGATAAATATATCTTTTTCACTTCGAATTTTGTCTAAGGTTTTTTCTCCCAATCCATTACAATTTTCCACTAAAAATAATTTTGTATCTTCAAACAACCCACCCCCATTAGCAAAACTATCAATAGTATTTATTTTTGTTAGTGAAATGTCATGTTTTTTTTTATATTCTTCAATAATTTTAGACTTTATTTTTTCAATTAAAGTCGTCTCATTTCCACTTATAAAATATATTTTATTAGACGTGTTTAGATCTTTGTTTAATAATATACTAAGCGGGTCTAGCTTCATTGACAGCTATTTATATCAACAGTTCTTAAGCTAGATATAAACTGGTTAAAGTTATCATTAATAGCTAATTCATATTTTTTATCTATAGAGAAGTCCGTTCCATAATCATATCCAGCAGATTTTGGAATTATTGAAAAAGATGAAAGTATTTTTTTTTCAAATGTAACGCAGTTTTCCTTTTTTGATACCAATTTGTAAAAGAATCTTAACTCATACATAAGATTCGAAGCTGCTTGATTTGATTCTACAGATTTTTTAGTTTTTTTCTCTTCTATATTAACTAAAAGATCAAAATGATGATTTTTATTATTTCCAAAAAAAACTGGAACATAAGAATTGATATAAACTAATTCTAAACCAGTAACATTAACAATCACCTTTTCATAAAGAGGGTTTATAAGATTTTTTTCATCTTCGTAAACAAAATCAATTTGAGCACATGAGTTAATAATAAAAGTTAGAAGAATAATAAATATCCTAGACATCAAATAACCAAGTTTACAATTTTACCCGGAACATATATTTCTCTTAATATATTCTTTCCAATTAGATTTTTTTTAATTTTTTCACTATTTTTTACGAGAGATAAAATTTCTTTTTCTGACATTTCTTCATCAATCACAATAACATCCTTTGTTTTACCATTAATTTGTATAGCGATTTTTAATTTATTTTTTTTCTTTATATTTTCTTTGACCCATGTTTCATTGATACATAAATTGCTATTTTCAAGATTTGACCAAATTTCTTCACTTATGTGAGGTACAAATGGTTGTAAAATAATCGATAATTTTTTTAATGACCATTTTAAATCTTTTTTTGATAGTCTGTCGTTATTCAAAGCTTCATTAAGAATATTTACAAATTCATAAATTTTAGCAACTGATTTATTAAATTGAAACAACTCAATATTTTCTGACACTTGATTAGTAATTTCTTTCAAATCTTCTATTATATCTCTACTGTCTTTTTGATTATTTGATTTGTAGTTGATAAATCTATCTATCAATTCGTACAATTTGTTTATAAATTTATATGAAGCAGCAATGCCCGTTTCGGTCCATTGGAGATCTCTTTCTGGGGGGCTATCAGATAACATAAACCACCTTGCTGTATCAGCTCCGTATAAATCAATTATATCACTCGGATCAACAACATTTTTTTTTGACTTGCTCATTTTTTCAACTTTTCCGGTTTCTACACTTAAACCATTTTTATCTTTTAATGTTTCTTCAAGCTTCTCAATATCTTTTGGTTCTACCCATTCACCATTTTTGTTTTTATATGTAATATGAGTTACCATCCCTTGTGTAAACAGCCCCTTAAAAGGTTCGTTCAGTTTAAAGTAACCTAAATCTCTTAAGGCTTTAGTAAAAAACCTTGAATATAAAAGATGTAGAATAGCATGTTCAACCCCACCAATATATTGATCTACAGGTAGCCAATAATCAACGTCAGACTTATCGAAAGGCTTATCTAGTCTTGCATTACAATATCTAAAATAATACCAGGATGACTCAAAAAAAGTGTCAAATGTATCTGTTTCTCTATAAGCTTTCATTCCTGTTTTTGAGCATACAGTCTCTTTCCAGCCTGAAATATTATTTAAAGCACTTGATGATTCATTAAACTTTTTGATGTCGGGAAGCCTAACTGGCAACTCTTCATCTTCAACAGGTAATATTTTTCCATCTTCTCTATAAATTATAGGTATAGGACAACCCCAAAACCTTTGTCTCGAAATTCCCCAGTCCCTTAATTTAAAATTTATTTTTTTTCTTCCAATTTTTTTATTCTCAATTTCAATAATGATTTTATTTTTAGCATTACTAACATCTAATCCATTTAGAAATTCAGAATTAATTATCGTTCCATCGTCTGTAAATGCCTCATTGCCAATTTTGAAATCATTCTCTTTTAAATCGTATGGTTGTACAACAGGTATTACATCAAGATTGTATTCTTTAGCAAAATCTAAATCTCTTTGATCATGTGCTGGGCAACCAAAAATTGCCCCAAGCCCATATTCTTGTAAAACAAAATTAGCCACAAATACTGGTATTTTTTTTTCTTTAATGAATGGGTGATTGGCCAACAAACCTGTATCAAACCCCTTTTTATCTTTATCAGGGTTTATACCTTTACAATCTTCTATAAATCTTTTTAGTTTGTTATTATTTCTAGAGGCTTCTAAAACTAACTCATGCTCTGTAGATAAGGCTAAAAAAGTTGCTCCAAAAATTGTATCAGGCCTAGTAGTAAAAATTTTAACTTTTTTATCACTTTGTGCAATTTTAAAATCTATCTCTGCCCCTATAGATCTGCCAATCCAATTTGACTGCATAACCTTTACTTTGTTTGGCCAGTCCTTTAAATTATCCAAATCTTTTAAAAGCTCATCTGAGTACTTACTAATTTTTAAAAACCATTGAGACAGTTTCTTTTTTTCAACCAAAGCACCAGATCTCCACCCCCGTCCATCAATTACTTGTTCGTTTGCTAATACCGTTTTATCAACAGGATCCCAATTTACCTCTGCCTCTTTTTTATAAGCAAGGCCAGCTTTAAACATATCAATGAAAAATTTTTGCTCATGTTTATAGTACTCAGGATGGCAAGTAGCAATTTCTCTTGTCCAATCTAAAGATAAACCCATTTGTAATAATTGATCTTTCATTGTTTTTATATTTTTATAAGTCCAGTCTTCAGGGTGTTTATTTTCTGTTAATGCAGCATTTTCTGCAGGAAGACCAAACGCATCCCAACCCATCGGGTGTAGCACATTAAACCCCTTCATCCTTTTATACCTCGCAACAACATCGCCTAATGTATAGTTTCTTACATGCCCCATATGAATTTTTCCAGATGGGTAAGGAAACATTTCTAAAACATAATATTTTTTTTTATTAGTTTCTTTTGATGTTTGAAATACCTCATTATCGGACCAGACTTGCTGCCATTTTTTTTCAACTACTTTATGATTGTATCTAGATGACACTTTTAGCTTAATTGAAGTCTTAATTTTTTAGCTTTATTTAAAATAGCGTTTTCAATTTTGATATTATTTTCGTCATCAATATCTTTGTTTACCCAGATTTGATTTTTAAATTCTTGGCAAAATGAAGTCACTTTCAAATTTTCAGTTTTTAGACTTTTACCAGTTATAAAAATATTGAGCTTACATCTCTCGTTTTCATTATTTACAGTAGAGTACCAATCAGTAATGATAGTTCCTCCTATTGGGTCTGTAGAACTCAACGGCATAAAATCTATTGTTTCTAAAGCTCCTCTCCACAAAAAAACATTTACTGACATATTGTTATTAATCGAACTAGAAGAATTATCTTCACCTTTATTTAAAATACCACCAAAAGATAAACCACCCTTACCAAACAAACCACCACCACTTTGCAGTCTTGTTTCTGCATCTTTCATTGCCAGATCTGGATCTATTGCAGAATTAAATTTAGTTCCTGATCTATCCAGGATAGCTTGCCTTGTTTGAGCTTTTGACCATAATTCTTCCATCTCCTCTTCACTTTTATTGGTATTACAGGAGATTAGAAAAAAAACACTTAGAAGAAGTATTAATCTCAACATAAACATTAGAAGCTAAATATTGTATTGAGCATTAAATGTAAAACATAAAAAAAACGGCACTCGTTAAAGTGCCGTTTTCAAAGATATAAAATCTTTAATTAGAATGACATATTAGCACCAATGTACCATGCAGATCCGTCATTAGTTGACACACCTTCGTCACTTGCTTCTGTAGAAGTATAACCAAGAATTGCAGTTACACCTGAAGCAACAGCGTATGATACACTTGCTGAAGTAGTATCTAGTGAGTCAGAAGCTCCACCGCTGTTACCAGCAGTATTATCAGTTGATTCACCAGCAGAGTAACCAACATTAAATGTTAGATCACCTGTTACGTACTTAACACCAACTTTTGTAACTTCACCAGAATATTGCAATGCTGAAGCACGGCCTTCACCAGCGTTGTCACCATCAGCAAATCCTGCAGCAACAGTTAAGTCACCAGTTACAGCACTAATACCAACGTGGAACCCACCGTCATCATTAGCAACAGCAGTACCAGAAGTTGAACCGTCAGATTGTGAAATACCACCACCTAGTGTTAACGCAGTATCACCAAGATCAGTTACATAAGTTGCACCAATCGCTACGTGACTGTCTGTTCTGTAAGTGTCACCTGAAAGTGCATCTGCACCATTATCAGTTGAAGCAGAGAAAGACATTGATAGACCGTCTGCAAAGAAATCAGCTGCAGTATGATACTCAAGACCATATACAGTTGAAGAAGCAGCAAAATCTAATCCATTCTGAGCCATGTTAGTAGATGTAGTAGCTACACCCTCATCACCAGCTGATCCTGGAATAGATACAGCGTGTGAACCAGATGCGTTACCAGCATTTAATAGATCAAGTTTTGATCCATCAGTAAACGCTAAAGTAAATCCAGCGTCACCATCTACTTTTGAAGTTTCATCCATAACTTTAAAGCTTGATGAAATAGTCATACCACCATCAGTAGTTTCAGATAATGAAACAGTAAAGTTGTTATCATTAATCTGAGCATTAGTATCTGTTCCACCATTTGGTGAATCAAATTCCATACCAGTAGAGTGGTTACCACTCATTGTAGCTGTTACAGCTTCAGCAACTGAAGCAGCACCAAGCGTTGAAACAAGAGCAGTTC
Organism: uncultured Alphaproteobacteria bacterium; assembly: GCA_902597015.1. Lineage (GTDB taxonomy): Bacteria > Pseudomonadota > Alphaproteobacteria > HIMB59 > CACPNW01. Next base: position 117,273 of record CACJWQ010000001.1, read on the forward strand.
CCATTAATAGTTCTTTTTTCATAATTACTCCTTTTGAGTTAATGAATATTCATTAAATACAAGAAACAAACTTGTATTAATAAGGGTATTATTTAAAAATTGAATAAATTTCAAAAAAAGCTTAATAATTTATTATATTTTTTTACACCGTGTTGTTTTTTTACAACAATTATTATGTTTAATTTTAATAAATATAGAGAAATCAAAGGTTTTTTAAAAAAAACTAATAAAACTAGCGAAATTGTAGCAATATCAAAGAATCACCCTCTAAAAAGTGTTTTAGAAGCCGTAAATCACGGAGTAAAAATATTTGGAGAAAATAGGGTACAAGAAGCAAAAGATAAATTCCTACAATTGAAACAAAATAATCCAAAGATTGAACTTCACTTAACTGGCCCCTTACAGTCTAATAAAGTCAGAGCTGCCATAGATTTGTTTGATGTGTTTCACACTTTAGATAGAGAAAAAATCGCCAAAGAATTTTCCAAGCACCGAGACTTGCTTGGAAATAAAAAAATTTTTCTTCAAGTTAATACTGGAAAAGAAAAATCAAAGAGTGGTATTTTTCCTGAAGACACTAAAGATTTTTTAATTTTTTTAAAAAATGAAATGAAACTATCAATTTGTGGTTTAATGTGTATTCCGCCAATTGACGATGATCCTGTTTATCATTTCACTAAACTTAATTTTTTAGCGAATGAAAACAAAATTAAAGAATTAAGTATTGGAATGAGTGGTGATTATGAAAAAGCATTACAATTTAATCCAACATATATAAGGCTTGGGACAATTTTATTTGGAAAGAGATAATGAAAAATAAAATAAATATATTTTCAAGCAATAGAATTAAAAAATTTTTAGAAGAAACTCTCTTTCAGTATGAAATTAATTATAAGAAAATTGAAGACATTAATTATAATAATCAAAATTCAAAATTAAATATTATTATTTTAAACAACGACAAAGATATGGGTTCAATTAATCTTAAAAATTTACATTATAATTGCTTAATAATATCAAACACAAAAATTAATAAATCAGATGTAAATAAAAACACAAAAATTTTAAAGTGTCCAACATCAATTGATCACATTAAAAATACGATTGAAAACTTTATTAATAATTTAAAAGTTAGTTTTCATGATATATCAATTGACAATGAGAAGTTGACAAACTTAAATAATAATTCTTTTTGTTACTTAACTAAAGTTGAGTTTGAAATTTTATGTTTTTTGATAAGTGAAAAAGAAACAACTAAGAGTATTATAAAGAAGAATATTCTAAACATTAAATCAAATGTTGAAACAAATTCACTTGAAAGTCACCTGACCAGAATTCGTAAAAAAATGAACAAAGTAAAAACTGACGTACAAATTCGATCTAAAAATGAAAGGCTGTTAATTACCGTTTAGTTTAAAAATTTAGGGTTTATAAGTTTAAAAAAATCTTTATCAAATTGCTCATTATAACTATGATTGAATATTGATAATTTAAGAAAATTTTCGTCAATATGAACTTCCACCGCTCTTAATACCAGCGGGTTTTCTTCAAAATATACCTTAATAAGAAAGCTTCTTTCATCATTGTCAAACCCAGTTTTTTCGAGAATTAATTCATTATTTTTTATTTCCATTGAACCATCGTTAAAAAAATCTGGATTTCTAAAAATATCATAAAAAAACCAAGCATTTGTGTTTTTTGGATTAAAAAACTCATCCTCATCAAGCTCATAATTATAATACATAGCTTTATCTTCATCTAAAATTATTACAATTTTTGTTGGAGAAAAATATTCTGCTCTAACTCTTTTTTCTCCTATATATACTTTGCCCTCACTTAAATTACTCCCATCATTTTGTAAAAATGAAGCAGAAAAATATTTTAGTGAACTTAAATGATTTAATACCCTTTTTTTACTCTCTAATGTTGAATAAGCCTTTTCAGGAAATAAAAAAAAAATAGTTATAAAAAAAATTACTAAATTAACTTCATTTTTTAAGAACATGTCTTTTACCCGCATTATTTGCTTCACTTATAATACCATCCTCTTCCATTTTTTCGACAATTCTTGCAGCTCTATTATAACCAATTTGAAGGTATCTTTGTATGTAACTGGTTGAGACCTTTTGTTGTTTAATAACTATATCAACAGCCTTATTATAGAAATCATCATTATTAGTTGATAGTAAATCTTCCTTAAGTGAAGAACTCAAATCTTCTTCAGATAAAGAAATTTCTTTTTTATAATCAAATGTAGCTTGTTTTTTTATGTGAGTAACAACTTTATCAACCTCACTTTCTGAAACAAAACCACCGTGAAGTCTTTTTATTATTCCACCATTTTCTAAAAATAACATATCCCCACTTCCCAGTAATTGTTCAGCCCCCATTTCGTTTAGAATTGTCCTGCTATCAAATTTACTAGATACTTTGTAACTAATCCGACTTGGGAAATTTGCTTTTATTGTTCCAGTAATTACATCAACACTAGGCCTTTGAGTCGCTGTAATTAAATGAATTCCAGAAGCTCTAGCCATTTGTGCCAATCTTTGCACTAATGACTCAACCTCCTTGCCAGCTACCATCATTAAATCCGCCATTTCATCTATAACAACAACAATAAAAGGCATTTTTTCAAGAACAATTTCTTGTTTTTCAATTATTGGCATTCTGGTATCATCATCTATGCCTGTTTGGACCTCTCTATATAATTTTCTTCCAGATGAAATAGTTCGTAAAACTTTATCATTATAAGAATCTATATTTTTTACATTCAAAGAGCTCATTAATTTGTATCGATTTTCCATTTCTCTTACTACCCACTTTAGTGCAAATACTGCTTTTTTGGGATCTGTAACAACAGGGGTTAATAAATGAGGAATATCTTCATAAATACTCAATTCCAACATTTTAGGATCAATCAGAATTAATTTACACTCATTTGGTTTGAATTTATATAGAATGCTTAGTATCATTGTATTAATACCAACTGATTTTCCTGAGCCAGTTGTTCCTGCAATTAATAGATGAGGCATTCTCTCTAAATTTGCGAAAATGCTTTTTCCTGATATGTCTTTACCAAGAGCTAGTGTAAGAGAGTCGTTGTTTATTTCAAATTCTTCTTTTTCAACAAGATCACCAAAAAAAACATCATCCCTTTTTGTGTTTGGAATTTCAATGCCTAGGCTTGTTTTTCCAGGCTGTGTTGAGATTCTAGCTGAAATAGATGACATTGCTCTAGCTATATCATCTGATAAACCTATTACTTTACTAGATTTTATACCTGCATTAGGAATAAACTCAAATAAAGTTACAATTGGTCCACTGCTAAAACCTACGATTTTTCCCTCAACACCATATTCAGAAAGTGTCTTTTCTAACTTTAAAGCAGCTTCAGTATTTATTTTATCCAGCTCTCTACTTTTATTGTGTTTTAAATTTGATTTTGAAAGAAGGTCTTTTGATGGAAGGGAAAAGCTAAAATTTTCAAACTCAAGTTGTTTTTTAGGCTTAGTTTTAATAATATTTTTATTACTTAAGTTTACATAATTTCTTTTTTTAATAGTAGGTTCACTCTTAACGGTTTTTTTAGTAGTTCTTGTATTAAATCTTAAATATTTTAATAAACCGAATATAGATAATAAAAATCTAAGATGTTTAACTATCTTTAAAAAAGAATAAACCTTATTTATCCAAGATATTTTTACATTAAAAGATAAAAGCAATAAATAAACACCAAATAAAAAAAGTAAAAGATTTATAATGAAATAGATAAAAATATTTTCTAAAAAATTTAAATCTATATTCGAAAATAAATCAATTATGAATTGTGATATTAAACCCTTTTCTAAATAAATTTCTTCAATTGTTCTTAAGGAAACATTGATAACAATTATTCCTAATAAATTTGATAGAAATTTTAAAATTACTAATCGATTTTCAATGCCTAAAAAAAGCTTTGAACCCTCTATAGTTAAAAAAATAGCGGATAAATAACTAAGTGTACCAATAAATATTAATGAATAACTAGATAAATACGCTCCAAAAAAACTCATATAATTTTTAATTTCAGGATCATTAATATTATAATTTAATTGACTAAAACCAGGATCACTTGGAGAGTATGAAAACAAACTAAGGAGATATACTGAGCCAAATCCAAATAAAGCTATGCCTGCAAAAAATTTAAGAATAAAATTTCTAAAAGAACCATACTTGAACATATAGTTAGATTGTAATACATTTAGATTATGGTAATTCGAAGAAAATTATGAAAGAAATTCAATCAAATATAAATATAATAGGAGGGGGATTAATAGGAGCTGTCACAGCCTACTCACTTTCTAAACTTGGCAATAAAGTGGTGGTTTTAGAGCAAAATGCTAAATTTAATCATAAAAATATTTTAGATAAAAGGACAACAGCAATTTCAGAAGGTACGAAAAAATTTCTTGAAGAAATAAATATTTGGAATGAAATTGGTAATTACGCAGAACCAATAAAGAATATCAAAATAATAGACAGAAATCAATCAAACAAAATTTATTTTGATAACCAAAGAAGAAAATCCAATCTTGGATATATAGTTAAAAACAAGTTCATTCTTGATTGCCTGTATAAAAAATTACATAAACAAAAAAATGTAGAAATTTTTAACAATGTTTCTGTTAAAGATATTTTTTATCAAAGTGATAGGATTATAACTAAGCAAAATAACCTCTATGTTAATTCAAATATTCTATTTGCATGTGATGGGAAAAATAGCTCTATAAGAAAAATTTTTAAAACGCCAATTTATAGAAAGGATTATAAAAAAAAAGCAATTGTAATTAATTTTTATCACTCAAAGAATCACAATAACACTGCTTACGAGTTCTTCTTTAAAAATGGGCCTCTTGCAATCTTACCAATGCAAAAAAATAAAAATCAGTTTCAAAGCTCCATAGTTTGGACAAACACAAATAAATTTATAGAATCTTTACTTTCTTTAAATGATAATAAAATTATTTCTATTCTAAACGAAAATACAAATGGAAGTGTTGGTAAAATAAAAAAAATAATCACCAAACAAACCTTTCCTTTAAAAGCCCACTTAAACTCTAAATTTTTTGAGAATAGAATTATTTATTTAGGTGATTCAGCCCACTCATTTCATCCAATTGCAGGACAAGGATGGAATCTAGGCATGCAAGATGTAGAAAGTGTATATAATCTTGTTAAAAAATATAACTCTCTAGGTTTGGAATTGGGAGATGAAATATTTTGTAAAGAATTTCAGAAAGATAATTTTTTCAAAGCTTATAGACTGTATCAAATCACTGATAAAGTTGATAGTGTCTTTAAATTAGATAATACAATTTTTAATCATGCAAGATTTTCAGCTATCAATTTAATAGAGAAAAGTAAAAAATTAAAAAATCAAATAAGTGATTTTGCTATGGGTGTTAATTAATAGTTTTACTATTATTATCTTCAGCTATCTCAAGCTCTAAAATTGAATGAAGTTTTTTATAAAAATCACTTAAACTTTTTGTTTCTAATAGAACTTGTTTTTCAATATCACTAAAAGGAGATATCATTGCTATAAACTTTATAATTTGATTAAAATCTATATTTTGAATTTCTTCTAAGTTTAAGTTTATTTTTTTAACTTTGATATATTGGCTATATTTATCTAAAAGATTATTTTTTTGTTTTTCATTTATAATTTTTTTATCTTCCTCAAAAACTAACATTTCAGCTTCAACTAACCTAAACTTATATTTTTTTTCTAACTCTTTCTTAATTTTGAAACAATTAGTACCCTGTAGACTAATTAAATATCGTCCGTCTGTAGTTTCACTAAAACTATGAATTTTCCCAATACAACCAATATTATAAAGTTTATTTTTTTTATCAGATTGTATCATGCCTATACATCTTTCTTTTGAGAGAGCGTAGTCAACCATCTCAATATATCTTTTCTCAAATATATTCAGTGGCAAGCTTGTTCCTGGAAAAAGGACGGCACCGTTTAAGGGAAAAATAGGGATTTCCATGTTATGAAAACATTAATTGAGATAGTTTTTTCCTATACTGAATAGTAATTTGATCAGTATTTCCAAGTACACCAAAAAATTCTACCATTTTATTTTTTATACTATCCTTATTTTTTGGATAATTTTTTAGAAGCAAATCCATTCCATTTTCATATTCTTTCATTGAAAAATACTTATCTGATATTTCTAAAATTAAATCGATATTATCTGGTTCATTTTCAAGTTTACCAAGCAACTCATTAATATTTGGTCCAGATGAATTATTTTTCACAATTTCCATTTTTTTTAAAACCTGTTTAACCTCATCCTTTTCTTGCACACTCTTGTCTAGTGAACTAATGAACATTTCAACCTCTTCAAATTGTTTAAGCTCGATCAAACACTCTAAATAAAAACAAATACCTTTAATTTCGTCTGAGTTTTTTGAAATGAATTCTAGAAGAGTGTCTTTAGTTTCTTCAAATTTATTTTCAGCCATGGCACTTTCTATTTCATTATAAAATTCAGTAAAATCTTCATTTAATTTTGACCCTAAACATTTTTCAATAAATTCAACAATCTGACCTTCAGGAATAACACCCTGAAACGCATTCACAATTTGTTTATTTTTAAATGCATATACAGTAGGTATTGATTGAATTCTTAATTGAGCAGCAATTTGTTGATTTTCATCAATATTAATTTTTACTAAAGTGATTTTATCCTCTGATTTTGATACTATTTTTTCTAAAATTGGTGTTAATTGTTTACAGGGACCACACCAAGGAGCCCAAAAATCTACAACAATTAATTTATTCTCACTTGCTTCAATAACCTGATCATTAAACTCTGTTTCAGTAACATCGATTATATTTGTATTTTCGCTCATAAAGATTTGATTATACTATAACTATCCAGAGAAAAAATATGAATTTTTTTATTATTTTCAAGGAGGAAGTTAATAAACTCTGAAGTTTTAATACTTATGGTTGTAGTATTAATTAGGGGGTGGAAGTTAATTATTTCACTGTTAAAAAGTTTTTCATCTAAGTAAAATTTAACAACATTATCTTTGTCGTTAAGAAGAGCAAATGGTGAGACTGATCCAGGTTTTATACCCAAAAGTTGTTCTAAATATTCAGCATTTGCAAATGATAAATTCTTAGCATCGATAGATTTAGAAAATAGCTTTAAATCAACCTTTGCATTTTCATCACAACTAAAAAGAAAAAAATTATTTTTTTTATTTTTTAAAAATAAATTTTTTGTATGTGCACCTTTAATCTCACCTCTTAGATTTTCAGAATCTTCAACTGTAAATAAAGGATCATGATCATGAATTTGAAAATCTTTATTATTTACACTAAGTAATTCAAATAAATCTGTCTTTGTAAGCATAAATAATATTATATTTATTAAGAAATAAGGTATTTAAATACAAATACAAAATTAACAATGGGAAAAAAAGCAGTAGTTATAGGAAGTGGTTTTGGAGGCATTGCGATTAGTTTAAGGCTAAAAAAATTAGGCTATGATACAACAATTATTGAAAAACTAGACGAGCTTGGAGGAAGAGCAAGAGTTTTTGAAGTGAATGGGTTTAAGCATGATGCTGGACCAACGGTTATCACAGCACCATTTCTTTTTGATGAATTATTTAGTTTATTTGGAAAAAAAAGAGAAGATCATTTGAATTTTGTTCCTCTTGACCCTTGGTATAGATATTATTTTCATGATGGTAAAACTTTTGATTATTGTTCAACCATCGAAAAGACAAATAACGAAATAAGCAAATATGATAACAGAGACATCAAAGGATATTCTAAACTTTTAAATCAATCAAAAAAAATTTTTGATGTAGGCTTTACTCAGTTAGCCGACAAACCATTCATTTCTTTTTTTAAAATGTTAGGCGTTATTCCTAATTTAATTATTTTAAAAAGTTATTTCACAGTATCTCAACTTGTAAACAGTTATCTAAAAAACCCATATCTTAGAAAAGCATTTTCAATCCATCCACTTTTAGTTGGTGGTGATCCACACACAACAACATCGATTTATGCTTTAATTCATTATTTAGAAAGAAAGTGGGGTGTATTTTTTTGTATGGGTGGTACTGGTAAAATTGTATCTGAGTTAAAAAAATTAATGATTGATTGTGGTATTAAAATTAAAACAAAAACAGAAGCAAAGGAGTTAGTAGTTGAAAATAATAAAATAACAAAAATATTAACAAACAACGAAGAGATTGCAGATATAGACCTTGTTGTTTGCAATGCTGATCCGCCCATGGTTTACTCCAAGCTTTTGAAAAAACAAAATCTAAGCAGACCAGTTTTTAAAGAAAAAAACTTATTGTATTCAATGGGTCTTTTTGTACTTTTTTTTGGCACTAAAAAACAATATCATAAAGTTGCTCATCATACTATTTGGATGACAGAAAGATTTAAATCTTTGCTTCATGATATATTTAAAAATAAAATTTTATCTGAAGATTTTTCTTTATATATTCATAGACCTACAGCTACGGATAAATCTTTTGCTCCTGAAGGTTGTGATAGTTTTTATGTTTTATGCCCAGTACCTAATTTACAAGGTAATATTGACTGGGATACTGAATCAGAAAATCTTAAAAATAAAATAGTTAAAGAATTGTCTAAAACAATTATGCCAGATTTAGAAAACAATATCACAGATGTTTTTTGGATGAACCCTAAGGATTTTAGAAATGATTACAATTCTATGCACGGTGCAGGTTTTTCTATAGCACCAATTTTTACACAGTCAGCTTGGTTTAGATATCACAACAAAGATAAAAAAATTAAAAACTTATATTTTTCGGCTGCAGGCTCTCATCCAGGCGCAGGAATACCAGGTGTTCTTTCTTCAGCTAAAGTGGTTGAAAATATAATTAAATCAGAATTAAAATAACAATGATTGACTTAGAGCTTAATTCCTCGAGAGATCTTAAAAGAGAAGGAAAAAGTTTTTATTGGGCAAGTTTTTTTTTACCAAAAACCTCAAAAAAAAAAGCAGGCATCCTTTATTCAATTTGTAGATATTTTGATGACATTGCTGACAAATATAGTGAGGATAAAACTAACTTTCTTAAAGATACAATTGAAGAAATAAAGAAAAATAAAAATAATAAAGTAAATATTTTTTTGCAAAAAAATAAAATTAACAATTCAATTTTCATTGATTTAATAGAAGGGTTAATTTTAGATCAACAAAAAATTAGAATTCAAAATAAGGAAGAGCTTATAAAATACTCTTATCATGTTGCTGGCACTGTTGGATTAATGATGTCAAAAATTATAGGAGTAAAAAATAAAGATGCAGCAAAATCTGCAATTGATCTAGGTATTGGTATGCAACTTACAAATATAGCACGTGATGTTCACGAAGATTCAAAAATGAAAAGAATATATTTACCAGCAAATTGGATACCTAATATATCTCTGAAAAATTTAAATAATCTTAATGAGTTTAACTCAGAAAATGATGTGAAAATATCAAATGCAATTCATAAGGTAATAAATCTATCAGAAAAGTTTTATATAAATGGCTTTGCTGGTTTAAAATATATCCCTTTCTCAACTAGATTAGGCATATTTATTGCAGCAAATGTTTACAGAGGTATTGGCATTAAGATAAAATCTAATAAAAAAAAATATATTAGAGAAAGAGTATATTTAAACTTGTTTGAAAAGTCTTTGATTACAATTAAAGCAGTTGTACTTTTTATTTTTATTCCACTTATGAATTATCAGTATCAAAAAATAAGAGACAATCTTCCAAATGAAAATTTATAAAGTTGCTATAATTGGTTTAGGACCTAGCGGCTTAGCCGTCAATAAAATAATTTATGGAGATAGCTTCAATGAAATTATTGCATTTGAAAATGAAGACATAAATAGTAGAGAAAATTATTTTGGCTTTTGGTTAACTGATTGGATGAAACCATATGAAAATATTATTGAAAAAAAATGGTACGAATGGACCATTGGAGATAAAAAAAATAACATAACACATTTTAGTAAAAACAAACCCTATTGTGTTATCAGTTTTAAAAAGTGGAAAGACTACTGCTTAGAAACAAAAAATAAATTAAAAATAAAAAAGGAAAAAGTTATTCAATATTTTCCGATACAAAATTATTTTAAAATTATTACTGCTGATAAAAAAGAATATTTTGCAGAAAAAATATATGACTCAAGATCTACTAAAGAAAAAAAAGGTGAGCTTATACAGCACTTTTTTGGAATAAATATTACGGCAGCAGATAATACATTTAATGATAACAAATTAACTTTAATGCATTTTACTGAAGAAAAAAACCTTTTGCATTTTATTTATATTTTACCATTTAGTCACAATAAAGCTCTTGTTGAATCTACAGTATTTTCAAAAGATGTACTTAAAACCTCTTGGTACAGAGAGAAAATATACGAATATTTAAAGTTAAAAAATATCACTGGTTTTAGAGAAAGTGGCACCGAAAAAGGAGTGATTCCAATGTTTTTTGCAGATGAAAAAAATTCAACTAATCCTAATATTTTCAATATTGGAATTAGAGGCGGTGCTTGTAAGCCCTCAACTGGATACGCCTTTTCATTTCTAATCAAACAAATTCAATCATTAAAAAATTCAAACAAAAATTATGTAAATATTCATAAATTTTTAGAAAGAAAAATGGATAAGATTTTTATTAATTTTTTAAAAAACAATAATGAAAATGGTAAATCTTTTATAAAACTAGCCGCTAATCTAAATGGAAATGAGTTTCAAAGTTTTATGATGGGACAATCTAATTTTTTTACAAAGTTAAAGATTATAAAAAGTATGCCTAAGTTACCATTTTTAAAAGAACTATTTCGGTGATATGATAGCAGATCTTACAATTTTAAATATCATTTCTTTTCTATTAATTTTTTTTATTGGACTTCCTCACGGCTCATTTGATGGAGCAGTTGCTGCATTGGTAGGTTTTAGTAATAGAATTCAGTTTTTTAAATTTCTCTTTTATTACCTTATTTTATTTTATTTAGTAATTTTATTTTGGATATACTTTCCTATTTTAGCTTTAATTATTTTTATTACAATGACTATTGTTCACTTTGGTTTATGCGATTGGACAAACTTTAAAATAAATAAATTCAAGTACTCTGTAAGCTTTACTTATGGAATGACTGTTATTTTTGGCATCATATTCTTTAATGAAGATCAATCTTTTGTGATATTTGAATATCTGACTAATGATGATATTTATACTTTTCAAAAATTTCTTTTTATTCCATATTTTTTAACTTTATTTTCAATTATTTTCTTCATTTATATTTCTTTCTTTGAAAAAAAACTAAGAATAGGCATTATTGAAATTGTGTTTCTTTTATCAATTTTCTATTTTTTTGATCCACTTTTAAGTTTTGCAATATATTTTTGTTTTTTCCATACTTACAAACACCTAAAGCATTTAATTAAAAATATTTATTTAAATTTAAAAAATAAAAAATTTGTAATTTATTCGACATTATTTTTTACATTTATTTCTTGGATTGGTGGTTTAGGAATTATTTACTACTTGGTTCAAAATTTATCATTATATGAATCAATATTAAAAGTAATCTTTATTGGACTTGCTGCATTAACCCTTCCGCATATGTTGCTTGTTGATGTCATTTACAGAAGAAGATTTAAATAAATCATTTTCTCTAATATTGACTTATAAACTCAAAGTGGTAATTGTGTAATATAAGCGGGCGTAGCTCAGGGGTAGAGCGCAACCTTGCCAAGGTTGAAGTCGAGGGTTCGAATCCCTTCGCCCGCTCCAAATATTGAGCGGGTTAGATTTAAACGCTCCACTTACGATCCAATAGAGCCAAGCTTTTCCTAGAAAGAGAGAAATTATGGCTACTATTCAAAAGCGTAAATACTTAAATAAAACTAGCTACCAAGTTCGCATAAGGCGATTAGGTATAAAGACAATAACCAAATCTTTCCTCACGAAAACCGAAGCCAAAAGGTGGGCTAGGTCTATGGAAGCTAAACTTGATAGAGGGGATTACTCCGATTATTCATCAGCTTCTAAAGTTACCTTAGGCGATCTTTTCAAGAGATACGTGAAAGAAGAAAAACATAAGAAGAAAAAGCAGTGGAAGAACGAGGAATATCGTTTCGCACAGTTTTCATTAGCATATAGGACAACTGGGTGAGTGGTAAGGCCTATCACTCGCCCTTTTGTTTTTCTTTCTCTTTCTCATGTTTCTCTTTTGCTTTCTGGAGTAACGATTTTAAAGTATTTTCTTCATCTTCAACCTCTTTTTCTTCAATTGCTTTTTGAGATTTAACAAATTCTTCTGCCGTTCCCTCACTTAAAACTAATTCTAATTCTTTGATTTCTGATTTCATTAAACTAATTTTTGTTTCTGATTCTTCTTTTAGTAATTCACACGTCTCTTGATTTTTTTCCATATCTTCATCAATTCCAAACGTATTCATAAGTGTATTAATTACAAACCTTTTTGCATAATCCTGATCACACAATTCATTCTTTCCACTGTAAGTATATTCAGCAAAAGCTTTTAGACATGCATCTTTTAGAGAGAAGTTTGGATCACAAAAATATTGTTTACTTGACTCTATTTGTAGTATTTTATTTTCATTTATAGTTATTTTTTTTTCAACAAACATTTCAGGAGTTTCAATTCCAGTAAGTTCGACAACTTTTTTATCAATCGGTTCAACAATATCTTTATTAAAATTCTCAATACCAGTTTTTAAATCTCTACTATCAATTGTAAAATAAAAAATTATTCCAATTAGTGCTACCCAAAAAACAACGTTAAAATATTTCACTTATTTTATCCATCTAAATACGCAGCTAAACTAAAAAGCACTATTCCAACAATAATTATCCAAAACCATACTTTTACAAGCCCCTTGAACTCATTACTCACTATTAAGTCATCAGAATCATCATAACTGAATTTACCAAATACACCTATTTGAACATACAAAAATATAATTACCCAAAATATCCCAAGGAAAAAAGCAAACAATCCACCGATAAAAAAAAGTAAGAAACCAACAGCTATCCATATGACAACTAAAGTCCAACCTAATCCTTGAACAAAGCCCCTTTTCATTTTGATTACCCTACCACCAACTGAGGAGATTGTTAAGGGTTCTGGTCATAGTAACTATTTTTTATTATATTAAATTGTGTTTATTATCAGATACCTAGTACTGATTTTCTGTGTACTGACCGCTTTGTATATTCTTGCAAACGCTATTTTGTTTTAATAAATTTGATTATACAAACTACAAAAACTTTTCACATATTTTACTGTAGGAAACGCACCGAGATATTGTCCGTTAGCATCAACTATTAATTTATTTCGATCCTCAGAAATATCTAATCTCCCAACACCAAAAGCATAACGACTTCCTTGAGATACAAGAAAGGTATTCTTAAACCTTGTAGTAATTGATTCATTAAAGCTTTCGCTCCAATTTACATTATCTTCGTAGCACTCATGAATAGCTGATTGTATAATAAACTTTCGGTAATTAACTTTTATATCTGACTCATACATTACACAATTTTCAACAATCCTATCTACTCTTGTAATAGTGACGTGATAATTATACTTGTATAAATGAAGAGAATTATCATCAAACAGAAAAACACTATAAGTAGTATCATCTTCGTATTGTTTTAAAATTTCATCTAAATAATCAAAAGATATTACAGGACAATACTCATCACTATTTATACTTTTAGCCTGTAAAACGTTATCAATCACCTCTAACGTAAAAGTGTTATCAACATTACTTAACTTATCTACATAAGTTGATTCTAATATATCCCAATCATTTTCAACCTTCATTGGATCGGCATACAAATTTGTTGCTGAAAACAATATTATGATAGAGAAAAATATTTTTAACATAGTTATTTATATCTTCTGACCAAACGCCTTAGCAAGTTTATTCATCAGATCAGCTTGTGTTACTGTAGAACCTAATTCATATTTTTTATACATGTCTAAATCTTCTTCACTTGGATATCTTATAGAAACATAATCTGGCTCAACAAGTATTAAGTTTGGAAGTGTTGTGGAGGTATTTAAAGAGAAAGACGTGACAGTTATATTGTAATTAGTAATTGATTTTATTAACCACCATGTATCAAACATATCTTCAAATTTAATATTAGTCGCACCAGTAGATTGAATAATATTAAAACCCTCCTTGATATAGTTCTGCCAAGCTGAAGAGTCCAAAGCCCTAAAGCCTCTAATAAAAATATTTTTCATACCAGACTTCTCAGCACCTTTTGAATTAAAATAAATTGAACTACCAGGTACAAAGACTGTAGAAATTTGTGTTTCTCGAAAATTTTGTTTATCTAAAATTATAGACTCACCTAGCGAGTTCACATCTATTTTCATTCGCTTACGAATATCACCTTGTAACCAACTAAATTTCTCTACAAGGGTATTCGAAATAGTTTTTCCTGTATCTACAGAATCTTTTTCTTTAACTTTAAAGTATTCTTGTGCCTCTTGTATTTTGGCAAGCTTATCATCTACGTAATCGGTCATAATTAGATTACAAATACTAAAATGATTATTATAGCTGTTACTAAATCCATAATTTATCCTATCTCATCTAATTGTTTAAAAAAAGTATCATTGCCAATATTGGAAGATACATTGAAACAAAATCTAGAGTTTTCATTAACTGCACAAATTCTTTTTTCAGTGTTTTCTTCATAAATACTTATCTTGTATTCATTTCCTAAATATTCCTGCATCTTTTGCGATCGTTTATTAAAATCACTACTAAAGTTTACTGACCAAATATCTAAGTCATCATAATTGTATATTTGAAACGAAAACCCACAGTTACCATCATCACATTCTATTTTATGGGAAAGAGTAAACTGATAGCTGTCTGTTTTATCAAAATACAAATCACACAGACCATCGATATAGGTTGTTGAATTATGTTCTGCATAACAGGTAGTCTTTTCAACATAGTCAAAATTAGCAAGTAAAACGGAACTAAAAAATAAAACAGGAATAAAAATGAATAGTTTCATTCTAGTATTCTTAAAAAGTAAGAAAGTGTCGGTATTAAGACTCTGGTCATTATTCCTCATATTTGGTAAAAAACAAATATATGGAGGCGATACTCAGTTATTTTGAATTTAATTTTTCACAATGGCTATTGGTAATTTTTTCATCCTTATCAGTAATCACTTTAGAGGCAAAAAATATCTACGACGGAAGAAAGGTAACAATCTTCCTGCGCCTAAACGGTAAAGTTGGAAAAGAAGTTGAATTTAACTTTAAGAAAGAAATTTTAGAATTGTTTTCAATGATAATATTTTTGTCTCAATTTTTTATAATAATAATTGCCTGGTTCTCTTTATTTAGTTGGACACTTTTGATTACCTTTATCGCAATCTTCACCATTCTAAGATCTATAGGTGAATTATCTTATCGTGATCCAATATACGATATCAAGAGTCAACTATTTGAAATAGTAAGGCAAAAAGATTTTCTATTTTACTTTCTAGATTTCGTATATCTACTGTTTATTATTTATTTTATCAGAGTATTATTTTTTTAATAGTTTTAGGGCAGTCGAACCACACTACCACAGTTAAAACTCCATTTTTCACTCTAACGTAAAACCAAAACGTAAAACAATTTAATTTATTTATTAGATTTACGAAAAGAACTGTGGTCTGTGGTTGGTGGACACAAAAGACTTAAAATCCTTGACGTTTTAGACCCACAGTTGAATTTAACAAACTGTGGTAACTGTGGTAAAGCTCCTTTTACGCTCCAATTAAAAAAAAGAATTCAATATTTATGATATAGTTTCTTTAGGAAAAGGCCGATCTCAATTGTACATGGCAACCTTGCCAAGGTTGAAGTCGAGGGTTCGAATCCCTTCGCCCGCTCCAAAAAATCACAAAAACTCTCTCTTTTGTCAGTTAAGTTTTTTAAAACTTTCTAATTTTAATTCCTTATTGTGACACCAGTGTGACAGAAAAAATAGTGTACTACAGACTTCTAACTAATTTCTTGACTTTTAACATATGCTTATCGAATATTTTTTTTTCCATATCTGGCAAAACTGAATAAAATCGAATATATTTTGTTTTTAAACCACCTAATTTAAATACCACTTTCTTAATTCTTCTAAATGGTATGTTATCAAAAATTGAAAAATTTTGGTAACTAATCATTGGTCCCCCGTAAGTAATCGAAATAATTCCAAGCTTACCCCTCATTGCTCCTGGAACAGGGTAACCATAGTTTTTAAAATATTTATTTCCTGGTATGAGAGATTTATACGAAAAAAACCATTTAGGATGAAGTACCCAATCTACCCAATTTTCTAGAATTGCATTAAGCCTTAAATTATGACAACTTCCAATTAACATCATGACAGAACATTTTTCTAATCTTTTTCTGTATTCAAGAACAAGTTTTGGAGGAGGGTTTATATTTTGATTATAAAATGGAAGCTGCTCCTTTTCCTCAAAGAGATTAACCAAGTCAATTTCATGACCAAGTCTCTTTGCTTCATCTATAAAAGTATCTCTAATTGCTGAATTAAAAGAGTCTTTATAATTGTGATGACCAAAAGCAATAAAAATTTTTTTCATTAAAATTTTATAATATTTTTGTAAACCCCTCAAATTCTGGATGACCTAAATAAAGATGTTTATTGCTTCCTGCATTTCTATGGGCTAGACGAAATTCTTCTGATTTTGTCCAGTTAATGAAATCTTCTTCAGAATTCCATATGCTATGAGAGGCATACAGGGTATATTCATCTGTAGTTTTACCTTTAATTAAGTTAAAGTTTTGAAACCCTGGAACTTTATCTAAATGTGTTTCTCTATTTTTCCAAACTTTTTCAAAATCGTTTTCTTTACCAATTAAAATCTTAAATCTATTCATTGCTACGAACATATTATTTATCTAACCGATAGAAATTTTTTTAAAATAATTATTTTTTTTCTAGATACCATATGTAAAATTTGTTCTTTTTATATTTATTATTAATTTAGAGTTAACTAATTTTTCTAATTAAATTAAAACTTTTACTAAATCTTCAAATTGCTAATTTTCTTGCTATTATTCTCATTATCAATTTTGTAACTTTTCTTCTTGGTATTAAGTATATTTGCAAAGCTATGATTCACATCTCTGTGACCAGCTTCATCATCTCTAATAACTTTGATAACATCTTTTAATTTAGAATTTAAGGGGAGGTTCCAGTAATTTATAGCTATTTCGGGAGCTTTAACGTTCTCGATTTTACCTTCCTCTACCTCTTTTAAATACTCAGTGTAACTTATTACAGCTTCTTCCTCAAAATACCCAACAATCCTATGAGCAGTTCTTTGTGATAATAAATATATAATTAAATAAAAAATGATAAATATGAACTGTGCTAATAAAATTATGATTCTTTCAATGAGTGTTGGTTGAGCAATTTTAATAAATGTCATTAGATGCATTCTTTCATTCTCGGCTTCATCAAGTAATGTTTTAATCCAACCATTATCATCTTGCATTTTTCGTAAAGACTTAAGGTGTATTAACATACCTGCAACCATACCTGGTACAGCTGCAACTGTTTCTAAAACAACTGCTCTATGACCGTATTTTTTTCTAAAAAAAGTATCAGCAAGAAACCTTAAGAATTTAGTAAATGCCAATGCAATTTTATCACTAAAATTTTTTGGTTTATGATGTTTAGACAAATATTCCATATTATTAATATAGGCATTAATTATCCATATACATCAGGTAATAAAGGTTATTTAAAGTCACGAATTAATTTTTTAAGCTTTCTTGTTATTATTGTGCCAAGAGTGTGACATAAAAACTTAGCATAAATTAAAATCTACAAATTCCATCAAAAACAATAATCTAATCTTAACCTTGCCAAGGTTGAAGTCGAGGGTTCGAATCCCTTCGCCCGCTCCATGTTTTCTCCCGAAATTTGATCATGAAGCGTCGAAGAAATCGTTAAGTAGTCCTTGCTTAGCCAATAGGTTAATTTTTTAAATTTATTTTTGAATAAATCTTTTCATAGTATCAAAAACAACACCATGCTTTTCAGCCTCATTTTTCACTTCATCTGAACTAAGTACTTTGTCCATTTCTTCTTCATCTAAAACATTAAAGCATATTGAAACGTGATTCGAATTTTCGGTATCTACAAAATCTACAATATTATCAGCAAACTTTGAGAAAGTTTTTACTCTTTCATTATTAAAAGATAACCACTCATCAACATTTTTTACTTCATGACTAATTATTTGTAACATTTTACCTCCTTGATATTTATTAAAATCTATCAAATCAAATAATTATAAAAAAGTGTAATATTTAATATTATATAGAAAAAGTATTTTTAAGTAGTCCCCAAGTAACCCTTCAGATTTATATATATTTATTTATTACAAATATTTTCTTAATATTTGGTCAATAATAAACAATCAATGTTTTCGGCTATCTTGCCAAGTTTGAACTCGACGGTTTAAATACCTAGCTGGCTCTAGATTATTTGCACTCCTTTATGGATTAATCAATAGTTTTAAATTAATATGAAAAATCTATGGATCAAATAGTATTCTTTTGGACTGGTAAAAATTTATTTATTCCAGAATATTTTGTAAAATCTATTAGTAAGAAATTTTGTAAAAAATATAAAATTATTCAGGTTTCTGACAAAAAGACAAATAAAATTGACGGAGTAGATGTTTATATAAAAGATGATTTACCAGCAGATATAATGACAGCAAGACTTAAAGCTTATTCATTAGTAGAAACAAAAAATAAAAATACAATTTTTTGCGATGCTGATAGTTTGATGATATCCGAACTTTATTTTGATGATTTTGTTGAAGGCTATCACCTAATGAAACGAAAAAGAAACTCTTTAATAAATCACCTACACCCAGAATATTTTCCAGAATTTAAGAATAAATATTTTATGGATTTGATGCCATTTTTATTCGGTGCAATAATTATATCAAAAAAAGAAAATTTTTTTGTTCATCTGTATAATATTTGTACTAATTTACCTGCAAGATTTCATAGATGGTATGGCGATCAAATATCATTGCATATTTTTTATTTAGACAATAAATCAAAATTTCTTTTTTTCGATCAAGATAAGTATATGCATATTATTGATAAAACAAATAATAATCCAAAAGAAGACCTCCAAATATTACTCGAGAAGAAAATT
Organism: uncultured Alphaproteobacteria bacterium; assembly: GCA_902597015.1. GTDB lineage: Bacteria > Pseudomonadota > Alphaproteobacteria > HIMB59 > CACPNW01. The sequence continues at coordinate 136,583 of CACJWQ010000001.1, forward strand.
CCTTTCATAACATTCAAAGGTCCTAAATCAAAAAAACAAATTATAGATTATTTTAGTTTACTGTAGAAAAAATTTGAACCATCGCACCTTTGACTAAAACCCTCCAAAATAGATTCACAAATTCTTTTTTTTACACACTAGAGAGGTTTAAATATCTTGTCCTGTCTATCGCCCACTCCAAATTATTGTTTTTTTTAACAATTTACATTCAGAGTTTATTAAAAATCTTTTAGAAAATAATATATAATAATTTTAATATTTTAAAATATATTAAAAAGAATTTATCTCATGTTTATAAATAAAAATAAAGATGCTGAGCGTTTAAAGCAAATCTCAAATGATAATTTAGAAAAAAATATACCTGTTAGTGGAATATTTAGATTAACACTAAGTAAAATTAGTTTTGAAATGTTAGTTATTAATAGTGATGACACATCTGTGTCCAGAAGATTTTGGAATGATAATTACTTAGATTTCTCATTAGAAAGATGGTCTAATTGGAGTTTAGAAGAGGGTCTTTACTTGGATATCGGTGCGCATACAGGATTGTATACGATGGCTGCATTGACGGCTAATAATAAAAATCGCTTACTATCAATTGAGCCCTTTCCATTAAACTATCATAGAATTATTACTAATTTAAGGTTGAACAATTTAGATAACAAGAATGTTAAAGTACTTAACTGCGCTGTATCTGATAGCAATAAAGTTGTTAAATTTGATGTTAGAACACCGCGGTCTTATTTATCAAAAGGAGGAAAAATAAATAAACAAGGTGAAGATATACAAGCAATAAAATTAGACAGTCTAAATTTTACTGGTAATAATATTGATATAAAAGGTATCAAAATAGACGCTGAAGGAGAAGATCTGAAAATTATTCTTGGAGCTGAAAAAATAATTAAGAAATATAAACCGAAAATTATTATCGAATGTAGAAAAAACAATATCAACGAAGTTTTAACTTTCTTATCTAAGCTGGGATATAAAAATATATACGATGCAGATGGAAATATTTTTGGAAGCGTCAAGCTAGCACAATTTAAAGAAAAAGCTGATATGAAAGATATATTTTTTGAATTTAGTTAAACTAATCTTTTAATAAATAAATTACATTATTCCTAAGTTATATTTAATAAAAATACACTATCTATAAATACATATCAAATTCTTGTGCCCATGATCTAAACATCCAAGAAATAATTTTTCTTTTTCCAGAAATAGATTCTCCTAATGTATTGTTATCATTAAAATTATCTTCAACTAATGCTTTTTTTATCCCATCATCTTTACGTATATCGTCATAATATTTAGTTCTTAAAGAGCTTTCAGTTTTCAACCAATTCATTATAGGTGCTGACCATCCTGTTTTCGATTTATTTAATAAATATTTGGGTAGCCTATTTTTATATGCTTCTTTAATAATATGTTTCAATTCATTTTCTTGATAACCAAATTTATATGTTGATTTTAAATTTAAACAATATTGCATGAAATTTTTAGAAGCAAATGGAAATCTTCCTTCCATTGAAAATGCCATTCCAAATCTGTCATTTCTGGTAAAAAAATCTTCTGAGACCGTTGTTATACAATCAAGAGCCATTGCAGAATTAGTAACATCTTCCGGATTCCATAACTCTTCTGGAAGTGCTTTAATTAACAAAGAGTGCAAATCATCATAATTAAAGTTCATATTTAGTAAAACAGGTGCTCTAAATTTAAACATCCACATCCTAATAAAATCACTCCAATTTTTCGGCTTCTTTTCTAATTTGTACATCTTTAAATATTTGCTATATCCCCCAAATATTTCATCACCAATATCACCTGCCATTGTTACAACTACACCATTTTTAGAAAGAATTTTATTTGCAAAATAATACATTGGTAAGCACCAATTGTATCTTGGTTCTTCAATAAATTTTATTGATTTATTCCAATATTTTAAAAATATATCTGGAGTAATTTTTATTTCTTTATGTTGTAGATTTAATTCTCTTGCAAATTTTTCAGAAATTTTTGCATCACTATTATAATCTTCTTCATATCTTAAACTTGATTCTATTGTGGTTGTGAAAGAATTGAGAGATCCTAATTTATTTTTTAAACCATATGCTATAACTGATGAATCAAGTCCTCCAGATAAAAACATACCAAAATCTCTTATGCCTAATGCTGAATTATTAACAGCCATCAAAGATTTCTCATAGAACTCTTCAACATTAAATATCTTTTTTGAATTAGGCTTTATTAAATCTCTAAAACTATATTTAATTTTTTTTTGGTCTAAGCTGAATACAATCGTTTCACCTGGAAGTACTTTATAAATACCATTAAATAGTGTTTGCCTTAAAACATTTGCTCCAAGTAAACACGTACAAACTAACCCTAACCTTTCAATTTTTTTACTATTTGGAGTTATATCTAAAAGCCCTTTAATTTCTGATGAAAAAATAATTCCATTTTTAAACTCTGAAAAATATAATGGTTTTATACCTACATGATCTCTAGATAAGATTAATTCATTCGTCTTTTTATTAAAAAAAACAAATGAATGCATAGAATCTATAAAATTTATTACTTCCTTGTAACTATAATTATCTAACAACCATGCAAGAAGCTCTGTGTCACAAGTTGTTTTAGGAAAATATTTATCTTTAAATTTTGTTAAAAGATAATCATAGTTAAAAATTTCACCATTATATGTAAGAACATTCCCCTTTTCTGTAATATAAGGCTGTACACCATCTTCTGGTTTTGATGTTATTGATAAAAGATTGTGTCCCAAAGTAATATAATTATTAGACCATATTGAATTTCCATCTGGCCCTCTATGCATACATTTTTTAATAATATTACTTACAAGATTAGGATTGTTTTCTGTTATTCCAAATATTCCACACATTTAAAATTTTATAACTCTTGAAAATTTATAATTTACAAATATTCTTAATTTAATCATTAAAATATACATGCTGATCAATATCAGGGTATTTCATTTTAAAATTGTCAAAAATATCTTTCCATACAGCCTCGCTTTTCAGACACAGATGTATATTAGTACCATCATCAAAATATTTTGAAGCTGGTACGGTAGCTATTACAACAAATACAAATTTATTTGATAATTTAAATAAATTATCAATAAAATTAATAACATCATTTTCAGGGATATGTTCAATAACATCAGTACAAATAACACCATCATATTTTCTATTTGGATATTTAGAATATTTTTCTACACCTGGGTCATACAGGAAAATATCATCAATACCCCAAAAATTTGACAAACCATGATACTCTTGATCTTTAATCTTAAAATTATTGTTATATAAATATGCTTTACCACAACCAAAGTCTAATATTGATCTAGAGCCAGTAATGTCAATTATTTCTTTAATCTTTCCAACCCATCTTGTTAAAGCATAGCCCAAGAATGTACTTACTCCAGGTTGATTTTTCACCCCATGTTTATGAAATAATTTATACTTCTCAATGATCTCATAATAATTTTGGGTATATTTACTCATGTTAATTTACCTATATATAAATAAATTAATTATAGATATTAATGTAATAAATAAATATTACAAAATTTAAATATTATGACCTTTAATCCTGTAGCAGCCCAAAACGTTCTTGAATCTAGAAATTGTATTTTAAATAAAAAACCTAAAGCTATAGATTTGGGATCACAGACATCTTCGATTAATAATATATTTATTAAAAACCTAATCCAAAAAAATAAAACAATTAGCAGTTCACAGAAATTAAGTTTAGAAAATCTATGTAGTAATAAAAATTTTACAACGAGAGATTATTTTATGTCCCTTGGATTTAAAGAATACAAATCTATAGATATCAATGGTGCTTATGATAGTTTTCAGTTTGATCTTAATAAAAATATATTAGAAACTTATAAATTCAATCAAACATATGATTTGGTTATAAACAACGGTACTGGAGAGCACGTTTTCAACCAACATGCTTTGTTTTTAAACTTTCATAATTTAACAAAAGTAAATGGTATAATGTTAAATATACTTCCATTTATTGATTGGATTAATCATGGATTTTATAATTTTAATCCAATTTTCTTTGCTGATTTGGCAGCATCTAACAAATATGAAATTATTAAAATATCTCTAGCAAATAGAAATGGTGCAGAATTAAAGTTGGATGGTAAAAACTTCGATATACTTTTTGAGCAAATAAAACCTCACAGAAAAGATACTAAATTTGAAAAAATAATTGAAATAGCAAATGAAAAAATTGGTAAAAATATCTTGCTTGTTGTAATAACTCGGAAATTGGAAGAAGCTACTTTTAAAACACCCCTTCAGGGTAAATATTTAAGCGACATTTCTAATTTTAAAACAGATTATAATTCTCAAGAAGGTGGTAGTGCTGAAGCCGCAAATCAAATTTCAGATAACAACAAAAGAAAGTAATATAATTAATTTTATTCTAAGAAGTTTCTGTAATTAAAAAGTTCAAAATTATAATCTCCAATAATATTTATATATTTTCTATAAAAGCTAGTTTTGGTTCTTTTGGTTACTCCATGAATTGAATAAGGTGAATTTAAAAACATTACTAGCCTATTTTGTTTATACTCTATCTCTTCAATTAAATTTACTTTATCTTCTCTTACTCTAGATTTTCCATAAAAACTTGGTTTATCTTTAAAGGTGTAGGTAGTTAGATTACCACCTTGAGAGTCATCATCAGACTCTTTCATATATAAAAGAGCGGCATATAATTCTACAGGATTATCTAAATGTGGTTCTATAACTTTAGTTTCTCCACTTGTAGGAGTATTTATAACAAATTGACAATCAAGATTTAGGTAGTTATTTTTTTCAAAACGAACACCTATGTTATCTTTTTTAAATAATCTATCTTTTTCTACTTTATAAATTTTATTTATTGCAGTGCCAAAAACTCCATAAAATTCTTCTAAAAAATCATAACTTGTATGAAATTTTATAAACTCTTTCCATTCAGCAGTTATCTCATCGTCTCTTAGAGAATTAAATGCATTATATCTATAAGCAAAATTCTCTTTATATTCATTTTTACCAATAATTTTTTCATATTTTGGAAAACTATCATTTAATATTTTATATAGATCATTGGGTAAAGCATCATCAATGATTAAATAAGGAAACTTCTCAAATCTAAACTTAATATTTTTTTTATTTTGTAAAACACTGTACATAATAATAAAATGAAACCTATTTTAAATAACAGATACTACAATATTTATAATGTATATATTTAGTTTACAATGTTTTATTTAAAAAATTATTCAAAAAATACCAGCTTATTGAATAAATAATTACCTATGATAATATATAAGAATGCAGATATTTAATCTTTTTCCATTAACTGTTATCAAAGATAATATTTCTATTGAAGAAAAAGAAAGAGAAATTTTGGTTAATGAGATAAAAAAAATGAAAAACATAGATAGCGATAAAAAAATGAGCTCTTATGCTTGGACTGGAGATATTAATGGTCACGAATTTTTATTCTCCAACGATTTGTTTAAAAACTTATCAACTAAAATTTCTAAAGTAATAATAGAATATTTAAAAAATTTAGAAATAAATACTAGTTATTTAGACATTTATTATCAAAGGTCATGGGCCACATATACTGAAAAAGAACAAAGTATAAATTTTCATACTCATTCTCAATCTAACATTAGTTTTGCTTATTATCTTTTAAAACCTAAAAATTCTGGTGGTATTATTTTTAAATCAAATGAATTACAAAATGAAATTGCAAAAAATATCTTTACAAGCAGTAAGTTAGAAAAATCTCTTATAAATAAACCAAACGTATATAATTCTGATAGATCTATGTTTGATCTAGAGCAAGACTCAATAATAGTTTTCCCCTCCAAAACCCCTCATGCAACATTACCGAACAAATCTAATCTGCCTCGTATATCCATATCTGGAGATATTTCTTTAATGCTTAGACAAAGTAAAGGTTTTGAACATTTAATGCCAAATTTCACAAACTGGACTAAGTTTTAATTTAAATAATATATAAATGAAAATACCAATAGTTATTCATACTGATCATATAATTAATAAAACTGTATGTTATAATTTTGCTAAAGGGTCAAATGCTCTTCTTTGCCATGTAAACAACTTTAAAGAATACGACAAAACAATTGCAACATATGGTGTTTTAAGAGGTACATTAGAAATTATAAATAAAGTAAAAAATTATTACTACATAGATCATGGATATTTTAATCAATCAAAACGTTCTTTTGAAAATAAACGTACAAATGTAATGAACTTAGATGGTTATTTCAGAGTTGTTTATAATAATTTAATGCATAATGGTACTGGTGATTATCCAGAAGATAGATTTAAAAAACTCAATCTTAAAATTCATGAGCAAAGAAATTCAGGAAGTTATATAATCCTTTCTGAGCCTTCAGAAACAATGAAACAAGTTTATAATGTTCCTCAATGGACTATCGATACAATAAATCTTGTAAAAAAATTTTCTGATAGAAAAATCATTGTTCATAATAAATATTCAAAAGAACCTTTAAAGAATTTACTAAAAAATGCTTGGGCGTTTATTAGTCTACAATCTACAGCTGGGTTTGCAGCTATGTTAAATGGAATACCTTCATATTTTACTGACTCACATCTAAGTGATATTGGTAAAATAGAAGATATAGAAAACCCAAAAATAAATTATAAAATTTTCAATAACCTTGCGTATGGTCAATGGACCTTAAAAGAAATGGAAACTGGGGAGGCCTGGGAAAGTATTTCAAATAATAATTTTTAAATACTTTTATTTAGCTTCATATTTATAGTAATGTTAAAACTCACAACTATTCTTTCTTGGTTTGAAGTATTTTCATTAACAGAATGATCAAGATAACTTGGAAACAATACTAAAGCACCTTCTTTAGGGGCTATTCCATTTACTTGTGCGTTTAATAAATTTGGTTTAATGGCATTTGGATAAGAATATACAGGAGCAGGTCTAGGGTCATAAAATACTATGTCACCTGAGTCTTTTGGAGCTCTAACGTAATAAGCACCACTAATTGTGCTATTACCATGCTGATGTCTTAAATTTGCTGCACCTCCAGTATTAATTATTGCCCACATATTATTTATATTAATAGTCTGATTTTTTTTATCCCAGTTCATATCTTCTATTACCTTTTCTATTGCGGGTAAGATAAATTTTATAAAATTTCTTGGCTCATCTTCTTGAAGATTAAAATCTTTAGAATGCCAACCCTTAATATTACTTTTGTTTATACCTTGTTGATCTTCTGCATAAGACTTTTTTATAAAATTATATATTTGTTCATTTATTGATTTATAATCTTCTAATTGTATCGCCCAAACTGGAGTTGGAAAAAAGAGATTTGGTTTGTTCATATATTGTATTTATATTAATAAATTGATCCAGTAAACAATTCTAAATTTATTCAACACCTTTACTATTTAATTTTTTTTAAATTAAAATATTTTTTAAGCAAACGTAATGTTTTTATAATTCTTGTATGGTGATAATGAAAATTTTTCCTACCCGAAGTAATTTTAGGATTATTTTTAATTAAAGTCTTTAAATACATCGGAATTTTTATTTTGTTATTCAATGTTTAAATAATCTATTTTTTGTGAAGTAAAGTGAGATTTTATTTGTTAGTGAAAACGAAATTATTTCTCTATCATTAATTGATCCAGATGGCTGGGCAATAATACTACAACCATTCTTATGCAAAAGATTTATGCTATCTTTGAATGGAAAAAAACCATCAGAAGCACAAACAAAAGATCCTTTTTTGAAATATATTTTCATATTTCTAATAGCAAATTTTAATGCGTCTACTCTATTTGTTTGGCCATGACCCAATCCAAGTGTCTGCTTGTTTCTTGCTAAAACTATCGCATTAGACTTTAAATGTTTTACTATTTTTAATGAAAATATCAAATCATCAATTGATCTTGATGAAGCCTTCTTATTTGAAACCAAATTTAAAAATTTTTTGTTAATTGGGGTTAGGTTATTTGTTTGATAAAGTTTACCAAAAAGAGTTGATTTATATCCTTTTACCTCTTTTTTTATCTTTGGTTTCTTAAGCAAAATTAAATTTTTTTTCTTTTTCAAAATATTTAATGCATTTGTATCAAAATTAGGAGCAATAACCATTTCAAAAAAATTTTTATAGATCTTATTGGCTAGCTCAAAATTTACTTTTCTATTAAGAAAAATTATACCGCCAAAAGCACTTTTAGGATCACTTGTATAAGATTTTAGAAAAGCAGAATTAATAGTCTTTGCAGATGCAACACCACAAGGATTTGTATGTTTAATAATTATTGATGTAGGTTCAGTAAATTCATCCAAACACCTTAACCCACTATCTAAGTCTAATAAATTATTATAGCTTATTTTTTTTCCGTTAATTTGGAAATTAAAAATTGATTCATTATCTTTATTAATTAGATAAGCATCTTGCCCTGGGTTTTCACCATATCTTAACCTAATTTTTTTTATCAATTTTCATTCATCCATTTATAAATTATTTTATCATAATTAGATATCTGCTTAAAAGTTTTACAAGCCATTTTTTTTCTAAAAATAAAATCAGTGGCACCATCATTTTTATTTAAATTATTAATAAGTCCCTTATAATCTTTTAAATCTAAAATAGGTGTAACAAACTTAAAATTTTTACTAGCAGCACGTAATAAACTTGGTCCACCTATATCTATCATTTCAATTATTTTATTGTTATTATGATTTTTTAAATAATGTTCGAATGGATAAAGATTTACAATTACAATATCAATTTTAGGAACGTTCAATGAAATGAATTGCCTCTTATGAATTTCATTATCTCTAATATACAACAAGGAACTGTATATAAGAGGATTAAGAGTTTTAACCCTTCCACCAAACATTTCTTTAAATTTTGTAAATTTAGAAATATCTTTGCATTTAAATCCCATATCTCTAATTTTTTTACCTGTAGAGCCAGTAGAAATAAAACTATAATTATGCTTAACTAAGTTTGTACATAAATATTTTAGATTTTTTTTATTATATACAGATATTAATGCAAATTTTTTTATATTTTTTCTAGAGACCATTTTCTTATAATTTTCTTATCTGACAATACACCTTTAATTACAATTTGTTTAGTTGGTTTCGTAATATTATGATCAACTAATATGCTATCTTCAATAATTAATTCTACATCACTTTTAAAAATCCAAATATTATTTAATTTTGTTTTTAGAATTATATTTTTTTTATTATTTGTAAAATTGTAGATAATTTCATCCGCAAGGTGAAATCTTATATGATAAATTAATCTATTATTACTACTTTTAGGAGAGATAAAACTATCTTCACCTTTCAATTTATTTATATTTTCGGAAAAAATTAATTTTCTCTTAATAATTTTATTAAATTTTTTTAAGTACCCATTGTGCGATCCTTCAAATATTTCTTGTTTAGAATTTGCTTCTTTTCTAAACGCTACTGATTGAGGAAATTTAACATGGGGATTGCCCTCCTTTATCTCACTTATATTAGTATTTTGTAAAACGATAGTTGAGTGAGCAGCACTATATCTTAAATATTCAGGATTTTTTCCAAAACTTTCAGATGCTCCACAGTTT
>CACJWQ010000002.1 GCA_902597015.1 uncultured Alphaproteobacteria bacterium
TTCAAAGAATGATCTTATATGTGAACAAAGATACCGAGATGCAAAATGTTGGAAAGATATCAAAATTGAAAATGTATATTCTAGAAGTTTTGATAATATAATCTTTAAAAAAATTAATTATTCAAGAAAAGTAAATTCAATTAATTATAAAAATTTTTCAGAGGTAAGAATAGGCTCTATAAACTCTCTAAAGTATAATTGGTTTACAGACCCAGAGACATGGGCCAAAAAAAATGAAGGAAATCAAATTAAAAGAATTAATCCTCCCTATATAATTAAGTATGAATTTGTAGATACTGCTTTTGAGAAAAGTAAGTTTTGTTTTAAAGGTAAGGCATTACTTTTTGATAATCAATCTAAAGATTTTGATACATTTAATAATAAAGAAAAAAATTGTTTATTTATAAAAAATAATCAAGAAATTATATTTTATAATTTTAATAGCGAATTAAGTGTTTTTTTAGAAAAGAGTATTGATTTAATTGCACAAGAATATTTTTTAAATTTTATAAACTTATTTATAATTTTGCTAATCTTGTACTTATTAATTGGCTCTGTTAATCTAATTAAAATTTCAGAGGTTATGTTTATTTGTTTTCTCTCGTCTATGATTATTTTTTATATTATTTATTTTAAGAATGAATTTTCTTTTGGATATGCGCCTCTGCAAGCAGGTATGGATGGAATGGCACATGAAGGCTATGGAAGACAAATTTATGAAAGTTTTCTAAATTTAAATTTCTATGAAGTTTTTCGAGGTGGTGAAAGTATATTTTGGTTCATGCCAGGATTACGATATTTTTCTGCACTAAATAAATTTTTTTTTGGAGATACTCAATTTGGTACCTATTTGTTATTACTTTTATTACCAATTTTATTTTATTATTTTCTTTTATATTTTTTTTCGAGAAAAGTTTGTTTAATTATTATAACAATTTTTATACTACTTAGAATACCGCACTTAGGTTTTTCTTTTAATCACTATGTTGTAAATTTGCTTACCATGTATTCAGAAACAATGGCAATCATAATGTTTTTAATCTCAATAATTTGTATGATAAATAAAAAATATTTTATGCTTGCTTTCTTTGCTTCTTTAATGGTTTTTTTAAGACCAAACTATTTACCAGTTTATGTTTTAATGAATGCATATAACTTTTTTATATTAATAGAAAAAAAAGAAATAAAAAATCTATTATTTTTATGTTTAGGTGCCACTTTTTTATTAATAATGCCTTTACACAATTATTTTTTTGGTGATGGGGCATTAGTATTGTTTGTTAATATTGATAACGAGCCGACTTTTTTACCAACTAATAGAAAAGAGATTTATTTATATGAATACATTTCACTATTTTACTCTCTTGATAATTTTAATAAAATATTTGAGCATTTTCTAAACTTTCTTACAATTGGAATGAAGAACGAAATTGTTTACATAATCAATTCAATTATATTATTTAATTTATTAGCGTTCATTATAGTTAATTTTTATAAGATAAAAAATTTTAATGTATTTTTTTGCTATTTAGCAATTATACAAATTGCTCCATCACTATTTCATTCAAATACTGGGAGGTTTGTTTATTTTACATGGTTTTTAATTACTGTTGCAAATTTATTAATATTCAAAAGATATATAATATTAATTAGAAATTGGTGGGTGTGACAGGGATTGAACCTGTGACCCCTGCCGTGTCGAGGCAGTGCTCTACCGCTGAGCTACACACCCAAATACTTTCAAATATTTTAATATGATTAAAAAGAATATAATCACTTTTATGACTAAAGCAATATTTGATAAAATGTTTAATAATTTGAAATTTTCTTATTTTAACCTTTTTTAATAATTAATTAAATAAATAATATATTGATCAATTTTTTATTAAATAATAGTCAAACCTAAGAAATTTTCTTAAAACAACTAAAGGAATATTGAGATAAATGAGGGTGAAAAAAAATAATTTTACGGTAAATGAAATCTCTAAAGCTCGAAAAATTTATAATTATTTTATTAAATATTCATTCTCTAATTTTGAAGAAAAAGTATTATCTAAATCTGCATTCAATTTATTATTGAACAAAGTAAAAAAAAATAAGTTGCCATTTATCTTGGCAATTGAAGATCATGAGGTAATTGGATTAGCTTTTGTAAATAAATTTAGAGAAAAAAGTGGATATAGATTTTCATATGAACATTCAATATATATTGATCCAGACTTTATTAATAATGGTTATGGTAATAAAATACTAAAAGAACTTGTTAAAATATGTAAAAAAATTACAAAGATTAAAAATTTAATAGCAGTGATAGGTGGAAAAGATAATTTTGCTTCTATAAAAATACACAAAAAAAATGGATTTCAATATATTGGAACTATAAAGAAAGCCGGTTATAAAAAAAATAAATGGGTTGATTCGATTTATATGCAAAAAAGATTATGAAAAAAGTAAATACCAGGAGCTTTAAAAAGACACTTAGTAAGTTTTCAACGGGAATTACTGTTGTATGTATTAAAAATAATAATTCAATATATGGTAAAACTGTTAATTCATTTAACTCTTTATCTTTAAATCCTCCTATGGTCTTGTTTTCTTTAGGTAATTACTCGTCCTCAATAAAACAGTTTTCAAAAGCAAAATTTTTATCTATAAATATTTTATCTAGTAAACAAAAGAGAGTATCTGATAATTTTGCATTAACTACACCTAAATTAGAAAACATAAAATTTAAAGAAGGAAAAAATAAAACAGCAATTATAACCAATTGCATAGCAAATCTTGAATGTGAACTAATAGATAAAATTAAAAAAGGTGATCATATAATATTTATATGTAAGATACTAGAATTACAATCTAATGATAAATTGAAACCACTTGTATATTTTAATTCAAAATATTTCTAGGTGTTTAGAATTTTAAGATATCCAATTATTATTTCTTTAATATCATCAGGATATTTTTTATTTATTTCTGAATACTTTAAACTATTAGATAATAATGTTTTAAAAAGAGAAATTGTAAATAAAGAAATTATAGAAGATAAAAAAGAAATTATTCTAGACAAGCAAGAAAAAATAACTTCATCAAATATAAAAAAAAGTATCGATAAAATACAATATGATCAGAAAAATATTGAAATTTTACAAGGTGATACTTTTGTCTCTATTTTGGAAAATCTTAACTTTAAACAGAAAAAAATCTACGAAATTGTAAGTAAGATAGAAGACTCTTTTGATTTAAAGAAAATCAAAACTGGAGAAATTATAAGTGTGTTTGAAAATAATTTTGGAGAAATAAAAAAAATTGAATTTTTTAAAGATCCTGAGACTATTATCTCTATTAATTTAGATCAAGAAATAGATTTAAATATAAGAGAATTAACAAAGGAGTCATTTGTTGAATCAAAAGAATATACAATTTTAGAATCATTATTTTCAGATGGTATTAAAAATGATGTATCTCCAGATATTTTAGTAAAAATTATAGGTCTTTTTAGTTTTGATCTAGATTTTCAACGAGATATCAGAGTAAATACTTTGGTTTCTATATCATATGAATTTGATGAAATAATTGAAACAGGTAAATTAGTATACAATGATATTAAATATGCTTCGATAATTATTGATGGAAAACAGTTAGAATATTTTAAATTTATTACAGATGATGGCTATGTTGATTATTTTAACAGAGAAGGAAAAAATGTTAAAAAATCAATTTTAAAAACACCTTTAGATGGTGCAAAAATTTCATCAAGTTTTGGTATGCGTAAACATCCTATCTCAGGTTTTAATAAAATGCATAAAGGCGTCGATTTTGCTGCACCTACAGGTACACCAATTTACGCTGGAGGTAATGGAATTATTGAATACGTTGGAAGGAATGGAGGATATGGCAAATATATTCGTATAAGACATAATAATGGATATAAAACGGCGTATGCACATTTATCAAATTACAAGAAAGGTATATCAAAAGGAGTAAGGGTTAATCAAGGTGAAGTTATAGGCTATGTAGGTAGTACAGGAAATTCTACAGGTCCTCATCTTCATTATGAAATTATATATCAAAATAAACATATTAATCCTTTAAAATTAAAGCTTCCCTCTGGAAAAATACTTGAAGGTGAGGAATTAGAAAAATTTAAAGAGGAATATAAAATAATATATGCAGATCATTTAAGCATGTTATACGAATAACTACTTTGTTGATGTTGTTCTTTTTTCTTTAGATGGTTCAGCTATAAATTGTATGGATTCGATAGAATCATCTTCCACTTTATCATTATCATTTGTTTCGTTAGTGTCATTATTAGTTTCTGAGGTTTGTTCATTTGAACTATTTTGTTTTTGATCATCTAAATTTGTGTTTTCTTCAACATTAATACCTAGCTCAACCATTATTCTATAATAATGGTCAGTAAATTGATAATAATATTCAGATTGTATTCTATCACCTGATCTCGATGCTTCTTTAGCAAGTTTTAGATACTTGTTATATTGCTGGGATATATTTCCTCTATTTCTATTATTGAAGTTTTTGTATCCACCAGGTTTCTTAAAACTTGTTCTTCTATTACTTTTATATGCGGCTCTACCGATTTTTTTATACATAATGTTTGGAAATTAAAAATTTTAAAAAATTATTAATCTTTTTTATTTTAATACCTATACAGTTGATTTGATTTATTTCAACTTATATCTTTGAAAAACTAAGAATTCTCTCGAATCCTTGTAGATCATGAACGATATTATTTAAATGTAATCCTGAATTTTGAAAAATTTCTTCACAATCTTGTCGTTGATTAAAACCAATTTCACAAACAAAATGAGCTTTTTTCTTCATTAAATTTTTTAGAGTATATGAATATTCTCTGTAAAATTTCAAACCATCATTTCCTCCAATTAAAGCTAATTTAGGTTCAAAATTTTTTACTTCTGGATCTGCATTATTAAACTGATTGTTTGTTAAGTATGGTGGATTAGATACAATTAAATCAAACTTTGAATTAATTTTTTTAAAATCAATTAGCCTAAGTCGAATTTGATTATTACAATTATGTATTTTTAAGTTTTTAGTTGCTACTTCTAATGCTTCTTGCGAAATATCAATAGCTGTAATAGATGCATGTTTAAATTCCTTTGCAAGTGATATTGCAATGCAACCTGATCCAGTACCAATATCTAAAATTTTTAATTTAAGGTTTTTATTTCTATAAATATTTAATACTTCCTCAATTATTAATTCTGTTTCAGGACGTGGATCTAAAACATAATTATTTACATAAAAATCATTTTTCCAAAAAGATTTATTATTAATAATTTTAGCTATAGGCTGTCTATTAATTCTTTTTTGGAGATAAGATTTAAATTTAATAATATCAATATTATCTATGTTTAAATTACTTAAAACAATTTCATTATTTTTTTTTGACGCATGTTTAAGCAAAATTCTAATATCAAGTTCTGGATTATTTATATTTTTTTGTTTTAATTTTTTTAAACTCTCTTCAATTAAATTATTCATTTTTCATATTAGCTAACTTTGTACTCTCTTCTTCAGCAATTAATGGATTTATCAAATCATCTATGTTACCCTCAAGTATTTCTGATAGATTATACAATGTAAGATTTATTCTATGATCAGAAACTCTTCCTTGAGGAAAATTATATGTTCTTATTCTTTCAGATCTATCTCCAGAACCTACCTGGCTTTTTCTTTGTTCAGATCTTTGTTTATTTTTTTCTTGTATTTGATTGTCTAGCAATCTTGATCGTAAAATCTTTAAAGCTTTTGCTTTATTTTTATGTTGAGATTTTTCATCTTGCTGAGAAACTACTATCCCAGTTGGAATGTGTGTTATTCTTACAGCGCTATCAGTAGTGTTAACAGATTGTCCTCCTGGCCCACTTGATCTAAAAACATCAATTCTTAAATCTTTATCAAGAACTTCAATATCAACATCTTCAGCTTCGGGTAGAACTGCCACAGTAGCAGCAGATGTGTGAACTCTTCCACTACTTTCTGTGGTTGGAACCCTTTGCACTCTATGAACACCAGATTCGAATTTTAATTTTGAAAAAACATTTAATCCTGAAATATTACAAATAGCCTCCTTTACACCTTTCAAACCTGTTTCTGATATTGATAGAATATCAAATTTCCATGAATTTAAATCGGCATATCTTTGATACATATTTAATAAATCAGAAGCAAATAGTGATGCTTCATCACCTCCGGTACCAGCTCTGATTTCTAAAATTGAGTTTTTAGAGTCATTTTCATCTTTTGGTATTAGTAACTTTAATAATTCTTGCTCAAGATCTTTGATTTGATTTTTTTTTTCAATAAGTTCTGATTCAGCTATTTTACTAATTTCTAAATCATTATCTTTAATTAAATCATTAAGATTTAGTATATCTTTTTGTAAATCATTGTATTCTTGAATTTTTTCTACAATTGGTCGAAGCTCAGAATATTCTCTGTTTAATTTTATTAATTCATTTGAATCAATGTTATTCATATTGTTTAATGAATTTTCAATTAGTTTAAATTTTTCTAAAATTATTTTAAATTGTTTATCTAGATTTATCATTCAAATGATTAAATATTTGATTAAGATTTAATTCTTTTTGTTCGCCAGTCATTAAATTTTTAATAGTAAAAAAATTACCATTAAATTCATTTTCTCCAATAATTATTATATGTGATGCTGAAGAGTTATTAGCTTTTGTAAATGATTTTTTTAAGTTGTATTTATAATTCCAGTAATATGAAATTCTATTTTCAAATAAATATTTTTGTAGAAGAAGAAAATAATCTGCAAATTTTTCATTTGTAACTGCTATATGAATAGCTGAGCTTGTTTTTTTTTCAGAATCCATTAATAGCGCAATTCTTTCAATGCCTGCAGCCCATCCAATACCAGGTATATCAGGCCCTCCTAATACTTTTATTAAACCATCATACCTTCCACCGCCTAGTAATGTGTCTTGACTTCCCAAATTATCTGATTTGTATTCGAATACTGTATTGCAATAATAATCAAGACCTCTAACAAGATTAGCGTTTTCTTCAAAATTAATTTCTAGTATATTTAATGATTTTTTAACATCTTCGTAGTGCTTTTTAGCTTCATCAGTTAAGTATTCATATATTTTAGGTGAAGATAGTGAAATTTCTACATCTTCCTCATTCTTTGAATCTAATATTCTTAATGGGTTAGTTTCAATTTTTTTAATACTTTCTTCTGATAATTTTTTTTTATGGGTATTAAAATATTTTGTAAGACTTGTTTTAAAATCAGTTAATGTTTTTTTATCTCCTAAAGAATTAATATGAAGTTTTATTTTAGATTTTGGTAACAGTTCTTTTAAAATATTATTTGAAAGTGAAATTAACTCAACATCAGCAAGAAAATCTCTAGTTCCAAGTATTTCAAAATTAATTTGATTAAACTGTCTATATCTACCCTTTTGGGGCCTTTCCCTTCTAAACATTGGACCAATTCCAAAAATTTTTAACGGAAGATCGTTTAATAGATTATTAGTAATAGCCGCTCTTATCATAGGCGTTGTGTACTCAGGGCGTAATGTTAAATATTCATTATTTCTGTCTTCGAATGAATACATTTCTTTCAACACAACATCAGAATGTTCACCAAGAGGTTTTGCAAATAAATCGCTAAATTCAAAAATTGGTGTCTGGATTTCTTTATATTCTTTTAAATTAGCGTTTTTTGAAACAATATTAGAAATAAAGTTAAATTTATCTATTTCTTCACCAAATATATCATGTGTACCTCTTACTGATCTTAATTTCATATTAATTATTAAGTTCTATTTCTTTAGTTTTTTTTCTAATTAGATCTTCAAGATAATTTTCTAAATCAACATTTTTTACAACATTATTTTTTTTACCATCAAGATAAATCATATGTGTATCATTTCCACCACCAGTTATTCCAATATTAGTCATAGTTGCTTCACCTGGGCCATTAACTACACATCCAATTATAGAGACTGTTATAGGTGTAGATATATCATCTAATTTTTTTTCTAAATTTTTCACTGTTTTTATAACTTCAAATTGTTGTCTAGCACATGATGGACATGAGATAATTTTCACACCTCTATTTCTTAATCCTAAACTTTTTAAAATTTCGAAACCTACTCTTACTTCTTCCTCAGGTTCGTCGGAAAGTGATATTCTAATTGTATCTCCTATTCCTCTCAAAAGTAAATTTCCAATTCCTATTGAAGATTTAATCGAACCTGTTCTTTTTCCTCCTGCTTCAGTAATACCTAAATGTAATGGATAATCACATAATTCAGCTAATTGTTCATATGCTTTTATAGACATAAATATATCTGAAGATTTCACACTAATTTTAAAATTAGTAAAATCATTATCTTCAAGTATCTTGATGTTTAATTTTGCACTTTCAACTAAAGCTTCTGGATTAGGCTCAGAAAACTTTTCTAAAATTTGTTTTTCTAAACTTCCTGCATTTACACCAACTCTTATTGAGCAATTATTATCTTTTGCTGCTTTAATAACTTCTTTTATTCTATCGATGCTACCAATATTTCCAGGGTTTATTCTAATACAAGAGGCGCCATTATTTGCTGCTTCAATTCCTCTTTTATAATGAAAATGTATATCTGCAATAATAGGTACTGGACTATGTTTAACAATTTCTTTTAAAGAGTGAGAAGATGCTTTATCTGGAATAGAAACACGAACTAAGTCAACTCCTAGTTTTGCAGATCTTTCTATTTGAGCAATAGTATCTTTTGCATTAGAGGTTAGGGTGTTTGTCATCGTTTGAACTGCAATTTGGTTATTGCCACCAATACTTACTTCACCAACTTTAATTACACGCGATTTTCTTCTATGAATTTGTTGATACGGTCTTAGCATTTATTTAGTTAGTAAAATCTTTATATAAAACAAAAGAATCTATTATATCACCGTATCTACCAATCTTTCCTCTTACCTCATCATCTATAAGCACTAAAATATTACCAGCATTTCCTGCAGTAATATTGTAATTTAATTTTAATTCATATGAAAATTCTTCATCTTTATCCATTAACTTGCTAAAAATAATATTATTCTCTTCATCTCTTAATTGCAGCCAAGTTGGATTTAACATTTTTAATGTAGCAACCGTAGTCACATCTTCATCAAATTCTATAGATGCTAAAGCACTAGAATTATTTATCAAATCACTTTTTTTAATTTCACTATTTTCAGATAAATTATTAAAGGTATTAGCTTTTTCAACGATAGGTTCCAAACTTTCAGGTATATCTGGCACTAAAGCAAAATTAGTTTCATTATCATTTTGATCAATGAATAAAAAGTAAAATGAAGTAAATATAATTAAGATAATAGAAGCAGCAAAAAATTTTTCTATTTTAAAGAAATTATTTTCTACTATTGGGGTAATATGCTTTTTCTCTTCTTTAATATTAAATGATACTTCATCTTTAAATTTTTTGATAATTGTGTCAGTATCTAGCTCAAGAAAGTTTGAATAAGATCTTAAATGCCCAATATTAAAAATAATATCTGAGTCATTTTTTATATTATCATTTTCAAGATCAATAATGATACTTTTAGAAATTTTTAACTCAACTGCTATATTGCTAATTGAGAGTTTTTTAGAGTTTCTTCCTATTGATAAAATTTGACCTACTGTTTCCATTTAATTATTTAGATTATATGCCTCATGTAAAGATTTAACAGCAATTTTTGTAAATTTTTTATCAATTAAGACGCTTATCTTTATTTCTGATGTCGAGATAGCTAAAATATTGATTGAATTATCAGCTAAAGTAGAAAACATTTTCTTTGCTACTCCAGATTGAGACATCATCCCCATACCAATTACTGAAATTTTAGAAATATTGGTATTGATTTCTATTGATTTAAAATTGATCAAATTTTGATTTTCTTCAATTAATTTTTTAGCATTATGAATTTCGCTATTTGGGACAGTAAAAGTAATATTTGCAGTTACACCATCTTGTGACGTATTTTGAACGATCATATCTACGTTAATATTTTCATTAGCTAACAATCCAAAAATTGTTGCAGATATACCAGGTTTATCCGCAATACCTGATAAAGTTAGTTTTGATTCATTATTACTATAACTTACTCCACTTACTATTTCTTTTTCAATTAATTTATTTTCATCTACAACAAGAGTACCATTTTGATTTGTTATTGAAGAAAGCACTTGTAAG
Organism: uncultured Alphaproteobacteria bacterium; assembly: GCA_902597015.1. Lineage (GTDB taxonomy): Bacteria > Pseudomonadota > Alphaproteobacteria > HIMB59 > CACPNW01. The sequence goes on from CACJWQ010000002.1 coordinate 10,257, forward strand.
GTAAGGTTATTTTTCATTGCTAATTCAACAGAACGAGTATGAAGTACTTTTGCGCCAGTGGAAGACATTTCTAGCATTTCTTCAAATGCTAATTTATTAATCTTTTTAGCCTTGGGTTCTAAATTTGGATCAGTTGTATAAACACCTTCAACATCGGTATAAATATCACATCTATCAGCATTAACAGCTGCTGCAACTGCAACTGCAGTTGTATCAGAGCCACCTCTTCCTAATGATGTAATGTTTCCATCTAGATCAACACCTTGGAATCCGGCTACTACTATAACGTCATAATCTTTTAGATATTGCTCAATTCTAACTTTATCAATGTTTAAGATTTTAGCTTTTTGATGGTTACTGTCTGTTATAATTGGGATTTGCCATCCTAGTAACGGAACAGATTTAATATTTCTTTTTTTTAATATAGCTGAGAGAAGTCCAACAGAAACAGCTTCACCAGATGTTAAAATTAAATCATTTTCAATAATTTCGTTTGACTCAATTTGATCTATATATTCTTGCATTTTATTTGTTACACCTGACATTGCCGATAAAACAATAATCAATTTTTTATCATTTAGTTGCTTTTCAACAATGTTAGCAACATTATTGATTTTATCGATACTGCCAACTGAAGTACCGCCGAATTTCATTACTACAAGTTTCATTGACTTAGGTATTATTTAAATTATGTGAGCTATTATAATTATTGCTTCTAACAAACAAGATATATGATGAATATAAAATCAAAAAATGAAGAATTTGCCTTGTTTAATCAACTTTCAGATGAATGGTGGAATGAAAATGGTAAATTTAAGATTCTTCATCAGATAAAAACTCATAGAATGACTTATATATTAGATCAAATTGGGAATAGGGACATTAAAAATTTTAAAATACTAGATGTAGGTTGTGGTGGAGGAATTGTTTGTGAACCACTAGCAAGACTAGGCGCTAAAGTTACTGGAATAGATTTTGCTCCAAATAATATCAGTGCTGCTAAAATACATTCCAAAAAAAATAAACTTAAAATTAATTATATTCATAAAGATATTGAAAAATCAAATTTAGATGGAAAATTTGATTTAATATTAATGTTTGAAGTTTTAGAACATTTAGATGACTGGAAAAAAACTATTAAAAAGATAAAAAAAAATTTAAATAACAATGGTATAATTATTATTTCCACAATAAATAGAAACTCACTTTCTAAATTATTTGCAATTAGTATTGCTGAAAATATTCTTAAATGGATACCTAAAGGAACACATGATTATAATAAATTAATTAAACCTGAAGAATTAAAAAAAACTCTAACACAAGAAAAACTTCAATTTAAAAATATTAAAGGTCTTGTTTTTAATCCATTAAACGGGGAGTGGAGATTATCAAAAAATTATATGATCAATTATTTTTGCACTGCTAGTTTAATTAATTAGTTTTTTTTGTTGAAAAAGGCAATGGTAGTACATCGATATCTTCATCTATTAATTCTTTAGTTTGTTCAATAGAAGCTTCGCCATATATTGCACGTTCCTTAGCTTCACCATATTTAATTTTCTTTGCTTCCTCAGTAAATTTATCACCAACATAATCAAATTCTTTTTCTATTATCTTTTTTAGCTTCTTTACATTTGAAGCAATTGATTTATTCCTTTTAGAAATTTTTGAATTTGATTTTTTTGAAAGATTTGGAGCCATTAAACCTTTTTTTATTTGGGTACTATTACAGGAAGGACAAGTGAGTAAACCTTTTCTAATTTGCTTATTGTAGTCCTTCGTATTTTCGAACCATCCTTCAAAAGAAGAAGCACAATCAGAGCAATTCAGATTAAAAACGATCATGTATATTATATTGTTTCATCTGTTTTTTTTTCAATATCAAAATCAACATCATCAGATTCTAATTGCATAATTAGTGAATTTTTAGGAAAACTTAAATTACATAATGTTCCCTTTGACAAAGTTACACCCATAAAAGGTTTTAAACTAATATTGATATATTTTTGAGTATTTTGATTTAAAATATCAATTTTTACAAGCTCTTTAAAAATAATAAGTAGGAAATTTTTTTTTAGTTCGAATTTCAATAATGATTTGGGATTTTGGTAAAGGGATAATTTAAAAAAAAGATTTTTTTCAAGAACATTTATATTTTCTTCTAACTCAATATTCGAATTTTGTATTACTAGAGTTTTTAAAGAAATTTGATCTTGTCTGTTTAAAATTTTTTCTTTTAATATTTCTAAAAAAGTAGTTCCATAGATTTTTTTATTAATATTTTCAGTTTCTTCTTTAATTATTGCAACTATCTCTTTAAGAATAATATCCATAATTGCTTTTTATACTTTAAAAAAAAATGATAAACAAAAAATACCTTAAACTATTAAGAACTAAGGATAGAAAGTATGGAGAAAACTTTATTTATAACGAAATAAGTAAAAATATAATTGATTCTCTAGATATTTTAAAAGTTTCTTTTAATAATATTTTAGAACTTGGGATTAATGACAAATTAATTATTAATTATCTTAAAGAAAGATTTCCATCCTGTTCTATAACAAGTGCTGATATTGATTTGTCAATATTCACCAAAAAGACAGATCTAGAATTAATAGAAATTGATTTGGATGATTTACAAATCAAAGATACCAAATTTGATTTAATTTTTAGTAATTTTTTTTGTCAATTAACATCTAATTTTGAAAAAATGATAGAAAATATTTTTCAAAGTTTGAATTCCAATGGATTTTTTATAGCAACGATTCCAAGTACAAAAAATATATATCAGCTTGTAAATTCAATGTATGAAACAGATAATATTTTATACGAAGGAATATATCAAAGAGTTAATCCAATTTTAGATACAAATGATATTTTTAAACTGCTTAAAGCATATAACTTTGATGCACCTTTAATAAATAATAATAATTTTACTATTGAATATTCAGTTTTTAAAAAACTACTAGATGACGTAAGATATTTAAATTTGCCATATGCAGGTAAAGATAAAAAAAATAATTTTGAAAATAAGAAATATTTTATTCAATTAGAAAAGCAATTCAAAAAAAAATATTATAAAGATAATTTTAATCTTGATATAAATTTCAATACAATTTGTGCTTGGAAAAAATAAAATTAAGATCTGTAATCAGCATTAATTTTTAGATATTCATGCGTTAAATCATTTCCATACACGGTCTGATAAAATTTACCTAAATTTAATTTTACATTGATTTCTATATTTTTGTTTTTCATATATGAATTAAGTCTTCTAATATTTATTTTTTTACTTATAGAACCATTTTCGCATACAATATTATTTCCGAACATAACTTTAATTTTATTTTGATTTATATTTTCTTCAGTTTTACCTATTGCCATTATTACTCTTCCCCAATTTGCATCTTCCCCAGCAATAGCTGTTTTAACCAAAGGAGAATTAGCAATACTAAATGCAATTTTTTTTGCTTGATTTTTTGATCTTGCATTCAAAACATTTACTCTTATTAATTTAGACACACCCTCTCCATCTTTAATTACTTGAAGAGATAAATCATGCATTAATTCATATATTTTATAATTTAATGTTTTAAAATTATTTTGATTTAAATTTATATTTTTATTACCAACAGAAAACATCATTAATGTATCACTTGTTGACGTATCGCTATCTACAGTTATAGAATTAAATGTATTATCTAAATTATTTTTAAGCAATCTAATCAATAACTTTTTCGAAATTTGACATTCTATAAAAATATATACCAACATTGTTCCCATATTTGGTTGTATCATTCCTGATCCTTTAGCTATTCCATAAATTTTAAATGATTGATTGTCTAAGTTAACATTTTTTATTGATAACTTTGGGAAAGTATCTGTTGTCATAATTGCCTTAGCGGCTTCTAGTAAACTATTTTTATTTTTGTAATTTATTTTATCAAATTTATTTATGATTAAATTAGGATTAAATGTTTCACCAATTACACCAGTAGATGATACTAAAACTTCATTAGATTTACATTTAATTTTTTTTGTTAATGCTTTTACATACTTATCAATAATTTTAAGACCATCTTTACCGGTATGAGCGTTTGCATTACCAGCATTCACAACTAACGCTTTAGCCTTACCCTTGTTATTTTTTTTATCCCAAATTATAGGTGCTGAAGGTGTTGATGTTTTGGAATAAACACAATACGCATTTATAACTTTACTAAAAATTATTAATAAAAGATCTTTATCTTTTTTTTTAAATCCGGCATTAAAAGTAAAGATCTTGAGGCCTCTAGGATTAAAATCTTTGATTTTTTTTGGCTTAAATATTGAAATCATTTTATTGACCATATTTTAGCTTAAATTCCTTTGTAGAAGAAATATTTTTCATATATTAACTGCCATTTATCATAACATGATTAATATCGTTAATAAATTATTCGGTTCTATAAAATCTAATTCGCTTAAAAAATACGCGAGTTTTGTTGATAAAGTAAATTATTTGGAAGATGAAATTTCTAAACTTTCTGATCAAGAATTAAAAGATAAAACAAATTACTTTAAAAATAAATTTAATGAAACTGGATCAATTTCCCAATCATTACCAGAAATATTTGCAGTGGTTAGAGAGACATCAAAAAGAACATTAAATTTGAGACACTATGATGTTCAATTAATAGGTGGAATGGTTTTATACGAAAATAAGATAGCTGAAATGAAAACAGGAGAAGGGAAAACATTAGTTGCAACTCTAGCTGCTTATGCAAATGCTATAGAAAACTTATCAGTGCATATTATTACAGTTAATGATTATTTAGCAAAAAGAGATGCAGAATGGATGGGCCAAATATTTAATTTTCTTGGCCTTAGTGTTGGTTGTGTTACTTCTACAACAACCCATGAAGAAAGATCTAATCAATATGACTCAGATGTTGTGTATGCAACTAATAATGAGATAGCATTTGATTATTTACGAGATAATTTGAAAAACGATTACAATAACTTATGTTTTAAAAAAAATGCATTTGCCATAGTTGATGAAGTCGATAGCATTTTAATTGATGAAGCTAGAACACCTCTTGTAATATCTGCAGAATCAAATTCTGATACAGATTTATTTCCAAAAATAGATAAAATTATAAAAATTCTCAGAGAAAATGATTTTGAAATAAATGAAGAAAGTAAAAGTATTTTACTTACTACAGAGGGAATGGAATTTTGTGAAAAATTATTGAAAGAAAATGGAATTATTACAGAAGGTACATTACAGGATTTAGGAAATATGGTTTTAAACCATAATATTATCCAAGCACTTAGAGCACATCATTTATTTATAAAAGATAAAGATTACATAATTAAAGATAGAAATGTAGTCATTATTGATGAGTTAAGTGGTAGAGCCATGGAAGGTAGAAGATATGGTGATGGACTGCATCAAGCTATAGAAGCTAAAGAAAATTTAGTGATCCAAAAAGAAAATCAAACTATTGCTTCTGTTACATATCAAAATTTTTTTAGAACATATCATCGTATAAGTGGAATGACAGGAACTGCCACAACAGAAGCGAAAGAATTTGAAAGTATATATAATTTGGAGGTTGTTGAAATTCCTCCTAATATTAAAGTAAATCGTATTGATAAAAATGATCAAATTTATATGACAAAACGAGAAAAATACAATGCTGTGTTAAATCTTGTTAAGTCAAGAAATAATAATAAACAACCGATCCTTATTGGTACTACCTCAGTGGAAAATTCTATCAAAATTTCAGATTTGTTAAAGAAAGAAAATCTAAAACACAATATTTTAAATGCAAAAAACCATATGAGCGAGGCAAAAGTTATTGAAGAAGCAGGTATACCTGGAAACATTACTATATCAACAAATATGGCAGGGAGAGGAACCGATATAAAATTAGGAAATGGTGATGATAATTTAAAAAAAGAAGCAATTGATGCTGGAGGATTATTAGTAATTGGCACAGAAAGACATGAAAGTCGAAGAATAGATAACCAATTAAGAGGTAGATCAGGAAGGCAAGGAGATATTGGTGAAAGTATTTTTTTCTTATCTTTAGAAGATGATCTAATGAGAATTTTTGGATCAAAAACTCTTGAAAATGTACTATCAAAATTAGGTCTTAAAGAAGGCGAAGTAATAACTCACTCGATGATTACTAAATCTTTAGAAAGAGCTCAACAAAAAGTTGAAAGTCATAATTTTGATATGAGAAAACAGATTTTAAAATTTGATGATATTTTAAATGATCAAAGAAAAATAATCTATCAAAATAGAAAAGAAATACTTAATACAAATGACCAATCAAAAATAATAGAGGACATGATTGCTGACTATGTTGATCATTTAGTTGAAATGACAATACCTCCAAAAAAATACTCTCATGAATGGGATGGAAATCTTTTGACAGAAAAAGTTAAAGAAACTTTTTCGATAAATATTCCTACTTTAAAATGGATAGATGAGGAAGGTGTAGATGATGAAGAAATTAAAAAAAGATTGTTGGATGAGATAAATCAAAAATATAAAGAAAAACAACATCAATATTCAGCAGAATTACTAAAATTTGCAGAAAAAAGAGTTATGTTATTTCAAATAGATAAAGATTGGAGAGATCATTTAGCTGCTATGGATTCTTTGCGCGGTAGTGTTAATTTAAGAGCTATGGGAGGTAAAGATCCTTTTTTTGAATACAAAAAAGAATCTTTTGATTATTTTGATGAAATGCTTTCAAATCAAAATGAAAGAGTATTAAAAACTCTATTTAATATTAAGTTAGTAAGTGAAAATAATAATAATACTCAAACTCCAGAACCAAGAAGAATTATTACTAAAAAAATTGGAAGAAATGAACCATGTCCATGTGGTTCAGGAAAAAAATACAAACAATGTCATGGGAATTAAATATCAGAAGTGATATTTAAATACTTTTCTTTTCTAGTTTTAACTAATTCATTAATAGATACTTGTTGAAGCTCATTAATAAGGCTGACAATTTTATCTTTTAATATTTCAGCTTGTTTTATGGGATGTCTGTGAGCACCTCCATAGGGTTCAGGAATAATATCATCTATTATTTTAAAATTTTTACAATCATTTGATGTAAGTTTTAAAGTATTAGCGGCTTCTTGTGAAAAATCTGTATTTCTCCATAAAATGGAAGCGCAACCTTCAGGTGAAATAACTGAATATATTGAATGCTCTAACATTAAAACTTTATCCGAAGTTGCGATACCTATAGCTCCACCTGATCCACCCTCTCCAATTATTATTGAAATTGTAGGAGTTCTACTTTTTAAATAATTAAGAATTGAAGAGGCTATAGATTCGGATTGGCCTCTTTCTTCAGCATCTTTTCCAGGAAAAGCCCCTGCGGTATCAACAAATGATATTAAGGGTAATTGAAATTTTTCAGCTAGTCTTAATAATCTTTGAACTTTCCTATATCCTTCTGGTTTAGCCATGCCAAAGTTATGTTTGATTCTTGTTTCCATTGTATTACCTTTTTCTGTTCCAATAAAAAAAATAGATTTATTTTCAATTTTTGCTAATCCTCCTACTATTGCAGAGTCATCGGCATACTTTTTATCACCATGTAAAAAAATAATATCATCAAATATATTTTTAATATAGTCTAAAGTATGAGGTCTTTCTCCATGTCTTGATATCTGAACTTTTTGCCAGGGATCTAAGTTTGAATAAATATTCTTATATAATTTATCTTTTTCAATATTTAATTTATTAATTTTTTCAAAATTTAATTCTTTATTATTTTTTAATTGATCTAATATTTTTTCAATTTTTTCTATTTCATTCTCAAATTCAAAATATTTGATCATATTATGAATTTATAATTTTTCAATATTTCTAAAATTATATTTCTAAATATTGAACCATCTTTATATTCTAAATATCCAATTAATATTTGCTTTAGATGTTCAGGATGTATTTTATTCCAATCTTTACCATTTAGAGAAATTAATGAATAAAAAAGAAATTTTTCATCATCCTTATTTACAATACTATTATTAATCTCATTAAGAAGAAATATTGATGGCATTGATCTGTCATCAAAAATTTTATTATAATTTATATATGGTTCAGAAGTTATATCTAAATTCATTACAGATTTTAAAACATATAATAATTCAGTATTTTGGATATCTTGATCATAGACATAGGTACTTAAGGTTAAATTTAAAGAATTAATGAATGAATTTAAATCATTTGATGAATATAAATCTAAAAGTATTCTAGAATAGATACTTTTTGAATCTACTTCGTTTGAATTTTCATAAAATTCTATCCAATCTAATGCATTATCAAAATTATTATTAAAAATATATGCCAAGGCTATTTCAGGACCATATATTATATTTTCAGAATTAACTTCAATTGAACCAAGCATGTTAATAGATAATTTGTACGCAATTTCTTCTAAATTGTTTTTTTTAGCAAAATCCCAAAATTGAATTAAAATATTTAATCTATCGTTAGGAAAAATTTGAATATTTACCAACTGAAATAAAAAAGCCATACTTAATTCTATATTATCGGCAAATGAGTCTATAGTTTCTTTAGGATTGTTAAATTGATCAGAATTAAAATCTGCTGACATGTATAAAGCTGATAAACTATCTACTGTAATTAGATTTTCTAAAAAACTTTCATTTGCTGCTTTAATTCTTAAATCAATTGGTGAAGCTTGATTTAAAATTATTGGAATTGATAAGTTTTTTTTATCAAGTTCATAAAAATCATGAGAAAAAGAAAGTTCAGCAATTCTAGTCATTGCACTGTAAAGAAAAATTAATTTTTTGTTAATTTCATAATTCTTAATTTCATCATTAGTAGGCAATTGAATTGATGAATTAGTTAAAAGTGAAAATAAATATTGGAAGTAATTGTCTAAATTTTTTTCTGATTCTGTCAAAATGGAGTTTAACAAATTAGCTTCAGATTGATTATCATTTAGAATTAAACAAAATATGTCGACTTTTTCTAAAAAGAAAAATCCTGAACTTATGTCTGAACTTAATTCTTCTTTGAAATTACATGCTTCAGTTAATTGAAAAGTTGATAAAAGATAATTTAATTTAAGCTCAGTATACAAACTAAAATTTTTATCATCACTTAATTCGTATGATTCGATTAATTCATAAGACTTATTAATTAGACCAATAGATTGCAAGTAGTTGATAATTAAAAAAAATAATTCTTTATCTTTTTGATTTTCAAAATTAAATGGTATATTTTCTAAAACTTCGACTATTTCTAATTGTAAAGTTTTTGATTTAATTTCATTTAAATTTTCAAAATAATTTTTTAAATTTTTAATTTCATTCTTATATATGAAATCATCTCTTGTAATTTCAATTTGTTCAACTTCAAATTCATTTGTTTCATTTTTATTAACTTCATTAGAACTTTGAGATATTTCATCTACATCTTCCTCTTCATTATTAAGATTTTCTAAGACCATTTGATCTAGACTCTTACTTTCATGCAAGTTAATTATTTCAACAGCAGAATTATCGTCCTCATTTGCAAAAATAGAATTTGAAAAAAATATAAAAAATATAACTAAGATCAATTTCATTTTAAATTTAAGGTATAATTTTCAGTTACAATTTTCGATGGTGATGGAATTTCAACCATATAAAGTGTAAGAAAGACGATTATTGTTAGTATTGCAAAAAAATATATAATGTATTTATTTTTCATATATATAGTAATAAAAAATGACTAATATATGTTTTTGCCATTTTTTTAAGTTTTTTCTAATTTCAACAAAAATTTGTCAAGAATAAGAAATAATCATAATATGTTTAATCTTAATGAAATTAAAAAGAAAAATATTTGTATTATAGGCCTTATGGGCTCTGGAAAATCAATAATTGGTAAAGATTTAAGTAATTATTTGAATTTAAAATTTTATGATACAGATAAGGCAATTGAACTAGAAACAAATAAAAGTATAAATAAAATTTTTGAAGAAGATGGAGAGTTATACTTTAGAACAATTGAAGAGAAAATCTGCCTAGAATTATTAAATCACAATAATTGCTTAATATCTCTAGGAGGTGGTAGTATAATTAATAAAAAAATTAGAGAAATAATTAAGAAAAATTCTTATTCTATTTATTTACAAGTTAAATTAAACAATTTAGTAAATAGACTTAAATCATCAAAAAGAAGACCTTTATTAAATAAAGTTGTAAATAAAGAAGAAACCTTGAAAAATTTATATAATGCAAGACAAAAATATTATGAAAAAGCTGATTTAATTGTAAACAACAATAATGACAAAAAAAAAGTATTAGAAGAAATCATATCTAAACTTAATACATATGCAAAAAAAAATTCACATAAAAAATAAAAAATTAAAAACTTCTATATTAATAAAAAAAAATTTTATTTCAAAATTTATTAAAAATATTGCAAATAATTATGAGAAAGTATTTTGTATTTTAGATTCGAAAGTTAAGATTAATTTAAAACTTCACAATCAAGAAAATATAATAATTATCTCTATTAGGTGTGGTGAAATAATAAAAACTTTTGATGGATACAAAAATCTTACTGAAAAATTAATTAAAAAAAATGTAAATAGGAAATCAGCTGTTATTGCTATTGGAGGTGGAACATTGGGAGACTTAACAGGATTTGTTGCAAGTACTGTCTTAAGAGGTTTAGATTTTTTTCTAATACCAACAACACTTTTGTCTCAAGTTGATAGCTCTATTGGTGGTAAAAATGGAATTAATACGACTTATGGAAAAAATTTACTTGGCACATTTTATCAGCCCAAAGAAGTTTTAATTGATATATCTGTTTTAAGTAGTTTATCAAAAAAAGAATTGAGATCGGGATATGCGGAAATAATAAAACATGCTTTAATTAAAAATTATGCATTTTTTTGTTGGTTAGAGAAAAATGCAAATAAATTGTTTAATCTAAATCAATCAATTTTAGAAAAAGCAATTTATAATTCAATAATGATAAAACTTTTTTATGTGAAAAAAGATGAAAAAGAACATCTATTAAATAATAATTCCAGAGCCATGTTAAACTTTGGTCACACAATTGGACACGCTATAGAAAGTCATTATAATTATAAAAAATTTAATCATGGAGAGGCAATAACTATAGGTATGATTACTGAAGCAAAGATATCTAATTATCTTGGCATACTATCATATAATGATTTAGATAGAATTGTTACACATTTCAAAAAATGTAGACTCAAGATATATGATAGTATATTAAAAGACAAATTACTAATTAATAAACTAACTAAAGACAAAAAAAATTTTTTAAACAATATCAACTTTTCGCTAATAGATAGAATAGGAAGTTCATTTTTTTATAAAAAATTAGATAAAAACAAAATTTATAAGATCCTACAAAACATATAAATGCCAAGTATTTTTCTTCTGTTATTACTTATAATCCTAGTAATTCTCTCAGGTTTTTTATCAGGATCTGAAACTGCAATAACTGCTACTTCCAAAGCAAGAATTCTATATAAGAAAAAAAAGGGAAGTAAAAGAGCAACATACGTTCTTGAACTTCTAGATAAAAAAGACAACGTAATCTCTACTTTGCTACTTTCAAATAACCTAGTTAATATTCTTGCATCTTCTTTAGCCACAGCTTTTTTTTATGATATTTTTGGAGTGGAAGGTATTTTTTACGCAACACTAATAATGACAGTTGTAATAGTAATCTTTGCTGAAGTTCTACCAAAGACATATGCAATTAATAGACCAAATAGAACTGCATTAGTAATCTCTCCAATTATTTATTATTTAAATAAAGTTTTATTCATTTTTGTATTTTTTATTAATTTAATTGTCAGATTAATTTTTAGAAAAAAAGATAATGATACAAAAAATAAAGATCTTCAATCAGAAGAAGAATTAAAAGGAGTAATAGATTTATACAAAACTTCAAATCCAGATTATGAGCAAGAAAAGGATATGTTACAAAGTATACTACAGTTAAATGATATAACTGTTGAAGAAATTTTTACCCATCGAAAAAATATTTACTCTATTGACTCTTCTCTGAATACTAATGAAATTATCAATAAAATTAATAATTCTAGGTATACTCGTATTCCATTTTGGAAAGATAATCCAGAAAACATAATAGGTTTATTAAATGTAAGAACTCTAAATATAGATTTAAAAAATCATAGTGAGTCAAAAGAAATTATTTTTGATAAAATTTCTAGCCCATGGTTTATTCCTGAAACAACGAATCTGTTAGAACAATTAGTTGAATTCAAAAAAAGAAAAGAACACTTAGCTTTTGTTGTAGATGAATTTGGTGAATTGCTTGGATTAATAACATTAGAGGATATAATTGAAGAAATAGTTGGTGAAATAGTTGATGAAATTGATGTACCTGAGAATGATTTTAAACTTAACAACTATGGCAAAGTTATAATAAATGGAGAAAAAAATATTAGAGATTTATACAAAAGTTTTGATTTAGATCCTCCAGAAATTGAATCATCTACAATAGCTGGATATATTTTGGATATATCAAAAAAAATACCATCATATGGTGAAACATTTAAAGATAATTTCTTTAACTATAAGATTTTATCACATTCAAAAAAACAAATATCTAAGGTTGAGATTTCAAAAATTAATTAATTTTTATTTCTAATGAATGTAACCCTCTTTTAAATTCCACTTCAAGTAAACTATTGATAATCCGATGAATATTTAATCTATTAAATGGGGAATTGTCTTTTTTTGTCAAGATTATCTTGATGTGAGTTTCGCCACTACCGGTAAAATTATTATGCCCTTTATGCAAATTTGAATTGTCAACAATTTCTAATAAAAAATTATCAAATTTATTTGATAATATTTTATCAATTCTTTGCTTACGATTCATCTTTTTTAAACTATATATTAAGTGTGGGTAAACATAAAATAGATATTAATAGAAATAGTCTTTCCTGGGAAAAAACATTTTTTAGAAAATGTGATAACAAAGATTGTAATAATGAAGGTAAGTTTAAAGCACCAAAATCTAGAGTTTTGTTAAATCAATATTATTATTTTTGTATGGAACATATTAAGGAATACAATAAGTCATGGGATTTTTATAAAGGATTGTCAGTTAATGAAATTGAGAATTCAATGAGAGAAGATATAATCTGGAACAGACCATCTTGGCCATTAAAGGGAAATTATCACAAAGTAATGGATCAAATTAACAATTTTTTTAACAAAGAAATGAACGATTTAAATCCAAAAGAACGAGAGAATAATTATTTCAGAAATAAGCTGGTAGATGAAAATCTTACAAAAGAAGAAAGTAAAGCTCTATCATTATTCAATCTAGATCTACCATTGACTTTGGAAAAAATTAAAAAAACTTACAAAAAACTAGTGAAAATATTTCACCCTGATGTAAATGGTAATGATAAAAATGCAGAAGAGAAGTTTAAGGAAATAAATAACTCATACAAAATACTTTTAAAAAAATTTAAAAATGACTAATAAAAAAAATATAGAAATATCTCCCAGTGTTAAAATTGATCCTAGAGAATTGTTTGGGGTTTCCTGTGAATTTGATATTTATAAGTTTAAAGAAAAAACTGAACACGTACCAGACATAGATCAAACATATATTTTTGATCCAGTGACAACTCTTTCAATACTGGCAGGGTTTTCTTCTAATAGAAGAGTTTTGATTCAAGGATACCATGGCACTGGTAAATCTACTCATATCGAACAAGTAGCAGCCAGACTTAATTGGCCATGTATTAGAATTAATTTAGACAGTCATATCAGTAGGATAGATTTGATTGGAAAAGATGCTATCGTACTCAAAGATAATAAACAGGTGACAGAGTTTCAGGATGGCATACTTCCTTGGTCATACAAAAATCCTGTAGCTTTAGTGTTTGATGAGTATGATGCAGGAAGACCTGATGTAATGTTTGTAATTCAACGTATTTTGGAATCAGAAGGTAAATTAACTTTACTGGATCAATCAAGAGTAATTAAACCACACAAATTTTTTAGGTTGTTTGCTACAGCAAACACTGTTGGTCTTGGTGATACATCTGGTTTGTATCATGGTACTCAACAAATAAACCAAGGTCAAATGGATAGATGGAATATTGTATCAACCTTAAATTACCTTAGTAATGAACAAGAAATAAACATTATCTTAAGCAAAGTTAAAAAACTTAATAATAAGGATGGCAAAGACATCGTTAAATGCATGGTAGCTACTGCAGAGCTTTCAAGATCAGGATTTATTAATGGTGATATTTCAACTGTTATGAGTCCAAGAACTGTATTGACTTGGGCAGAAAATTATCTTCTATTTAATGATATGGAATATTCTTTTAAACTATCTTTTTTAAATAGATGCGATGAAATGGAGAGGTCTATCTTACAGGAATATTTTCAAAGGTCATTTGGAATTGATATTACTGATGCTAAGGTAGCTAATGTCAAAGAATAGCGAAATTATTGAAGATTTTAAAAAGTCATTAAGTGCTACAATAAAATCAATAGGTAAAAAAGAAGATATAGAGATTAATTTTGTTAAAGAAAATCCTTCAATTATTGGTAACACTATAAATCTAACTGAACCAAAAATTGAAAATTTCAAAAATAATTTAGAATTTTTGAGAGCTGAAGCGGACTCTTTTGCATTAGAGTTCAGATTACATTCAAAAGACATACACAAAAACTTTTTAAATCAAGATGAGTTATCAAATGAAATAATTAATGTTTTGGAACAAGCAAGAGTAGAAGCTATAGGTAGTAGTGAATTCAAGGGAATACAAAAAAATCTAAAGAATAAGTATATTAGAGATCTTAAAATTGGAAATACTAAAAAAGATCAAAATTTATTAATTAAAGCATTTAAAAACGTAGCATTTGAAGAAATTGTTGGCGTAGATTTAGGTGAAAATAATAGTAGTTTTAAAAATATTGTAAAAGAAAAATTAAAAAAAGATTATTCAAACTTTTTTATTGATTTAAAGAAATGTCTAAATGATCAAGAAAAATATACATCTACAATAGTTGAAAAACTAGATGAACTTGGACTGCTTAATAACAGTATAAACAAAACTCAGAACGAAGATATTAATCAAAAAGATGAAGATCAAGAAAATGAAAATGAAAATAATGATGAACAAAAAAATGATGAACAAACTGACTCAAATATTGAAATGCAAACAAGTGAAACAGCTGTTGAGCAGTCAGTTTCATTAGAAGAAAATGATGATATGGGAGAAGAAAGCGGGGATACTGAACTAGATTATTTACCAGATAGAAAAATTTTAGAGAATTTAGAGAATTATAAAGTTTATGATTATAATTTTGATGAAATTATTAATGCTGATGAACTTTGTGATGTCAAAGAATTAGAGAAACTTAGAAGAAATCTTGATCAACAAGTATTTTCTTTTCAACCACTAATTGTTAAAATTGCCAATAGACTGCAAAGAAAACTTTTAGCTCAGCAAAATCGTCATTGGGATTTTAATATGGAAGAGGGTTTTCTTGATACATCAAGATTAGCTAAAATTATTGCTAATCCGAATAATAAATTAAGCTACAAAATAGAAAAGGAAGTTGAATTTAAAGATACTATTGTGAGTCTTCTAATTGATAATTCTGGTTCAATGAGAGGCAGACCAATTACGGTTGCAGCCCTTTGTTCAGATATTTTAGCAAAAACATTGGAAAGATGCTTAATTAAATCTGAAATATTAGGGTTTACAACTAAAGCTTGGAAGGGAGGTAATTCTAGAGAAAAATGGATCAAAAATGGAAAGCCCTCTAATCCAGGTAGGTTAAATGATCTGAGACATATTATATATAAATCTGCAGACTCACCATGGAGGAGATCAAAGAAAAATTTGGGTTTATTATTGAAAGAGGGCATTTTGAAGGAAAATGTCGATGGAGAAGCTTTATCATGGGCTTATAATAGATTATCTTTTCGAAAGGAAAAAAGAAAAATTCTTATTGTTATAAGTGATGGTGCCCCAGTTGATGACTCAACACTTTCTGTAAATCCAGGTAATTATTTAGAAAAAAATTTAAGAGATATAATTGGAGAAATTGAAAAAAAAGATGAAATCGAATTAATTGCCATAGGAATTGGGCATGATGTTTCAAGATACTATAGTAAGGCTGTAACAATAATGGATGTTGATCAGTTAGGCGAAGTATTACTAAATCAATTATCTGCTACTTTTCATTTAGATAATTAAGAATTTAACCATTTCTTTTTTGCATTATCGAAATCATTGTTATCAATTGAGTTTCTAATTTCTTTCATAAGATTATTCATAAAATATATATTATGATTAGTAAGCAAATGTAATCCTAGTAATTCTTGTGCTGAAAAAAGATGATATAAATATGCCAGTGTAAAGTTCTTACAAGTATAGCAATTACACTCATTATCTATAGGGTTTAAATTATTTTTATATTTAACATTTTTTAAGTTTATTTTTCCCTGTTTACCTTTTACTAAAGCTGATCCATGTCTAGCAATTCTAGTTGGGCTTACACAATCAAATGTATCGATTCCATCTGCAACAAAATCCCATATATCGCTTGGATCACCTATGCCTAGTAAATGTACTGGACGAGTATTGTCTAATTTAGAAGAAGTAAAATGAACTATATCTTTCATTTCATCTTTATTTGAACCTAAACTTCCACCAATAGCAATTCCAAAAGTGTTGATTTTTTTTGTATTAAATTCAATGCTTTCTTCTCTTAAATCTCTATAAATCCCTCCTTGAATAATCCCATATATTTCTTGCCCACCAGCTGAGCCATTTTTAGGATTATAATTAAGTTTAGAATTAAATGCATTGATTGATCTTAAAGACCATCTATGACTTCTTAACATAGAATCAGATGTATAATTTTTATCAACATTATAAGGAGTGCATTCATCAAAAACTAAGATAAAATCTGCACCAAGATTTCTTTGAACCTCTATTGATTTTTCAGGAGATAACATATGAGTAGAACCATCTATATAAGACTTGAATAATGCGCCCTCTTCATTTAGATCTATTAAAGTTTTTTTATTTTTTGAATTTGTTTTTCGCCCTTTAATTTCATCAGCGACTGAACCATGCCCAAGAGAAAAAATTTGAAATCCACCACTATCTGTTAACATAGGCCCATCCCAACCAGTAAATTTATGAAGACCTCCATGTTGAGCTACTAGTTGACTACCTGGCTGAAGCATTAAATGGTAAGTATTGGATAGTATAATTTGTGTATTATTTATTTTTGCTTCATAAGTAGTAAAAGATTTTAGTGCGGCTTTTGTTGCACAAAAAATAAATGCTGGAGTTTCTATATCACCGTGAGGTGTAGAAATTTTTCCTGTTCTCGCTTTATTATTTTTATTTGTTTTTTTTACTTTCCAAGAAAAGTTAGTCATTAGTTTTTGGAATAAAAAACTTAGCTATATAAATAAAAGGAGTGTCAAGTAATGCTATAAATATTCTAAGAAGATAAGTGCCTAAAATATAAATCATTATTACATTATACACACTTACTGGCTCAGGATTTAATAAGATCCAAGCAAATATACTAAAGACAGTGTTATCAACCAAAGAAGAGATAATTGTAGACAAATTATTTCTTAACCAGAGAGATTTGCCTGATAAAGCATGTTTCAAATAGTTAAAGAACCAAACATCAAAATATTGGCTTATTAAGTATGCTATCATACTAGCTATGAAAAATCTTGTCATTGGAGTAAATACATTTGACAAACTTTCTTGTACCCAATCAGCATCTGATGGTTGAAAACCAATAGTAATTACCATTAGTAAAGTCATAAATAAGAATGCGCTGAAGCCAATTAAAATATTCATTCTAGCTTTTTCCTTGCCATAATATTCAGATAAAATATCAGTACATAAAAATGTGGAAGCAAAAAGTATTGTTCCTAAAGCCACCGGTTCAGGTGAATAAAAAAAATCTACTGTTTTTAAGACTTGAATATTTCCTGCAATTACAGCTAGTGCAGAATAGATAAAAATTCCTATATATCCAAATATCCTTAAAAAAATAAGAATAGAAAAAAAACAAAAAAAGAGCATTATGAACCACATTAGTTCGGTGCTAAGTGAATTAAGTATTGTTGTTAATTCAAAGAAAAAACCCATTACAAAATTTAATTAGATTTTAATAGAATAGTTTTTTTTAATTTTTTAGCCTTTAAGGGCAATTTAGAGTTTGGTGTATTGATGAGGAATTCATCTAATCCACCCTTTTTTTCTACTGTACGTATAGTACTGACTGCAACTTTAAGTTGAAATTTTTGTCCCAATACTTCACTAACAAAAGTAATATTCTGAAGGTTTGGTTTAAAACGTCTTTTTGTTCTATTTTTGGCATGACTGACGTTGTTACCAGTTTGAAAGGATTTTCCGGTTAATTCACATCTCATTGACATAATGAGTTTGCATGTAAATATAAATATTACTTTGTCAAGTATTCTAAATACTAAATTTATCTATAATATAAGTTGGGGTTATTTGATGATTTTTAATTAAATTATTTATTTGATTTAAATCTTTATGAATACCAGATTTTACTAAAACACTATCTATTTCAAAATTATTAGCTCCTTGAATGTCATGAAACAATGAGTCTCCAATAGCTACTGTTCTTTTTTTTTCTAAATTAATTTGATTAGTGGTTGCAGTGTATATGCTTACATCAGGCTTACCTTTTATAATAACATTTCCACCCATTTTTTTGTATATTTCGCCAATAGCACCCATACAGAAAATATTTTTTTTACTATTACTTTCAACTGTTTCAAAGTCAGGGTTTGCACAATACATTGTTATTTCTTTATTGTAAGCTACTTCTAGTAATGGAATGTAGTCTATTGGTTGTAACTTTATAAAAGGAGTACAAGCTAAAATTAAATCTGCTTCTTCTACTTTTTCTACAAAATTAAAATTTAAACCATCTCTAAAATTTAGACCATCCTCTTTTTCTTTGTCATAAATATGAAAACAATTTTTTTTATTTTTATCATCTAAAAATTTTTTTTTAAGTAATTGCCAAATCATTTCTCCACTTGTGACTGTATTTATAAAAGAATTTTTTTTAAAACCAAGTTTTGGCAACCTATCTATGGATGATTTTGATCTTTTTGATGAATTTGAAATTATAAACAAATTTTTATTTTTACTATTCAGAAAATTAATAGAATTAAAAGCATGCTCATATCCAAATGTTCCATCATGCATTACACCCCATTGATCAATTATAAAATTATCATAATCATTAATAATTTCTTCAATCGATTTTATTTTTTTCATTACTATACTGATTTACCAATAACTTCAGTTATATTTTTATATCCATCAGTTTTAATTAGATCAATCATATCACTTTTCATACTATTGATTAAATCTGGGCCAGAATAAACCAAAGCAGTATATAGCTGAACTAAAGAAGCACCGGATTTAATTTTTTCATAACAGTCCTTTCCACTTGATATACCACCCACACCTATTAATGGTATTTGACCATTTGTTAATTCATACATTTTTTTCAAAATAATATTTGAGTTACAATATAATGGTCTGCCACTTAAACCTCCTTTTTTTTCTTTATTCAATGAAATTAAATTGGTCTCTCTTTTGATAGTACTATTTGTAAGTATTAAACCATCAATGTTATTAGCCAAAGAAATTAATGCTATATCTCTAAGTTGATCTTCATTTAAATCAGGTGAAATTTTTATTAATATTGGCTTTGTATTAATATTTTTAATTTCATCTCTTTTGTCTATAATTTTTTTAATTAATTTTTCTATATTTCCTCTTAATTGTAAATCCCTTAACCCTTCAGTATTTGGTGATGATATGTTTATAGTTATATAGCTTGCTAAATCGCCTAACTCTTCTAAACCAATTAGATAATCATCAATAGCTTCACTTGAATTTTTATTTTTTCCAATATTAACTCCTACAATTTTATTATTTAAGTACGATTTTTGGTGTTTAATTAAATTTTTTTTTACTTTTTTAATACCCTTATTATTAAAACCTAAACTATTAATGATAGCTTTATCTTCAGTTAATCTAAATATTCTAGGTTTAGAATTACCACTTTGAGGTTGTGGAGTAATGGTACCAACTTCAAGAAATCCAAAACCAAATGAAAACATGGAATGCATCACTTCAGCATTTTTATCAAAACCGGCAGCGAGTCCTATAGGATTTGTAAAATCTAAACCCATTAGATGTTGTGCAAGAATAGGATCCTCAATATTTTTTTGTCTTACTTTAAAGTATTTTAAAAAATTAATTGTAATAGTATGAGATAACTCGGGAGGTAATAATCTTAATATTTTTAATGAACTATTGTACAATAAATTAATTATCTATTAATTTTTTTAGATAATCAATAGTTTCTCTTAAGCCAAATAATTTAAAAAATGATCCTAGTCTAGGGCCTTGATCCTGACCAAGCATAACTTGATATACTAGTTTAAAAAAATCTTTTAAGTTTTCAAATTGATGCTTTTTTCCTACTTCGTATAATAATGTTTGAATATCTTCAGATGAGCTGTGTTCAGTAACATCATTTTCTAAAACATTAATAATATCAATAAATACCTCTTTATTACTACTATCAATCTCTAAAAATTTCTTTTTAGGCAAAATAAAATCTTCATAGTAATTAAGTGCGAAGTCTATGAGGCGATCAAATTCAGGATTATTATCTGCGTTAATTTGATCATCATATTTATTAATAAAAGACCATATTACTTTTTTATCATTAGAATTAGAAACATTTACTAGGTTAGTAAGGGTATTGAAATTTATTTCTGATTTAAATTCTTTAGGTTTTCCTGAGTGAATATGCCAAATTGGATTATCATACTGTTTATTTTTATCTAATTTAGAGTATGCATTATAATGAGAAAGATAATCATCTACAGTTTTAGGGATTACATCAAAGTGAAGTTTTTTTGCTGATTTTGGTTTTTGGAACATATAGAGTGCAAGACTTTCAGGAGAGGCATAACGCAGCCACTCATCAACACTAATACCATTGCCGACTGACTTAGAAATTTTTTCACCCTTTTCATCTAAAAACATTTCATAAATTAGATTAGTAGGTGACTTTTTATTTAATGCTTTACAAATCTTCGATCCTAAATCAACACTTTCTGTAAGATCTTTACCACACATTTCATAATCAACATCAAATGACATCCATCTCATTGCCCAATCAACTTTCCACTGTAACTTACATTTTCCATTAATTACTTCTGTTTCAACTAACTTGTCTAAAGATGGATCCTTGTAAATAATTGTTTTTGAATCCATTTTATATTCTTCAATTTTTACCTGAAGTACTTGACCTGAATTTTCACTTATTGGGAGAAATGGACTATAAGTTTCTTTTCTCTCTGCTCTTAAAGTAGGCAAAATAATATCTAATATTTTTGGATAGTTTTCAAATATACTTAATATTGTTTCATTAAAATCTCCATTTTGATATTTTTCTGTTGAACTTACAAATTCATATTCGAAATTAAATTCATCTAAAAAACTTCTAAGTTTTGCATTATTATGATGTCCAAAACTTTCAAATTTACCAAATGGATCTGGTATAGAAGTAAGTGGCTTACCTATAAATTTTTCTAACATTTCTTTATTGGGAACATTTTCAGGAACTTTTCTTAATCCGTCCATATCATCAGAAAATGTGATCAGTTTTGTTGGGCAATCAATTATGGAGCTAAATGCATTTTTTACCATTGATGTTCTTACAACTTCACCAAAAGTTCCAATATGTGGCAAACCTGAGGGGCCATAACCGGTTTCTAGTAACACATATCCCTTGGATGGAATTTTAAAGTTTTGTAAACCACCATTTTTTTTAATGATTTGTAATGCTTCTTTAAAAGGCCAAGCTTTTAAGGATTGTACTAATTCTTGATCAATCATTTAATTTTGCTCTAATTCTAATTTTTTTACCCAATAACAACTTTAATGAATTTGTGAAATTAAAAATTTCGGATCCTAATTTATTAAATAATTCATTTTCTAAACCTACAATATTATCAATAATATTATTAATTAAATCATTCCCTGCTGCAGTTAAAATTAAACTATCAGATCTTTTATCTTGTGGTTGTTGTTTTGATATTAATTTCTTTTCTTCTAGTTTAGAAACACGTAAGCTAACAACTGATCTATCAATAGATGCATTTTTGCATATATCCTGTTGAGTAATATTTATGTTTTCTTGCCGTAATAAATAAATTGTCTCGAGAATAAGATATTCATTTAATGTGATTTGACTCTCTTTTAATTTATTTCTTACTTTGGATTGCCATAAGTTTGAAGTTTGCCAAATTAATAATGCTAATCTGTTCTCATTAAGAGAAGTGTCTGCCATAGTTTTTATACAAACTGTTTGTATACAAATTAATAATTGATGTCAATACTATTCTGGTGCAATTTCTATCTTTAAGCCATCAAGCTCTTCAGAAAGATCGATTTGACAAGATAATCTTGAATTATTTTTAACATCAAAAGCTTGATCGAGCATAGATTCTTCATCATCATTCATATTTTTTAGCTTGTTTGTCCATTCTTCATCAATATAAACATGACAAGTAGCACAAGCACAACATCCTCCACATGAAGCTTCAATATCGTAACCATTGTCCCTAAGGGTTTCCATTAATGTAAAATTACTATCATATTCAATTTCAGACTTTTTACCTGATCTATCTGTGATTATTAACTTCGGCATTAAACGCCTAGTTTTTTCTGAAGTTCTTTAGAAGATGTTGTATATCTAAAAATGTTTTTCTTATCAGGAAAACAATACTTGAATACTTCTTGAGCCATTAAGGCAGACTCGTGAAATCCTGATAAAATAAGCTTAAGTTTTCCTGGATACCAATTTATGTCACCAATCGCAAAGATTGAAGGTGTAGAGGTTTCAAATTTTTCAGTGTCCACTTTAATTAGGTTCTCGTGTAAGTTTAAACCCCATTCCGCAATTGGACCTAGTTCCATTTTTAAACCAAAAAACGGTAAAAGATAATCTACTTCAATATTTAATTTTTCATCATCATTTTCGTATTCTAACATTATTTTATTATCTTGAATTTTTGAAATCTTTTTTATTTGTCCCTTTAAAAATTTAATTTTTCCTTTTGTTTCTAATTCTTGCATTTTTGAAACGGAATCAGGTGCTGCCCTAAACTCTTTTCTTCTGTGTATTAGAGTTACATTGGAATCTTTAGATAGTTCATTTGTCCAATCTAAAGCAGAATCTCCTCCTCCTGCAATTAAGAGTTTTTTATCCTTAAAAATTGATTTGTCTCGAATTGCATAAAAAACACTCTTGTTTTCGAAACTCTCAATATTCTCAATCGGAGGTTTTCGAGGTACAAAGCTTCCTGCTCCTGCGGCAATAACTATACATTTTGCTTCAACTTTTGTTCCAATATTAGTTTCTACAATCCAACCATGTTCTGTTTTAGCAATTTTCTCAACTTGTTGGTTAAGATGAAATTTAGGTTTAAATGGGTCTATCTGTTTAATTAACTCGTCAGTTAATTCTTGTCCTGTTACAACTGGTCTTGAGGGAATGTCGTAAATTGGTTTTTCTGGGTACAATTCGGCGCACTGACCTCCGACTTTATCTAAATTATCAACTAAATGACATTTTATATTTAAAAGACCTAATTCAAAAACAGCAAACAATCCTACTGGACCTGCCCCAATAATTACTACATCAGTTTTTTCAATCATATATGGAAAATAACAACTTTTTTTATTAATTCTAGAGATTATATATATCCTGAATGAATTACGCTAATACTTCTGAATATTATAACTCTTCTGTTTATATATGGCTATTAACAATAACTGCAATGGTTTTCTTAATTATAGTAATAGGAGGTCTTACAAGATTAACCGACTCTGGACTTTCTATGACTGACTGGCGTCCAATTTTAGGCGTAATTCCACCACTGAGTTTAGAAAGTTGGTTGGTTGTTTTCGAAATGTATAAACAAACACCAGAATACAAAATAGTTAACAAAAATATGACGTTAAATGAGTTTAAATATATTTTTTGGTGGGAGTGGTTTCATAGAATATTTGCAAGAGCCATAGGAATTGTCTTTTTAATACCCTTAATTTACTTCAGTTTTAAAAAGCAAATTCAATCATCACTGTATACAAGGCTTGGTATTGTGTTTTTGTTTGGTTTGTTTCAAGCAGTTATTGGATGGTGGATGGTAAAGAGTGGTTTGACAGAAAATCCTTATGTAAGCCCTTATAGACTTACTTTTCATCTTTTAAATGCTCTTATAATTTTCTCTATGTTATTATGGATAGCAATGGATTACAGATATTCTTCTAATATAAGTTTTTTATCTAATCCAATGACAATTGAGTTTTATATTTTAATTGCTGTAATCTTAATATTTATTACAATTGCAACAGGTGGATTTATGGCAGGAACGAACTCTGGACAATCTTTTAATACTTTTCCACTAATGAATGGAAAAATTATACCTGATGATTACATTATTGATGATTTAGGTATTTATAATATTTTTGAAAATACAGTTGCAATAAATTTTAACCATCGCTGGTTATCAATATTTGTTTTTTTTTACATCCTATTTGTATGTTTTAGATTTATTAAATTTGATAATAAACACGTTTCAAGTACTCTTGTGTATTTAGTTATATTCTTTCTAACCTTACAAGTAATTTTAGGAATTATAACTCTTTTAAGTAATGTCTACTTACCAGTTGCAAGTTTACATCAAACTAATTCAATTTTGTTATTATCAACTTTATTAATTAGTTATCATCAAATTAAAATTAGAAAGGTTAAGAATGTCTAATAAAAATATATTTGTCTTTGGGGGAACAGGTTCTATCGGAAAAGCATTATCAAAAAAACTGAAGAGCAATAATTATGACCCAATAATTATTTCTAGAAATGAAACAGAATTAAAACAATTATCTGAAGAAATTGGTTGCGAATATAAAGTTTGTGATGTTTTAGATTTTGATAAAGTTAAAAGCATTTCGGAAGAATACAAAGATCGATTATGCGGTATTGCTTTTTGTGTTGGTTCTATAAATTTAAAACCTCTCAAAATGACTAAAGATGAGGATTTTATTGATTCTTTTAAAATAAATACACTTAGTGCCATAAATGCTATTAAGTTTAATCAAGAAACTCTAGCTAAAAATAATGGTAGTATTCTACTTTATTCAACTATTGCAGTAAAACAAGGTTTTACTAATCACACAATAGTTTCGACCGCAAAAGGTGCCATTGAAGGGCTTACTTTGAGCTTAGCTGCTGAATTTGCGCCAAAAATAAAAGTAAATTGTATAGCGCCAAGTTTAACTGACGCAAAAATGACACAAAAATTACTTAATAATGAAACTATTAAGAAAGCAATTGAAAATATGCATCCTCTACCTAAAATTGGATCTGGTGATGATTTCTCTGATATTGGAAGTTTTCTATTAAATGATAAAAATAGTTGGATAACTGGACAAATATTTCATATAGATGGGGGGAGATCATCATTAAGAATTAAATCGTGAAATATATCTTTGTAATTTGTTTATCTGTTTTTTCTTTAAGCGTTTTTAGTCAACCATTTCCAATACCAGAAGATAATGAAGTAAGTTATGATGTTATTAGAAAAAAGAAAAATATTGGAAGCTTAATATCAAAATTTGAAAATAATGAAGATAGTGTCGTTATACATTCAGTTTTAAAGATAAATGTTAAGGTTTTATTTATTCCAGCATACAAATTTTTTCAAGAAACTAAAGAAACTTGGAAAAATGGTGAGTTTGTATCAATAGATGGATTTACAGACTTCGAAGATGATCGAGAGTATAAAATAATTGGAAATGATGAAAACAATTTTTTTATTGCTAGTGGTATGGATGGAGAATTAAAATTAGATAAAAATATAGTACCATTAAATTATTGGAATATTGAAATGTTAAATGAGAAAGAAGTATTTGACACTCAAAAAGGTATTGTAAGAACTATAGAAGTAAAGCAACTTGAAGATGAAAAAATAAAAATCAATGACATTGAAATATTAGCTAATAAGTATGTTTTCAATGCATCAAAAAATCCAAAAGATAAAGGTCCATTCCCTGAGTATACACTTTGGTATTTTGAAAAAGAGCTCATGAAAATGGAATTTAAAAATCCTAATGATAAAAAAAATATTATAACAATAATTCGTAATGATTGGGGTCTATAGTTGCAAACTATATGGATTACTGGTGGATCTTCAGGTATTGGTTTTGCTACAGCAAAAGAATTTATAAAAAATAATTGGCAAGTTGTAATTTCTTCAAGTAATAAAATAAAACTTGAATCTGCAAAAAAAAAATTAGAACTAAATAAT
Organism: uncultured Alphaproteobacteria bacterium; assembly: GCA_902597015.1. Lineage (GTDB taxonomy): Bacteria > Pseudomonadota > Alphaproteobacteria > HIMB59 > CACPNW01. The sequence goes on from CACJWQ010000002.1 coordinate 36,766, forward strand.
AAAAACTTAGTTCATGCTATTGTATGTGATATTTCTTCAAAAAATAACGTTGATGAAACGATTAATTCTATAGAAAAAAATATTGGTAAAATTGATATAGCATTATTAAATGCATCAGCTTATAGTCCAAATAAAAATCAAATATTTGATATTTCAAACTACGAATTGCTAGTAGATGTAAATATCAAAGGCACTTTGTATTGTGTTAACAAATTAAAAGATGTTATGAAAAATAGAAATAATACGATTGCTATTATTTCTTCACCGTTGGGATATAGAGGTTGGCCAACAGCTGGGGCGTATGGTATTTCTAAGGCAGCTCAATTAAGCTTGAGTGAAAGCTTGTATTTTGATTTCAAAAAGTTGAACATTAATGTTAGAGTAATATGTCCAGGTTTTATTGATACTGAAGCAACCAAAAAAAATAGCTTCAAGATGCCTTTTTTAAAAAGTGCTGAATATGCAGGAAAAAAAATATTTGATAGATTAACTAAAGGTAAAGAATTTGAAATAATTTTTCCCTATTTGATTGTATACTTTTTTAAATTTACAAGGATATTACCTTACAAAATATATTTTTATATATGGAAAAAATTAGGGAATTTTTAGTTTGTTTCACCAATATAAATTCCAAGTCCTTCAGCTACTTTAATCAAAGGATCATTTTTTTGAACAGTTTTTGAATATCCAGCAACTTGACTAAGCATCAAATCTTGTACTCCTCTGTCTTTCCATACAACTACTCTATTAAATTTTTTCTTTGCAATTAAATCAACCGCATAAACCCCAAAGGCACTTGCAATTAAACGATCTCTATGAGTTGGTTGAGCACCTCTTTGAACATGTCCTAGAACTGTAACTCTTGTTTCAGAGTCTGTTATTTTATAGATTTCATCACCAAGATAATTTCCAATCCCTCCAAGGCGCACCTCTCCATCAACATATTTCACTGTAGCTTTTTTACCGTTTTCTTTTTTTACAGCTTCTGCAACAACAATTAATGCATGATTTCTTCCTTTAGATCTAAGTTTCTCAATATGGTCAGCAATAGATTTTATAGAATATTGAATCTCCGGAATCAAAATAACATCTGCTCCTCCAGCTATTCCTGCATTCAAAGCAATGTGACCTGCATCTCTGCCCATTACTTCTAAAATCATTACTCTTCTGTGGCTAGCAGCTGTTGGTTGAAGCATATCTAATGCATTTGTTGCAACATCAACTGCAGTATCATATCCTATAGAAAGCTCATTATGCTTTACATCATTGTCTATAGTCTTTGGAATACCAACAAAATTTATATTACCTTTTTTTGTAATACTTTGCAGAATTTTTAAACTTCCATCTCCACCGATACCTATTAGTGCATCTATTTCTAATTTTTTAAAACCTTCTATAACTAAATCAGATGAGTCTATTTTTTTTCCATTCCTTATAATTTTTTTAAAAGGGTTGCCTTTGTTATTTGATCCCAAAAAAGTTCCACCCATTCTCATTAAGCTACCCTCAAAATTTTTAGGATTTAATTTGATAACGTCCAGTGGCTCTTTCAACAGGCCTAGTGTTCCATCTTTAATTCCATAGACTTCCCAATTATACTTATTATGTGCTCTCAAGGTAACAGCTCTAATTACTGCATTTAAACCTGCACAATCTCCACCACTTGTTAAAATTGCTATTTTTTTTACCACAGGGCGTTTATATACTATTATTATATTTTTACTTATTTATTTTCATGGATGACATAAACAAACTTATAGAAATTTTAAAAAATTTTGAACAAGAACACAGAGATCTTGATGAAATACTCATTCAGCTTCAAGAAAAAAATACTGTAGATTTTTTACAAATTCAAAGGTTAAAAAAAAGAAAATTAATCCTCAAAGATAAAATATTAGAAATTCAAAATAAATTAGAGCCAGATAGTATAGCTTAAGCTAAAAAACTTTTTAAAAATTTGGGAGCGTTATCCTTAATAAAAGATATTCTTTCCTTAATTCTTGGAATTTTTGATATTCTCTTAAGATTTTTATCAATATTTTCTTCAACATGCTTCATTTCTTTTGAAAAAAAAACGAACAAGGCATTAGTATATACTCCTGATAAAATCAGTCTTTTTGTATAAAAATTGAAATCTGTTGAATTATCTCCAGCTAAATACCACATTGTACTAACTGAATTATACAAACTCTTTTTTGATATTTTGTTATTTGTGGGTAGCAAAAGATGGTTAAAGGTTTTTTTATAAAATTCTTTATCTTCATTTAATATATCAAATCGTAATAATAATATTTTTTTTATTCTTTTATTAATTGGAAAATTAATTAAATTAATTTTTTTTAATTTATATTCAAGTTTTTCATTAATATTTTGTAAAGCATATTCTAATAAATTTTTATATCCATCAGGGAAAAAATAGAATAAATCATTTTTTTCTATATTTTGTTTTTGTAATTTTGAAAATATTTCTGATGACCAACCTTCAATTGATACGATTTTTTTTGTTTTTTTGAGAATATCTTCTTTTTTTTTAATTTCTGTTTTGTTCATTTTTCCAATATGTAGTTATTTCTTTTTCAAAGCCAAAAGCATTTTTATGTGCTAAGCGTGATGTATACAAGATGCCGTTTAAATGATCTACCTCATGTTGTACTACCCTTGCGTGTAAGCCTTCAACTTCATTTTCAATTTCTTTACCATCAAGGTCAAATCCAGAATATTTGATTTTTTTAAATCTTCTAACCAAACCCTGCATACCAGGTATTGATAGACAACCTTCCCAATCATCCTCAGTTTCTTTTCCCATGGGTGTAAAAATAGGATTTATTAATGGTGTTATCTCAATTTTATCTTTCTCTTCATTATCTGGATTACGAAATACTATTATTTTCTTTGAAATATGTACTTGGGGTGCAGCTAAACCTATACCGTTATAGTCAAGCATTGTTTCAGACATATCATAAACTATTTTTTTTAGAGAATCTGAAGAGAATTCTTTTATCTCAGAACATTCTTTTAGCAAGATTGGATGTCCGATTTTTGATATTTTGAGAATAGACACATAATAAATATAAGTATTTTTTCTAATATACCAATAGATTAATTCAATATATCCGTTTGCAAATAATATGAGTTTGTGTTACTAGCCCGTCCCAATGACACTTTTTGTAAATGTAAAAGATAATAACGTAGAGCAAGCAATTAGAACACTTAAAAAGAAAATGCAGCGTGAAGGTTTGTATAAAGAAATGAAACTACGTAAACATTACGAAAAACCTTGTTTGAAACGCGCTCGAGAAAAAGAAGAAAATATTAGAAGAGCAAGGAAGTCTGCAAAAAGAAATAACGATTAAGCTGAAAGACTTTTTACGATATCCTCACACATTTTTTTAGCATCTCCAAATAGCATAGTTGTATTATCTCTATAAAACAACTCATTATCAACACCAGAATAACCAGTTGCCATTGAACGTTTTACAAATAGAACGCTCTGAGATTTTTCTACATCTAAAATAGGCATACCAAAAATAGGAGATGACTCATCTGTTTTTGCAGCTGGATTTGTTACATCATTTGCTCCAATAACAAAAGTAACCTCTGTCATAGGAAAATCATGATTAATTTCATCAAGCTCCAAGACTTCTTCATAAGGAACATTAGCTTCAGCTAGTAAAACATTCATATGACCTGGCATTCTTCCAGCTACTGGATGTATTGCATATCTTACTTCTATTCCTTCTTTTTTTAATATGTCACCCATTTCTCTTAAAGCATGTTGAGCTTGTGCTACAGCCATTCCATATCCTGGTACAATAATTACAGAGTCTGCGTTTTTCATTATATATGCCGCATCCTCTGCATTACCTTGTTTAACAATTTTGTCTGAGTTGTCCTTACTAGCACTAGTGTCTTGCTCACCACCAAAACCTCCTAGAACAACATTAATAATGGATCTATTCATCCCTTTACTCATTATATAACTCAATATTGCACCAGACGCTCCAACAAGAGCACCAGTTATAATTAAGAGATTATTACTTAGGGTAAATCCTATGCCACAAGCTGCCCAACCTGAATAAGAGTTTAACATAGAAACGACAACTGGCATGTCAGCTCCACCAATAGGAATTACTACAAGAAATCCTAGTAATATTGATACAATGACTATTGTCCAAAAGATTGTTGGAGATTGATTAATTACAAATAAAACAATCAAGAAAATAATTAGCAGGAAAATTAGTGCATTTATAAGATGCTGGAACTTAAATACTATTGGTTTTCCTGAAATTGTACCTTGTAATTTTCCAAAAGCTAAAACAGAACCAGAAAAAGTAATAGCACCAATAAATGTTCCAATACTCATTTCAACTAAACTAGCAGTTTTAATTGAACCAACTTTTCCAATACTAAATGCTACGGGATCATAGAATGCAGCTGCAGCAACAAAAACAGCTGCTAGACCTACTAAGCTATGAAAAGCTGCTACCAACTGAGGTAATGCTGTCATCTCAATTCTGAGAGCAATAAATGACCCTATGGCACCTCCAATTAATATCGCGGCTCCAATTTCATAATAACTAAGAACAGATTTAAACATTAGAGTTGTAAACACCGCTATAATCATTCCAATGATACCAAAAATGTTACCCATTCTTGAGGATTCAGGGTGAGATAAACCTCTTAAAGCAAAGATAAATAATAACGCAGAAATTAAATATAATATCGCAACCATATTGGAAGACATTATTCTTTTTCCTTTGTTTTTTTATTTTTTTTCTTAAACATCGAAAGCATTCGATATGTAACTAAGAAACCTCCAAAAATATTAACTGATGCTAACACAACACCAATTAATCCAAAAATTTTTGAAGTATCAAAACCTTGAGGACCAGCTGCCAATATGGCCCCAACTATAATTACACTTGATATGGCATTTGTCACACCCATCAATGGACTATGTAAAGCAGGAGTAACAGACCAAACTACATAATAGCCAATTATACAAGCTAAAAAAAATACAGTTAGTCCAATAACAAAAACTTCTGAAGAATGTGCTTCCATATTACTTAAATTGCTCCAATCTTACATCCCCATCATGCGTTAGCAAAACAGAATTAATTATTTCATCATTAAAATCAAAATTTATTTTTTTATTTTCTTTATCTATTAACAAGCTTAGGAAGTTAAAAATATTTTTTGCATACAGAGCTGATGCATCTTTGGCTACTCTTCCAGGAACATTTCCATACCCAACGATTTTTACTCCATTATGCACTACTATTTCATTCATTTTACTTAAAGGGCAATTACCACCAGCTTCCACTGCTAAATCAATTACTACTGAACCCGGTATCATGGAAGAAACCATGTCTTCTGTGATTAAAACTGGAGCTTTTTTTCCAGGAATTAGAGCAGTACAAATTACAATATCTTGTTTTGAAACTGTTTCAGCTATCAATTGAGCTTGTTTTTTCTTATAATCCTCACTCATTTCCTTTGCATACCCGCCTTCAGTTTCAGCATTTTGAGCTTCATCATCTTCAACCATTATGAATTTTCCACCAAGACTTTCAACTTGTTCCTTAGTTGCTGCTCTTACATCAGTGGCAGACACTACTGCGCCAAGTCTTTTTGCTGTTGCAATTGCTTGTAAACCAGCAACTCCTACACCAAGTATCATGACTTTTGCTGGATTTACTCTACCAGCAGCAGTCATCATCATTGGAAAAGCCTTTCCAAATTGCTCCGCTGCATCAATTACACTTCTATATCCCGCTAAGTTAGCTTGGGATGATAGAACATCCATACTTTGTGCTCTACTTATTCTAGGAATTAATTCCATACAACATGATGATATTTTGTTTTTATTTAAATTAGAAAATTCAGATTTATTTTCATAAGGGTTTAAAATTCCAATAAGTAATGAATTATTTTTTAAGTTATTTATGTCATCAGTGCTTGGCATTCTAACACATAAACAAACATCAGCCTTCAAGCATTCAGATCTAGTACCAATCTTAGCTCCAGCTTCTTCATAATTTGAATTTTGATATCCTGAAGTTTCTCCAGCTCCATTTTCAATTATAACTTCAAAACCCAGTCTAGAAAAAAGTTTTACTGATTCAGGGGAGATAGAGACTCTTGTCTCATTGTTATCATTTTCTTTTATTGCAGATAAGAGCATGAGTTCTTATATTGATAGGTCAGCTAAATTTAAAGCTTTTTGTTGGTTTTTCATTAATTTTTTTGAGTTAAAATCTTCAATGAGCTCATGAAATATTCTGTACCAATTAACTTCAGCTTTTAAATGCATAAATACTGAACCTAGCCCTACTGCTGCTCTATCCATGAACACAAATTCTTTTGGAGGTTTAACACCGCCTAGTTTTTTAAGCTCTTGATGAACTTCAGATGCAATTTGTGCTCCATATATACCACTATCGCTTTCTTGTATTTTTTGAACTTTATCTTCCATCAAAGGTGAATATAAAAATCCTGCCCATTTATTTAATACTTTTAATTTCTCTTTTGTTATGTCAGTAAATCCCCATTGCTCATATGCATGAATTGCCTTTGAATTGTCTTTTTCTTGAAGAGCAAAATATAAGTCAATAACACCTTGAATGAAATTACCATTAAAAATTCTCATACAACCAAAGTCATATATATTAATACTAAGGTCTTTTTTTTGTACAGAATAATTTCCTAAATGTGGATCACCGTGAAGCACTCCGTATTCAAAGAATGGTTTATACCACGCTTTATACATATTAGCAGCTAATGTATTTCTTGTTTCTTTAGAAGATTTTTTAAAATTCAAAATTGGCTCACCATCTAGCCAACTCATAGTTAGCAATCTTTTTGTAGATAATTTATCATAGGTTTTTGGAACATGAACAAAATTTATATTTGAAAATATATTTCTAAATACAGCCATTAATTTTTTTTCTCTTTCGTAATCTAGCTCTTCTTTAAGTCTGTCAGTAATTTCTTTGTATACTTCATCAGTTTTGATCGCTTTATTATAGGACTGATAAATTGAAAAAATCATTTTTAATTGTGAAAGATCAGCACTAACTGCTGAAGCCATGTCTGGGTATTGGAGTTTGCAAGCTACTATATCATCATTTTTTATTTTAGCTTTATGAACTTGTCCAAGAGAAGCTGCTCTTGTTGCTTCTTTATCAAACTCAATAAAATTTTTTTGCCAGTCCTGCTTTAATTCTGCAGCCATTCTTCTTTTAACAAACAACCATCCCATCGGTGGAGCATTAGACTGTAAATGCATAAGCTCTTGTGCGTACTCATCAGGAAGTAAGTCAGGTATAGTTGCTGATAATTGTGCCACTTTCATTAATGGCCCTTTAATACTTCCAAGAGCAGCTCTTATTTCTGAAGCATGTTTTTCTTTATCTAACTTAACACCTAAATATCTTTGACTTGCAAGTTTAGTGGCTAATTTTCCAACAACACCCCCAACTTTCGCATACCTAGTAAGTTGTTTTGTTAGAGATTTTGCTTCTTTATCTTTCATCAATTTTATTCTTCTAATTGGTCAATCAGATTCTCAATAACATTAACTCCTTTTTGCCAGAAATCTTTTTTCTTCGGATTTAATCCAAAAGGTTTCAATAGTTTATCATATGTATCACTACCACCACTTTCTAACAAAGTAATGTATTTGTCTTCAAATTTAGGGAGTTTGCTCTCGTAAACATTAAAAAGAGAATTAACAAGACAATCACCAAAAGCATATGCATAAACATAAAATGGTGAATGAATAAAATGGGGTATGTAGCTCCAAAAATATTTGTAATCATCATTAAATTTTATTGATGGTCCTAAACTTTTCTTTTGAACATCAATCCAAATTTTACAAATCTCATCAACACTTAATTCTTTAATTTTTCTTTGATGGTGAATACGTTTTTCAAATTCAAAAAATGCAATCTGCCTCACAACAGTGTTTAGCATATCTTCGACTTTGTTTGCTAAAAGGCCCTTACGTTCATTTTCTTTTGTCGTAATAGATAAAAGAGATTTAAAAGTTAACATTTCTCCAAAAACACTTGCAGTTTCAGCAAGTGTTAACGGTGTTGAAGAGTTAAAATAAGTTTGTTTTTGTCCTGCTAAATATTGATGAATTCCGTGTCCTAGTTCGTGAGCAAGAGTTGCAATATCTCTTGCTTTACCCTGATAATTAACAAGTATAAATGGATGAACTGATGGGACAGTAGAAGCAGCAAACGCACCAGGAGATTTACCTGAAATTACTGGGGCGTGTATCCATGAATTATCAAAAAATTTATTTACAATATTTCCAGCTCTCTTATCAAAATTTGAATAAGCATCAGATACAATTTGTCTTGCATCTTTCCAGGAATAAATACTCTGTGATTGAAAAGGAAGAGGTGCATTTCTGTCCCAATACATTAAAAATTTCTTTTTTAACCATTTAGATTTTATTTTATAATAACGATGAGCAATTTTTGGATAATTTTCTTTTATTGTTTCAGTTAAGGCTTCTACAACTTCATCTTCAACAACATTAGATAAATTTCTTGAACTGACTGGATTTGGCAATCCTCTCCATTTATCATTGATTGATTTATCTTTTGCAAGATTATTAGTAATAGATGTAAACAAACTAATATTATCTTTTAAGACACCAGATATTACCTCAGCTGATTTTTTACGATTTGATTCTTTTTTATCAGAAAGAAAATTAAAAATTTCAGCACTAGATAAATTTTTTCCCTTGAAAGGAAATTTAAGTGATGCAATTGTATCATCAAATAGTCTGATCCAGGCTGATCTTGAAGTAATACTTTTTTCTTGAAGTAATTTTTCTGTTTTAACGTCTAACTGATAAGGTTTGAATTTTCGAATATTTTTTATCCAGTTTTTGTAAATTTTTAGTTTTTTATCAGCATAAATTTTTTTTAAATTTTTTTCAGAAATTTCATTTATCTCAAGACTAAAGAAGACAATTGAGGCGGCAATATTTGTTATTTGCTCCTGCATTTGCTGATAAAAGATTTTATTCTTTTCATTATTACCATCCTCTGCAACTAATAAATGCGCATAAGACATAATTTTATCTATTTTTGTATCAATATCCTCTAATTCAATAATGGCTTTTAAGAGTTGATTAGAGCTAATCTTGGTAATTTTGGAGGCGTATTTTTTCTCAAATTTTTTAGTTGATATTCTGAGCTTATTTAAATCATTATTCAGCTTTTTAGCTTTTGGGGATTCATATAAATCCTTTAAATTCCAAATGGGTAGTTTACCAAGGGTATTTTTTGTTGAATTTTGATAATTTTTTTGTTTCATATTTTACTATTTCGATATAGGTCTAATATCAAAGCTTTGTAGGGAGGATAGAAAGCATGATTGTTAATTTTGACGAATTTAATAGCATACCGGGTATATTTTATCATCAAGCAAATGATCTAAAAGATCAACCATATTTATGGAAGAAAGAGAATGATAAATACGTTTCTTTAAGCTGGTCACAAGTAAAAGAACAAGTCGAAAGTTTAGCAACATACTTAAAAGATCTGGGAATTTTAGAAGGAGATAGAGTACTAATTTTATCTGAAAATAGACCTGAATGGCAAATCACTGATTTAGCAATAATGTCGATAGGAGCAATTTCAGTTCCTGCTTATACAACGAGTACAACCAATGATTATAAATATATTATTGAGCATTCTGGTGCTAGATGTGCCATCGTATCATCACACGAGTTAATGAAAAAAGTTCTACCTGCAATAGAAAAAATTTCACATTGCCAAAACGTAATAAAAATTAATGATGATAATGAAACTTATGCAGAAGTTGTAAATATTTTATCATACAATAAAATTATAAATGATAATTTAGAAAAAAGTAAAAATTCTAAGGAAATAGAAGAACTATCAAAAAATTATAAAAGAAAAGATACAGCATGTATTATTTATACATCAGGTACTGGGGGCAATCCTAAAGGAGTGATGTTAAGTCATGGAGCAATGCTGAGAAACTGTGCTTCCTGTGATAAATTACTTGAGAGTCTTACTAGTGATTTAACAAAAGAAATTAGATATTTATCATGGTTGCCATTATCTCATTCATATGAGCATACTTTACAATTCTTAGAAATGGGGCAAGGCGCACAAATCTATTACGCTGAAAGTATAGATAAATTATTAGTAAATATGGCTGAGGCAGCGCCACATTTTATGACAGCTGTTCCAAGGTTTTATGACTCTTTACACACACGCATTTCACAAGGTCTAAAAAACCAAAGTAAATTAAGTCAACGCTTCTTTGCAATTACATTAAATCTAGGAAAGAAAAAATATTTTGGTGAGCAGATGAGCTTCTCTGAGAGATTTATTAATGGATTGATGGATAGAATAGTAAGAAAAAAAGTTAAGAAAAGATTTGGCGGAAGTCTCAGAGCATTGATATCTGGAGGCGCAGCACTAAATTTTGAAGTTGGATTATACTTAAGCGCCCTTGGCCTTCCACTACTTCAAGGATACGGACAAACTGAAACTGCTCCTGTTATTTCTGCAAACCCTCCTGAAAAAATTAAATTAGATACTGTTGGAAAAGTTCTTCAAGGAAATGAAGTGAAAATTTCTGAAGATGGAGAAATTTTAGCTCGTGGTGAACTAATTATGAATGGTTATTGGAATGATCCTGAGTCAACTAATAAAACTATAATAGATGGGTGGGTTCATACAGGTGATATTGGTGAATTTGATGAAGAAAATTATTTAAAAATAACAGATAGGAAAAAAGATATTATTGTAAATGCTGGTGGAGATAATATTTCTCCTTCAAGAATAGAGGCAAAACTAGATATTGAACCTGAAATTGCTCAATCAATGTTATATGGAGATTTCAAAAATTACCTAGTTGCAATCCTGGTTCCTAATAAAGACTTAGCTTTAGAATGGGCAAAAGAAAATAATGTTGAGGGTGATTTAAATAAAATAATTCAAGATTCTTCATTTAATAAAAAGATGAAGGAAGTTGTAGATAAAGTCAATAAAAGCCTCTCTAGTATTGAACAAATAAGAAAATTTATTCTCATTGATCACGAATTTACAATTGAAAACAATATGATGACTCCTTCCATGAAAGTAAGAAGATTTAAAGTAAAAGAGATGTATGGAGAGAATTTAGAAAAACTATATTAAGTTTTTCCTTTATCAAACTTTTCTTTTTGTTCAGGAGTAATTTCTTTTTGAAATTTTGTTTTCCACTCTAAGTATGGCATACCATAGATTATTTCTCTTGCCTCATCGTATGAAATAGAAATATTTTTCTTCTCTGCTGCACTAACGTACCATTTTGAAAGACAGTTTCTGCAAAAACCTGACAAATTCATTAAATCAATATTTTGAACATCTGTTCTATTTTTTAGATGATGAATCAATCTTTCTGCAACATCAGCAAGTAAATCTCTATCAAAGTTTTTGGTCATATTACGTAAATAAATTATATAAATCTTTTTTTGTGATATATATATAATAATTAATGAAACGTAACAGAAAAGCTAAAATTTTAGCTACCTTAGGACCTGCATCATCAGATAAAAACATAATAGAAGATTTGTTTGTGGCTGGATGTGATGTTTTTAGATTAAATTTTTCACATGGTGATTTAGAAACTCATAGAAAAAATTATGAAACTATTAGATCTCTTGAAGAAAAGCATAATCATGCATCATGTATATTAGCTGACTTACAAGGGCCCAAGTTAAGAGTTGGTACATTTAAAAATACAAAAGAAAATTTAGTTAAAGGTCAAAATTTTATACTTGATCTTTCACCTGAACCGGGAGATAATAATAGGGTTAACTTTCCCCATGAAGAAATATATGATTTTTTAACACCTAATTCTATTTTATTAGTAAATGATGGGAGGATTAGATTACAAGTTGTTGAACAAAAAAAAGATAGTTTAATAACAGAGGTTTTAAATGATGCTGAAATCTCAAATAACAAAGGTGTAAATATACCTGATGTAATTCTTCCTATAGATGCTCTTACCAAAAAAGACAAATCTGATCTAATGAAGGCATTAGATATGGGAGTTGATTGGGTTGCACTATCTTTCGTGCAACAAGCAGAGGATATTCTCAAACTAAAAAAAATAATTAACAATAAAGCACTCGTAATGGCAAAAATTGAAAAACCTTCAGCAGTAAAAAATATTGATGATATTATAAATGCTGCAGATGGTATTATGATAGCCAGAGGTGATTTGGGTGTTGAAATGCCAACAGAACAAGTTCCTATAGTTCAAAAAAATATTATTAAGAGATGTAGGCACTTTGGTAAACCAGTAGTTGTTGCTACACAAATGCTTGAAAGTATGATTGAAAATCTTGTTCCAACTAGAGCTGAAGCATCTGATGTTGCTAATGCTATTTATGACGGAGCAGATGCTGTAATGTTATCTGGTGAATCTGCCGTTGGAGCGCATCCAATAGAAGTAGTAAGAACTATGAATAAAATAATAGAAAATGTTGAAAATGATAAAAATAATTATGATTTACAAATTATACAAGAAAATATTGATGATGTTGATAATACAGATGCAATAACATTAGCAGCTTACTCAATTGCAAAAAAATCAGATGCAAAAGCAATAATTACATTTTCTGTAAGTGGTAGAACAACGACTAGAATGGCTAGAGAAAGAGCACCAGTTCAAATTGTTGGTTTATCTCCAAATATTAATACAACAAGAAAAATGCAATTATATTGGGGGGTAAACTCCTGTCATACACAAGAAGATGCTCAAAATGCTCAAGATATGGTTAATATAGCTTGTTCAATTGCTAAAAATAAAGAATTAGTAAAACCAGGAGATAACGTGGTTATTTCGGCTGGTGTTCCATTTGGAAGTGCTGGAACTACTAACCTACTTAGGTTGGCTGAGATAATTGCTGATAAAGATCTTAAGTAAGCTTATTACAAGCTTCTTTTATTCTGTTGCAGGCATCTTCCAGAATTGCATCACTAGTTGCATAAGATAATCTAAAATAAGGAGATAACCCAAATGCAGCACCATGAACTCCTGCTACACCTTGATCCTCTAAAAGGTATGTCATGAAATCTTCATCATTGGAAATATCTTTTCCATTCGGTGTCTTTTTTCCAATTATACCCTCGCAATTTGGATAAACGTAAAAAGCTCCTTCTGGTTTTTGACAAGTAATTCCATTAATAGCATTTAATTTATTCAATACTAAATCTCTGCGTTTCAAAAATTTTTTATTATGATCGTTTATAAAATCCTGAGGACCACTTATTGCTTCAACTGCAGCAGCCATTGTAATTGAAGAAGTTGATGTTGTGCTTTGTGATTGTATTTTGTTCATAGCAGCAATAATCTCTTTTGGAGCTCCACAATATCCAAGTCTCCATCCTGTCATGCAATATGATTTTGAAACTCCATTTAGTGTTAAACATCTGTCTTTAAGTGAAGGTTCAATAGAAGCAAGAGTATGAAATTCTACTCCATCATAAATGATTTTTTCGTATATATCATCACACATTATAAGAACATTAGGATATTTTTTTAAGATAAGTGCTAAGTCTTCTAACTCTTTTTTTGAATAAACTGAGCCAGTTGGATTACTGGGACTATTCAACATTAACCATTTTGTTTTAGAGTTTATATTTTTTTCTAATTGTTCTGGTGTAATTTTAAAATTCTGTGATTGAGGACACTCAACTATCACAGGTTTCCCTTCTGCTAATAAAACAATATCTGGATAACTAACCCAAAAAGGAGCTGTTATAATGACCTCATCTCCTGGATTAATTGTTGCCATCATAGCGTTATAAATAATGTGTTTTCCTCCGACACCACATATGATTTCATCTAATTTATAATCTATATTATTATCTTCTCTAAATTTTTTCTGAATTGCTTTTTGTAACTCTGGTGTACCTTTACCAGGTACATATTTAGTTTTACCCTCTTCCATCGCTTTACTAGCAGCATCTCTTATATTTTTTGGTGTGTTAAAATCTGGCTCACCTGCTGCAAGAACAATTACATCTTTACCCTCGTCCTTCAAAGCTTTGGCTTTGACATTTATACCTACGGTCATTGAAGGTTTTATTTTACTTAGTCTATCTGCAACAAAATTCATTTAAATTATAAAATGTTCAATAATTAGACTAGCACAAGTTAACAACAAAAAAAAAGCAAAAATCTTTCTTAATACTAACTTATCTATATTTGATGAAACTTTTGCACCAATTCCCGCAGTAAATATACTAGTTAGCGATATAAAAAAAACTATTATAATATTTACATAACCAAGAGAATAAATAGGAAGTTCATTTATATTTAACCCAGTATACATAAATGTAAGTGTTCCTGGAAAAGCAATTAAAAAACCAAAAACAGCTGAAGTACCAACTGCTTCATGAATCTTTTTCGAAAACATTGTTAAAGTTGGAACACTAAAACTTCCACCACCTATACCAATGGTTGCAGATAAAAAACCAATAGAAGAGCTTATTAAAAAATTAACTATATTAGATGATGGTATATCGTTACTTACAACTATTGGATTTTGTTGAAACAGCATATTTAATGAAATCAAAAATGCCAGAATTACAAAAAGAATAACTAAACTCTGTCCTGAAATAGCACTCGCTGCAAGTGAACCTATAATTGATCCTATTATTATTCCTATTGCCCATTTTTTTACAATTATCAAATTTGTATTTTTAAGCTTAATATGGGATCTTATAGAGGAAATTGAAGTAAAACAAATTACACCAAGAGAAGATGCTACAGCAACATGCATGACAATTTCAGAGCTGTAACCAAGATTAAGTAAAATAAAGTAAGTTACAGGTACAATTATTATTCCACCTCCAACTCCTAATAATCCTGCAATAAAACCAGATATAAGACCTGTTAATAAAAAAATAAATACTATTGAAGTCAAATAAATTACCGTATTTTAAGTTTCATTAATGTAGTAAACAATTTAATATAAAAGTAAATAAGACTATGAAACATGTACATTGGATAGGAACTGGACTATCTTCTATACCAGGAATTAGAAGATTAGCTAAAAATTTAGATAATTTTACAGTATGGAATAGAACATTAGATAAGGCTATAAAGAGTATTGACCATGTAGATAAAAACAATGTGAAAGCAAAACAGTTTGATGTTGATTTATTATTTAACGAAACAAATCCAGGTGATATTGTTATTTCTCAACTTCCAGCAAACAAACATTTAGAAATAGCTGAACTTTGTTTAAAACATAAATGTCATTTTGCATCTACTAGTTACCTTAATCCAGAAATAAATATGCTAAATCCAGATGTAAAAAAAGAAAATTTAGTATTTATCAATGAGGTCGGTTTAGACCCAGGTATTGATCATTTTTTTTCTCATTTACTTGTCAGTGATCTTAAAAAAATCTCGACTGAAAAAACAGAAGTGGTTTATGAATCATATTGTGGGGGTTTTCCAGCAATTCCAAATGATTTCAAATATAAATTTAGTTGGTCTCCAGCTGGAGTAATCAAAGCCTTAAACAATGATGCAAAATATATAACAAAAGGAAAAATAAATACCGTAACTCCTTACAAATCTATTAGTTCTTATTCAATATCTGATGAAAATTTTGAAGCTTATCCAAACAGAGATTCAACACCATATGTAAGTGAATACTTGTTTGATGAGAAATGGAAAGTCAAAGAGTTCGTAAGAGGAACTTTGCGACTTGATGGTTGGAAAGAGGCATGGCAAGATATTTTTTCAATGCTTGAAAATAGATCGGATAATATAGAAGCTGAAATCAATGAAAAAAGTGAAGAATTATTAAAAGATAATAAATATTTACCTGAGGAAGAAGATCGCGTTGTACTTTCTGTAAAACTTAAAGCTTTTGAAAATCATAATAAAATTTATGATAGTTCTTATTTTTTAGATGAAAAAGGAAGTGGTGAAAATACTGCAATGGGCAAACTTGTATCAATTACTTTATCAGCTGCGATTGATCTAATTTTGGATAATAAAATTGAGACTGGTGTTAAAACTGCACCACATAAAACAGAAGATATAATGTATTTTTTTAAAATTTTAAAAGATTATAAAATTAATATCCAACAAGAGAATGGATAAGCAATTAACCAATATTGGTATTATTAGAGAGTCTAGAAATGATGAAAATAGAACTCCTCTAGTTCCAAAACATATTAAAAAATACAAAGAAAGCAATCCAAATATTAATTTCATTATTCAGCCATCAAATAGTAGATGTTTTTCTGATGAAGAATATGAATTATGTGGTGCTAAAATTAATGAAAATTTAAATGAATGCTCAATCATATTCGGAGTTAAAGAAATTGATCCAAATATTTTAATTAATAATAGGACATATCTTTTTTTTTCTCACACTTTTAAAATTAATAAACAACAAAAAAATATTGAAAAACATAAGAAAGACCTACTCTTATCAATTTTAAATAAAAAAATTACATTGATTGATTATGAAAATATCAGAGGTAAAAATGGTACAAGATGTTTAGGTTTTGGAAGATTTGCAGGTATTGTTGGTTGTTATAATACCTTAAATTTATTGCTTAAAGTGCTTGGAAAACAATCTCTTGCTAGTGCCTATAAAATTAATGATTATAAAAGATTAATATTAAATTTAAAAAATTTATATTTTCCTAAAACTAAAATTCTAGTTACTGGTGATGGTAGAGTTGCAAAAGGAGTAGTTGAACTTTTAAATCTAACAAACATTAAAGCAGTATCAAAAAAAGACTTTTTGGAAAAAAAATTTGATCAACCTATTTTTTGTAATTTAGAAACTAAAGATTATGTTACAAATAATTCTTCCAACAACTTTAACCTTGAACATTTTATTGATAATCCTCAAGATTATTCTAGTTCTGCATTACAATATTTAAAAGAAACTGATATACTTATAAGTGCACATTACTGGGACCCATCTTCTCCAAAAATATTTGAGAATGAAGACTTGAAAGTTTTACAAAATCTAAAAATTGTTGGCGATATTACTTGTGACATTAATGGCTCTGTTCCAACTACAATACGATCAACAAAAATTGAGGAGCCAAATTATTGGATTGAACGATATACTTTAAAAGAAATAGATGAAAATAATGATGGAATTGCTGTTATGGCAGTTGATAATTTACCATCTGAATTACCACGTGACTCAAGTACAGAATTTAGTGAAGGTATTATCAAAGAAGTTCTGCCTTTTTTATTAAAAGAAGATGATGGAAGAATATTAAATGGGACAATAACAACAGATGGTAGTTTTTTAGAAAAGTACAATTATCTAAATGATTATATTAGAATCAATGAATAAAGCAGAAAAAAAACATCATCTCTCTTCCGAAATCACAGCACCTTTTAAAATTGTCAGTGATTTTAATCCAAGTGGTGATCAACCTGAGGCAATTAAAAGCATTGTTAAAAGCCTGAATGAAGGAGAACAAGAACAAGTTCTTTTAGGTGTCACTGGATCAGGTAAGACCTTTACAATGGCTAAAGTAATTGAAAAAGTACAGAAACCGACTTTAATAATGGCACCAAATAAAACATTAGCAGCACAACTTTATGGAGAAATGAAAAATTTGTTTCCAAATAATGCTGTTGAATATTTTGTCAGTTATTATGATTATTACACACCAGAAGCATATGTACCAAGAACTGATACATATATTGAAAAAGAATCTTCAATAAACGAACAAATTGACCGTCTAAGACATTCAGCTACTAGATCTTTAGTGGAAAGAAGAGATACAATCATAGTAGCATCAGTTTCTTGTATTTATGGTATTGGATCAGTTGATGCTTATTCTTCAATGTCTTTTACTTTAGATAAAAATCAATCAATAAGTAGAGAGATAATTATCAGAAAGTTGGTAGAACTTTTATACAAACGTCGTGACATGGACTTTAGAAGAGGTAGCTTTAGGGCTAAGGGAGATATTTTAGAAATTTTCCCTTCTCACTATGAAGATATTTCTTGGAAAATATCTATGTTTGGAGATGATATAGAGAGTATAACACAAGTGGACCCACTTACTGGAGAGAAGCTCGGAGAACTTGAACAAATAAGAATCTTTGCAAACTCTCATTATGTAACCCCAAAGCCAACAATAAAAAAAGCAATTACAATGATTAAAAATGATCTAAAAAAACAATTAGAGATTTTTGAAAAAGAAAAAAAATACTTAGAAAGACAAAGGTTGGATGAGAGAACTACATTTGACTTAGAAATGATGGAAACTACTGGAAGTTGTAGTGGTATTGAAAATTATTCTAGATATTTGTCAGGAAGACAGCCGGGAGAGCCTCCTCCTACACTTTATGAATATATTCCAGAAGACTCTTTATTGTTTATAGATGAAAGCCATCAGACATGTGGTCAAATAGCAGGAATGTATAAAGGTGATTTTTCTAGAAAATCAACTTTAGCTCAATATGGTTTTAGACTACCAAGTTGTGTTGATAATAGACCTTTAAAAAGAGAAGAATGGGATGCAATGCGACCACAAACTATATTTGTAAGTGCAACGCCAGGAGATTATGAACTTCAAAAGACAGGTGGTACCTTTGTTGAACAAGTAATTAGACCAACAGGTTTAATTGATCCACCTATTGAGATAAGACCAACTAAACATCAAATTGATAACTTAATTGATGAATGTAAAAAGACTATAGACAAAGGTCATCGTGTTCTAATCACAACACTTACAAAAAAAATGGCCGAAGATCTTACTGAATATATCAATGAAGAAGGATTAAAGGTAAGGTATCTTCACTCTGATATCGATACATTAGAAAGAATAGAAATTATTAGAGATCTAAGACTAGGAGTTTTTAATGTTTTAGTAGGAATAAATCTTCTTAGAGAAGGTTTAGATATTCCTGAATGTGCTTTAATGGCTATATTAGATGCTGACAAGGAAGGTTACCTTCGTTCTAGAACTAGTTTAATTCAGACTATTGGTAGAGCTGCAAGAAATGTTGAGAGTAAAGTCTTAATGTATGCTGATAACATTACCACTAGTATGAAAGAAGCAATCGAAGAGACAGATAGAAGACGAACAAAACAACTAGAATATAACAAAATAAATAAAATAACACCGATTAGTATTAAAAAGAATATTCAAGAAATAATTGAGAACACAGCTGAACAAGATCATGTTACAGTTGAAATTGATAATGCTAAAGAATTAGTTGGTAAGGATCTTAATAAACATATTAAAAATTTAGAGAAAAAAATGAATGAATTTGCTTCAAAACTTGAATTTGAAGATGCAGCAAGATTACGAGATGAAATTAATAGATTAAAGGCAAAAGAAGTGGGTCTTTCTAATAAAGTTTTGCAGTTTAAAAAGAATTAATGGATATTGTATTTTCAGAAACTAACCAAACTGGAATCATTAAACTAAATCGTCCTAAAGCTTTAAATGCTCTCAATTTAGAAATGGCAAAAAAATTCCATGACAAATTATTAGAATGGGAAGAAAAAGATAATATCTTAAGAGTATTGTTAGTTGGGGAAGGTAAACATTTTTGTGCAGGAGGTGATGTAAAATCTCTTGTTCTTGCTGGAAAAGAAAACTCTTTAAAAAATGATTTTTTTAAAATTGAGTATAAACTTAATTATTTAATAAGCCAATTTAGTAAAGAATTTCTCTCAGTTTGGAATGGTGTAGTGATGGGAGGCGGGGTTGGTTTATCAATCTATGGTGATCACAGATTGGCAACAGACAATTCAAAATTTGCAATGCCAGAATCTGCAATTGGCTTTTTTCCAGATGTTGGCGGAAGTTATTTTTTATCAAATCTTCCAGGTAACATTGGTAAGTATATTGGTTTAACGGGTGAGGTATTAGGGTTAAATGAATTAATTTTTTTCGGATTAGCAACTCATTACTTTAAAAGTAATAAAATAGAAGATGTTAGAGAAAAATTTATTACAAGAGGAGAAATTTCACACGATAATTTTGAAGTTAAGAATGATACATATCTAATTAAAAATATGAATTTAATAAATGAACTATTCAATGGAAATATTCAAACAATCATATCAAATTTAAAAAATCATAACTCAGAGTTTTCAAAAAAAATTTTAGATATTCTTCTAGTTAAATGTCCAATGAGTCTTGCGATAAGCACTAAACTTATAGATGATGCAAAAGGTAAACCGTTAAAAGAATGTTTAGAAACTGAATATCAATTAAGTCAAAAAATAGTATACCGTAGTGACTTTGATAATGGTGTAAATTCTGTACTAATTTCAAAAGATCATAATCCTATTTGGGAACCATCAAAAATAGATGAAATAAATATAGAAGATCTAGATTTTTATTTTGAAACTCATACTGAAAATCTTTATCTATAATATTACAAATGAGTAATAAAATTCCTACTTCTTCAAAAGTAGTTGTAATAGGCGGTGGTATAGCTGGATGTTCTGTAGCTTATCATTTAGCAAAATTTGGATGGAAAGATGTGGTCTTGCTAGAAAGAGATCAATTAACTTCTGGAACTACTTGGCATGCAGCAGGACTGATTGGTCAGATTGGTGCATCAGCAACCATTACAAAACTTAGAAATTATTCGTTAAATTTATATAAAGACTTGGAAAAAGAAACAGGATTAGCAACAGGTTTAAAGCAAAATGGCTCTTTAACTATTGCAACAACTAATGATCGATTAGAAGAATTAAAAAGGCAAGCTACTTTTGCTCAAAGATTTAATATAGAAGTTAATGAATTAGAAAAAAATCAGATTAAGGATATTTATTCTCTTATAAATACTGATGATATTGTTGGTGGAATATTTATTCCAAAAGATGGTCAAGCAGATCCTGTTGGTATAACAAATGTTCTTGCTAAATCGGCAAAAATGTATGGTGCTCAAATATTTGAACATTGTTCTGTAAATAAAATCCTTACTAAAAATGGATCAATAGATGGTGTAGATACAAAACATGGAAAAATTAAATGTGAGTATATTGTTCTAGCATCTGGAATGTGGTCTAGGCAGATAGCAAATGATATTAACGTTAGTATACCGCTATATCCAAATGAACACTTCTATATATTAAGTGAGCCATTAAAAGAAATTTCTAAATCACTTCCAGTTCTTAGAGATTATAATAATTGCTTATATCTAAAAGAGGATGCTGGAAAAATTTTAGTAGGAATTTTTGAGCCTAAAGCTAAACCTGCATTTACTGATACGTATAAAGTGCCCAATGATTTTTCTTTTGGAGAATTACCTGAAGATTTTGATCATTTTGAACCGCATTTAAAAAATGCTATGAAAAGAATACCAGCCCTTGAAAATGTAGGTATAAGAAAATTCTTTAACGGTCCTGAAGCTTTTACTCCAGATACAAATTATCTTTTAGGAGAAACACCAGAAATAAAAAACTTTTATGTTTGTTGTGGATTTAATAGTATTGGTATTCAGAGTGCTGGTGGTGCAGGTAAGGTAACTGCAGAATGGATGATGAACGGTGAGGTTAATGATGATCTTTACTCCTTAGATATTTCAAGATTTGAAAAATTTCACTCTGAGACAAAATTTATAACTGAAAGAGTTACTGAGTCATTGGGAGATTTATATGCAATGCACTGGCCTTACAAACAACATAAATCTTCCAGAAATATTAAACTACTTCCTTTTCATAATGATTTGAAAAAAGAAGGGGCATGCTTTGGTCAAGTGGCCGGTTTTGAAAGACCAATGTGGTATGCTCTAAATGGTAAGAAACCAGAATATGAGTATAGTTATGGCTATCAAAATTGGTATGAGGCAGCAAAGTATGAAACAATAAACACAAGAAAAAACGCTGGTTTATTTGACTTAAGTGCCTTTGCTAAATTTGAAATTAAGGGAGTCTCTGCCTTCAACGATCTTCAACGATTATGCTGTAATAATATTAAAAATAATCCCGGTATTACAACTTACACGCAAATGCTTAATTCAAATGGTGGCATTGTTGCTGATTTAACAGTTACTTGTATTGATACTAATTCTTTTCGTATTGTAACGGGTTCATCTGTGAGAGAACATGATAAAAAACATATTTCAGAAAATTTAAGTAAAAACACAACTTTAATTGATATCACTGAAAGTTTAGCTTGCTTTGGTATTTTTGGTCCTAAAAGTAGAGAAATTCTAACAGAAATATTTGGAGAACATTTTTCAAACGACAAGTTTAAATTTGGAACTGCTAAAGAAATATCATTGAAAAATAATAAATTAATCTTCCAAAGATTATCTTTTGTTGGTGAACTTGGTTGGGAAATTTATGTTCCTATAAATATATCTAGAGAAATTTATTTAGAGTTAGTTAAAGTTGGAGAAAAATATAATCTTTCACATGCTGGTGCCCATGCACTAGATATCATGAGAATGGAAAAGGGATATTTACATTGGGGTCATGATATTTCTCCAGCTGAAAACCCTTTTGAAGCTGGATTAGAATTAACTGTTAAATTAAATAAAAAAATAGATTTTATAGGTAAAGATGCTTTAAAAATCAAGAATAGAATTAAAAAGAAACAACTAACAAATTTTGTTTTAGAAAAATCTACACCAGGAAATCCTCTCTTATTACATGATGAGCCTATTTATTATAAAAATAAAATTGTGGGAGAAACAACTTCTAGCAATTATTCATTTTGTTATAATAAAAATATGGTTTTTGGATATATAGATTCAGAAATAGATTTAAAAAAATTAAATGGAAGTAATTTTGAAGTTGAGGTTGCTAAAAATAAATATGTTATGTCTGTTCAATTTAATCCATTGCATGATCCTGAAAATAATTTTACAAAAATATAGTTTTTGACGATCTAATATATGAAAACAATTAGATTATTTTTTTCTATAGTAGTAATTATATTAATAATTTTATCTATCTTTATTTATATTTTTCTAAATAATTTTGAAAAAGAAAAAATAATTAGTGATATCGAGAAGAAATTTGAAATTAAAATTAATGAAAAAAATAAAACTAAAATAAATATTTTTCCAGTTGTGAAGCTTAACACAAATTTAGAAATTAAAGATTACAAAAATAATTTATACTTTGATAATATTAGAATTGATATTTCTCAGCCCGTATTTCAAGTTTCAGGAAATTTAAATATTCTAATTGATAATTTGAATATTAATAATATAAATTTCAGTGAAGTAAATATGAATGGAAAAGTCAATTACATTGAAAATTATCTTAAATATAGTGATAATTTAGAAAATTTATTCGACTCAATTTATAAAATTAATGGAAAAATAACTTTAGAAACAACTAATGAAGAAAAATTTCTTATTTCATTTTTAAAATTATTCTTTGAAAAATTGGAAAATCAAAAAAATCAAAAATTTGCATTTTCTGAACTTATAAATGCTTTTGGTAATGAAAGTTCTAATTTTAAAGGCGCAATAAATAAAAATAATAATATTTTAGAAACTAGCAACATTGAAATTAGCAATAAAAACAACAGAATTCTTATAAAAGGTGAATACAATTACAGTAATAATTTTATAGATATTATTTTAAACTTATCTCAAAATAATGAAATATATTTAACTACTTTGATAAAAGGAAACTTAAATAATCCTAATATAAGTTTTGATAAAAATTCAAAATTTTTTCAAAATTCAAACTCAAATGAAAATAATATAATTGAAGAAAGTGTCATTCAATTTTTAAATAATTTTTTTGATTTCAATGATTGACTTATTAAATATAGTTAGCAGTGTGTTTGGATATATCCTTTTTGGATTTTTTGTAAATAAATTACAAATACTTCCAAAAAAATATATTGATTATTTTGATTTTACTGGTTTTAACATTCTTTTACCTTTAGCTTTAATTATATATTTTTGGCAAGTCTCATTTCCTCAAATTAATTCAATTGGCCTGATCATCGCATTTTTTGCTTCAGGAATTTTTATATCCATGACTGGATTTTTAATTAGCAAACAATTTTTAAATTTTAAAACAGATGACTCTGCACTTTTTGGATTAGCTGCTTGTTTTGGTAACACAGTAGCAATGGGAATACCTCTTATGTATGCAGTTTTGGGTCCAATAAATACAATTCCTTATATGATATTAGTTTTTTTTCATGGTATTGTTCATTTTAGCTATACTGTTATTATAATAGAAGTTTATAGAAATAGACAAAAAAGCATTGTCGAAATTTTTTATCAAATATTATTAGGTATAATTAAAAATATTGTACTTTTTGGAATGATAATTGGTATCATTCTTAATTACTCTAATCTTATTGTTCCATCTATTATGAAGCAGCCCTTAGATATTTTTATAAGCCTTGCTCTTCCAATGGTTCTCATTTCTTTAGGCCTTGCATTAGGAAATTTTAAAATTAGAGAAAATATTTATGGCGCAATACTATTGACTATATTAAAAAATTTTGTTCACCCTATAATTGCATTTTGTTTAGCGAATTTTATACTAGAGCTTGATAATCTCTTGGTAATTATTGTTACTATGGCTGCAGCTTTACCAAGTGGCTCACAATCATATTATTTTGCATATAGATATAATTCGCTAAAAGCTGTTGTTTCTTCAAATGTAGTATTAAGTACGTTTGTTAGTTTTTTTACACTATCTTTATTATTAGTATTTTTTGATGTTACGTAGATTGAGAAATAAACGATTGTATTCTTTCTTTCTTATCCATAGTTTTAACACTAAAAGGAAAAATCTCTAACATCTTATCATATACATCAATTGCCTGTTGAAACTGGCCTTGATGAATAAAAATTAGACCCATTCCATCTAGGGCACCAAAATGTCTTGGTTCTAATTCAAGAGTTTTAATAATGTCTTGCATTGATTGATCAAAATTACCCATCATAAAATGAACTGTTGCTCTCTTATTCCAACCCTCTGCAAAATTAGGATCTTCTTCAATTAAATTATTAAAAAATCTAATTGCTAGTGGATAATTTCTCAAATTCATAGCTTGAATACCTTTCTCAAAATATTCAATTACTTTTGGATCATCAACTTCATACCAAATATTCCAAATGTCAGATATCAAATCTCTGATTTCATCCTGATTTTCAGTCTCATTTAATTTTTTAAACAAATTATTTAGCCGTGGATCATTTTGATCTGCTAATGCTATCTTACTAGCAAACAAAAGACTTATACTGACAATTAATATTTTAAAGAAAACTCTCATATTTAAATGATTTTTCGGATAGATTTCTTTTCTTTTCATGTTTTCTCGTTCTCCCTGTTACTCTAGTTCTCCATAACTTAAATGATCTAGGTTTTAGATTTGTTCTCATTATTTTTATAACCTCTGATTCGGTTACACCGTGAATTCTTTTTATTTTTTCAAAAGAGGTTTTATCGCACCAGGCTAATTTAATAATATTATCTATATTCTCGTGCATATTATGAATATAGTTCTTAATTAATTAAATTCTAAAAAAAATGATTGATTTGTATTCATCACCTACCCCTAATGGTCGAAAAATTAGCATTATGCTTGAAGAATTAGGTGTGGATTTTAATCCTATTTTAATAAATTTAGATAAAAAAGAGCAGTTTAGTGAATATTTTTCAAAAATATCTCCTGCAAATAAAATTCCTGTAATTGTAGATAATGATAACAACCAAACATTATTCGAATCCGGGGCTATCCTTCTTTATCTGGCAAAAAAATATGATAAATTTCTAAATAAAGATAAGTATTGGGAAATAATACAATGGGTTTTTTTTCAAATGGCTTACGTTGGGCCAATGCTAGGCCAAGCTCATCAATATTTATTTTATCATCCTGGTAAAAGCAAATTTGCAGAAGATAAAACAAAAGGCTATGCACAACATATATATTCAATTTTGGATAAAAGACTCTCTAAACAAGAATATTTTTCGGATAGCTATTCAATAGCTGATATTTCAATTTGGCCTTGGACAGCTCGTTATGAAAGACATCAAATAAATTTACATGATTATCCAAATGTTTTGAGATGGTATAAAGAAATATCAACAAGACCTGCGGTTATTAAAGGATATAATTCTTTAGGCGAATTTTGTGAAATCCCTAAACCTTAAGCGTTGTAAAATAATACTGAGCCTGCGGTTATAATTAAAAGGATTGCTAAAAACCATTCAACAATTTTTTTTAATTTTTCATTATTAAGATATTGTCTGATAACACTTCCTCCATATGCCCATATGCTAATTGAAGGAATATTGACTATTGTAGACATAATAACCATAAATAGTGTTCCAATTATTATATTTTCATCTTTTGGATAATATAATGTTACTGCAGTTGAACAGATTACCCAAGCTTTTGGATTTACAAATTGAAACAATATTGCTTCATGATATTTTAATGGTCTTGATCTATCTTCTGTCTTTGAAATATTTAAAGACCCAAACATTTTATATGCTAAATAAAGAATGTAGCCTGCTCCAACATATCTTAAAATATCATAAAGTATAGGATAGGTGATAAACAAAGATCCAAGACCTAGACATACGAGTGCTAATTGCAAACCATGACCAGACGGAATGCCAAAAATATTAGGTATAGATCTTATAAATCCAAATTTTATACCTGATGCAGTTAAAATACTATTGTTTGGACCTGGAGTTACGTACATAACAAAATTATACACTGCTAAAGCAGCTATTAATTCCCATGTAATCATTTTTTAATCTCTAAAATTTACAAATTGGACTGGTATACCTATCTTAGCATCCTCAATAAGCTTCATTACACTTTGTAAATCATCTTTTTTCTTTCCTTCAACACGAAGTTCATTCCCATTGATCTTTACTTGAACTTTTAATTTAGAACTTTTGACATCAGAAGTAATTTTTTTGCACAGTGATTGCTCAATTCCTTCTACTAATTCATACGTCTGACGAATTTTATTTCCCCCAGCTTTTTCCATATCATTTTTTTTTAAACATAAAGGATCAACTTTTCGTCTAACAAAATGAGTAACGAGCATGTCATTTACTTGACCAGCTTTCATTTCATCATCAGTAATAACAACTATAGTATTTTCTTTTTTTTCAATTGAAGTATCTGATCCTTTAAAATCGTACCTAGTAGTAATTTCTCTTGTAGCATTTCCTAGTGCGTTATCAATTTCTTGATGATCTAATCTGTTTACAATATCAAAACTAGGCATTTATTTAGTTTATTACATCGTCATTTATATCTGGCAACTGTTTTTTAGTGCTTAATCTTCCTAATTTTTTCATCTTTTCTACTTTTTTAGTCAAACTTCCTGAACCATCTTGCAATCTTTGTTTAGCTTCATCCATTTTTGATTTAGCTAAATCTATTGACTGATTAGCTTTTACAAACGACTCATATACACTGACTGTTTTATCATAAATATCTGATGCAGCTGATGCTATATCTTTTATTGTTTTAGATTGTTTATCAACCCGCCACATATTTTCTACAGCTTTAAGTAAAAAGGGTAAAGTTGATGGACCAACAATAATTATTTTATTGTTCCATGAATCTTCTATAAGTTTATTTGCCTCATTATATAAAGTAAGTAATGCTGGTTCTATTGGAACAAACATTAAAACATTATCAATTGTATTGATTCCATATATATTTGAATAATTATCTTTACTCAGACTTCTAATCGAAGTTTTTGTTGAATCCAAAAATTTTTTCAAAAATATCTTCTTTTGTTGATTGTCATTTGTATTAGAATAATCATGCCAAGAATCTAAGGACACTTTTGAATCTATAATTATGTGTCTATTACCTGGCATATGAACAATTACATCGGGTTTTTGTAAATTGCCATCTTCATCTCTAAAAGTTTTTTGAGTTGAGTACTCTTCTCCTTCTCTTAAACCAACACTATCTAAAATATTTTTAAGTACAAATTCTCCCCAAGGACCTTGTTGAAGTGCACCACCTCTAATTAATGTATTTTCAATTCTATCTTGAGCTAAGTTAAAATTTTGTAAAGATTGCTGAATTGATTGCATGTGATTTTTTAATGAAGTAAGATCAGTATCATCTTTTATTTCAGAACTTTTTTGTTTGCGAAGAAAAAATAAAATTGCTAAAAAACCGACTCCAGATAAAAAACCAATAATGAAAACAAATATAAGATTTTCAAACATCACTATTTAGATAAGATATAAATATATTAACAAATATCTAGCAATTTTCCCAATAGATACAAATATAAAAAAAAAAGTAATATTATATTTTACTGTACCTGCTGCAAATGCGATTGGATCTCCAATAATAGGTACCCATGAAAATAATAATGACCATTTTCCATACTTTTTGAAAATATCTGTAGCTTTCTGTAATAAGTATTGATTTACTGGAAACCAAGGTTTCTTAATAAGAAAATTTACAAAGTAACCACATATCCAACTTATTAGAGATCCTAAAATATTACCTGCTGAAGCAAAAAATAATAATAAAAATGGATTATACTTATTAGATAATAATAGTGCTGATAAATATGTCTCTGAAGCAAAAGGAAAAAAAGTACCTAAAGACAAACAAAAAATAAATAATGATGAATAGATCAAAGTATTTCTTATTGTTAATTTATGTTATTGTTATGTTACTTATCAATTTATGAACGATTTTCCAAAAGAAGAATTTATTTCCAGAATTGAAAAAATAAAAATACATATTGAAAAAGAAAATATTGATGCTGTTATTATAACTTCACCGTCAAATTTTAGATATTTTACTGGACTTGATAGTAATTTTTGGGAAAGTCCTACAAGACCTTGGTATTTAATTATTTCAAAAAAAAATCCAATTAAAGCTATAATACCATCTATTGGTATTACAGCTATGCAAAACACATTAGTCAATGATATCGAAACTTGGGAGTCTCCAAATCCGAAAGATGAAGGAATATCTTTATTGAAAAAAAACATCAAAAGTTTTCCTAAAAATTCAAATATTGGTTTTGAATTAGGAAATGAAACTTTTTTGCGAATGAGTATTAACGATTATCAGGATATTCAAAAAAATTTATCAGAATATAATTTTGTTGATGCTAGTAAAATACTTTGGAGTATAAGAAAAATAAAATCTGAAATAGAGATCAGTAATATTAAAGAAATTTGTTCTATTACAAGTATGGTGTTTGATAATTTTCCTGAAAAAATTAATTTAGGAATGAGTGAAAAACAAATTACATCAACATTTAAAAAAGAATTAATTGAGGGTGGTGCAGATTATATTCAATATATGGCGTGTGCTTCGGGACTTAATGGTTATAATCAGATTATCTGTAACCCAACAGAAAGGGTAACTAAAGATGGTGATATTCTAATTATTGATACCGGAGCAACTTTAAATGGTTATTATTCAGATTTTGATAGAAATTTTGGCTTTGGAAGAATTAACAAACAAGTTCTAGATGCATATAATAAATTGTGGGAAGCAACTGAGAGAACTTTAGAAATTATAAAACCTGGAACTAGTTGTTCAGAAATATATTCTAAATTATCTTATAGTTTAACAGCTAACAACATATCAGTTGGAAGGATGGGTCATGGTTTAGGCTTACAACTGACTGAGCCGCCAAGTATTATGAAAAATGACAAAACATTACTTGAGGAAAATATGATTATAACTCTTGAGCCATCAATTGAAATGGACCAAAATAAAATATTAGTACAAGAAGAAAATTTATTGATAACTAAAGATTCCTATAAACTTTTGAGTACTAGAACTCCTGAAAATTTACCTATTATTAATTAGTTAAATAATTGATTCAATTTTAGGCATAAGTCTAATTAATTCCTTCGTATATTCATGCTCAGGATTATTAAACAATTCCTCTGTATCTTTTGTTTCACAAACAGCACCATTTTTTAGTACAATTATTCGGTTACACATTTGGCGAATTACAGGAAGATCATGGCTAATAAATAGCATAGTGAGATGAAGTTCATCTTGTATATCTTTTAATAAATTCAATATTTGTGCTTGTATACTAACATCCAATGCAGAAGTTGGTTCATCACATATTAATAATCTTGGTCTTGTTGCCAAGGCACGAGCAATAGATATTCTCTGTCTTTGCCCTCCTGAAAATTCATGCGGGTATCGATCTAGAGATTGTCTGGTCATTCCCACAATATCTATTAGGTCATAAACATTTTGTATAAGATCATTATTGCTAATATTTTTTTGAAAAAATTTAATTGGTTCTGCAATAATATCCTTAACTTTGAAGCGAGGATTTAGAGATGAGTAAGGATCTTGAAAAATCATTTGAATTTGACCTCTACTATTATGAATTTGATATTTTTTATTTGAATTATATAGAGGTTCCTTATTATAAATTAAATTACCTTTATTAGGACTAATTAATCCAGTAATAATTTTTGCAATAGTTGATTTACCTGAACCAGACTCTCCAACTAATCCAAGTGTCTCACCTTCGAATAATTCAAAAGATACATTGTCGACAGCTTTAACTATTTTATCATTCGAACTTTTATTAGAAATAAATGAAAAACCACTACCTAAAGAATTATCATCAAAAACTTTTGTCACTTCCTCAAGATTTAATAATTTTTGATTTTTATTTTCCCTTATGCCCCATGTTTTAATAATATTTTTAGTCAAATCCTTGGAACTAGATGTTATTTCCTTACCATCGGGGCTAATCAATTTAAATCTATCAATTTTCTTATTTGTTGGTGGTACTGAAATTACTAAGCTTCTTGCTTCTGTTGATTTTGGATTTGTTAATAATTCTTTAGTCTCACCTTGTTCAACAATATGTCCGTATCTCATGACAATAACTTTATCAGTCGTCTCTGCTATGACTCCCATATCATGCGTAATAATTATAACACCAAGATTTCTTTTTTTTGTAAGATCTTTAAGAAGTTCTAATATTTGATATTGAATACTTACATCTAAAGCTGTTGTTGGTTCATCTGCAATTATTAAGTCAGGTTCACAACTTATTGCTAAAGCTATAACAACTCTTTGACGCATACCGCCACTAAATTGGTGTGGATAGTCTTCAATTCTTTTTTCAGCGTTCTCTATTCCAACCTCTTTAAGTAGTTGAATTGATTTTTTAAGTGAATCTTGATAACTTAAATTTAAATGAGCCTGAATAGTTTCAATTAATTGATCTTTTATTTTAAATAGAGGGTTTAATGAAGTTTGAGGGTCTTGAAAGACAAATCCTATTTTTTTTCCTCTAATATTTTGAATTATTTCTTCATTACTTCTTAATTCAATATTATCTATTTTTATTGAGCCATCTGTGATTTCACCTGGAGGATCAATCAAGTTAATTATCGCATTTGCAATTGTAGATTTTCCAGATCCAGACTCACCGACAATTCCTAATATTTCGCCTCTTTCTAAAGAAAATTCTACATTTTTGCTTGCAACAATAGTTTCCTTTCGTGTTGGATAACTTATGTTTAAATTTTTTACTTCTAAAAAACTCATCTCTTTTTTAATTTTGGATTTAAAGCATCTCTCATCCAATCCCCTAATAAATTAATTGATAATGCTAAAACAATTAAGAAAATTGCTGGAAAAAAAGTAATCCACCACTCTCCTGAAAATAAAAAATTATTTCCAAACCTTATTAGAGTCCCAAGGGAAGGTGTTGTTGGTGGAACGCCAACACCTAAAAAACTTAAAGTAGACTCTGTAATAATTGCAAGTGCTAATCCGATTGTAGCAATTACTAAGATAGGCCGAAGTATATTTGGTAAAATATGCTTAAACATAATTAATATATTTGATAATCCAATAATTCTTGAAGCTGAGACATATTCTTTATTTTTTTCAACTAAGGTTGATGCTCTCGATACTCTTGCAAACTGAGGCCATTCTGAGATACCAATGGCGAAAATCAAAACATAAATTGCCATTTCATCATGCATTGATTGTGAGATAATTGCCCTTGCAATTCCATCAACAAGTAAAGCCATTAAAATACTTGGAATAGTTAACTGCACATCTGTAAGACGCATTACAATAATCTCATACCTACCACCAATATATCCAGCTGTTATTCCAAGAAAAACTCCAAGTATCATTGCAAAAATTATAGATGCAAAACCAACGATCAGTGAAATTCTTGAACCATAAATCATTGTTGAAAACATATCTCTTCCCTGTTGATCAGTTCCTAATATGAAGCTAAAACTTCCTCCCTCTGACCATACTGGTGGGGTAAAGGCGTCCATTAAAGAAACTGATGCTGGATCAAAAGGATTATAAGGTGCAACTATCCCGGCAAATACAGAACAAAAAAGTATAATAAAAAATATTGTTGAAGAAATTATTGCTAATTTAGAATTAAAGAAACTGTATCCAATATCAGTATCATATATTTTATTGTAAGTTTTAAGTAGCATTTTAACTACCCTCTTCCTTAAGCCTAATTCTAGGATCAATAAAATAATATGTGATGTCTACAATAAAATTTATCATAACAAATATAAAGGCTACCATGATCATGTATGCTGACATTATAGGAATATCGACAAAGTATACTGCTTTGATAAATAATGACCCCATGCCTGGCCATTGAAAAACTGTTTCTGTAATAATTGAAAAAGCAATTAATGTTCCGATATTGATACCTGTAATAGTAATAACTGGAATTAATCCATTTTTGAGCGCATGCTTATAATTAATAACACTTCTTTTTATACCTCTTGCTTTTGCAAATTTAATATAATCTGTTTGTAAAATTTCCATCATTTCAGCTCGAACTAATCTAATCACATAAGTCATTTGAAATAAACTTAACGTAACAGATGGGAGTATCAGTGCTTTTAAACCAGAAGTGGTTAAAAATCCTGTAGTCCAAAAACCTAATTGTGTGACTTCACCTCTTCCAAAGGATGGAAGAACTCCTAAAATTACTGAAAACAAATAAATTAACATTATTCCTATAATGAATGTTGGTAAAGAAACCCCTGCTAGGGAAATCACAAGAATAATATTAGAAATAAAACTGTCTCTGTGAATACCAGTATATACACCCAAGATAACACCACTGATGATTGCAATTAAAGCGGAGACAAAAACTAATTCTAAAGTTGCAGGCATTCTTTCTGCAATTAAATCTGAAACTTCTCTTTTTAATTGGTATGATATTCCAAAATCACCTTGAATTACATTTCCTATAAAACGTGAAAATTGAACGTAAACAGGATCATTTAAACCCAATACTTCTCTAACCTCAGCACGTCTTTCATCAGAAGCATCTTCTCCAGTCATACTATTTACTGGATCACCAACAAAATTAAATAAGGAAAATGAAACAAAAGCTACAACAATCATTACAAGAATAGATTGAAAGAGTCTTTTAAAGAAATAGTTAAACATGGTTTAATTTCTGGCCAGATTACTGGCCAGAAAATATAAAAATTATTAGTTTACGTTTGCAAATCTAAATAATGGCTCGTTGTTCATTCTAATTGGAACATCGACATTACTTTTTGATGCTTGGTTGACAACTTGGTGATGTAAAGGAAGATATGTTACATCATCTTGAGTAATATCCCAAGCTTCAGCAATCATAGCATTTCTTTTATCTTGATCTGTTTCAACACCCATTGCCGCTACTAACTCATCAACTCTAGCATTACTGAAATTAACTTTATTCCAGCTACCAGCACTATCAAATAAGTACGAGTATACGTAATGACTATCAAAAGTTGGAACACCCCAACCTAACATGTACATGTCACTTGTCATACCGTTTGCGTCACCTTCTTTAACTTCTGAGAAGTGTTGACTTTTAGTTTTTGCATCAAGAGTTACATCAACTCCTATTTTAGCAAACATACCAATTGCAGCAACACAGATTGCTTCATCATTAATATAACGATCATTTGGACAATCTAGTGTAACCTCAAATCCATCTGGATAACCAGCTTCTGCTAATAGTTTTTTTGATAGCTCTGGATCATAAGGTAATCTTTCATCACGTGCAGCTGTATGACCGTTTACACCAGGAGCAGTGATAATTCCTGCAGGAACACTTTGTCCTCTCATTACCTTATCCTTAATAGCTTCCATATCTAAAGCATGGTACATAGCTAAACGAACTCTTTTATCTGCAAAAGGATTTTTACCTTTGATATTAGATGAATTTAATTCAGCAGAACCCTGATCCATTCCAAAAAATATTGTTCTATTTTGAGGAGTCATTTTTACACCATGTCCAGCGGAAGATTTGATTCTCTCAATATCTTGAACAGGAACAACGTTTGTGTAGTCAATTTCTCCAGATAGAAGTGCTGCAACTCTTGTTGCATCATTTGCAATTGGAAGTAATTCAATAGTATCTACATTGAAAGTACTATCATCGCCCCACCAATCATTATTTTTTTCAAAAACAGTTCTTACGTCCTGTTCTCTAAAAGTAATTTTGAAAGGTCCAGTTCCGTTTGCATTAGAAGCACAATAAGATGTTTCACCTGCATCCCAGTTGTATGAAACTTCACAACCATTTGCTTTTGCCCAATCTTCAGACATTACAAATATCTGAGTTAATTGATTTAAAAGAATTGGATTTGGTCCATCTGTTACAATCTGAACTGTGTGATCAGTTAATGCCGATGCTGATTTAATGCTTTTAATTAAATCTACCATATCAGATGGAGCAGTTTTTGCTCTATTGATACTAAAAGCAATATCACTAGCTGTTAAATCTGATCCATCATGAAATTTTACACCTTTACGAATTGTAAATATCCAAGTGTCATCAGCAGTTGTTTTCCATGATTCAGCAAGCTGAGGAAGTATTTCCATATTAATACCTGGAGTTACTAAACCTTCATATACTTGACGCGAAACCATGTGAGTTGGTCCTTCGTTTTGTGCATGCGGATCAAGAGTTAAAGAGTCACCAGGCATTGACCATTTAATAGTGTTTGCAAATGCTGGTGAGAAAATACCCATGAAAAGCAAAGACAAAACAATGCTTAAAGTCTTTTTCATATTATTTCCTCCATAGAAATTTGATGGTAGACCCATACAACTTCAATGGAAATATTCAATATTATTAGTATTAATAAGTGCTATATTTTGTCATAATTATTAGTATTTATTTAAACATACACCTTAGAGGAGGCTTGATATAGTGAAAAAAATAGAGAAGGCACAAGAGATCTCTAGAATACTAAATCGTATATACAGAAAAGTACCTATTCCCCTTAACCACAAAAATAAATTTGAATTAGTTGTAGCTGTACTTCTTAGTGCTCAATGTACAGATGAAAGAGTTAATCAAGTCACACCAATACTATTTAAAAAAGCTAACACAGCTATAAAAATGACAAAAGTGCCAAAAAAAACAATTTATAATATTATTCGTCCTTGTGGTTTGGCACCCCAAAAATCAAAAGCAATTTTTGAACTATCAAGAATTCTTGTAAAAAAATTTAAAGGCAATGTTCCAGAAAGTTTTGAGGAATTAGAAAAATTACCAGGTGTTGGTCACAAAACAGCCAGTGTTGTTATGTCTCAAGGATTTGGTCATCCAGCATTTCCAGTTGATACACACATTCATCGTTTAGCTCAACGTTGGGGTTTAACAAATGGTAAAAATGTTGTGCAAACAGAAAAAGATTTAAAATATCTTTTTCCAAAAAAATCTTGGAACAAACTTCATTTACAAATAATATTTTATGGAAGAGAATTTTGTCAGGCAAGAAGTTGTTATGGTTTGGAGTGTGAAATATGCAAGGTTTGTAATCCAAAGAGAAAAACACCTATTAAAACAAAAAAGTAGTAATTAAAAAGGCTGAAATACAACAAGTATAAGTATAAAAATCAATATTACTGCTGGCGCTTCATTTGTAATTCTAAAAAACTTAGTGGAGTATTTATTTTTATCATTTTTAAAATCATTAAGACATTTTAAACAAAAAAAATGATAACCGGATAATAAAATTACAAATAAAATTTTTAAAAGCAACCAAGTATCAATACCCACATAATGTGTAAGTGTAAAACCTGATATCCACGTCACTATAAAAGCTGGAAACATTATTATTCTATACAATTTTCCTTCCATTAGTTTGAATGTTTCTGAGGTTTCTTTTGTAATTTCAGGATTAGCATGATTTACAAACAAACGTGGCAGATATAAAAGTCCAGCCATCCAAGCTATGATACTAAAAATATGAATAACTTTCAGAGTATTAAATAACATTATTTATTCCCATACCGCGTGAGGAGGCATTGACATTAATATAGCATCAACATTCCCACCAGTCTCTAGACCAAATTTTGTACCTCTATCATATAATAAGTTAAATTCAGCATAGCGACTACGCTTAACTAATTGTATCTTTTTTTCCTCTTCATTCCACTTCTCATCCTTAAGTGCAATTAAAGTATTTTTGATAAACTGATGAAAATAAGTACCTACACCTTGGACAAATTCAAAATCTTTTCCCCAATCGCCAGTTTGAAGGTAATCAAAAAATATGCCTCCAACACCTCTTGGTTCGTTTCTATGTTTAAGAAAAAAATAGTCATCACACCATTTTTTAAATTTAGGATAATATGATTTATCATATTTATTACACAAAACTTCTAAACCACGATGATATTTTTTCTCATCTTCAAATATTAAACAAGGTGTAATATCCATGCCTCCACCAAACCATTCCTGAGTTGTTTTAATAAATCTCGTATTAAAATGCATAGAAGGAATTTTAGGTGAAACAGGATGCAAAACAACGCTGATGCCGGTTGCATCATAATTTGGATCTTCTTTAGCACCTGGAATAGCATCTCTCATATTTTCGTTAAATACCCCAGAGACGGTAGAAATATTTACTCCACCTTTTTCAATAATATTACCCTTAATTTTACTCATTTTACCACCACCATCGCCTTTGTGATCCCAGTTACTTATTTCAAATTGATTTTCATCAATGTTTTGAATAGTTTCAACTAAGTTATCTCGTAATTTCTCAAACCATTCTTTTGCAGTATTAAATTTGGGATCAGCAATCATAATGGCCAACCTTGAGTATGTTTTTTTATCAGATTTACAAAAACATCTATGTGATCATCGTGATCATTCAAGCAAGGTATATAATGATAATTTTCTCCACCTGACTCCATAAAATATTCTTTATTTTCTTCTTCAAGTTCTTCAAGTGTTTCAAGACAATCACTACTGAAACCAGGAGATATTATATGTATATTTTTAATCCCTTGTTTTGGTAATTCTTTTAATGTTTCACTTGTATATGGCTTTAACCATTCCTCTCTTCCAAATCTACTTTGGAAAGTAGTCATTATCTCATCATCGGATAAACCCATCTGTTCTTTGACAAGTCTTGTGGTTTTAAGACAAAAGCAATGATAAGGATCACCATTTGTCAAATACCGTTTTGGTATACCATGATAACTAAAAATAATTTTTTGTGGTTTTGAAGTTTTTTTCCAAAATGACTTTATTGAATTTGACAATGCTTCAATATAATT
The DNA here is from genome assembly GCA_902597015.1 of uncultured Alphaproteobacteria bacterium. Classification (GTDB taxonomy): domain Bacteria; phylum Pseudomonadota; class Alphaproteobacteria; order HIMB59; genus CACPNW01. Next base: position 74,337 of record CACJWQ010000002.1, read on the forward strand.
TTTTTCTTCAAAGTACTGATTGATAAAACGCATTTCAGGTATCCAACGCCATTTTTGTAATACATTCGTTACTTCATCAAATGTACTACCTGTTGTTGCAGCACAATATTGCGGATACATAGGTAGAACTAATAATCTTCTTACTTGTTTTTTTTGAAGTTTTAACAAAGCATCTGGAATAGATGGATTGCCATAACGCATCCCAACTTCAAAAACTATATTTTCATTTTTTGAAGAAAAAGATGATTGGATTTTATTTAGTTGTCTGTTTGCGATATCTAAAAGTGGAGAACCCTTATCAGTCCAAATTTGTTTGTATGCTTCTGCTGACTTTGATGGTCTTATTTGTAAAATTACTAACTTCAATATAATTTGCCATAAGATTTTAGGTAATTCAATTACTCTAGGGTCAGACAAAAATTGGTTAAGATAAACTTTTAGTTCTTTTTTATTTGGAGCATCTGGAGTACCTAGGTTAGTAATTAAAACACCAATTTTTTCTTTACTCCCGTGCTCATAATCTTTTTCACCTATATATTTAACCATATCTATTAGCTAAATTCTTTTCTGATATTTTCTATAAATAAATGAACATTTTTTTCTGGAGTATTTTTGTTAATTCCATGTCCAAGGCCACAAATCCAGCCATTAAGATTTTCAATTGATTTCATTTTTTTAATAAAATCTTTTAAATCATTAAGATATATATCTGTTTCGCTTAACATTAATTGTTCATTAAAATTTCCTTGAATAAATCCATGTTTTTGATTTTCAAACATAAATTTAAGATCTATTGTGTGATCATAACCAAAACCAGCAAAGGGAAAACTGATGATAGAATTAAGATCTGTTAAACTCTTACCTCTTGAATAATAGCCAAGTTTATTTGGAAAAGAAATTGCAATCTCTTCCAAAAATTTTGAATAAATTTCATGAAAATTCATTTTATCTAAATCATACAAGGAGCTATCAAAAATCATGACAAGTTCAACACCTGCATCTAATTGTAATTGAATATTTTTCTTAAGAAGGGGTAAAAGAATTTTTGAAATAAATTCTAAATTCATTTTAGTGTCGATTAAATCAGAGTTATTATTTCCAAATGCATATTTTGATAATGTCCAAGGTCCACCAACAAATCCAATTAAACTTTTATTATTAGGCAATTTCTCTTTTGTTATTTTTATAGCTTCAAATTGAAACTGCATATGCTCAATGCCACGATCAATATTACTGTAATTATTAATGTTTTCTGAATTTATATAAGAATTAAATTTAGGTCCTGGGTCAAACTTTAATTCTAAACCAAGTCCCTCCAAGATAAATAAAATATCACTAAATAAAATTGCAATATCGTAATCAAACTCTTGTATTGGACCAAAAGCGACTTCTGCGGCTAGATCCGGAGTTTTACAAAGTTCTTCAAAAGTATATTTTTCTTTTAGCTTGCGATAATGCGAATGGTACCTCCCAGCCTGTCTCATGAACCAAATGGGTGGTGTTTTTTGAATATTTCTTTTGATAGCATTTTTGAATAAAATATTTGTCATTTTTAGGCTTTTAGTAATTTTTTCTTCCAACTATCATAAGATAGCTCAACAAAAAGATTTTTATCATTACCTAATATTTTACTAATCTCATTGTAAGTATTTCCTGGGCCACAAAAATGATATTTTTCTATAATTTTAGGATATTTATCAATACTCGCCTTAAAAGCTGAACTGCTCATCCAATAAAAGTACTTTTTCTTTTCTATATCTATTTCAAAATCAATAGACTCCAATTGATACGTTTCAATTTTATTTTTTATGGAACTTTCAGGAGATTGAGAATGAGTTAACTTAACCCAAGGATTATTTGTAAGTGAATTAATATCTTTATCAAAATCCTCACCAAGACCATCTGAAGTTCCATTAACCCAAATACCTCTTTCAGATAAATTTTTCCATGTTCTTAAACCACTAGTCCAAATAACATTATTTGATTGGATTTTTGACTTATCTGGGATTGAGCTAATTCGTGAAACATAAATACATTTATTTTGTAAATTATTTAAATCATCAACATTTTTATTTAATTGTTTTCTAGAAAATATTTTATAATTTTTTAAATTTTCAGGATAAATTTCATCTGTTGTATTACTAGAAAAACTTATATCTTTTGGATCAATAAAATCCCAGCTCTCAAAATGATTGCCATTTTCATCTTCACCTCTTTTAGATACAACTAATCCTAATTTATGTGAGATGTAAGATACTCCTATTTTTTGGTGACATCCTCCTCCATAATTTTTTAAAATATTTCTTTCTTGAATAACATTTGAATAATCTTTGGAAAAATTAATATCATTTAAAATTTCGTTAAGTTTATTATCTTTAATTCTTGTTTCAATCGCTAGAGCTCCTTGTCCAGGAGAACAAGGATTTATAGACAATGGTAAAACAGACCATAGACATTCGTTAATATATTTTTTTAGAGTTGTTTTTAATTCATTGAATTCAGAATAATTATTTAAAAGTAATCTATCAATTGCTGCCTTGGCAACAATGAAACCATCACTATTAGGATCTTCCAAAAATTTTTTAAATCTAGTAGGTATGTTACCTCTTATATTTTCAAAGCAAACTTCATCAAACTTTTGTGGAAGATAATTTTCAATAAAATTTTCTAAATTATATTGTCTTCGAGGTGATGAGCAAAGAATAGTAATTTTCTTACTATCTAATGTTATATTTTTTTTTAAGAATAATATATCTCGTTTATCAGCACGTTTTAATGTAGCAGCAATTTTAGTTTTCTCACCAACTTCAATTGGAAGATCCTTCCAAGAGTGGACAATTAAATCACATTTGTTATTTATTAATTCATCTCTTAAATCATTAGTAAAAACACCTTCTGTTGGCATTTCAGAAAGAGGGGTCTTTAGATCTTTATCTCCAGAGGTACTTCTCGTTAAAAATTCTATTTCTACAAATGGATGTTTTGATGCTAAGTAATCAGAAAACTCACGTGCTTGAATAATTGCTAAGTCACTTTTTCTCGATAAAACTCTAATTTTCATGGATTATATTTATTTAGATAGCACTATATAATAAAATTAGTAATGGTTGAATTTAAAGGTACAAAATCTTCGTGGGGCTTGGTTGCAAAACTTTTTCATTGGTCATTAGCACTTCTTCTTTTTTGGCAAGTTGCAACAGGGATTAGCCTTCATAATATGGAATTTTCTCCTCTTAAAATGGGTTTTATTATTACTCATAAATTTTTTGGCACCTTAGTCTTTAGTTTAGTTGTACTTAGATTAATGTGGAAATACATATTTAATACTCATCCGAAATATGAAAATATTCCTTTATTTCATAAATTGGTTTCGAATTTAGTCCATTTTGTACTTTATGGTTTAGTTGTTCTTATTCCTATTCAAGGTACCTTTATGACATGGCTTGGAGGAGAAGATGTCCATCTCTTGGGATTAATTAAAATACCACCTTTAATCGAAGAGAACTTTTTTCTATACCCTCAAGCTCTAGCTATACACTACTACTCAGCACTTATATTAACAGCTCTTTTTTCACTTCATATTGCAGCGGCATTGTATCATAGATTTATGATTAAAGATAAATATGGTGTCTGGAAGAGAATGTCTTTTAGTAGACATAAGGTGTGACAATTCATTCAATTAAATACTTACAATTAAAGATTGGGTAAGATATCTAATAAATATGCAATACAAAAGTTTCTTTAAATCTGAATTAAAAAATCTTAAAGAACAAGGACTTTATAGAGACTTTAGAAACATAGACAGACCTATAAAAAGTTTTCCAAATGCAGATGAAAGTTTTAAAAACAAAGAAAGAGAAGTTGAGGTTTGGTGCTCTAATGACTATCTAAACATGAGTCAGCATCCAGAGGTAGTAAATGAAATTGTAAAAACACTACTTGAATATGGATCAGGTTCAGGTGGAACAAGAAATATTTCTGGTACATCAACTTATCATACTGAACTTGAAAAAAAACTGGCAAATGTTCACAATAAAGAAGCAGCATTAGTTTTTGCTTCTGCGTATACAGCAAACCAATCTACTTTATGGACTTTAGGAAAAAAAATTAAAAATATTGAGATATTTTCTGATGAATTAAATCACGCATCTTTAATACAAGGTATTAAGAATAGTGGAGCTAAGTGTCATATATTTAAACACAATGACATTGATCATTTAGAACAGTTACTAAAAGAGTCAAATGTTGATAATCCTAAGTTAATCGTTTTTGAAAGTTTATACTCTATGGAAGGTATAAGATCGCCTATAGTTAAAATTGTAGAGTTAGCAAAAAAATATAACTGTATGACATATCTGGATGAAGTTCATTCAGTTGGACTTTACGGTGAAGAAGGTAAAGGTATTGCAGTAGAAATGGGAGTTGAAGATAAAATAGATATTATTAATGGAACTTTAGCAAAAGCATATGGTCAAATGGGAGGTTATATTGCAGCTAGTTCAGAAATAATTGATTACATTAGAAGTTTCGCTCCAGGTTTTATTTTTACAACTTCAATCTGCCCATCAATTGCTGCAGGAGCAGTTAAAGCAATAGATATTGTTTCTCTGGCAGAGCAATTAAGAATAAGAATAAAAGAAAATGCAGCTTTAATAAGAGAAAATTTAGATTCCTTAGCAATCCCTTATTTGGATACAAATTCTCATATTGTGGCAGTATTAATTAATGATCCTTTTTTATGCAAAAAAGTGTCTAAAGATTTAATTGATGATCATGGTATTTATGCACAACCAATTTTTTACCCAACTGTACCAAAAGGTTTAGAAAGACTGAGAATAACTGTTACCCCAAAACACAGAAAAGAGCATATTGAAAAAATGATTAAGGCTCTTGATTCAGTTTGGTCTAAAAACAATTTACCAAGAAAAAATATTAATAAAGTTACAGCAAATATTTAAGTTTTAATATTCATATCAATCTGCCTAGCAGCAAAACCATAATAAACTACAGCTAAAGTTATTATGAAACCTCCGATTATTACAGTTGTACTTGGTACTTCATTAATTCCAAAAATAGGAAGCCAAACCCACAGAACTCCTCCAACAACTTCCATTAAAGATAAAAGTGCTAGCTCAGCTGAGGGTAAGTATTTTGCTCCAAGACTGTAAAGTATTAAGCCGGCTGCAACAATTATTCCATGAAGTATACTCAAATAACTATTTATTTCAGGCATCAGAATAAAAGGTTCAAAAGAGAAGCCTAAAATAAAGAACGCAAATATTGTACAAAATAGTCCCGCTAAAACAACTGTTGTGAATTTTGGTGTTTCAGGTTTCCATCTTATTGTTACCGTGTATAATGCAAAACCAGTTGCAGAAATAAATCCTATTATTGCACCTAAAGCAGTTCCAGAAATACTGTCATTTATAATCATTACGCACACACCTATAAATGCTACAACCATGGCAATTAATGTTGATCTTTTTAGTATTTCGCCAAGAACAAAATAACCAACAATGGCTGCAATAAAAGGCATCGCTGCTAACATAAATAATGTTACGGCAGCCGTAGTCATAGTAATAGAAAAAATGAACCCAGTAAAAGCTGTTGCTAGAAATAAACCTCCAAGTATAGATGGTATTCCTATTTTGAGAAAATTTTTATAAAAAGCAAATCCTTCCCGAAAAAATAAATATACAAGAAGTATAATTGAAATAGTTAAGCCTCTATAAAATAAATATTGAAAAACATATTGATGACCATCCACCATATATCTAACAGTCAACGCTCCAAAACTCCAAAAAATTCCAGCAAGAAAAACTAAACTAAAGGCATATAGATAAGAATTTTTACTCATTGTTTAAAGGTCAAATCATTAAATTTGATAAAAGTAAATTAATAATTTAGTTATTTATTTGAATACCAGTTTCTTTACTTCCTGAGATCTTAAAATTAACTTTATTATCATCATTTTTTTGTATTTCAGATACGTCTGACATTTTGCAACTGGCAATAAAAAGAAATAAAATAATTATTGGCAACTGCCTATAGAACCAAGAGCACATTTTTTACCGTCTATCCATATAGCATTTGACAAATTTGCTTCATCAAACATTGCTCCAGAAATATTAGCACCAAGTAGATTTGCCTCATATAGATTTGCACCTTTAAAAGTCGCTCCAAAGAGATTAGATCCCTCAAAGTTAACTTTTGCAAGGTTTGCATTATCAAAGTTAGCATTATTACAATTAGCTCCCTGTAAATTTGAAGCATATAAATTTGAATTACTGAAATTTGAGAAGATAAAATTACCAATAGATAAATTTGAATTATTAAGTTGAGATTTTTCAAAATTAGATAAAGATAAATTAACTCCTGACATTTGAGAATTTGCCAAACCAGTACCAGAAAGATCGAGGTTTTCTACAAAATTACAATTAGTCCAATCCACCTCATTTGCAGGTTGATCACTGCATGCAGCAAATACAGGATATGAGCTAAAGAAACTTAAGACAAATAAAATTAAAAATCTCATACTTAATTTTTATGATCAGTTTATGTTAAATTTAAGGCAAATTAGCGTGAAGTGAGTTTTAATTCAATCCTTCTATTCTGTTGTAGATCACTCTCAGTTTCTCCATTACTAATAGGATAAAACTCTCCATATCCTGCAGATGCTAATCTATTTGGTGGAAAACCAAGATCAAGAAGAAGTTTTAAAACTGTATTAGCTCTAGCTGAAGATAATTCCCAGTTAGAAGGATATCTAATTGTTTGTATGGGTTTTTTGTCAGTGTGTCCTTCTACCATGATAATCCAGTCAATATCTGAAGGAATATCATTAGTAGTCTCTTTTAAAGTAAGGCCAATTTCACTTAACTTTTCTTTGCCAGATAATTGTAAATCTGCTGAAGCAGAATCAAATAATAGCTCTGATTCAAAAATAAATCTATCTCCTACAATCTTAATGTCTTTTCTATCACCTAAAATAGATTGTAATTTTCCGAAAAACTCAGATCTATATTTTTGGAGCTCAAATACTTTCGATGTAAGGGCTTTGTTTAACTTTTCACCTAGCACCTCTATTTCTAAATCTTTAATCAAAGCCTGGCTTTCACTAGCTTCTAAAGCATCATTAAGTAAAGCTATTTCTTTTTGCAAAGTATCAATTTGATTAGAAAGAATTTCTACCTGTTGTAATGTTTTTGAAGCTTGTATTTCCATATTTTTAATTTCTTCAAGTGATGTTTCTTTTTGTGTTTGACTTTCTTGTTCTAATGAAACAATTTGAGTTTGAAGTAACTCAAGTTTTTCTAGTTGTTGTTTTTGTTTATCTTCTGACAAAGAAAGAATATTATTTAGTTCAGATATTTTTCCTCGTAAATTAAAAATAGTACTATCTTTCTGAATTAAATCTTTATTTAATCTTGCTAATTCTTCATTTTTAAACCTAATTGCCTTAAGTTGTTCATTAAGTGATGCATCTTTTAAGCCAAGACTATCATTAATTTCTAAAAGATCATTCATTAGTTCTTGATATTGGGATATTTGACTTTGTAGTTCTTCATCTCTTAATGATAATTCAGTGTTTGTCTTTTCTAATTCATCATTTAAACTTAGAAGTTTTTCATTTTTATTTTTAATTGCAAGTAACTGCTCTTCAATTCCTCCTTCCTCTAAACCCAGACTTTCGTTAATGGCCATTAAATTTTCATTCTTTTCATTTAATTCTGCTATTGTAGATTTGAGAGATTTTTCACTTTCAAGTAGTTTAAAATTAGCATTATCTAATTCTTGATTAAGTATTTTTAGTTGATCAATTCTTTTTGCAAGTGCTTTATTAATTCGTTCTCCAAGTCCCTCGGTTTCAAGTAAAGTAATTTCTTGTCCTTCATAAGTTTCTAATGCATTTGCAACTATTCTCAGTTCTTTTAAAAGACTACTAATTTGCTCGGATAAAGCTATTATATTTTGTTCCTGAACAAATATTTCTGATCGTTTTTTTGCAACATCAGTTTGTAATTGCTCACTTAATAATTGCTCACTTTGTAAATTTAATTCTGTATCTTCAAGTTTTTTCTCAGTTTCAGAAAGAGTTGAAAGAGCTTCTTCTTTATCTTTTGTTTCAATAACAAGTATTTTAGATAATTCATTTATTTGTGTTCTTAAATCTTGAAGCGCCTTATCTCGGCCAGATATAGCATCACTCAGATATATTTGCGAAACAGTAAAAACCATTAGCACAAATATGATTACTATTAAAAGAGTAGCTAGAACATCTACAAAACCAGGCCAAATATTTGTTGTATCAGCAAGTCTATTTCTTAAAGACCTAGTAGACATTATTATTTTTTAATTTTCTTTAGTTCTTTTTCAATTTTCTGAAAATACTCTTTAACTTTTTTTGCTTCTAATATTCCATTTTTGCTTAAAGCTTCTGTAAGGTTCATTAGTGTAGATTGTGTGTTTAATTGTGAAGATAAAAAATTTGATAATTGCTTATCAAGATTTGAAGAGTTGGAATTGATTTTGTTAAGTATTTCATTAAACTTCTCTAAATTGTTTGAAATTTTAGTTTGATTGTCAGATGATTTCTTAAAAGCATTTAGGAGGTTTTCTAAGTTGTCATAGATTTTTTGAATTGCTTCACCTGTAGGCTTATCTTCTACTTTAGAAAAATCTGGAGATGAATTGCTATTAAGTATTTTTTCAAAGTATTGACTAAATTTATTTTGAGCTTGTCCAAGATTTAAATCAAGTAATCCTAATATTAAAGAGCCAGCTAAACCTAATAAAGAACTGCTAAATGCAATACTCATTCCTTCAAGTGGAGCGTTTAATCCATCTTTAAGAGAATTAAAAAAACCTGCAACATTTGTATCATCTATACCTAAGCCGCTGATAACATTGCCAACAGATCCAATGGTTTTTAGAAGTCCCCAGAAAGTTCCAAGGAGTCCTAAAAAAACTAGCAAGCCTACCAGGTAACGAGAAGTTTCTCTTATGCTTATCAAAGTCATATCAGAATTCTCTATCAATCTATTTATTGATGAACTTTTAAAAACAAATTTTCCGTCAAGATTTTTTAATTCAAGAGAAATATTTTTGTCTTGCCCTCTTAAAGTAGAGAATGCTTCTATAGAATTTGTAATATTAAAGTTCGAGAAAGATATATATTTGTTATTTAAGTTAATGAGATGAAAAAAATTAAATACAATTCCAGTTAATAGGGCTAATAAAATTATAATGTTAATAAAAATATTTGATAAAAAAGCATTTTGTAAAACTGGGTATAATAAAACAACAATAACAAAGACAGCGACCAAGAAAATTGATGCTCTAATTATATAATTATTTAAGGATAGCGCCATAAACGAAAGATTATATTACCTGCCTTGGAAATTCAATAAATATAAACTGTTTAGTTGTAGATATAATTTCTTGTGAGAGGCAAATTGTTAATATTTTTTGCGATTTGTATTTGGAAAACAACATTACCCATATTTACAAAGGAATACTTACTTGCTAATAGATAAAACTCCCACATTCTAAAAAAACGCTGATCAAACATATTTATAATTTTATCTTTATTTTCAATAACATTTTGATACCATTTGGAAAGTGTGTGAGCGTAATGTAGTCTTAATACTTCAACATCTGTTACATTTATATTAAGTTTTTGTGTTGCATTCATTACTTCAGATAATGATGGAATATAACCACCAGGAAAAATGTATTTTCTTATCCAAGGACTTGTAGCAGTTGGTTTACCCCTTTGACCAATTGTATGCAAAAGAAAAACACCATTTTCTTTCAGAATATTATTAGCTTTACTTAAATAAGTTTTAAAATATTTAACACCAACATGCTCAAACATACCAACTGATACAATGCGATCATATTTTTCGGTCTCATTTCTATAATCTTGTAGTGCAAAAGAAACTTTATCAGCCAAACCTTCTTTTTGTGCTCGCTCAGATGCAGTTTTAAATTGATTTTCTGAAAGTGTAATTCCTTTAACTTTGGCGCCAGTAGATTTAGCTATTTCAATTGCCATTCCTCCCCAACCACACCCAATATCAAGAACATCCATATTTTCTGTAATTTGAAGTTTTTTAATTATATGTTGTTTTTTATCTTTCTGCGCTTGATCCAAACTCATATTGGGATTGTGAAAATATGCACAAGAATATTGCATATCCTGATCAAGAAATAATTTATATAAATCTTCATTTATATCGTAGTGGTGTGCTACATTTTTTTTTGAATTTACAAGCTGATTAATCTGCTGAAATGGCATAAAAATAGAAGATAAATATTCATAAAATTTATAAAACTTATTGTTAGAAATAAAGTCATCGTAACAATTAGTTATTAAATTAAGAAAGTCTTCTATAGTCCCTTTTTCAATAACTAACTCCTCATTCATATATGCTTCACCTATATGAAGATTAGGGTTTAAGAATAGTTTTCTTTCTATAGATTTGTTTTTTAATCTTATACAAACGTGTGGATTTGAATTTCCAAATTTGTAAATCTTGTCATTAGAGTCTATGATTTCTAATGTTCCATCAAAGTTAAGTTTTTTCAGTACACTGAATAACATGTTTTATTATTTTAAGAAAAACGTCTCTTATGTCAATAACTCTAAATTATTAACATTTGATGAGAAAATAATTTGTAGAGATTGACTTAAGCAGCAATGCGACGATTTTTTTGAGCTTCTTTTTCTTTTTTAAGCTCTTTTTCGTCAATATACGCAACATCACAGTGACTCTGACAATAAGGCTTCCCAGCAACTGTATTAGCTTCACAAAAATGAAAATCTTTCTCTTGTGGATCTCCAATTGGCCATTGGCAACTTGAGAAACTGTGCATCACACTGTTTTGTTTAAAATAGTTTTTTAATATAGACATAATAATTTTGTTAATTTCGAGGTAGTTTATATTTATGAAAAAACCAGTATTCAACATTAAATATTAAAAAGTTGTTAATTATCAATATGTTAGTATCTTAATCTTTTTGACCTACTATATGTTGATACATAATTTATAAGAAAAACGAATCGGTTTATCGAAAAAATAAAATTATAAACAATAGTGCCAAAAAAAACAGATAGGATTTGATTATAAAACTTTTCGTTAATTTGGATTTAGGAGGTTTTCTCAAATATATAAAGAAAACAATAGTACTCCAAAATAATAAAAGTATTACCCAGCCTGTTAAAAATGCATAATAAAAATCGACAGACATTAGTTCCTTAAAGAATTAATCTATATAGCGCAGTGTAAACCTGTTTTTTGGATATATTTTTGATGATATTCTTCAGCTTTATAGAATTCCTTAGCTTCTGATATTTCAGTAACAATATTTAATCCTGTACTTTTAGCGTATTCATTTTTAGAATGAATAGATTTGTTTTTTTGATCTTCGTTATAATAATATATCGCTGATCTATATTGTGTTCCAATATCAGGACCTTGTCTATTTAAAGTTGTAGGATCATGGCACTTCCAAAAAATCTTCAAAAGATCTTCATAAGATATTTTAGAATTATCAAATTCAACTAAAACAACCTCAGTATGATTTGTATTTCCTTGGCAAACACTTTCATAAGAAGGGTTAATAGTATCGCCTCCAGAATAACCAACTAAGGTATTTATTACACCTGGAGTTTTACAAAATGTTTCTTCCACACCCCAGAAACAACCTGCGCCAAATAATGCTTTTTCCATAATTATAAATATATATGTAATATAAAATATATCAATTTTTATGAGCCCAAAATTTAAAATTTTAGATAAAAAGAATATTCACGAAGGTTTCTTTAAAATGAATGAAGTTACTCTTAAATACAAAAAATATAATGGAGATTGGAGTAATGAAATAAAAAGGGAGTTATTTGGTGGTGCACAAGTATCTGCAGTCTTGCCATATGACCCTATAAATAAAAAAATCGTTTTAATTCAACAGTTCAGAACAGGGACAATTTCTAGAAATAATCAAAATTATCTAGATGAAATAGTTGCTGGAATAATTGACCCTGGTGAAACTCCAGAAGATACCGCAAAAAGAGAATGCTTGGAAGAAACTGGATGTAAAGTAAGCAATCTTAGATCTATACAAGGTTACTTTCCTGCTCCAGGATCATCCGAGTCTTTTTATAATCTTTTTTTAGGTGAGGTAATTGCTCCTGATAAAGAAATTATAAGAGGTCTAGAGAATGAAAATGAAGATATATTGGTTAAAAGTTATAGTTTTGATGAGGTAAAAACAAAAATGAATAAGAAAGAAATTTTAAATGGGCTTACACTAATCGCATTACAATGGTTTTTTTTAAACATTGAACGAACCTAAGTTCCTATACCTCTTTCATAAGGTTGAACTAATTCTTTACATATTAAGTTCATATCCAAAGTCTCAACATTTTTATCTATAGTTTGATATTCCTGACACTCATATACTTCGTTATCTTTTTGGAGAACTGTAACAAATAAGATTATTGTTAAATCATTTCCAACCTCTATGTCACTTATAGCATAGCTTTTTACTTCAAATCCTTCATTAATAAGATCTTTATAAGATTTCTCTGACTCTAGCCATTGATCTATATTTGGATTAGCTATTGAAAGGTTAGAAAAAAACAAAAATATAGAGAATAAAAAAATATTTAGTTTTCTTTTAGCCATTGTAGAACTTCATTTATATGTTTGTTAGGAGGAAAAATAGGGTAGAATACTTTTTTAACAATATTTTTTTCCACAATAAGAGTTAATCTTTTAAAATAAATTTTGTTTTCAATTTTAAAATATGGCATTTTTAATGAATTGAGCAAAATATTTTCTGAATCACTTAAAACATCATAAGGAATTACCAATCTATCTGTCATTTCCTTAATATAATCTATTGTTTGAGTCGATATTCCTATAGGCAGTGCATTTAGTTTGATTAATTCTTCATAGTTATCTCTAAAATTACAGTTCTCCACAGTACACCCGATGGCTCCTGGAGTTTGATTCCAATTTTTAGGTAAACTTATATTTGGATTACCTGTCATAGGATAAAAATATAAAATTAAACGAAAAGTGTCAGATCTTTTTAATTTTAATAGATTTCCCTGTTGATTTTTAAGAGAAATATCTGGCAAAAACTTTTTTAAAAGATGATCAGCTTTTCCATCATTTTGTGGTTTAGGAAATTTGCTATAATCCATACTAATTTGTCTTGTATTATCCAACTCTATATACCATAAGATAGTTTTATGACTCAAATTAAACCACTATCTAGTATGGAAACCCCTCGCTTTGCTGATGTTGCTACTTTTTTTCGTTTACCCGTTGTGAAAGATTTAAATAAATTAGACTACTGTATTACAGGTGTACCATGGGATGGAGGGACTACCAATAGACCTGGTGCTAGACATGGTCCTAGAGAAATCAGAAATGCATCATCACTTGTAAGACTTTATCACCCTATTTCACTTAAGAGCCCTTATGATAAATTTAATGTTGCTGATATTGGTGATTGTCCGGTAAATCCAGCGGACTTATATGATAGTTTAGATAAAATAGAAAAATTTTACTCAAATATTTATAATTCCAAAACAATACCGTTATCAATTGGAGGTGATCATTTAATTAGCCTTCCAATTCTAAGAGGTATTGCGAAAGAAAAACCAATAGGTTTGTTTCAGTTTGATTCTCATTCTGATACTTGGGATACCTATTTTGGAGGATTTAAATATACGCATGGTACACCATTTAGAAGAGCTATAGAAGAAAATCTGATAGATCCAAAAAAATATGTAATCCTTGGTCTTCGTGGAGCCTTATATGACCCTGAAGATTTGAGTTGGGCTAGAGAACAAGGTGTAACTATAATTACTATAGATGATTATTATGAAATGGGATTTAATAAATGTATTGAAAAAATTTATGAAGTTCTAGCGACAACAGATACTTATTTTACATTTGATATAGATGGAATAGACCCAACTTTCGCTCCAGGCACTGGAACTCCTGAAGTTGGGGGTTTTAATGTAAGAGAGGCACAAACTATTATAAGAGCACTAAAGAAAATTAATTTTGTAGGTGGCGATGTAGTAGAAGTTTCTCCTCCATTTGATGTTAATAATATGACTTCATTAGTTGGCGCAACAATTGCATTTGAAATACTTTGTACTATGACAAAGGCAAATTAAAATTCTTCAAAATTAGAAGTTCCAACACATAAAACATTTTGTAAATCTAGATATTTATTAATATTATCTTTATTGACTCCACCTGTTGGTATGAATTTTATATTCCTTAAAATATTTTTAATAGATTGTAATTTTTTATCCTCTCCATTTAAATTAGCTGGGAAAAATTTAATTATTTCATAACCTTTTTTACTAAGATGTATAAATTCACTAACCGTCTCAGCTCCTGGAATGTAGGATGGATTTTTCATTTCTAATATTTCTTCAATAATACCTGGCGAAACATAAAAATTAAAATTATGATCTTGACCTCTAATTAAATCTTCTTTTGTTAAAACAGAGCCAAGACCAAATTTACAATCTGAAAAATATTTTTTTAATTCTACAGCAATAGAAAAAGATTCTTTTTCTCTTAATGTTATCTCTATATATTCAATTGATTTATTTTGATTTAAATATTTTTTTAATCTTGCAATATCACTCTCTAGATTTGTTGTATTTAAAATTGGTAATAATTGTTGTTTATGAAGATCAGATTTTAATTGATTATTTAACATCTACAATAGCGCCTTTTTTCATTACTATTTTAGAGCCTAAACTGCTACCAGCTTTTACTGCTAAAACTGGATCATTATTTACAATAAAATTAGATAAATAAGCAGCATTAAATCCATCACCAGCACCTGAAGTATCAACCACTGTTTTAAGAAATTTATTCTTAAAAACATACTTATTTTTATTAAGCAATACATAAGTAAATTTGGCATTTTTTCTGAATATACTGTGTTTAATTTTGTATTTCCTTACTATTTGTTCATAAGACTTGATACCGTTTTTGTTTTTCCAATAACTCATATCTTCACCAGATAAAAAACATATGTCTACAAATTTAAGCACTGAGTGTAAGAAATTATTTAAATTTTTTTTATTCCATCGAGTTGGGCGTATATTAAAATCAAAAACAATTTTTATTTTTTTTCTTTTTAATAGTCTTAATAATTTAATAAAATTATTTAGTTTTGATATATGTATTATTGAAAGAGTTATGCCAGAAAAATATATGTAATCAAAATTTTTAAGCTCTTTATATAAATTTAAAAAATCAATATTATTGAAGTAATGTTTTGCTGCACTTTCATCTCTCCAATAAAAAAATTGCTTTTCTCCATTATCTTTATTTTTTATTAAATATAATCCTAATTCAAATTGATTAATTTTTTTAATATATTTTGTTGAAATTTTTTTAGATTTGACAAAATCTAAAAGCGATCGATTGATTTCAGATTTTCCTATGGCACTTAAAAAAAAAGCGTTTAATTTTTTCTTATCAAGATAATTACAAAAATTAAGTGTGTCACCAGCAAATGATTGATTGTATAAACTATTATTTATATTTGAAATCTCAATCATAGCTTCACCGATTGAGCATACATTTATTTTCATGTTTAAATATTAATCGTGGTGAAAAACCTCTTCCATTATTGACCACCATTCACCTTTTTTCCTATTTGGATCTGGAACTTGACATGGTCCACATAAACTCCACCATTCTTGTACCTTAGGATTTGCTGCCATTAATTTGTTGTCTCTTTCAAGATCGTCCCCATGATATTCCATATAACCAAATAGTGTGTTTTTATGTAAATAGATAGAAAAGTTTTTAAAATTAAGTTCTGTTAAATTATCTAAAATTTCTGGCCATACATTTGCATGTAATTTTTTGTATTCATCAATTTTATCTTCTCTAACACCAAGAGTCATTCCTAATCTAATCATAATTAGAATTCCTCTTTTCTAGTAATTTTAAAACAGCTTGCATGATCAGATGGTCTATCATCCGGTCTTTCAATGTGAAGACCTTCATTAGAGAGCTTCCAATTCAATTTTGATTTACTTCCTAGTAATTCTACTGATAACACTTCGTCAGAAAAAAATCTTTTACAACTTTTTATTAAAAATTCTTTGCTAGGCCATCCAAGTGTTGTTGCATATAGGATATTATTTTTAGTTGTGAATCTAATGTCCTCAGGAGTATGTGTTAATTTTTCTTTATTGTCTGAAAAGGGGCCAATAGCTTTCATCTCTGTGGGTCCCTCTCCAAACTGATCCCATGGCTCTGTATCAAAAATAGCTTCACCATTTACTTCTAACCATTTACCAATACCTTCAAGTATTGATTTATCTTCATCTGGAATTATTCCATTTGGTTTAGGTCCAATATTAAGAAGCATAAATCCATTTTTACTTACATTATCAATTAGATATTGAACTAGTTCAGTTGTAGATTTATATTTTGAATCCTTCATGTAAGCCCAAGCGCTGCCGTCATGTACTGTTGTATCAGTAATCCATTGATAATGGGTTAGTTCAGATTTTCTTCCTAACTCAATATCTAAAACACCTGATCCAACTGGTAAATCATGCCATTCTCCATGATCTTTATAAGATATAACGACTTCTTTATTCCATTCAGCTTCTTTATTATAATAGTAACTAAGAAATTCTTTTCTGTATTTTTCATGAAGATATCTAATACCAAAATCAAACCAAATATAATCTGGCTCATAATTATCGACGACTTCCTTTAAACGATTTAACCAACGGTCATGAAATGCTTTGCTTGGTTTGTCTTGTGGTTCATTACCATTCTGATCCCAGTGCTTTGGATAGGAAGCATTAGTTGGAGGATTTTTAATGTTATGAGGTTCACCATAAAGGCCCGAAAATTCAGGATTGGAAGTATCAAAAGTTTTATTCCAATGAGGATAAAAATACCAATTTTCAGCATGATGCATGGCTACCATATATTTTAATCCTTTAGCCCTTATAGATTTTTCAAGCTCTCCTACAATATCTCTTTTTGGACCCATTTTAGCTGCACACCATTTTGTATCTGCACAATTCCACATCGGGAAGCCATCGTGGTGCTCAGCAACTGGACCCGCAAATTTAGCCCCAGATCTTGCATATAAATCTGCCCATTCTTCAGCATCAAAATGCTCTGCCTGAAACATTGGTATAAAATCTTTGTACCCAAATTTTGAAGGATGGCCAAAATTTTTACAATGATAGTCAAACTGTGGACTTGGTTCTCTATACATCCAATAAGGGTACCAAGTAACATTTGGTCCCGCAGCAGGAACTGAATAAGGACCCCAATGAGCATATATTCCAAACTTAGCCTTTTGAAACCAACTAGGTGTTTTGTGTTTCCTGATTGATTCCCACGTTGGTTCATAATTATTACTTGTGTTCATATTTATCCTATCTTTTAAGAGCTCCATCTACGAGCCCGCTTTGAATTTGATTTCTAAATATTAGAAATACTATCATTGGTGGCATTGTGGCTAACATTAAAGCTGCAGTTTTTAATGTTGTCTCTGCAACATATCTTCCTTGGAAGGACATCATTCCAAGAGTAACTGTTCTGAGATCCATGTCATTTAAATAAATTAAAGGCCACATAAAATCATTAAATATCCAAACAAAGTAAATTATTGCAACTGTAACAACAGCAGGTTTTGCTAAAGGAACCATGATTTGAAAAAATATTACTAAGTCAGATGCCCCATCAATTTTTGCAGCTTCAATTAAATCTTTTGGTATTCCGAGAAAATAGGCTCTGAAAAAAAATATAGCAAAAGGGACCCAGGCTAAGTAAGTAAATATTACCGCAAAATATGTATTAACCAAACCAATTGTATTCATTATTTTAAAGGCAGGAATTAATATTACTTGTGGGGGTATCATCATTCCTAAAAGAAAATAAAAGAAAATTAACATTCTTCCTCTAAATTCAAAATGTGCTAATCCATATCCAGCAGCACCACAAAAAGTCACAATTCCTAAAACTGATACTGAAGTTATGCCAATAGAATTAATATACAGTCTTAAAAAATTTCCTGTAGTCCATGCTTCAATAATATTTTGAAAGACAAATTTTGTTGGTACTCCAAAAGGGTTATTTGTATAATCTTCCATTGATTTGAAAGAAGTAAAAACCATCCACATAAATGGAAATACTATAGTTATTGCAAAAGTTATAAGTAATACATAACATAATACTCTCGCCCAAATTGGAATTTCGTTGATACTCATTTTTCAAGAAGTCTTGCAATAATTAGTTGAATTGCAGTTACAATAACTACGATGAAAAACAAAAGAACAGCGATAGCAGTACCATAACTGATCTGCCCTCTTGAAAATCCATGATAATACATATACGTTGCTAACACTTCTGAAGCGTGATACGGACCACCTAATGTCATTGCATATATTAAATCAAATAACAAAAATGCATTTGTTACAGCAAGTATAATTACTACTAATGAAATATTTCTAATTAATGGAATAGTTACAAAACGTATTGTAGCAAGAACAGAAGCACCATCAATTTTAGCTGCCTCAATTAAATCTTTGGGCACTGCTTGTAAGCCTGCTCCAAATAATAAAATTGAAAATCCTAAATCTCTCCAGATATAAACAGTCATTACTGAATACGTTGCCGTTTCTTTACTACCTAACCATTGTACATTTTTAAAGCTTTCTAAATTAAAATAATCCGCAAATTCATTGATAATTCCAGTTGTTGGGCTTAAAAATAATTTAAATAGAAGGCCAACAACTACACTTGAAATTACAATGGGTACAAAGAAGGTAGTCTGAAACATTCTCCAGCCAAAAGGTCTTAAATTTAAAATTAAGGCAATAGCTAAAGCTGTAAAAAAAATAATACTTACACACACAAATACAAAGAGTAGATTATTTTGAAGAGCTGTAAAAAAAAATCTATCGTTAAACAATTTTAAATAATTTGAAAAACCTGTCCACTTGATATGAGCCCATGAAATACCATTCCATCGTGTGAAACTAATCCAAATAGCTACTAGTGTTGGAGTTATCCAAAACATTGTATAGAAAAAAAATGCTGGTCCAATAAAAATTAAATGAGCGTATCTATTTGTTCTTTTATTTTTCATATTAAATTTCGAAAGGACGCTTAGCGTCCTTTCATTAATATTTTAATTATTATTAGTACTTAGTTTCTATCAAGTCTAGTACACATTGCTCATGATCATCACCAGCTTGTTGAGGTGTAAGATCACCAGTCAATATACCCTGACTTGCATCCCAAGTATGTGGAACATTACATGCATAATCTTCTAACATGTCAAGGAATGGAGCTGAGCTAGTAGATGTTGCAATAATGTTACTAATATCTTGCATGATTGGATCATAAGCCCAAGATGAAGTATCATACGTGTATGGAGCTAGAGATTGAGTCATTTCAGACCAATCTTTAACTGCTGCTTCGCTTGTATAATAATCTAGGAATTTTTTTGCAGCTTCAACTGTACCGTTTTCAACTGCACCCCTAGTTATTGTAAGTACAACACTGTTAATAACAAGCTCAGTATTAGTACCTGGAGCACCTTCTACAGCAGGAAAAGCCATAACTCCTATTGGAGCATCTGGCGCTCCTTTTTTTATCCTTCCTACTACCCAAGATCCGTTTGAGAAAATTGGAGCGTCACCTGTAAATAGCAACCCTAAAGCAGTTGGATAGTCATCAGCTAAATAGCCTGCAGTGAAATATCCTTTGTCTAGCAAACCTCTATAAAGTTCCCAAGCCTTAACAGCTGCTGGATCGTTAAATTTCGTTCCTGCCTCTAAAGTAGGGTCATAAGTTCTTAAACCAATATTTATATAATCTTCAGTACTTAACATCCTTCTTAGTAGGTGATTATTATAGTGATTACCTGGCCAACCTTCTGAGTTACCAAAAGCAATAGGCGTAATTCCAGCATCTAAAAACTTTTGAGCAACACCAGTGAAACCACTCCAAGTTTCCATTTCTTTTGGATCAATACCCATTTCTTCGAACATATCTTTTCTGTACCAAATCAAGTTTCCAATATGTAAACCTTGCGGCACTCCCCAAAGTTTTCCGTCAAATGTATAAATAGATTCAACACCTGGAGCTATTCTATCTGAAATTGAAGTTACAAAATCGGTAAGATCAACTAATCCACCAACTTCAGCATATTGATACATATTAGAACCACCATTGATAGTAACAATATCGGCAGGTGTCCCCCCAGAAAAAGATGTTTTCAATGTAGTTTCATAAGGTGTATTTTCGTATGCAGTGTGCACTACCTCAATTTCATCTTGCATCGCATTAAAATCATCAACAATTTTATTTAAAGCAGAGAATTTAGGTTCTGCAGAATGTTCACTCCATAGAGATACTTTGGTCTTAGCATTAGCGTGAGCAGAAAAAAAAACTGCAACGCAGAATGTTAAGAAAAAATTAATTATATTTTTCATTTATCCTCCCCATTAATAATCAAAGTTTTAAATAAACGTATACTAGTATACTAGTTAAATCAAAGACTATTGCTTTATTTCTTGAGAAATATTAGGATATTTTTGAATATTATTATGAAAAAACAAGATATTTTAATACTATATTTATCTAATTCTAGCTTGGAATCTAAGGTAATTGGTTGGGCGAGACATTATGGAGATAAAAAAAAAATTGGAATGGCAGGTGACAATGATAGTCCACCTTATGAAAGGGGTATTGAAGCAATACATGATGGATGGAGATTATTTCAAAGTAGCCAATTAGAACAACACTCAAAAGGTGATGAATATAGAACGGGATATTTAAAATATGAATTTTTTTTTGAAAAAATAAAATGAAAAAAAGAAAAAAAAATAATTTTTTATTAACGGATAATCAAATGGCAGAATTCGTTTCTAAAGGATATTTAATTTTTGAAAATATTATTGATAATAAAACTAATAAAAAATTTTTAAGTGAAATAGGCAATACTTCAACTTCTTTGAACAAAAAAAATGCTGATCAAACTTGGTTAGCAGAACATTATAATGAAATTATGAAAAGTAGTAAAATACCATTGGTTAAAGCTGGAACACCATTAAAGAAAGCTTATAAAAAAAACTCTGCATTAAATGATGTTATTAATAATCCAGTTTTATCAGGAGCAATTAAAAGTTTGGTGGGAGATAGACCAAAGTTAGACCATCATTTTCTACATATAACTTTTCCATCTAAATATTATCATGATGCAAATCAAAAAATATCTCAAGGCAATCATAATGATTGCGTAATAGATCCAAGAGAAAAAACATTTGATATACAATTATTTTATTTCCCAACTGCAGTTGAAAAAAATATGGGAGGAACGAGATATATTCCAGGATCTCATTTTAGAATGGTGAATGAGTTAGCTATAGCAAGATATCATAATATTAGAGGGCAAAAGCATGTAGTTTGTCCTGCCGGGACAGTAATTATTTTTCATCACAATATATGGCATGGCGCCGGAATTAATAATTCTAAAAAAATAAGATATGGTTTTAAAATTCGATTAATGCCAACACAAAAACAAGTTAAACTATGGACTAAAAAAACATATAAAAATAATCATGATGAAGAAGCTCTTTATTGGAATAAAGGTATCGAAAAAAATAGTATCAAAGAAATTCTTCAAAAAACTGAACCGTGGTTTGAAGCAGATAGTGGAAGATTAGATATTTTAAACAGGATAAGATTATGGCGTCATATTACAAATGACAAAAATTTTGATGCTGCATACTGGCTTACGAGAATTGAAAATGATTATAATTAATAATACTAATTTATAATATCTTTATACTTTTTAGTTTTTTTTATAAAATCTGTATATCGTTCTAAAGAAGAAATATGTTTTTTCATAGATTGAACTACTTTTAGCATATTTTTAGACGATAAATGTTTAACTATTTCTTGATGATCTTTTATCGCTTGTAAAGGCCCAAATGTATTATCGTCCTCATGTAAATATGAAATATTTCTTACTCTATCAATTTGAGTATTGATCTGGGAAATAATTTGCCACGAAATAGGCATTTTTGCTTGTACTGCTAAGGTTTGATGAAACATATTATCAAAATAAAATACTTTTCTATAATTTTTTTTCTTAAGATTATCTAAAATATTTAAATTAATTTGCTTAAGTTTTTTTATTTGAGTTGAATTAATATTAGAAGATAGTTGTTCAACAACATTTGTCTCTAAAACTATTCTTATTTTATTTGCTTCACTAATTTGATTAGTATTAATTTTTGATACTATGGATTTAACCTGAGGAATGGTATTAATTAATCCCTCATTTTCTAATTTTTTTAACGCATCTCTAATAGGAGTTCTGCTTACTTTGATTATTTTTGACAGTTCACCCTCAGAAATTTCAGTAAGGGGGTATAACTCGGTTGAAATTATTTTTTCCCTTAAACTGAAATAGATTTGCTCTCCAAGAGATTTTTTTCTATCAAGATGTATTTTTATTTTGACCATTCAATTTTAAAAATACTAGTATACTAGTATTTGAAAAAAAATTATTTTATTTTGGTATGTTAGATTTTTTTATGTATAAATAAATTGGATGATTGAAAAAGGGTTTTGGATACCTAATGAATTATTAATATCAATCAGTGTTTTTACCTCCATCTAAGGTAATAGATTTTCCAGTTATAAAATCTGATTCTTTTGAGCATAAAAAGGCCGCTAAATTTGAAACATCTTCAGTTGTACATAGTCTGCCTAGCGGAGTATCATCACCGTACTCTTTTACATATTTCTTAATAGCTTTATTTAAGTTTGCTTCATTTTTATAAAGTGATTTAACAATATTATTTGTTCTTTCTGTTACTATAGCCCCAGGGCAAATTGCATTTACCATTATGTTGTGTTTGCCAAGCTCCTTAGCTAAAACTTGTGTTAAACCTCTTATTGCAAATTTCGAAGATGAATAAGCGCCGTAATTTTCTTTAACATAATCTTTCCCAACTGAAGAAGATATATTTATTATTTTTCCACCATTATTATTTTTAATCATTTCCTTAGCTACAAATTTACATGATAAAAAAGTCCCTTTTAAATTAATATCATGAATATTATCCCAAATTTTTTCACGCAAACTTATTATAGGAACTCTATCAAATTTTGCAGAAGCTGCAGCATTATTGATAAGAATATCAATTCTATTAAATTTTTTATTTGTTTTTTTGATTAGAAACTCTACATCTTTGGATTTTGAAATATCACCACAAACAACTAAACAATCAGAAGATTTTTTTATTATTAATTCTCTTAAATTATTTAATTCTTTAATTTTTGTTTTTAAGTCATTAACTACAATATTTGCTCCTTCACTTGCAAGCCTCAAAGCAATTGACCTTCCAATTCCATATTTACCACCTGCACCAGTGATAACAGCTGTTTTGTTTTTTAAATTATACATTAATTAAATTTTAATGGCAGACCAAGTATTTGTCTGGTTTGTTTCCAATTTGCAATTGGTCTTTTATTAATTTTACAAATATTTGCAGTTAATTTTACTAGAGAAGCATTTGAAGGAGCTAGCATATTTTTATTTAAACGAATATTATCTTCCATTCCTGTTCTGGTATGTCCGCCTTTCTTAATACACCACTCATTTATTTTATATTGGTATTTTCCAATCCCTGCTGCACACCATGAAGCTTCTTTAAATAATTTATCAATTTTTTTAATATAAAAATTAAAAACACTTTTGTCAGCAGGCATTGCATTTTTGATTCCCATTACAAACTGAATGTATGGACTTCCAGTAATTTTATTATCTTTATATAATTCTGCAGCTTTAAATAAATGCGATAAGTCGAATATTTCAATTTCTGGTTTAATTTTATATTTATTCATTTCTTCAATTAACCAATCAATCAATTCTGGAGGATTACTATAAACCGAGTTTGGAAAATTATTTGAACCCACAGATAATGAAGCCATATCAGGTTTTATTGATAGCATTTTTCCTCTCTCCTTACCAAGTGAATATCTTCCACCTGTTGAAAATTGTATAACCATGCCATGACAAAATTTTCTCAAACCCTCTTTAAGTTTAAAAAATTTGTCTGGACTAAAACTAATACTTTCATCATTATTTCTCACATGACAATGGGCGATTGTAGCACCTTCCTCAAAACATTCGTGAGCACTTTCAATTTGTTCATTAATAGAAATAGGAATATTTTTGTTATGCTTTTTTCTTGGCACTGAACCAGTTAAAGCAACACATATTATGCATGGTGAAGTTTGATAATTATTTTTTATTTTCATTTGTGTCATTAAAGAATGGTATAATATATAATTGCTAAATTTAATACCTTGTTTAATACCTAAATTTAAGAAGTAAACAAATCTCAGTTTTTGGAGCGACCGAAGGTATACGAACTCTCGACTTCAACTTTGTTCAGGATTATCAATGCATCCCATTGAACACTTTATATATTTCTAAGGTGTTTTTATTTATTTATTAGTTCCAGTGCACCCTTTTTTTATACTTTATCATATTTTCTATGCTGGAATTACACCGAATACTGGTCACGGTGGTTATGATAAAATTATTTTTAAAATGGAAAATGGCTACCATGTAGATATTACATGCATTACCTTCACCATAAGTATTTTGAATGTAATTATTCATCAGGGAATACAACTTTTTTAGATTATATTTTTGGTACTTTTCACGACGGATCAGATATTAGTACAAAAAAAAGTTTAGATAGAATGAGAAAAAAAGTTTAGCTTTTTTTACCAAATAATTTTTCATGAGTTACTTTAGTTCCATCATGAAAGGTACCAAACCATTTGTCAAATGGATGTGTAATTTCACCATAGTTGCATTCAAAATACTTATGATGAAGATAATGATAGTACCCTGCACTTGGCACAGATTTACCTGTTTTTGGATTTACGATTAATCTTTCATAGCCTGAATGACCTTTTTGTGCACCAATGGTTGTATGAATTCCTTGATAAATAAAATGAATTGGATGTGACGGAATAACAAAATGGACAAGTATAGTTGTAAGGTAAAAAATATGCTCAACTGGATGCATCGATAGTCCCGACCAAGGACCGACATTTACATTTTTATGATGAAGATAATGGAACCATTTATATAAAAAACTAAAATGCATAATACGATGGAAAAAATAGAAATGAATATGTTGTATCATTGGTACAAACAAAACTAGCAGAACAAAGTAAATTATTATGAATGGAGAAGAGAACCAATCTTTAATAGGAAATAACATATAGTCATTAACAAAACACCATAACATTAAAGATTCATAAAATGTTTGAATAGGCACAGCACTAAATAAGCTCCAAAATATATTTTCTTTAGTTTGAGAACCAAATAGCCAATTTTTTCCTTTACCTAATGGTCTTAAATTAAATCTGTATTGATCTTTTTGAAAGCGGTAAACATGAAGATAGTAATGCCAAGCACTAGAATAAATTAATACAAAAATAAAATTTCTGATAAATATTATTCCTATCCAATTGATACTTAAGGTAGACAAAGTTTCGTAAGAAGGAAGCAGAAAAAGATATGAGAGTAACGCTAAACTAAAATGTAATGCTGCCCATGGAAATATATATCCATCTGTTGGATGAAATAGCCATTTTAAAAATTTTAGAGGTTTTGGAGGCCAAACAAGAAATGGGATTTTATCATGATCAAGTTTACCAGGGGCCCAACCTCCTCCACTATTTATAAGTTCATCATTATTAATACTTGTTTTCATATGACAAAATATTAAAATTTAAATTATACACTAACCCAACCACCGTCAATTGAATAAGAGGAGCCAGTGATATTTTGAGCATCTTTAGAAATTAGGAAATTTACTAAAGACGCAATTTCTTTACCACTTACAAATTTTTGATTTGGATGTTTTTCAAAGAGTAAATTCTTTTTTTCTATTTCTATTGATGTTTTATTTTTAGATGCTAGTTTTTTTATTTGTTTTTCTACTAAAGGTGTAAGTACCCATCCTGGACTTATAGCATTACAAGTAATTTTGGTTTTAGATAATTCTAACGCAATTGCTTTAGTTAATCCAATCAAACCATGCTTGGATGCTACATATGCTGATTTGTTTTCTGAAGCTACTAATCCGTGTACTGAGGATATATTAATAATTCTGCCTGAATTATTCTTTTTCATCACGGGAATAATATTTTTAGAAGTTATAAAACTACTTGTTAAATTTATATCAATAACTTTTCTCCATTCATTTGTTGGAAAATTTTCTATTTCAGAAATATATTGAATACCAGCACAATTAATCAATATATCAATTGTTTTAAACTTAGAAATAATTTGTTGAATTTTATTTTCTGTTTTTTTAATTTCTAAAAGATCAGCTTCAAAATAAAAAATATTTTTTTTAATTTTTTTATAATTTTTTTTAAAATCTTTTTTTAAAGTTTTATCTAAAATTATTACATTATAATTTTTGTTTTCAAAATAATGAACTATTTCTAGACCAATACCACCTGCACCACCTGTAATTAAAATATTTTTCATTATTAAAAATATAAATGAAAATTAAAGATTGTAAAAATTTTTTGCATTTAATGAAAAAATTTTGTTTTTTTCATCTTCCGAGAAAGAGGAGCAATAATCCATAGCTAAATCAAACCAATTTCCATATGAATCTGCCATGGTTAATACGGGCCAATCACTTCCCCACATTAATTTATCTGGACCAAATAAATTGAGAATAAAATCTATATAAGGATCTAATTGATTTTTTTTATAATCTTTACCCACTTCAGTAACTATTCCTGAAAATTTACAATGAACGTTATTAGCCTTTGATAATTCAGTCATATCTTTTTTCCATTCATCAATTTCTGAATTAATAATTACAGGTTTAGCAATATGATCTATTACGACTGGTAGAAAATCATATTTATTTACAAATTTAATTAGGTGCTTAAGATGATTTGGCCTAACTAAGGCGTCAAATGTTAAATTTTTTTTATTCATATATTTTAAATTTTCACTAAGATTTTCTTTTAACATCCATTCGTCATCTTGAATATCATGTATCATTGGTCTGAAACCTTTTAAAAAATTACTTTCACAAAGTTTATCAATATCATCCTTAGCTTTATCACTATCTAAATCAACCCAACCAACAACACCTGCAATAAAATCATGCTTGGATGCTAGACTTAAGGTGAATTCTGTTTCTGCTACTGTATCCGCTGCTTGAACAATAACAGTTTGGGTTATATTTTTATCTTTAATTAACGGTTCAAGATCTTCTGGAAAAAAATCTTTATATAAAACTTTCATATCTGGAGTCATCCATGAATAATCTCCTCTTGAAAGTTTCCAAAAATGTTGATGACTATCTACGTACATTTATTTCCAATATGTTCCATTATTATAATCAAATTCATTAAGAGAACTATCCTTTATTTTTACTGAATATCCTGGATTTGTTGGAGTTACATATCCACCATCTTTTATTATTGCTGGATTTACAAAATGTTCAGAGCAGCTTTCAGCATATTCACTTAATAATAAAGAGTGATTGGATATTATAAACTTATTAATTAGATTAAGATGTTGAACATATTCACATAAACCGACACCACCAGCGTGAGGAATAACTGGAGTATTATACTTACTTGCTATTAAAAGAACTGGTAATATTTCATTAATACTTGCAATTCTACAGCTATCAATTTGACAATAATCTAAAGATTTATTTTCTATAAATTGTTTAAACATAACTTTATTTTGTATCATTTCTCCAGTTGCTAGATTAACATCTGGATGTGCATCTTTAATTTTTTTAAAACCTAAAACATCATCAGGATTAGTTGGTTCTTCATAAAATAAAATATCGAATTGTTTTAATTTTCCAATATTTTCAATGGTCTCATTAACACTCCATATTTGATTTGAATCTACCATCAATTTATTGTCATTACCTATTAACTCTCTTACTAATTTACAGCGATGAATATCCCTTTCTATATCTTGACCAACTTTCATTTTAAAATGAGTCCAGCCCTTACTTAAATTTTCTTCAACTAACCTTTTCATTTTTTCATCTGAATATCCTAACCATCCTGCTGCAGTTGTATATGCTGGAAAAATAGTGGAATTTAAATCATCTAAATTTGCAGGTAAATTTGTTTTTTTCTGATTAATTATTTTAGCCGCTTCATCTTTAGTGATGACATCATCAATATAAGAAAAAGAAAGTTTATCTAATAAATCTCTTGTTTCTAATTCTATTATGTATCTCCATAGTGGCTTTTTATGAAATTTAGAAATTAAATCCCATATTGCATTAAAAAAAGCTGCTGCCGCAAGATGTGTAACACCTTTTTGTGGTCCTACCCAACGCAATTGACTATGGTTTGTAATTTTTTCCCATATCGATGCAATATTCTTTTCTAATTCCTGAATATCTTTTCCAATTATAAATTCTTTAAAATATTCTATAACTGTACAGCAAAGATCATTACCCTTTCCAATTGTAAAAGTTAAACCAATTCCATTTAAATCTTCTTGATCTGTGAATACTGTTACATAGGTTGCAGAGTAATCACAATCAACATGAACTGCATCAGTTCCCAAATTATCTTTTGAAGTTGGAAAACGAATATCCTGAGTTTTAACATCAGTTATTTTCATATTGGGCATCTTTCATCAATTAATTTTTCATTAAGTAAATCTTTCCATAAATCTTCAGGAATAGGAAAATTTAAATAATCTAAATTTTGCTTTACTTGTTCCACTCTATCCATCCCCAAAATCATGGAAGTGACAAGTTTATTCGTATAACAAAATTGAATTGCTGCCGCGGGAACAGGTACCTCATATTTTTTACATATGTTAGCAATTTTTAAATATCGTTGTTTAACTTCTTCAGGAATTTTATCATAAAAGTAGGTAATATTTTCACCAACACCTTTAGCTAAAATTCCAGAATTAAAAATTCCAGCAAGAATAATGCCTATATTATTTTTTTCAGCAATTGGGAAAAAATCATTTAAAGCATTTTGATCTAATAATGAATATCTACCAGCTAGCACCATACAATCAAAATCACCAGCTTTAGCAAATCTTGCACATATATCAGAATCATTTACGCCTACGCCAATAGCTTTAATTACTTTTTCTTCTTTTAGTTTTTGAACAGCTTTATATGCTCCGTCCATTGCTAATTTGAAATAATGATCAACCTCATTACCAAAATTGAATCGATCTACATCATGAATTAAGCAAATATCTACTTTTGAAACAGCTAATCTTAGCAATGATTGTTCAAATGCTCTCATCACACCATCATATGAATAATCTAAATTAGGAGAAAAATTTAAACTTCCTGCAAATCTTCCCCTATCTATACTTTCTTTTTTTGCTGGAGTAAGATACCTGCCAACTTTAGTTGATAAAAAATAACTTTCTTCATCTACAGTTTTTAAAAAGTTACCTAATCTGTGTTCACTTAAACCATAACCATAAAGCGGAGATGTATCATAAATATTAATACCTTCGTTATAGGTTTTTTCAAGGATATCATAACAATTTCGTTCATCGAGGTTTTCGAATAAATTACCTAAAGGTGCTCCACCAAAACCTATAGCAGTTAAGTTTATATTTGTATTTCCAAGTTGTCTTTTATTCATGAATATTCCTCATAATTGATGAACTCATTTCTTCATAGCTATGATTATTTATTGTTTCACCAACTACTTTAAAATCTTTCATCGTTATAATTCTATCAGCTAAACTAATCATTTCAGGCATATCACTAGTTATTAAAATAATTGATGTGCCTTTTAAAGATAGTTCAATAATTAATTCATGAAGGTAAGATTTTGTTTTTATATCAATACCAACTGTAGGTTCATCAATAAATAATATATCAGTTCCAGAAGCTAGCCATTTAGCTACACTAATTTTTTGCTGATTACCTCCAGATAAATTAGAAACGATTTGTTGATATGAAGGTGTTTTTACTTCAAGTTGTTTCACGTAAGGATCTACTTTATTATAAACTATACTATCATTCAAAAAAGATAATATTTTTTTCAAATTTGACCAGACTGTTATTCCAGCATTGGATAAAACATCATGCATTAGAATTAATCCTTCTTTTTTTCTGTCTTCACTTATGTATCCGATTTTATATTTTTCTAGTGCATCTTTTGGGGATTTAATTTTAATTTCTTTATTGTTGAGTAAAATCTGTCCAGAATTAATTTTATCAAGCCCAAGTACACATTTTATTAATTCCGTTCTTCCTGCCCCGACTAAACCATACAATCCAAGTATTTCACCTTTTTTTAAATTTAAATTAATATTTTTATGACCAAGGTCAGTGTTTATTGATTGCAGATCTAATAAATTTTCATCCGTAAAATCAATATTTTTTTTAGATTTAATTATTTGTTCATCTCTACCAATCATTAATTTAACAAGTTTCTGTCTATTAAGATTAGTAATTTGTTCAGACTCACAAGCATTTTTACCATCTCTCAAAACAGTAACTTCATCACATATTTCAAATACTTCCTCTAATTTGTGACTAACAAAAACTATACTTACGTCTTGCTCAACAACTAATCGCTTAAGTAATGCAAATAAATTTTTTGTATCTTGTGGGGATAATGATGAAGTTGGCTCATCTAATAACAGTATTTTTGACTCTAAGGATAAAGCTTTAGCTATTTCACACAGTTGCATTTTTGCAACTGTTAAATCTGAGACTATAGTATTTGGATCTATATCCAACTCCATAATATCAAGCCATTTTTTTGATTCTTTTGCAACAGTATTATAATCTATTAAACCTAAATTATTTTTAGGAAGATTGGTTAACATTAAATTTTCACCAACCGAAAACCTCCTAATTAAATTTCTTTCTTGGTGCACAACTGAAATTCCAGCATTCATTGCTTCATTTGGTGAAGAAAAAGATTTCTCTTGATCATTTAAAAATAGTTTACCTTCGTTTTGGTTGTAAACTCCTGTTATGATTTTAATTAATGTAGATTTACCTGCTCCATTTTCACCAAGAAGTGCATGGATTGATTTTTTTTTGAGTTTAAAATTTGCATTATCAAGCGCTTTAACACCAGGAAAATTTTTTGTAATATTATTAAGTTCTAAAATATAATCACTCATCTGAAAAAACCTTTGTTCTTCTCTCTTCTCTATATTCTCTGTATCTATTTATAAATACTGCTAATAAAATCATAAAGCCTAAAAAAATTTGAACAAAAAAAGGATCAATTTTAAAAATAACTAAAGCTTGAGAAATTATAGAAACTAATATCACTCCAAAAGCAGTAGCAATAACATCTACTTTTCCTCCAGCCAGTATAGCACCTCCAATTACTGGTGCAGCAAATGAAGGTAACAACCACGAATCGCCAATATTAGGTGTCCCAAGTTGTAATCTACAAACAACTAACATTCCACCTATGGCTGCCAAAAGACCGGATATAACATGAGCATAGATAACTATTTTTGTTGAAGATATACCTATTAATTCTGATGATTGAACATTATTACCATATGCTAGCATATATCTTCCAAGAGATGTTCTATTCATTAAAATCCACATCAGAATAGTTATAATAATTGGTATGATTACTAAGTAAGGTATAGGGCCAAAGATTTTTGCGTTTCCAAAAAATTTTACAGCTTCGGGAATTTCATAAAAAGGTTGAGCCTCTGTTATTCCTAAATTCATTCCTTTAAAAATGTAAAGTGTAGCTAGAGTAATAATAAAAGCTGATATGCCAGTTTTAACGGTGATGTATCCATTTATAAAACCACAAGCAAGACCAATTAATAATCCAATAAGAACAGCAGGCAAAATAGACATGCTATAAACTTCCATTAATCCGGTAAATGAAATTGCAACTAAGCCTCCAATTGCTCCAACAGATAAGTTCATTTGACCAATTGCAATGATAATCATTTGTGACATTGCCACAACGAGCATCAAACTAACACTCAGCATTAAAACATATAAGTTAAATGGAGAAATAAATGCAGGCTTAAACAATGAAATTAAAATTGAGCCAAAAATTAAAACTAAACCAAGTCCAAACCAATCTTTTTTTAAAAGTGCGCTCATGAAACAATTGAATTTTTAACAGTAAAATATTCTCTAGCTCTATCTAGCAGAACAGCTCCTAATAATATGATCCCAAGAAAAA
The DNA here is from genome assembly GCA_902597015.1 of uncultured Alphaproteobacteria bacterium. GTDB lineage: Bacteria > Pseudomonadota > Alphaproteobacteria > HIMB59 > CACPNW01. Next base: position 106,644 of record CACJWQ010000002.1, read on the forward strand.
ATCTTACCCAGAATTCACCAACGTCGATTAAGTATAATCCATTATTTATTAATGTTACAAGAATTGCTCCTAGCATTGTTCCAAAAACTGTAACCTTGCCACCAGAAAGAAGTGTTCCACCTAATACTGGAGCTAAGAAAGCTGGTAATAACCAATCAAATCCTAAATGACCAGCCATAGACGGAATTGCAGCTCCAATTCTTGCTGTTAACATAATACCTGCAAGTGCTGCTAAGAAGCCTGAAAGCATATGACAATAAATAAACATTCTATCTACAGAAATACCTGATAATTCTGCAGCATCAGGATTAGCTCCAGCTGCGATAAGCTTTCGGCCAATATCAGTGTATTTAAAAATGTAATAAAGTACAAAACAAGTCATCACACTGATAATTAGTAATGGTGAAATATACTTATTGAAAAGTTTTAAACTCCCAAAATCAGTAAAAGCCTCTGGTAATTTTCTAAATGCTTCTGCTTCAGTGAGCAAGGTCATGAAACCAAAATAAATACTCATCGTTGCCAGCGTAACAATGAAACTATGAACACCAGTTCTGACAGTTACAAATCCATTAATCCAGCCTAGAAATGAACCAAAAGCTAAAACTAAAATGATTGTAATAGAAATAGGAATTCCCATACTTTCCATACACCAACCACCAAACATTGCTGCAGAAACACCTAAAGCACCTAGAGATAGATTTAAACCTCCAGTAAGTATAACTACCATCATTGCTAAACCAATCATTATATCCAGAGCGACTACTCTTGAGAGAGCATAAATATTAAATCTTGAAGTAAATCCATCAGTTGAAAAGGAAAAAATACAAATAAATACAATTACCAATATAAGTAAACCAAACTGATTAGTTTTTACAAAATTAGGAATTTTATTATTCATAAAAAAAGGGGGCTTAATGCCCCCATATTATTTTAACTTGGGCAGTTTAGATATGTGCTATCAAAAGTTTCTAAAATTTCTAAAGAAATTCCTCTCATAGCCATAACGTATGTATCAACATCACTAATATCAACAAATACAGTACCTGAATCAATAAATTGATCTGTTTGTGCAGTTGATTTCCAAGGTGCATCAGCTTTGAACTCACAACCTTGTCTAACTTTGTCCATTACATATGAACCAATGTAACCTTGTCCATATGGGTTTTGAAGCATAGTTCCGTGAACATAACCATCTTTAATAGCTTTTAAAACTACTTCGTCATGATCAATACCAACCATTTTAATTCTTTTATCACCCATATTAGTTAAAGCTTGTGCTGCTACAACAGCAGGAACCCAAGCAGTAGTAACAATACCATCTACTTCACTTCCTTGAGCCGCCATAAAAGCATTAATTTTTTCATCAGCTGGTTCATAAGCATCAATATCAGCAATAACTTGAATAATTTCTACTCCACCGCCTGCTTCTGAAACAGCTTGTTCAACAGCATTGATTCTTAGAGTTGTATTTGGATCAACTAAGAAGCCAGTAAAGTGAGCAATTTTTCCTTTGCCACCTAAAGCTTTAATTAATTCTTTTGTACCAAGATAAGCTGAGTGACCAGTGTCCGTTCCAAAACAAAATTTTGCTTGAGTTGGTTGCTCAACACAACCAGCTAAGGCAGCTGTTGGTATACCAGCATCATCTAGTTCACCTAAAATTTTATTTGTTCCAACTGCATCACCAGGGAATACAAGTACTGCATTGTAACCTTGGCCAACTAAACTTTCAATTAACTCATTTTGTTGACTTAGATCCCACTCTGCAGGGACTCTGTAATCTGCTTTTCCTAAACCAAAGTCTTCTACAGCATCTAAACCTGCTTGTTCCCACGCAGCAAAATACGGGTGTGGGCCACCAGGGACTAGAGCTACTTTAGTAACACCATGACCACCTGCAAAAACAGGTGATGCTAGTAAAGCAAAAAAAGAAGTTAAAAATATTATAAATTTTTTCATTATTCCTCCTTAAATTTTTTTTAATGTAAGCAGAATTAGAACTTAAATCAACAAAAATAAAATAAAGTATTTATTTATAATTATATTGATATTAATATTGTCGCATGCTGTATTCATTTAGATGGTTTGGTCATAATGATCCTTCAAAATTAGATCAAATTCGACAGATAGGAGTTGAAGGAATCGTATCATCACTAGCACAAATAAAATATGGTGAAAAATGGTCTGCATTTGAAATCAAGAAAAGAAAAAAATTTATTGAAAGTTTCAAAATTAATAACAATAAAAATTTAACTTGGAGCGTTGTTGAAAGTCTTCCTGTTCATAATGATATAAAAAAGAGATCAGGGAGATACAAATATTACATAGATCAATACAAAGAGTCATTGATAAATTTAGGAAAGAATAAAATTAAAAATATTTGTTACAATTTTATGCCATTGATTGATTGGGTTAGAACAGATTTAAATCATCAACTACCAAATGGAGCATTGGCTCTAAAATATAATCATCTTCATGTTTGTGCATTTGAAAATTTTATTTTGAAATCTAAAACAGCAAAAACAAGGTATTCATCCAAAGACATCCATACCTCAAAAAAAATATTACAAAAAATGAATTCTAGTGATTTAAAAAAACTTAAGATGTCTTTACTTGGAGGATTAGCTGCAAACGATAGAAAGTATACAATTAAAGATTTAAATTATGAGATTGATCAATTTGCAGAATTAAATCATAGTGATTTACAAAATAATTTAAAAGATTTTATTGAAGAAATTTATCCAATCATAAAAAAATATAATATTCATTACAATATTCATCCAGATGATCCTCCATATAATGTTTATGGATTACCAAGAATTGTTTCTAATGAGAAAGATATTAATTTTATTGTGAATATAAAAAAAGATACAAATGTAGGTTTTACTTTTTGTACAGGATCCCTTGGTGTTAATAAAAAAAATAACTTAGTCAATATAATCAAAAAATATGGTTCTTATATAAATTTTATTCATTTAAGAAATATAAGACACATTCCAAATTCTCTCGATTTTTATGAAGATGACCATCTTAATGGAAGTCTGGACATGGTATCTATTATTAAAGCAATACTAAAAGAAGAAAATAAAAGAAAAAAAAATAATCATTCTATAAAACAAATTCCTATGAGGCCTGATCATGGTCATACAATACTGCATGACCAATTTAATTCAGTAATACCTGGGTATTCTTTATTAGGAAGAATGAAAGGTTTGGATCAACTAAAAGGTGTAATTAAAGCTATAAATTAATTTTTACCTTATATTTATCTGCTAGAAATAAAAAATCAGTTTTTAATTCCTTATCTATCGGAATACCTGTTTTTAATCTTTTTTTTGAAGTAATTTTTTCTTTTTCGCCTGGATATAAAATTGGATTATTATTTTTTTTTGATTTTTGTTTTTTTAGATCACTCATATAGTTTTTCATACCTTTAAAATATTGTTTTTTTGTTGTGAAAGCATTTAATGAAATGGCGATTAAGAAATGTCCTAATTTTCTTGGTGTACTAAAATCTGGTCCAATCATTGATAATAAACGGTATCCATGAGCCATACCAATAAGAGGTCCACACATTATTTCTACAGAAGAAGATAATCCAAAACCCTTATATCCATATTCTTTACCGCCAAGTGGAGCTAAAGAAACAGCACTATAAGGGTTAGTTGTGTAATTTCCGAATTTATCAAGGGCAATCTCAGAATTTAATTTAGTAGAATTTGCTCTAGCTCTCATAACTTTATTCCAGGCTATCGAAGTTGAAGAGAAGTCTGCATGTAAAAAATCTTTCTTACCTATTGGTGTTGTAAAAGAATAAGGATTAGTACCATGAAAAGGTTTCTTGCCATTATACGGAATGGCAAAAGCATCTGAGTGTGTAAATGAAAAACCAACACAATCATTTTGTGCAATATCCATAGAATATACACCTGCAGCACCATAGTGTGAGGAGTTTATTATGCCAATTGAAGCAATTCCATTCTTCTTTGCCATAGATGATACTATTGCTGATGCTTTTAAAGCTGCAACATGCCCTAAGCCATCATCAGCATCATAGACAGCTACACCTCTGTTTTTTTTTATTAGTTTCATTTTAGGTTTTGCTTTTATTCTTCCATTTTCAATACATTTTACATAATGAGAAAATAATCTAATACCATGACTGTCCACACCTCTAATGGAAGAATCTAAAAGTGATTTAATAATTAGATTTCTATCTTTTTTTGGAACAGATAGTTTTAATAGAATACTATCAAAAAATTTATTTATTATAATAGGTAAAATTTTCATATTATGAAATTATTTCTTTTAATAATGATTTTAAAGATTTTTTTTCCATTAAACTTATATTATTTTTAATATCAGTTAACATTTCTTCTTTTTTATGAATAGACAGATTAAAAATATTTTTGTTATTAACAATTTCTTCAAAAAAATTACTCTTATTGTTTTTATAAACTTTGTAGAAATATTCTTTATTAGCATCATCAAGTCTATTTTGATCTTCTTCAATAATTTGAAATAAAAAAAATAACCAACAAGATATAATAAAGTGGATGTATTTAGTTCCACCTTTATTATTATTATAAGTATCAAGTATTCTAATGGGTATTTTTAAAGATCCATCCATAGCAATTCTTAATAATTTATCTTCTATGAAAGTATTTTTAAATCTTTCTAATATTTTGATTTTATATTCATTAATATTAAAATTATCTTTAGTTTCTAAAGTAGGTAGTACTTCCTTATCTAAAAAATTTAAAATGAAATTATAAATATTTTCATCTTTAATTGCTTCATGAACATAAGTGTATCCACACAAATGACCAATATATGCTAATGCTGAATGAGAAGCATTGAGAATTTTAAGTTTAATATTTTCATAAAATTTTACGTCATCAACAAACTTAATTTTATTGTTTGCTAAAATATTTTTTAGTTCATTATTTTTTGATTGAATATACCAATCTCTATAAGGTTCTGTAACAACAATTGCATTATCAAGATAGGGTAAGTTAAAAAATTCAGATTGCTTATTATTATTTGGTACAATTCCATCAACCATAGATAATGGAAATTCAATATTTTCTTTAAACCAATCTAAACACTTAGGATATTTTTTTTCTATAAATTCCTTGATTAAATTTTGTAAAATTTTTCCATTTTCAGATAAATTATCACAACTTAGTACAATTAATTTTTTCTTATTTTGTTTATATCTTTCTATTATTCCAAAACCCAAGTGGCCTATCATAGTAGATATATCTTTGTCCTCTAGATCATTTTTGATCTCATTTGAAAAATTCAGTTTTTTATTTTTATCAAAATGATATCCTTTTTCTGTGACAGTAATAGTGATTAGTTTGATTTTTTCTGATGCTATTAAATTTCTAATTTCATTCTTGTCTTTTAAGCCAAATAGTATTTTTTTTATTGGATTTAAAATATCAACTTTTTTGTAGTTATTTGATACCCTTACTAAAGTATACAAGTAATCTTGCTTTTTCATTTTTTTGTTTGTTTCGTCTGATCTTAAATTAACTCCAATTATGGAAATATTTTCATTATTTTCTAATATTTCATGAATATAAAGCGCCTGATGAGCTCTATGAAAATTTCCAACACCAAAATGCACTATAGAGTCTTTATTATTATTAATATTATAAGCTGGAAAAGATTGTTCTTTTAATAGATTTCTGTTTATATTTTTATTTAATTGCATATTAGTATTTAAAATATACTTAAACGGAAGATGATCAATAAAATATATAAAAGTGTCTTAATAACAGGTGCTTCAAGTGGTATTGGATTAGAAACTCTTAAAAGATTTTTTAAAGAAAAAATAAAAATTTATGCTCTTGATAAAGATATTTCAGCATTAGAGAAATTGAAAAAAAAATATAAATTTGAAATCATTCAAATTGATCTCTTTGATACTGATCAAATTTATAAAAAACTTGCTAAGCTTAAAGTTGATATTGTAGTTTGTAATGCTGGTATTGGAAGAGGAGCAGAAGGTATATTAAAAGCGTCAAGACAAGATATTGAGTTATCTACAAGATTAAATGTTGAGTCTTATCTTCATACCTTAAAAGCTATTGTTCCAGGAATGATAAAAAGAAGAAAAGGTCACGTAATTTTAATGGGATCACTTGCGGGTCTATATCCACAAATGAGTACTGTTTATGGTGGTCAAAAAGGTGCTATCCATAGAATTGCTCAAAGCTTAAGAATTGAACTTAGTGGATCAAGAGTTAAAGTCTCTGAAATATGTCCTGGAAGAACTAAAACAAATTTTGGTAAAGCTGCTTTTACAGATAAAAATAAAGCAAAAAAATTTATGTCAGGTTTTACTCTTCTTGAACCAAGAGATATTGCTGATGCAATAATGTTTGCTTTAAGTGTGAGATGGCGAAGTAATATTAGTACTATTGAAATTTCTGGTACAGAACAATCCCCAGGTGGAGTGCCAATTATTCCAGTAAAAGATCCAATACTTTCATAAATTAATTAAATATTTTTTATTTTAATATAATAAAATTAATTATGGAAAAACCTGTCAGATATGGTGTTATTGGCATAGGAGGTATGGGAGCAAATCATGCTAAAAAATTAAAAGAAAATAAAATAGAAAATGCCATCTTAGCTGCTGTTGCTGATTCAAATGTAGAATATAAAAATAAATATGAAAATATTCCTTTTTTTGAAAATACTGATAATTTTTTTGATAATAAAATTATAGATGCGGCAATCATTGCTACACCTCATAAATCGCACATTGATCTAGCGAAAAAAGCTCTAGAAAATAATATTAATGTTATAATTGAAAAACCCTTAGCAATAACTAGTAAAAAGTGTCGAGAATTTATTAATATTTCACAAAATTTTAAAGCATTTTTTACTGTTATGCTCAATCAAAGAACTAATCCTGTTTATGTTAAGATAAAGGAACTAATTAATGGAAATGAATTAGGTAAAGTTCACCGTTTTCAATGGACAATAACTAATTGGTTTAGAACAAACTATTATTATCAGACGTCTAATTGGAGAGCTAAATGGGAAAGTGAAGGGGGAGGCGTTTTAATAAATCAGAGTATTCACCAACTTGATTTGTGTCAGTGGTTATTTGGCATGCCTGATAGTGTATATACTGATTTGGGATTAGGTCGCTTTCATGAGATAGAAGTTGAAGATGAAGTAACTTCAATCTTTAAATATAAAAATGGATTAAAAGGTGTATTTATTACAACAACAGGTGAAGCACCTGGTGTAAATAGATTGGAAATTGCATCAGATAAGGGTTTAATTACAATTCAAGATAATAATGTTACATGGGAAAAAATAGATTCATCTACTGATTTTATTAAAAACTCTAAAACACTTTTTGACATGCCTAAAAAAGAAAAAATTAATTTTAATTTTAATGCGGATATGGATCAACATATTGAACATCAAAGGCTTATTCAAAACTTTACAAATTTTCTTTTAGGAAAAGAAAATCTTTATGTGAATGGAAAAGATGGTTTAAATTCAGTTGAATTAATTAATGCTATGGTCCTATCAGGATTAGAGAAAAAAAAAATTAATCTTCCTTTAGATGAGAATAGATATGAACTAAAATTAGAAGAAATGATAAGTAAATCAAGATGAAAATTAATCAAATTGCTGTAACACTTTATACTGTTAGAGATTTTTGCCAAAATGAAAAAGATTTATTTGAAAGTCTAAAAAAAATAAAAAATATTGGATATAGTAGCATTCAAATCAGTGGTGTTGGTTTAATTGATCCTAAAACAATAAAAAGAATGTGTGAAGATTTGAGTTTATTTATATGCGCGACACATGAACCAAATGAACAAATTATAAACAACACTGATGAAGTTATTAATAAGTTAAACATTTTTAATTGCGAATATTCAGCTCTTCCTTACCCATTAAATTTGGATATGAAAAATTTAAAAGAAATTGATAAATTCATAGAAGATATAAATAATGCTGGCTCAAAGTTTCATTCAGAAGGAAAAGTACTATGTTACCATAATCACGCACTTGAGTTCCAAAAAGTTCAAAATGAAATAATTTTAGATAGAATTTATGAAAATACAGATAGTAGATTCATACAAGGAGAACCTGATATTTATTGGATACAAAAAGGTGGCCAAGACCCACTAATGTGGTGTAAAAAATTAAAACAACGAATGCCATTATTACACTTAAAAGATTTTATGATGATAAACGATCAAGAAAGTTTTTTTGCAGAAGTTGGCTTAGGTAATTTAGACATAAAGAATATTGTTAAAACAGCAACCGATTCAGGTTGTAAATGGTTTATTGTTGAGCAAGATGAATGTAGTGGCAATCCTTTTGATTCACTTAGGATTAGCTATAATAATTTATTAAAATATGCAGTTACTTAAGAAAAAAACTTTTTGCGTTTTGATTTAATAAATTATTTATATCTCTTTCTATTATAAATTTTGATAGCTCAAAATTTTTCTTCGAAAGATCTAAATAATATTCATATAGAACCTCATGCAAGATATTTTTGAAATGAGACCATTTATAAACTAGCTGATCGGTAACTCTTGCATCAGAGTGTTGAGGTATAAATGAAAGACCTAGCATATCAATCCTCATTTTTAGGATAAATTTTATAATACTTGGTTGGTTCATAAACCACCAAAAACCAAAGATTTTTAAATTAGGATGTTTACGAGCTAAGACAGTTAATTCGTGCTGATCATTTAAAGATAAACAAGTTACAAGAAATTTGTTTTCTGGGAACGAATTACATAATTTGCTTAATTCTTTGAGATTAATATCACCAATCCCGTCTCCAGCTAAACCAAAACTACTATTTACAGCTCGTTTAACACCTAACATTAAAGACAATGGGATATTTTTTTCATTTAACCATGACAAAATTAATTTCCAAAGAGGATCATTTAAGATTTCTTTAAAATTATCTGAATTTGCTGAAATAGCTGCATATACTGGATTTGATATTAAAAAACAGCTATCTAAATAGTTAATTATAATATCATCTTGTTTTTGATTTATCTTAGTTTGATTTTTTGCAACGTCGATAGCTTGGGAATTGTTAATGATCAAATCATCTAATCTTAATGATGACTGAAATATATTTCTATCCCAATCATTATCTTTATATAAATTCCATTCATCAATATCAAATGGATTATTTGTCATTACTAAAGAAGAAACGTTTGATAATTTTAAAATTTTTTCATCTGTAAGAGATTTATTTTCATATTCATTGTTTAGTTCTTCAAAAGTTTTATTATTATAATTAATATCTAATTTTTGAAGTACAGTTAGTACGCCTTTACACGCTTCAGAAATTGGTGTTCTATTTTGAAATAATTCTTCCCAGATAAGTTTTGCTTTATTTCTGTCATCCAGAGAGTAAAACTTTTCTGCACTTATATTTGCATTGGTTAATAATTCTGCAATTAAATAATGATAGTTTAATAAATTAATAAAACCAGAAAGAGAATGACTTTTAAAGGCAGATGGAAATAAATGCGTATGAATATCAAAAATTTTTGTATTATTAATAACGTCTTCTAAAGTATCGGATAATTCCTGATTAGACATATTCATCACTTAATATTGCCAAGCCTAATCGCATTTTTTTGAGCTTTGATTGCCAATTCCATAACTTTTAAACAATGAGATTGATCCATTGCAGTACTAGTTCTGTTTACAACATCACCCATTAATCTCTCAAAATATGTTAGGGGTTCTTTAGAAGTATTTTTATATTCATATTTTTTATTATTAACTAAAAAAAGGTGATCTGTACCCTCTCTACCAACAAGATCGACATACTTTCTTAATTCAATGTATCCTTTTGTACCTAAAATGGTCAATCTGCCATCACCCCAATTAGGTAAAGCATCAGGAGTGTACCAGTCTACCCTAATGTAACCTCTACCCTTATCTCCATGAATTAAAATTTCACCAAAATCTTCAAACTTATTATGTTCAGGATTTGAAAAATTACCTGTTGAAGAATTTATAATTTCTACATTTTTAGATCCAGTAAAAAATAAAAACTGATCTATTTGATGTGAAGCAATATCACATAAAATACCACCATATTGATCGTAATCAAAAAACCAATCAGGTCTAGTTTGAATATTCAATCGGTGAGGTCCCATTCCAATTGTTTGAACAACATCTCCAATTTCGCCCGTTTGAATTAAATCATAGGCAGCTTGAACTGAAGGCACTTCAAATCTTTCAGAAAAATCAATTGAAAAAATTTTTCCTGTTTTTTTTGCAGTATTTTCAATTTCTTTAAGTTGTTCTAAAGTTGTACATCCAGGTTTATCTAACATTACATCTTTTCCAGCATTCATACACTCAATAGCTAAAGCTGCTCTTTTAACTGGAATGTCTGCTATCAGTACTAATTCAATTTCTTTATTTTTTAATAAATCCTCTTTATTTGTAAAGCGGGGTATATCAGGATGTTTTTCATTAAAATCTTTCGTAATATTATTATCAGTTTCATTCCACCAGCCAACACATTTGCATCCCAAATTTAACATGCCATTTAATTGTCCAAAAATGTGTCTATGCTCAACACCCATAGCAGCAACTTTAATTTTTCTCATGATTAAATATTTTACTCCATTGTAATTAGTATATTTTTTTTAGATGATTCTATCATTGCATCAATTAGATAATGAACTTTCAATGCTTCTTTTCCAGTAATTTCAAATTTTTCATTTGTGTTAATTGATTTTGCGAAATTAAGTATAAGATCTTTATGCCAATCAAATGGAAAAGCCATAGGATCAGCACTACCGCCAGTTCCAGATTCCTCTCCATACTCTTCTTGCTCACCATTCCTCCAATTAATAATAAGTGTTCCTGCTTCAAGTTTGACTGTTGCATTTTCACAATGAAGGACAATTGACTCTGATGAGCCTGGAAAAACACTCGTTGAAGCGAATAAAGATGCAATTACGCTATTTTTAAATTTAATACCTCCGGTTACAAAATTTTCTGACTCCATTTTATGAAACTTTGTAGTTTCTGCCATTACCATCACCTCTTTAACATCTCCTAAAAGACTGATAGCAAGATCAAGTGTATGAATAGCTTGGCTTATAAGAACTCCTCCACCATCCCTCTTGTATGTTCCTCTACCTGGTTCATCATAATAGGACTGTTCTCGCCACCATGGAATATTGATTTGAGCTGAAAAAATTTGACCAAATTTGTTCTCATTTATTAATGATTTTAATTTAATTGAGGATTTTCTAAATCTGTGTTGAAAAACTATACCGAGGTTAACTTTATTATTTTCACAAATTGAAACTATATTTTTTGCATTTTCTAAAGTTCGTTCAATTGGTTTTTCCATTAAGATATGTTTGCCATATTTACTAAATTGCTCTACTAGTTCTAAGCGTTGATTTGGAGGGGTGATGATATCCACCATGTCAACTTCAGGATTATTATAAATGCTATCAATGTCTTGAAATGAATTAAAATTATAATTTTTAGAAAAATTTTCTCTTTTTTCCTCATTTCGAGAAAAAACTCCAACTACATTAATATCATCCTTTAATTCATTTAAAGCCAAGGCATGGGGTTTTGCAGCCATACCAGTACCAATAATGGCAAGTCCAATTTTTTTAGAACTCATTAAATATTTTTTTTTGATACAGACATGCCATTCTCTTCAAAAAGATGAACTGAATCTCTTTTAAAACGAAGATATAATTCTTCTCCCTTATTAATTTTATATTGCCCAGTATGATGAACAATTAATTGTTTTATTCCTTCACCCTGACAATAAAAGTAAGTTTCACTTCCGAGCTGTTCAGTAAAATCAACATGTACTTTTAAATCTGAATTTTGTTGTTCACAAACTTCTATATGTTCAGGCCTTATCCCAAGAGAATAAGGTGTATTATTTTGTAAATTTTTATGATTTGTTTGCAAATTCAATGCATCTGAAACTAAAGTAAATGAACCAGACTTATCAATTGCATTAACTTTTATAAAATTCATTTTTGGAGATCCAATGAAACCAGCTACAAAAATATCACTGGGATTATTATATAAATCAAGTGGTGCTCCTGCTTGTGCAACATAACCATTATTTAAAACTACTATTTGATCAGCCAATGTCATTGCTTCAACTTGATCATGTGTAACATAAATCATTGTACCACCGATTTTTTCATGAAGTGCTGATAATTCTTTTCTCATTGTTACTCTTAACTCAGCATCAAGATTAGATAAGGGCTCATCAAACAAAAAAGCTTTTGGATCTCTAACTATTGCTCTGCCAATAGCTACTCTTTGTCTTTGACCACCAGAAAGTGCTTTTGGTTTTCTTTGAAGATACTCTTCAATTTGTAAAAGTTTAGCTGCGCTATTAACTTTTTCTTCAATTGTTTTTTTATCAATTTTTAGATTTTCCAATGCAAAGGCCATATTTTTAAATACAGACATGTGAGGATACAAAGCATATGATTGAAAAACCATAGCCAAACCTCTTTCTGAAGCGGGTATACTACTTACTTCATTTCCGTCGATTAAAATTTCTCCTGATGTAATTCTTTCTAATCCAGCAATAATTCTTAATAATGTTGACTTACCACATCCAGAGGGGCCAACTAAAACTAGAAATTTTCCACTTTCAACTTTCAAATCAACTCCATGAATTACTTCTGTTTGATCATAACTTTTAAAAATGTCCTTTAATATGATTTCAGTCATCTATCTCTTCTCATTATTGCTTTGTCAGGGTCAGCATGTTGTAAGTGTATAGGCGGCATCCCATTCAAGATTTTTTTTATATCATTCATCATCATATCTCTAATATTTTTATATGAATAATCTAAAGCACCTGCAACATGTGAAGTAAATAAAATATTAGATTTTTTTCTAAAAGTTGAATCTGCTGGCACAGGCTCGACTGGATATACATCTATAGCTGCTCTAAAATATTCATTTTCAGCAAGTTCAATAAATTCATCAAAATCAACAACCTCCGCTCTACTGACTAGAACTACTGAACTATGTTTTTTAATTAATTTTAATTTATCTTTACTAATAAATCCTTCATTTTCAGTAGTAACTCCAGCTAATATGAATATAAATTTATTGTTAGATAATAAATCATCAATCGATACAGGGTTTACACCCTGGCTTTCTAAGTATTCATTAGATAACCATGGATCAAATACTGAAATTTTACAGTTAAATGGTTTTAACAAAGGAAGTAAACTTTTTGCTAAATTTCCAAACCCAATTAACCCAACATTTGAGTTAAAAAGTGTATAAGCAAATTTATTTTCTTTAATTCCATATTGCTCTTCAGAATTTAAAAATTTTTTGTAGACTCCCAAAACATTTCTAGAAAGTGAGATTGCGTAACCTATACAAGCTTCAGCAACAGCAGGAGCCATGGCAGGTGCAGCTGATAAAACATGAATACCTCTTCTATGTGCTTCATGATAATCAATATTCGGTTCCCAATTTGCTTTGACATTTATAATAGCTTTAATTTTTTTTGATTTATCTAAACGTTCTTTAGGCATTGCAGTCTGACCAACTAATATTTCAATTTCTTCAATATTTTTTTCTACAAGTTCATCAGGAGCTCGACTGCCAAAGTGATAGATTAAATTAGATATTTTTTCTAATTCAGTCTTAACATCATTGGTAAAAACCATTTCTTCATTTCTTGGATAAGGATCAAAAAAAATTAGAGGTTTGTCTTGCATTACTTCATACCTGTACTTGCGATTCCTGTTGTTATAAATTTTTGTAAGTAAGCAAATATAATTGCTATAGGTAATAAAGTTACCATAGTCATTGATAATACATAATTCCACTGACTAGTAAGTTCTCCGTGAAATGCGTTTAATCCAATTTGCAATGTATAAACTTCACTTTTTGATAAAACTATTAAAGGCCATAAGAAATCATTCCATCTCCACATTATGGAAAAAATTGCTAAAACTGCAATAGCAGGTATAGATAAAGGTAGGACAACTCGCCAATAAATTGCCCATTCACTTGCGTGATCCATTCTTGCTGCTTCTATAAGCTCTCTAGGCAATGTAAGCATATATTGACGAAGTAAAAAAACTCCTGTTGGTGTTGCAGCGCCTGGAAGAATTACGCCCCATAATGAATTTATCATTCCAAAGTTTGCAACAACATAAAAAACTGGAACCAAAATTATCGTTAATGGAATTAATAATGTACCTATAACAAAAACAAGTGCAAAATTTTTCCCTCTAAACTCATATATAGAAAGTGCATATGCTGCCATTGAATTTATTATTAACGTTATTATTGTTGCTACAACAGTAATGAAAGTTGAATTTTTGAAATAAAGTAAAAAATCATACTTTCTTAAAGGATCAACATAGTTTTGCCACTGAATTTTAAATTCTCTAATTTTTTCTCTTTTATCAATCGGTACTTTTACTGTTTCTCCTGGGTTTAGAGGATCAACCATTTTAGCATTAATTCCAATTCTTTTAATTTGTGCTAACTGCTTTACTGACCCATCTTCTTGTGTCACATTAAAAATTGGTAAGGGTTTATCGTATCCTTCAACATCAACTTGAATTTGAGAAAGTGGTAAAATTGTTGGAGGATATTCTTGTATTCCTGCTAAAGTCTTTAATGAAGATAATCCTAACCACACAACAGGACCAAACATTAGAAGAACACCTAAAAATAAATAAAAATAAGAAAAATAATCTGTCCAATGATATTTATTTTTATATCTTTTTTTTGTAGCAATTTTTATTATTCTTGAAGTTGTTTCAGACATATTAGATTTCTTGATGTTTACTTTCTTTATTTCGACTGAAATATAATTGCATAAGTGTTAAAAATAAAAGTACCACACCGAGAACCATAGATGCGGCGGCTGCAAGACCAAAATTTTGAACAGATCCAGATGAGGCAAATCCTGTGGTAAAAATATATTGAACAATCAATGATGTAGATGTTCCAGGCCCCCCACCAGTTAAAACATATATTTCATCAAATGTTTGAACACCTTTTATTGAGGCAAGAATAAATACAACTAATAAATTTGGCATTAGAAGAGGTAGAGTTATTCGAAAGAAAATTCTTTCTCGGCTAGTTCCATCCATTTCGGCTGCCTCATATAAATTTGGAGGTATTGCTTGAAGACCTGCTAATACAATCAGAGTGTAAAAACCCATATGGGCCCATATTGATACAAAGATTACAGATGCCATAGCCCATGATGGATCCGTTAAAAATGATACTTTGTCTCCACCATAAGACTCAATTATAGCATTGAAAGCTCCATTTTTTAGCAGTATCCATTGCCAAATCAAACCAACAACAACCGGTGATAATAAAACAGGGAAAAAAAATACCGATCTAAAAAAGCCTCTGCCAATAATTTTCTTATTTAATATCACGGCAGTCAAAACCGAAAAGAAAATCATTAAGCCAACTTGAAAAACAACAAAGAATATAGTGTTATAAACTCCTCTCCAAAAAAAATCTTCTGTACATGTATTTGGATTTAAATAACTCTCACAATCAAATAACTGATCATATTGTTTTGTTGTAGGAAGTTCTCTCTCAGCAAATAACAGTTCGTCACCAGATGATAATGAAAAGAAAAAGTTTGCACCAAGAGGGATTATTACAAATAATCCAAAAAAAATTAAATTTGGAAGCAAAAAAATATATGGCATATTTCTTACACCAATAATTTTTTGAATTGGCCACATGATTAAATCAATAGCATGCATTAAAAATGCAAAGGGAATGTTTAAAATTCTAAGGAAAAAAATTTTTGTTTGATTTCTAATATTTTCCATTAAATCATTTCGAAAAAAAGCTGCTCAAAATGAGCAGCTTTATATTATTATTATTTTGGATATAATTATCCGCCGTATTTTTCTTTAAGTTGTTTTTCAACATCTTCATCCATACGCTCCCAAGCTTCTTCCATTGTCATCTCACCAACAATAGCTTGTCCTAATCTTGAGATAATTGCGTTAAACATTATACGGTTGTCAACGTGTGCCTGAAGATCAAAAGCAACTTGATCAATAGTTGGCACTGCGCCAGCAAAAGTGTTTAATGCATGTTTTGCGTTTGGATCATCAGTTTGATAGTCAACTTGTAGATCTAAGTGTCCAGGGATAGCAAGAACTTGACCAATAAAACTACTTAGTTGTTCTTTACTAGAAAGATAATCCATTACCTTTCCAACAGCTGGATTAGCATTGAATGCTAATAGTGCATTTCCACCTGGCATTCCAGTACATGCAGCAGGACCACATGGAGCTGGTACAGCCCACCAATCAAAATCATCTCCTACTTCATTTGCAAATCTTCCAATTTGCCATGAACCACTCATCATGAAAACTACCTCAGCAGCATTCCACCAATCATTTGGAGCATGATATTTAGATCCTGAAACTGATCCCCAAAGATCTTTACTCATTGTACCTGCTTGGTGCCAGTCATAAAGCATTTGAGTCATAGCTTTTAATCCATCATCAACTAATTTTGGATCACCATTTGAATCAAAATATTTCGCACCCATAGAAATCGCAGGGCCTGATACACGGTGACCTGATCTATCCCAAGCCATTGGTATAGGAGTACCTGTTTTTTCTGCTACTTCAATTGAAACTGCTGCCCATTCTTCCCAAGTTGCACCAGGGCCTAATAGATCTACACCAGCTTGTTCAAATAGAGTTTTATTTACATATGGACCAGTAACGGTCATTGTAGAATGGAAACCATGAATTGAAGTTGTATCTCCAGGCTTACGATACCAATTTAAAAAAGGACCGAAGCTTTTTTCATAGTAACTTGGATCAGCTACATAAGGCGTAATATCAGCATAATATTTGTTTAATCCACCAAGATCAGTAACACGAGCAATGTCAGGACCTTCACCAGCAGCAAGCTGGATAGGTAGAGTGTTCATTATTGCATCATATGGTACAATATCTAAAATTACATTTATATCTGGATTAGCTGCATTAAACTCATCAATTTGTGCTGCAATTGGCACATTTTCTTTGTCTCCATCTCCATACCACATAATACGTACATCTGTGGCAGCAAAAGAAACTGCAGAAATTAAAGTTAATGAGAATGAAACTAAAGCTACAGATATTGCTTTTAAAATAAACT
Organism: uncultured Alphaproteobacteria bacterium; assembly: GCA_902597015.1. GTDB lineage: Bacteria > Pseudomonadota > Alphaproteobacteria > HIMB59 > CACPNW01. The sequence goes on from CACJWQ010000002.1 coordinate 123,849, forward strand.
TAAAGTTCATCATTTATCCTCCAATTTTTTTCAGACTTAAACATATTAAATTATTATATACAAGTAATAAAAACCTAGAAATAATGGCAAATTTTGAAATTAAATAATAATATTTTGTTAAAAAATATTATAAACATATCAAAATTCAATGATTGGTTATTTAGCATTAGCAAGAGATACATTTGATATAAATTATGCTTTAGATAATAAAAAAAGGTTTGAAAAATTTATAGATATTTTAGACATTAAATACTCACATTTTAAAGAATTAATTACAGATGATGAAACAGGAAAAAAAGCTATTAGACATTTTAAAAAGCTAAATTGTAACAAATATATCATTGCTCAAGCAACTTTCACTGATGCAAAATTTATAACAAGTTTTGCTAAAACATTTAATAAACCAATACATTTAATAAGTTTTAAAGAGCCGAGAACAGGTAAGCGGTTAAGATTGAACTCTTTATGTGGTGTAAATCTTGCTATGCACTCTTTAATCAAATTAAAATATAAGCCAGAATTTTCAATATTTATTAATAATAAATTATTCGAAATGGAAAAAATTAATAATTTTTTAAAAAATAAAAAAATTTTAAAAAATAATACATTGAAAAAAATAAAAAATTCTAAAAAGAAAAATGACATTATTTTTTCAAAAAAAAAGAATTTAGGACTTGTTGGAAAAAGACCAGATGGATTTTTTACCTGTGATTATGATAATAGAGAAATAGAAAAAAAATTAAATTATAGTCTTAAGAAAATTAAATTAGAAACTTTGTTTAATATTTCTAAAAATGTTAGCACTAAAGATATTACAAAAACTAAAAATCAAATAAAAAAAAATTTGAAATCAGTCTCTAAGTTGAATGCAAATGAATTAAATAAAAGTATTTCAATTTTTCATGGGTTAGAAAAAATAAAAAATGATAATAAAATTGATACTTTTGCAATTAAGTGTTGGCCTGAAATGTTTACTCAATTTGGATGTGCATCGTGTGGTCCAATGGCTATGATGAATGAAAAGGGGGTTAGCAGTGCATGTGAAGCTGATGTTTTAGGAAGTATAAGTTGCGATATTTTAAATAAGATAAATAACAGACCGTCACTTTTAGTAGATGTTGTTGATTGTGATCCCAAAACTGATACTTTAGTTTTTTGGCATTGTGGATTAGCTCCAATTAGTATGGCAAAAAAAAATACAGCAAGTGCAACTGTACATTCTAATAGAAGGAAAGCATTGCTACATGATTTTGCATTTAGACCTGGGAAAATAACAATATTTAGAGTTTCAAAATCAGAAAATAAATTAAAATTTATTGTTATTAAAGGTGAAGTTTTAGATAAAAAAAATTCATTTTCAGGTACTTCGGGTGTTGTGAGATTTCAAACAAATACCTATCAAAAATTAGTTGGATTATTCACGTCTGGTATCGAACATCATCTAGCATTCACATATGGAGATGTATATTCAGAAATAAAAAAACTAAGTGCGCAATTAAATATTCCAATTTACACAACATGAAAACGAAAATTAAATATGGAATTGTTGGAAGTGGACTAATGGGTTGTGAACATATTTCAAATATTAATCTTATAGATTCAGCTGAAGTAGTTGCCATCTCAGACAGTAATGAAAATTCAATAAATAAAGCTAAAAATCTTATCTCAAATGATATTAAAATCTATTCAAATAATAATGAAATTTTTAAAAATAATGAAGTGGATGCTTTTATTATTTCTACTCCCAATTTTACCCATCATGATATTATTAAAGAAGCGTTAAAAACAAAAAAACATTTATTAATTGAAAAACCCTTATGTTCAAAATTAGAAGATTGTTTTGAAATTAAAAAATTATCAACTTCATATCCATCAGTAATATGGGTGGCTATGGAGTATAGATACATGCCACCTGTTCAAAAAATGATTCAAGAAATAGATAGTAATAAAATTGGTAAGCTTAAAATGCTTTCAATTCGTGAACATAGATTTCCATTTCTCAAAAAAGTAGATGATTGGAATAGATTCCAAACAAACACCGGTGGAACATTAGTAGAAAAATGCTGTCATTTTTTTGATTTAATGCGCCTAATTACAAATAGTGAAGTTACACAAGTATATGCAAGTGGTGACCAAAGTGTAAATCATCTTAATGAAAATTATAATGGAAAAGTTCCTGATATATTGGACAATGCATTTGTAATTTTAGATTTTAAAAATGGAATAAGAAGTTCTTTAGAACTTTGTATGTTTGCAGAAAATTCAGAAATGCAAGAAGAGCTATGTGTTGTTGGAGATAAGGGTAAAATAGAAACAGGTGTGCCAGCTGATGCATCTGGAAAAAACTCTTCAGAAGTTAGAATAGGTTTAAGAAACTCTAAAAATGCAATTAAAGAATTAGTTGAGGTAGATAAAAAAATTTTATCAGCTGGGCAACATCATGGATCGACTTATTATCAACATTTAGAATTTATTAAAGCAATTAATAATAATTTAAAACCACAAGTTTCTATAAACGATGGTCTTCATGCAGTGGCTATTGGAGAAGCAGCAGAGAAATCAATAAAAGAAAATCGTGTGGTTAAGATGAGTGAATTTAATCTTTAAAATTTTCAAAAAATTTATTTGTTTTATCAATTATAAAATTACTTACTCTAACGTTTGACTCAGCAGTTACACCTGCAATATGAGGTGTTAAGATGCAATTCATATCATTTGTAATATTATTATAAAATGCTTCATTTACTGGTTCATTTTCAAAAACATCTAATGCGAAACCAGAGATATATTTATTTTTATAAGCATCAATTAAGTCTTTCTCATTGATAACGCCACCCCTAGAAGAATTAATTATAATTGGTTGTTTTTTCATTTTAATAAAAGCTTGTCTGTCAAATAGATACTTTGTTGCATTATTTAATGGGACATGAATAGAAATTATGTCGGCCAAATTAAGAATTTCATCGAATGAAACTTTCTTAACATTTTCTGCCTCCATTTGTTTCGAAGTTATAAAAGGATCATATGCAATACAGCTAACATCAAAAACATTTACAAGATTTAAAACTTTTTTTGAAATATCCCCAAAACCTATTAGACCAAGAGTCTTTCCTTTAAGTTCTTTTGTAACAATTGATGTCCTTGGCCATTTTCCTTGTAGAGTTTGTTCTTTAATAATTTGAGTTTTTTTTAATAATGTAAGAGAAGAATTCACAACATATTCTGCAACAGAGTCAGAATTCATACCTGTTGCTGGCTGAACAATGATATTATTTTTTTTACAGTATTCTGTATCTATATTATCAAGACCAACACCTAATCTTCCTATATACTTTAAATTTGACGCACTTATTAAAATTTTCTTATCTAAACTTGTTTTATTCCTTACGATGATGCCATCAAATTTCTGAATTTCTTTCTCCAAAAAATCTTTATTTTGCCAAGCATCTTTTTTATAAATTATATCAAATTTTTTATTTATGTTTTGCAATGATTGTGAATCTATAAATTCTGTAATTAAAATTTTTGTCATTTAATTTTTCTAATTTTTAATTTTTTTAAAAACTTTTTTACGTTGTTTAAATTTGGTATTGAATATATGCCTCCAGCTTTCATGCATTTTAAAGTTGCAGTAGCTGCTGCTAATTGAATACTTTGAGAGTTTGATTTATTTAATGATAGAGCTGTTGCAAAAGCACCGTGAAAAACATCTCCTGCACAATTTGTTTCAACTGTTTTTACCTTTGGAACATTACAATGATATAATGAGTTATTTTCAAGCCAATAAACACCTTTTGATCCCATAGTAACTGCTACAAATTTATTTGTTTCATTGAATATTTGAAAAAGAGCTTTTTGCATATTAATGTTTTTTTTATAAGTTTTCAAACCTTCTTCAGAAAATATAGGGTGAGAAACTTTGTTAACGATTTCAGAAATTATATTTGAATTCTTAAAATTATCTAGATCAGCTACACATTTAATATTTTTTTTATTGGTATTAATAGCAATATTATAGGCCATATCTATCCATCTCATATCTATTGAATAAATATCCTTTTTTTTAAAATTTAAATTGGGTATTTTCTTATAATCAAGTAATTTTGGATCATTGTAAGCTGCTAGTAATCTTTCACCCTTTGTATCCTCAATTACAAAGCTTTGTGAAGACTGACATTTTTTTATAAAAATTGATTTACTGATATTAATAGAAAATTTTTTTAATTCATTTTTTAAAAAGATTGATGAATCATCATCTCCAAATTTTCCAATGAATTTTGATTCAGAGCCCAATATTTTTGCAGTAAATGCCGATACTGCTGCTGAACCACCTAATCTTTTATCAATACCTCTAGATAAAACTTTAATTGGTTTTTTTGGAAATTTATTAATCCTACTTATGTAATCTGTAAATATTGATCCTGCGCAAATGATCATAAAATATTAATTAAAGGTATTTAACTTTACCAATAAACTTTCTAAACCTATCTCTTATAGTTATAGGATTGAGTGGAATGGGATCAATTTTAACATTTCCAGAATTGATCTTTGAGATTATTACATATGAATTATCTTTATCATCAATGGCTTTGTTCAATTCATTAACTGTTTCCTCACCAGAACATTCAACAACATTTTTACAGCCAGCTCCTAATGCAACATCCTTTAAGGAAGTTTTCTCATCAGTAAATGTTCGTTGATCTCCTGTTGATCCATAAGAACCATTATCAATTATCAATAAAGTATAGTTTGATGGAGCTCTATTGCCTATTGTTGCTAGGGTGTTCATATTCATTAAAACTGATCCATCACCATCTATACTAATGACGTGTTTATTTTGGGATAGTGCCAAGCCTAAGCCAATAGAAGACGATAAGCCCATACTACCTAACATATAAAAAAAATTTGGTTGATCACTAATTTTATATAATTCTTGAGATGGAAGACCTATATTACAAATAACCAAGTTATCTTTAAGAATATTTTGTAACTTATTTAATAAATCAAAACGGTTCATTTATCATCTTTCATTAAATTGAAATCACATAAAATAGCTACTGGTGATTCAACAACTTTGGCATGTTTGCTAAATGTCGAAATTTTATCTAATTCATTTTCAGAAGAACAATGCAACATAGGTATTCTTAACGTTTGTAAAATATCTTCAGTAATTTTAGCCATTCCACCTTGCGCTCCTACTGGCTCACCAGGTGTACCTCTGTAACTAATTAGAAAAACAACAGGCATTTGATATAATTGTAATAGAGAAACAATTGCATTCACTGAATTCCCAATTCCTGTATTCTGCATCATTATACACGGGAATTTATTACCTAAATAAGCTCCAGCACAAATACCCATACCTTCTTCCTCTCTTGGTACAGCCGAATAATAAACATCTTTATCATTTTCAAGAATATCAATCATGTTGGCTAATAACTTACAAGGAACACTTAAGTAAAAATCTACTCCACCTTTTTTTAAATTATCTATGATTTTTTTACTGATTTTCATTTATGCGGATGTCTATAGATATAAAATTATAAAACAATAAATTAATTTATTTAAAATCATTTCTTAATTTTATTTTTGTATTTGAATTATATGTTTCGCCTACTTTTAATATAGTTGATGGAAAATTTGGCTGATTAATAGCATCTGGAAAAATTTGCGTCTCTAGACACATACCATATTGTAATCCATAATTTCGATTATGTTTGCCATGATATGAATCTTTCATCATATTACCAGTATAAAATTGTATTCCAGGTTGATCAGTCGAGTATTCAACTCCCATACCAGTAATATTACTGTAGATGGAAGCTATAGATTGATCAATAGTATGCTCTTTGAGAACATAATTGTGATCAATACCACCGCCATCTAAAAAAGATTTATTTATTTCAAATGAATTATTAAGATCATATTTTGTATTAACTACATCGAATAATTTACCAGTAGGAATTGATCCCTCATCAGTTTCGCAAATTTGATTAGATGATATTCTTACAACATGGTCAGTAATATTTTTATAATTATCTTTATGGCCATGGAAATTCCAATAGTTATGATTAGTCATATTAACAATAGTATCTTGATCTGTAGTAGCATTAAAGGAAATTAGAATTTCGTTATTATTATTAAGTTCGTAAATAGTTTTACAATTTAGGTTGCCTGGATAATTTTCTTCTAAATGTTTAGACTGGTAAGTGAGCTCCACTTTTATACTTTGGCTTGTTTTTTTAATATCGGCTATTTTCCAAATCTTTTTATTGAAACCTACCTCTCCACCATGAAGATGATCAGGTTTAGTATTTGAATATAAATTATATTCTTTCCCATTAAGAGTAAATTTACTTTGCCCTATTCTATTACAAACTCTTCCAATAATTGAATTGAAATATCCATGAGCTTCCAGGCAATCATCTAAATTACCATAACCTAATAAAACATCCTCTGTTTCAGAAACATTCGATGAAATTGGAATACAAACTTCACTCATATAACCACCATAAGTATAAAAACTAAAACTATAATTGTTTGAGTTAATAATATTAACTATGTCAATATCTAAACCTTTATCATTTTGAAGTTTGGTAATTTTATATTCCATTATGTTTTCCTTAATCTTTGAAAATTATTTTTTCTTTGTTGAAGATAAATGATTAATCCACCTAAAACTATGAAAAAAGCACCTGGGAAAAGTTGATCAACTGGCCATTCTGCAAAAAATATCCAACCTAAAATAAGTGCAAAAAATATCTCGATATAATCAAATGGCATAATTTTACTAAGTTCTGCTTTTCTAGCACCATATATTAAAAGTAAAGTTCCAGATCCTCCTGCAATCCCCATTACACAAACTACTAAGAAATCATTTATACTTTTGAAATTTTCCCACATACCAAAAAACACCACTAACATACATGCAACTATGATTGTACCTGTTTGACCATACAAGTTGATAAGTGGTGAAGGAACATGATCCTCAAAACTTAAGGATGTTACCCTTGCTAATGAATATCCAAAAGCAGCAAGTATAGGAAGTAATAACATATAATTAAAGTCTGATGACCAAGGTTGCATAATTAAAACGATACCTACAAAACCAGAAATTACTGCACTCATTTTGTACCAACCAAATTTTTCACCTAATAAAGGAATAGCAAGAAGGGTGACCATCATGGGCCCAGTGTATTCCATGGTAGCGACTAAAGCAAAAGGTAAGTAAGCATAGGAAGTATAGAGACATAATTGAGCCAATGCTACAAATACTCCGCGGAATAATCCTAACTTCCATTTCGTTATTTTTATTTGTCTACCGTTTTGATGCCAATCATGTGAAAAATATAAAGCAATAACACATGGGATCATTCCAAATAAATTTCTAAAAACAGAAAGTTGAGCTGCTGGATATTCGTTTCGTAAAAACTTTATCGCAATCCCCATACAATCCAATAAAAACAAACCTGAAAGTGATAATATAACAGCTAAAAATAAATTACTTTTCATTAATCATAATCTATTATTCTAAAATAATTTCTTTTCCTACTTCTTGACTTTTATAAATTCCATCTAAAATTTTCATTACTTGTAGAGAGTGTTCAGCCGGAATAGCAACTGGTTGATCGTTTGCAACAAACTCTGCAAACTCGATACATTCTTTGGCATGAGGTTCAATAGTGTCTTGTAAATTTCCTTCAATTTTTTTAGTTATATGAGTTTGAGAATTGATATCATTTTTTATAATCTCACAATTAGGCCAATGCAAACCAGCTTCTCTTCCATATAACCATACCTGCATATCTTCTATTTTATCTTCTGGCAGTTTATGATGAAGCATCCATGATACTTCAAGCATTAAGGTTGCACCATTTTTAAACCTAACAAACGCAGCTGCAAAATCTTCAACGTTCATTGCTTCCTTGTCATACTCTCCATTATAACTAAAAGAATTTGGCTGCTTTGCTAATTCAGTTTTTGAGACACCCGTCACAGAAAGTGGTTCTGGATTGTTCATAAACCAAAGAGTTAAATCTAATACGTGCACCCCTATATCAATACAAGGCCCTCCCCCTGAATTTTCTTTTTTTAAAAAACCAAGTGAGACTGGTAAAAAATTTCTTCTAAGCATCCAAGAACGTGCATGATATATCGAACCAATTGATCTGGATTGATCTTTTATTAATTCAGAATCTTTTCTGAATCTAAAGTGTTGAGCACACATTAATTTTTTTTTCGTTTGATCTCTTACTTCAATCATTTTTTTTATTTGTGAGGCATTTGGAGCTAAAGGTTTTTCACATAAAACATCTTTGCCAGCTTGCATTGCTTTAATTGCTAAATCACAATGATAGTTATTAGGTGCACAAATATCTATCACATCTATATCTGGGTCATTAATCATATCTAGGGGATCAAGATATAATTTTTTTATTTGATTTGTATTACCCCAATCTTCGAGAGTTGATTTGTTTATATCAGAGCCTGCTATTAATTCAGCATGTTCTGACAGATGCCAACCAGGTACATGTAACTTCGCAATGCCACCGACTCCAATAATGCCAACTTTTATTTTACTCATATTTATATTTTTAATTTAGATATTTATCCATTTTTTTTCTTTTTCTGATTGGTAAATTGATTCCATTATACTACTTCTCAATGCTGCTTCTGAAGGAGTAATTAAGTTTTTAGTATTGTTATCAATTAATGAATTGAGAAATAAATCAAATGCATGAGGTAATGCTTTTGGTAAATTTTCTTCTATTCTTTCTGTTTTTTTACCATCCTTATTTTCGTTTATAATTAGTTGCTCATTCGTCGTTCTTGCGTGAGCTTTTGTGCCACTTACAAAAATAGTGTATGGCTGAGCTACATCTATCCATCCTGCAGCAATACTAGCTATCAACCCACTTTTAAATTTTATTAATGCTTCTCCACTCTCTTCACAACCTGGATATTGATTATATACTTTTGTAAAGGTTGCACTTACTGACTCAACATCAGAAAAAAACCACAAAAGAAGATCTAAAACATGTGTTCCTAAATCACCAAAAGCTCCAACGCCAGCAACTTTGAGATCTGTCATCCATTGATATTTTTTGAAAATATCCCTCATAATACCATCGTGACAATTAAGGAGTCGAATTCTTGAAATTTCACCAAAATAATTAGCAGTAATTAATTCTTTAAGTTTTATGTAAACAGGATTGCTTCTCATGAAATATCCAGTTTGAAAAATAATATTTGAAGACTCAATAAGATTTGCCATTTCAAAAGAATCTTTTTTTCCTATCCCCAAAGGTTTTTCTATGAAACAGTGTTTTTTATTCTCGGTAATCTTTTTAACTAATTCATAGTGCAAATTAGTTTCTGAACATACAATAACACCATCTAAATTAGGTTCTTTCAATAAATCAAGATAGTTATCATAATTCTTACATTGCAGTTTTTCAGAGTCACTTTTTGACCTGTTCTGATCTTTGTCCCAAACACCAATACAATTAATTTGATTGTTTGAAATTACCTTAGAAATAAAATTTGGCGTGTGAATATGAGATGTACCAAGAAAAGCTATATTCTTCATAAAAAAAATATTTAATCACAATTTACACAACATTGATCAACCCAATGTTCAGGTTCAACCTCAACTAATCCCATCTCAATATCACCACCTTTGCATCCTTCTGTAGGGTTAGGACATCTTGTTCTAAAAACACAACCTGAAGGAGGATTTAAAGCACTTGGTATTTCTCCTTTTAATTCAATAGCTTTGGATTTATTTTCTGGATCAATTGATGGAATTGATGAAAGCAATGCTTTTGTATAAGAATGTTTTGGGTTTTTAAATAATTTTCTTGATGGTGCCATTTCTACTATATGACCTAAATACATGACAGCAACTATATCGCATACATGTGCGACTACACTTAAATCATGACTTATAAATAGGTAAGTAAGATTAAGTTCAGTTTGAAGCTGCTTTAAAAGATTTAATATATCTGCTTGTATAGATACATCTAATGCAGCAACACTTTCATCTGCAACAATAAATTTTGGGTTACTTACTAAAGCTCTTGCTATTGAAATTCTTTGTCTTTGACCGCCTGAAAAAGCGTGGGGGAATCTTCTTAAATGCTCTAAGTTTAATCTACATTTTGAAGCTATATCTCTCACCCTTTCATCAGTTTCTTGCCTTGAGTTCGTTATTTTCATAACCTCTAAGGGTTCTGCTATAATATCTCTTACGGTCATACGTGGACTTAAAGCAGCATAAGGATCCTGAAAAATTAATTGTGCTTTCTTTCTATATTCTTTTAAATCTTGTTTGTTTATTGTTGTCAGGTCATAATCTCTTTCATCATCATGAAAAATAACATTTCCAGAGCTAATTTTATTTGCACCAAGTATCGCTCTTCCTAAAGTTGTTTTTCCAGAACCTGATTCACCAACTAATCCAAAAAAAGATCCTTTTTTAATTTTGATATTAATATTATTAACAGCATGTATTTTTTGTTTCTTTGAAATAAAATTTTCTTGATAATCAAAATTTACAGAAACATTGTTAACTGATATTAAATTTTCACTCATAATTAACCACAATTAATGCAACATTTATCGACCCAATGTCCAGGTTCGACCTCAATAAGACCCATTTCAGCCATGCCTTGACTACACTCATGACTAGCATTAGGACATCTAGTTCTAAAAACACAACCTGAGGGCCTATCCAAAGGGCTAGGTATATTTCCAGGAATTGGTCTTAAAGGTTCATCCAAATTATTTACATCAGGAAGTGCTTGAAGTAATCCTTTTGTATAAGGATGTTTAGGGTTTTTTAATATTTTATTTACAGGCCCCTTCTCTAAAATACTACCAAGATACATTACTGCTACTTCATCTGCAACTTGAGCTATTACACCTAAGTCATGAGTAATAAATATAACACCCATTTGATACTCTTTAATAATATCTTTTATTAAATTTATAACTTGAGCCTGAATAGTTACGTCTAAAGCTGTTGTAGGCTCATCAGCTAATAATAATTTAGGCATTGTAGATAATGCCATAGCAATCATCGCTCTTTGACGCATACCTCCTGATAATTCAAATGCATATTGATTAAATCTTTTTTCTGCATCAGCTATTCCCACTCTTTGAAGCATATTTATTGAAATTTCTTTGGCTTCTTTTTTATTAATATCTTTGTGAATTAACAATTGTTCTACCATTTGAGCGCCTATTTTTATTGCGGGTGCAAAACTTGCCATTGGCTCTTGGTGTATTTATATCTTTTGTTCTATCCCTAATAATAGGCGGGATCTCAGGTTACTATGGTGGTTGGATTGATAGCGTATTACAAATGTTTACTGATGCAATTCGAACGGTTCCACCCATACCTCTGTTTATGTGTCTTGCTGCCTTTGCGCCATTAGAATGGAGTTCTGAATTACGGTTCTTTTTTATTTCTTGTTTACTTGGATTAATTTCATGGCCAACACTTGCTAGAAGAGTAAGAACACATCTACTTAGTGAAAGAAGCCAAGAATATATTCTTGCTGCAAAACTTTGTGGAGCATCATCTACTCA
>CACJWQ010000003.1 GCA_902597015.1 uncultured Alphaproteobacteria bacterium
TCTTTATTAATTATATTTTTAGTCGATTTACCACCAATACACGTAATAACCATTATATCTATTGCTTTTGCCATTTGTTTTAAATTTTTATAATATTTGTATTTTACTTTTTTTTTATTTGGACCATGATAAACAATATTCATTAGTAGACTTTCTGCTCTTTTTGAAAAAGCTTTACCAATTGACCCCATACCAACAATTCCTATTGTCTTATTTGTTAAACTTTGTGTTAAATTAAATGGTTTTTGCATCCATTTTTTCTGATAAGTATATTCATGACCTAAAACAATTTTTCTTGATAATGAAATCATTAAACCCAATGCTAAGTCAGCGACATCATTTGTAAGGACATTTGGTGTATTAGTAACAATAATATTATTATTTTTACAATATTCAATGTCTACACCATCATATCCAACACCAAATACTGAGACAATTTTTAAATTTTTAAAATTAGATAAAAACCTTTTATTAGTTTTAAAACCTCCAGTAACAACTATACCTGTGTATTTATTGTAATTTATATTGCTTTTAATTTTCCACAAACAATCAGTACTAAATTTTTTTTTAAAAATACTAGTATAATCATTGAGTAGTTTATCAGTAATTAAAATATTTGATTTCATTAAAATAATTAATCTTTGCTAGATTTAGCCCAAAGATTAATTTTTTCTTCTTTTGCATATTTATTTATTTCTTTTAATTCAGAATTACTAAAAATTAGATTATTTTGACTATCTAAACACTCGTCTAATTGCTTAACTGTTCTTGCGCCAATTAAAGCGGATGTCATGGTAGGATGGCGAAGTATCCATGAAAGAGCCATTTGAGGTAAAGATTGTCCTCTTCTATTTGCAATTTTTGTTAACTCTTTAATTTTAAATAAATAACTTTTTGTAATCATTTTTTTATCAAGTGATGAATTATCTGAAATCCTTGATACTTTAGGTATTTTTTTTAAATATTTTCCCGATAACATTCCTTGGGCAAGAGGAGAGAATGCAATACAGCCTATACCTAATTTTTTTAATGTAGATAATAAATCTTTTTCCACCCATCTATTAATCATGGAGTAAGATGGTTGATGAATTAAACAACTAACCCCTCTATCTTTTAATAACTTGTTCATTTTAATTGTTTGTTTTGAGCTATATGATGAAATTCCTACATATAAAGCCTTACCACTTGTAATAGATTGCGCTAATGCATCTGCTGTCTCTTCTAACGGTGTTAATGGATCAAAACGATGAGAATAAAATATATCTACATATTCTAGCTTCATTCTTTTTAAACTTTGATCAAGGCTTGCAGTTAAGTATTTTTTTGAACCCCATTCACCATATGGACCATCCCACATATGATAGCCTGCTTTACTTGAAATTATAATTTCGTCTCTATATTTTTTAAAATCTGAGTTCATAACTCTGCCGAAATTTTCTTCTGCAGATCCAGCTGGTGGACCATAATTATTTGCTAAATCAAAATGAGTTATACCCCTATCAAATGCTCTAAAAAGCATCTTCTTTGCTTCTTTTGACATAGATTTATTACCACCAAAGTTATGCCAAAGACCAAGGGTAATAGGGGGTAAAAGTAATCCGCTATTTCCACACCTTCTGTAGGTTAATTTTTGATATCTTTTCGAGTTAGCTTTGTAAGGCATGTTTAAAAATAATTATAAAATTTTATATAATAATATATAAATTAAATAAATGACTGACTTGCAATGGTATGCTTATTTAGGAGGATTTGTAGCTTTTGCAATTGGATGTTACATATATTATCTCTCTAGAAATAAAGAATTAAATGATCAGCAGATAAAAAATAGAAAAAGATTTATGAATTTTTTTTTAATTATAGCTTTAGTTTGTGTTGGTTACTCGTGGTTGTAAATTTAAGAGACAGCATTTGAAATATTATCTTGCAATTGATGCTGGGACTTCAGTAATTAAGACTGTAATTTTCAATTCAAATTTTAAACAAATAAATTCTTATAGTATAAAAAATCCAGTAGTAACTGATAAACATGGTAAATCTGAAATTGAAATGGAAAAATTTTGGTCACTTACCGCAAAATGTATTAAACTTTTAATAAAAAAATCTAAAATTCAATCACAATCAATTGTTGGTTTAGGCATAACCGGAAACATGGTTGGGTTTTGGTCTATTAATAATAAAAACAAACCAGTAAGGAATGCAATTTTGTGGAATGACACAAGAAGTCAAAAAGTTTTCACTAATAAAAAAATATTTGATCAAATTTATAAAATTACAGGCTCTATTGTACAATACGGCTGTACTATACCTATTCTAAAGTGGATGACTAAATTTGAAAAAGAAAATTTAAAGAAAATTAAATACATCCTAACATGTAAAGATTGGTTAAGATTTAAATTAACAGGGAATATAAATAATGATGAAACAGAAGTTTCAGTATATCCAGGTGATATAAAAAATAAAAAATTATCAAAAAAAATTTTCAAAATTTTTAACCTAAGTACTAAATATTTTAAACTATTCCCAGAAATAAAAAAATCAAATGAATTAGGCGGATACATTACTAAAAGTGCATCAAAATTAACAAGTTTAAAAGTTGGTACTCCAGTCATTATAGGATGTGGTGATGTAATAGCTTCTATTTTAGGAGCTGGGGGAATTAATTATAATAAAAAAATAAGTATTATTGGAACTACATGTCATAATATTATAGTTAAAAATACTTCAAAAATATCTAAAGACTGCTCTGGTTTATTTTTTGCTTCTTTAAATAATACATGGTTAGAGACTAAAATAAACGTTGCAGGAACAACTAATTTTGATTGGGTTATAGATAATTTTTATAAAAACTCAAAAAATTATACAGATAAAATAAAAATAATTAATAATTTTGAAAAAAAATATTTAACTTTTAAATATCCAGAAAATTCATTGATTTTTCTTCCTTATATAAATTATGGAGGATCTATATCCCCATTTGTAAATTTAAATTCTAAAGCTGAAATTTTTGGAATTTTACCACATCATAATAATTTTGATATTATGACTGCTTGTTATGAAGGTTTAGCATTATCTATTAAAGATTGTTACGCGAATAAAATTAAAACCAAAGACAGTCTTTATCTTGCAGGAGGTGCATCAAAGAGTAAAATTTTACCTCAACTAATTTCAAATGTTTTAAATATTAAAGTTAAAATTTTATCTAATTCCGAACTAGGTGCGTTAGGTATTGCATTTTTAATTGATAGTTATTTGCATAAAAAAGATTTAAAAAAATTAATTAACAATCACCAAAATATTGGTCATATTTACACACCCCAAAGAAAACAATCCAAATATCTTAATAATAAATATCAAAAATATAAAAAATTAAGAGAGTCATTGAATAATATTTGGTGAAAGTCGCAAATTTAGTTGATAATATTAGTATATTGATATTTAAATATTAATCATAAATTAAGTGAGGAAAAATGAATAAAATTTTATTATTTTTTATTACAATTCTATTTTCTTTGAATGCTTATGCTGTAACAAATGTTACTTTTTGGCATATGGAAGGTGTTCCACATAGAGTAGATAGAATTCAAACATTAATAGATGAATTTAATTCTGCTAATCCAGATATTAATGTAACGCAAGAAGTTCAAAACTGGGGTGAAATTTATGCTAAAGCTCCTGCTTCAGTTGCTGCTGGAACTGCGCCAGAAATATTAGTTGGTATTCCAGATTTTACTCCCATACTCGCTGATATGGGTGCTGCTCAACCTGTTGAGGATTTTGTTGCAGAGTTAGATTCAAAATATGGTTTTTATCAAAAAGCACTCGATCAATATACTTATAATGGTCATACTTGGGCTGTTCCTTTATGGAACATGGGTTTATCACTATGGTATAGAAAAAGTGATTTTGAAGCGGCCGGAATTGAACCACCAAAAACTTGGTCTGATTTAAAGAAAGCTGCAAAAGCTTTAACTAAAGATGGTGTTTATGGAATAGGTCTTCCTGGCAATAAGCAACTTTATACCGATCAAACAATCTATAGTTTCATGGTTAATTCAGGTGCTGAAGAAATTTATAATTCTGATGGTACTTTGAGATTTGATAATCCTCAAACTGTAGCAGCATACGATGTTTATAAAGAATTATATCAATATTCAGCTCCTGATGCAGCAAACTGGACTTGGGGTGAAGCTGAAGCTTGTTTTGCAAGTAAAGGCTGTGCAATGATATTACAGTTTACTGTTATCTCTACATATGATTCACAAGCTGGCGGAGATGCAAGCGATTTAGGTGTTATCCAAATCCCTTATGCAAATGGTAAAGCTCATAGAGCTGGAACTGTATCATATGTTAATTCTGCAATGATTATGACTGATGATGAAGCAAAAATGGAAGCTTCTAAAAAGTTTTTAAGTTTCTTAATGGAGCCTGGAAACTATGGAAGATTTATTAACATGGAGCCTGGATTATTTTTACCAATAACTGAAGCTGGAAGTAAAGATTCAACTTATTGGGATGATCCGGTTGTTGTAAAATATAAATCACAAGTAGAAACAATGTTAGACAATTCAACTAGAGGAAGTCTATTTGGTTTTACGAATGGAAATACTTTTACTAGCATATCATCTATATCAGCTCAGAATTTATTAGCTCAAACTCTTCAACTAACTTTAATCGATGGCAAAAGTGCAAAAGATGCAGTTAGTGAAGGTATGGAAATAATGACTGAAGCTATTGAGTAATTAAAAAATTTTTCAGCACCTCTATTAGAGGTGCTGTAATTTCTGTGAAAAAAAATAATATTGAAGGTTGGTTATTTGTATCTCCATTAGTTATTTGGATATCACTTATTATTTTAGTTCCAATTTACATAGCATTCGAATTAAGTTTATTTAACGTAAAGATTATTGGCACATCAGGAAAATTTGTAGGTATTGATAACTACATAAAATTATTTGGTAAATCAAAATTTGTAAATGCCTCATTAAATAGCTTTTACTGGATAATTGGAAATGCAATCTGTCAAACATTTTTTGCTTTTACTATTGCATTAACTATTAATTATAAATTTCCTGGTAAAAAAATTATGGCTAACTGGATTATTTTATCATTTATTATTCCAACAGTAGTTGTTGTTGTAATTTGGAAATTAATGTTGAGTAGTAGTAGTGGTGTTATAAATTCAGTTTTAATTGATATTGGATTATTAGATGAAGCAACGGGTTTTTTTAGTTCTCCCAATAAAGCTTTTATAAGTTTAGTTCTAATAAATTCATGGCGTTGGAGTCCTTTTTTAGCATTAATTATTCTTTCTGGACTTAATTCCATAAATAGAGAAATGTATGATGCATCTAAAGTGGATGGAGCTAACTTTGTCCAACAATTTCTTTATATTACATTTCCTAATCTTAAAAGTGTCCTTTTTGTTTTAGGTTTAGTTGGGACATTATTATCATTCAATATATTTGACATTATATGGTTAATTACAAAAGGTGGACCATCAAGTGCTACAACTACATTACCATTATTAATTTATGAAACTGCGTTTACTAAATTTAGAATTAGTCAAGCTGCGACTTTATCAATAGTTACTAGTTTTTTGTTATTACTATTCTCAATAATATTTATCAAATCTATGGCACCAAAAGAAGATGATTAAAGAAAAGAATATCAAACTTATATTTTTAAGCTTATCATTATTATTAATTATACTTATTTTTTTCTTTCCTTTTTTTTGGATAATCACATCATCTTTTAAAAGCCCTGAAGAAATTATTGCTACATCTACAACTATTATTCCAAGATCTTTTACTTTAGAACATTATAACAAAATATTATTTAACTCAGATTTTTTTATTTATTTAAAAAATAGTTTAATAGTTTCATTTTCCTCTATGATAATTTCAATCATTCTATCCGTTTCGGCAGCTTATGGTTTACATAAACTTAAATTTTATGGAAACAAATTTGTAGAATACTCCCTTTTAGTTACCTATGCATTTCCTGGAGTCATTTTATTAGTTCCTATTTATTTATTATTTGCAAAAGTAAATTTACTTAATAGTTATTTTGCTTTGATTATTGTTAATGTTTTATTTGCCACTCCATTTGCGGTTTGGATGTTAAAAGCTTTCTTTAAATTAATTCCTAATGAGATAGAGGAGGCGGCATATATTGATGGTGCATCTAGATATATTGTAATTTCTAGAATTATTGTTCCTCTAGCTGCCCCAGGTATAGCGAGTGTAGCAATTTTTTGCTTTATTATTTCTTGGACAGAATATCTTTTTGCGTCAATATTAATAAGTGGAGATGATCTAAAAACCTTACCAGTTGGTTTAGCTGGAATTGTTGGTCAATATCAAATTGATTGGGGTTTTTTATTATCTGGAGCTGTTCTTGCAAGTTTACCAGTGATATTATTATTTGTATTTATTGGAAAATATTTTGTATCTGGTTTAACTGAAGGAGCAGTTAAATAATTGAATAAAATGAAGGAGGAAAAATGACAGTAGCAAGAATAACAACAATTAACTTTAAATCTAAAGAAGATGCTGATGAATCTATTAAAGATTATTCATCAAAAGCACCAAGTGAATTTCCTGAAGCACAACAATTATTACAAATACGCGCAAGTGATACAACTGTAATGGCTGTATCTTTATATGATGATAATGATGCAATGGAGCGTGCTTCTGCAGCTAGAGCTAAAAGAATGAGTAATAATGAAAAAACTTTTGATGTTGTTGACACAAAGACTGGTGAAGTAACATTAAATCATAAAAATTAAAAAGGAGTGCCCGTAGCTCAGTAGGATAGAGCACCAGATTCCTAATCTGGGGGCCGCATGTTCGAATCATGCCGGGCACGCCAATGATGACATATAAATTTACAAATGCAATTATTAGAAAACCAAATAAGAGTATTAATAATGCATTAAGTTCTCAGCATTTACATCCAAGTTATGAAAAAATATTAGAGATACATGATAACTATATCAATTCAATTGAAGAAGCAGGACTAAATATAATTTTATTAGAAAGCTTAGAACAATATCCCGACAGTATTTTTGTTGAAGATCCTGCTCTCATCTTCAAAAATAATATTATTGTATTAAATCCAAGTGATGTTACACGAAATGGTGAGGCAAAAATAATTAAAAATGAAATAAGTAGATACTTTGAAAACATATTTGTTGTTGAAAAGGGGAAAATAGAAGGTGGGGATATATTAAATATTAATAATCATTTTATTATAGGTTTATCAAATAGAACTAATAAATTAGGGGCAGAAAATTTATCTAATATACTAAACTCACTTGGTGCTACTGTAGAAGTATGTCAAACACCAAAAGATATTCTTCATTTTAAGTCTGAATGCAGTTTATTAGATGATGATATAATTTTAGTAAGTAATAGAATGTCTAAATTAGATTATTTAAAAAAAAATTATAATTTAATCGAATTACCATTGGGTGAAGAAAATGCAGCAAACTGTATTCGAATTAATAATAAATTATTAATTCCAGATGGTTTCAATCAAACTGAGGAAATTTTATCGAAAAGTTTTAATATCATAAAAATTAATGTTGATGAGATATCAAAGGTTGATGCAGGTTTAAGCTGTATGAGTCTCAGATGGTAAAAACCTTTATTTATATATTAAGACTTAAAGAAATACCCAAATTATCCTGGAGCTCTAATTTTGAATACAATCTAAAGCCTAAAAAAATAACAATTTTTTATTTAATTTTAGGACTTATACTATTCGGCATTGGTGAGGCATTATTAATTACTGCAAATTTGGGAGTTTCACCTTGGTTTGTGTTACATCAGGGATTAGCATTTAAAACTGGTTACACAATAGGTATTACAACATTTTTTGTAAGTGTTGCGGTGTTGTTACTTTGGTTTCCACTAAAACAAAAACCAGGCATTGGAACAATATTAAATGCTATTTTAATTTCTGTTATTTTGGATCTTTCATTGATCTATCTTCCTTATCCAAAAGAATTCTTATTTCAATTTTTCCAAGTATTAATTGGTATTTTCATAATAGGTATTGGAAGTGGTTTTTATTTAGCTGCAAATTTGGGACCTGGTCCAAGAGATGGATTGATGACTGGCTTAAATAAACAAACTAATTTTTCAATTTCATTTATTAGAACATTACTTGAACTATCTGCAGTAGGTATAGGATTTTTTTTAGGTGGAAAAGTAGGAATAGGAACATTGATATATGCAATAGGAATAGGTTTTTCAGTATCTTTAGGTTTGTTTTTCGTTGGTAAAATTTATAAGAAAAATTAAGTTTCACTATTATTTATTAATAATTTTTAATCTTAAACCGTTAAGTATTTTATTTTCTTAAATTTTGTTTTGATTATACTTAATTAAACAATAATGGACAAACTACTCCAAAGATCAAACGGAAAAATAGATATAGAATTATTAAATAATGATTTTTCAAAATTTTTTCAAAGTGGTTGTTGTAAAATTTTAAATCCAAATAATTATAATAAAAGTAAAGAATTAGTTCTAATTAACACTGCAGGAGGAATTACTTGTAATGATAATATTGAAATTAATGCTTCAATTCATAATTCTGAATTAAGTATTTGTACGCAAGCTGCTGAAAAGATTTATTCAGGAATAGGTGATCCTGCTAAAGTAGACATAAATATCAATTTAAATAATTCAACTTTGTATTGGTTGCCCAAAGAGTTAATTTTATTTGATAATTCAAAATTAAGAAGAAATATCAATATTAATCTATCAAATAATTCTAATTTGATTTTTTGTGAAACTACAATTTTTGGAAGAAAAGCAATGTCTGAAAAAATTAAAAATATTTCTTTTTCTGATCAATGGAAAATTTATTCAAATTCTTCCATAAAGCATTTTGAAGCAATTAATATTAAAGGAACAACGATTGATAATTTCAACAACAATTACACTTTTTCTAATCAATCATCTTTATCAACAATTTTAATTTTTGGTGATATTGTTCATCAACTAGAGTCTGTATTAAGAAAAGTTAAAAAAAACTTAGGAAATCACTATTGTGAAATGACTAAATTTGATGATAAAATTATCATTAGATGCTTAGCAGATGATAATTATGATTTAAAAAAAACACTAAATATTATTATGAAAAATGTAATAAATGATAAACTACCAAAAAGTTGGGATCTATAAATGAAATTAACACCAAGAGAAAAAGAAAAGTTGATGGTCAGTATGGCAGCTAACGTTGCTAGAAAACGTTTAGAAAGAGGTGTTAAACTTAACTACCCAGAAGCTATAGCCTTGATAACAGATTTTGTCATAGAAGGCGCAAGAGATGGAAAAATGGTATCAGAATTAATGGAAACAGGAGCTCACGTAGTAAAAAAAGAAGATTGTATGGATGGTATTCCAGATATGATTCAAGAAGTACAGGTTGAAGCTACATTTCCAGATGGAACAAAATTAGTAACAGTACATAAACCGATTAGATAATGAAACCTGGAGAAATAATAACAAAGCAAAATAGTGATATTAATTTGAACGATGAAAGACAATCAATAACTTTAAAAGTTTCAAATAGTGGAGATCGGCCAATTCAAGTTGGTAGTCATTATCATTTTGCAGAAACAAATGAATATTTAAAATTTGATAGAGAAAAATCAAATGGTATGCGTTTAGATATACCGTCTGGCACAGCTGTTCGGTTTGAACCTGGTCAATCAAAAGATGTAGAATTAATTCAAATTTCTGGAAATAGAAAGATATTTGGTTTTAATAAAAAAGTTATGGGTCAATTGTAATGAAAAAAATAAAAAGAGAAGCTTATGCCGATATGTATGGGCCAACAACTGGTGATAAGGTTAGACTTGCTGACACTGAATTATTTATTGAAGTGGAAAAAGATTTAACAACGTATGGAGAAGAAGTAAAATTTGGTGGTGGTAAAGTTATTCGAGATGGAATGGGGCAATCTCAAGTATCTCGTAAAGATGGTGCTGTTGATACAGTTATAACAAATGCCTTAATAGTAGATGTAAATGGAATTTATAAAGCTGATATTGGTCTTAAGGATGGATTAATTTATGAAATTGGAAAAGCAGGTAATCCAGATACACAACCCAATGTAAATATTATTATTGGCCCTGGAACAGAAATAATTGCTGGTGAAGGTAAAATTATAACAGCTGGCGGATTTGACAGTCATATACATTTTATTTGTCCTCAGCAAATAGATGACGCACTTCACTCTGGTATTACAACAATGTTGGGAGGAGGAACTGGTCCTGCACATGGTACTTTAGCTACAACAGTTACACCTGGACCATGGCATATAGAAAGAATGATACAATCTGCAGATGCTTTCTCTATGAACTTGGCTTTTGCTGGTAAAGGAAATAGTTCATTGTCTCAAGCACTTGAAGAACAAGTTATTGCTGGTGCAAGCTCACTAAAATTACATGAAGATTGGGGTACAACCCCAGCAGCAATAGATAATTGTTTAAATGTAGCTGATGATCATGACATTCAAGTAATGATTCATACAGATACATTAAATGAAAGTGGATTTGTCGAAAGTACAATTAAAGCAATTAATGGACGAACAATTCACGCTTTTCATACTGAAGGAGCTGGTGGGGGTCATGCACCAGATATAATTAAAGTATGTGGAGAACAGTATGTTATTCCGTCATCTACAAATCCAACAAGACCATACACAGTTAATACAGTTGAAGAACATTTAGATATGTTAATGGTTTGCCATCACTTAGATAAATCAATACCTGAAGACGTTGCTTTTGCTGAAAGTCGAATTCGAAAGGAAACAATTGCAGCGGAAGATATACTGCATGACATGGGTGCATTTTCAATTATTGCTTCTGATAGTCAAGCCATGGGTCGTGTTGGCGAGGTTATTATTAGAACATGGCAAACAGCACATAAAATGAAAGTTCAACGGGGACAATTAAAAGAAGAGCAGGGTAATAACGACAATGTAAGAGTTAAAAGATACATTGCTAAATATACAATTAATCCTGCAATAGCACATGGTATTTCTGATCATATTGGAAGTATCGAAAAAAATAAACGTGCTGATATCGTTATTTGGGACACTGCTTTTTTTGGAGTTAAACCTGAAATGGTATTACAAGGTGGAAGTATTGCTTGCGCACAAATGGGTGATGCAAATGCTTCTATTCCAACACCTCAACCAGTATATTCTAGACCAATGTTTTCTTCTTTTGGAAAATCATTAGAAAAATCTACTGTTACTTTTGTAAGTAAAGTTTCTTTAGATAAAGATTCATTTAAAAACTCTGGAGTAAGTAAATCTCTTTTACCCGTTAAAAATATTAGAAAAATTTCTAAAAAAGATATGATGTTAAATTATTATTGTCCGAAAATAGAAGTGAATCCAGAAACTTATGAAGTTTTAGCAGATGGTGAATTAATTACCTGTGAGCCAGCTGAAACACTACCTTTAGCTCAACGTTATTTTATGTACTAAAATGGATACTTCATTCAAAATTACTCATCACAATAATGATAAAGAAGTATTTGATGAAATTTCACTATCTTATGAAGAAAGATTTATTCGTAGAAAAAAACTTATAGCAAATAATGGTACTGAATTTTTAGTTAATCTTGAAGAAACCATCAGTGTTGATGAAAATCATTATTTTGAATTAGACAATGGAAAATTAATTAAAGTTATATCTAAAGAAGAAAATTTAATTGAAATAACGGGTGATAATTTAAAGCAAATCATATGGCACATAGGAAATAGACATTTGCCATGTCAAATTGAAGAAAACAGAATTCTTATTCAAGATGATGCTGTAATTCTTGATATGGTTCTAAAATTACACGGAAATGTAAAAAAAGTTTTTGAAAAATTTAAACCTGAAGGTGGTGCTTATGGTATGGGCAGAACACATAACCACAAACATTAAAATGAAAAAATTCAAAGATCCCCATCAAATATTACAAGTATGGTTTTCATCTTCTTTTCCTATTGGTTCTTTCGCATATTCTCATGGTTTAGAAGCTCTGATTGATGATAAAAAAATTAAAAATAATAATGATGTTAAAGAATTTTTAGATGCCCTTTTATTTTATGGAACATTAAGAAATGATTATATTTTTATGAAATCTATTTACAAAGGTGAGGAAGTTAATGAATTAATCTTAGCAAGTGCTGCTTCCAAAGAAAGACAAATAGAAATGATAGATATGGGAAATTCTTTTCGTAAAATCATGAAAGATAGCTGGGAATTATCTCTACCTGAAAATACATCATTTATATATTGTTTGACAAAAGCTGGATTATATTTTGATATAAAGTTTGATGATTTAATTAAGTTTTATCTACAATCATTTATTTCTAATTTAATAAATGTATGTGTAAAACATATACCAATGTCTCAAAAAGATGGGCAAAGTCTTAATGTTATTTTTATTAATCAAATTCAAGAATTTTTAACTCATTCAGATAAGCTGACTCTCAAAGATATAGGTACAACTTTTTTTATTGGTGATATTTTTGCTATTAAGCATGAAAATTTAGACTCAAGGATTTATTTAACGTGAATAATATAAATGGACCGTTAAAGGTTGGTATTGGCGGTGGAATAGGAACTGGAAAAACAAGTTTAACAGAAGCATTATGTCGTTATCTATCTAAAAAAGTTTCTATGGCAGTTATTTCAAATGATATTTATACAACTGAAGATGCTGAATATTTAATGAAAGCACAAGTACTACCTATAGAGAGAATTAAAGGTGTTGAAACTGGCGGATGTCCGCATACTGCTATAAGAGAAGATTGTTCCATCAATTTACTTGCAGTAGATGAAATGAAAAAGAAATTTCCAGATTTAGAATTAATACTTATTGAATCTGGTGGTGATAATTTAGCGGCAACTTTTAGTCCTGAATTAGTTGATTTAACAATTTATATGATTGATGTGGCTCAAGGCGCCGATATACCAAGAAAAAAAGCACCAGCAATTAGGAAGTCTGATTTACTAGTAATTAATAAAGTTGACCTTGCTCCACATGTAAATGTTGATTTAGAACAGATGAAAGAAGATATTAATGAAGCCAGAAATGGTTTACCGTATATTTTTGGTGAAATGAAAAATAATAACGGAATTGAAAAAATTTCTGACTTCTTAATTTCTCATGGTGGATTATAACTATTCTACTTTTTGCAAAGAATACACTGTATCTGTACTATTAAATTTTGAATCAAATTCTTTTGATTTTGGATCATCAAATAAAGCATAAAATTTTTCTTCATCAGTAACATTACACATAATCATTACATGACCATCTTTAACAAAAGCCATATCAAACGCATCTGTATATTTGGCAATGTCATCTTTAAAAAAATTATATAATTCCATGTAATCTTCTTTGGTAAAAGATCCTTTGGATACAACACATAAATTCATAATTATCTCCTAAAAAAAATATCCTCACCATTTTTCTTAATGGGAGGATAAATTTATACGTATCTCATTTTAGCTTCTTGTAAACCGCAATAGAGTCAAATCGTTTATTATTTAAATAATATTTAGATATTAAAATTCAATTACAATTAGAGAATAAATAGTTACTACTCATATTTGTCAGAATACAAATACGGTATTCCAATAACTAAAATAATATAGAAAACCATAAAGCCGGCAATAAGAGGTAATACTTCTCCAGCAGGCACTGTGCTAAATGGACCAATAACAAATCCGTAAATCACAAAAAGAATATTTAAACCTACTAAATAATAACCACCACTTCTTTTCATACTGTACAACATATAAATTGTGTAAGCGATTGCTAATTGAAAAACTATGCCCACAATAAAATCCAAAGTGGAAAGTTGGACATTAAAATCTCCTACAGGTGGTTGCACACCTTGACCGGAAAAATATCCATACGTAATTCGATAAGATGTATCAATAAAATCAAGAGAGATAAGGATTAACATAATCCAATGTAGAGGTTTAAATAATCTTTCTTTCATACTAAGAAATATAATTACTAATCTTTTTTAATTGCTTCTTGTAATGAATTATTTTCTTCTGATGGTTTTGAATCTTTTTTAATAGGTTGAATCTTATCAGATTTTTTAATATCACCACTAATTTGACCGCCAAGCTTAATTTGTAAGTTTTGGTACTCGATATCACCAGAAGCAACTCCCTGCTCTTGGATTGTTAAGGTACCAGAAGCCTTTATTTCACCATCAAATTTTCCCCAGATGTCAGCATTATGCGTTTCTATATTCCCTTTGCAATCTCCAGTAGCACCAATAACTACATTATCAGTTTTCATAGTAACATCTGCTTCACCATCAATCTGAACTTCATCAGCTTTTTTAATTTCACCATTAATTGTTACACCGTGACCAATTACAACTTTTGCAGATCCCTTAGCAGGTCTAAATACATCAGGTGTTGAATTTGAATTATCGTCTTTTTTATCAAACATTATACCTCCTTATAGTTTTGTTAATGCAGGTAATCTACAACTGCTATAATTTTTGTAATTAATTAGCATATAAGTATTAATTTTTGAAGATATATGTAATTTTTACAGGTTATTTTTGATGATTTACAACATCAACAAGGATAGCAATCACCAAATTCAATATTGTAATTGAGCAAATTGAAATAAAGCTGAAAAAATAAATCCATGCCCACCAGTAAATTGCCTGCATTGGCAGCATAACATTCTCCCAACTAGATAATGTTAAAACTTGGAAAAGAGTAATTAGGGATATTCCTAGATCGGCCCATCGTTCTGGATCATCTTCCCCAAATAAAATTGAACCCATTGTTGCGTAAATATAAAGAATAATAAATAAAAGTAGACTAACAAAAAATACTCTTTTTATGGAAGCAAGAATTGCTTCTATAATTTTTTTTAATTCAGGAATGACAGATATCAATCGTAATACTCTAAAAATACGAAGAAGACGTAGAACTAAAAAACTAGAATTATTTGGAATTGGAATTAATGAAATTGCTACAATGATTGTATCAAATACATTCCAACCATCTTTTAGAAAATTTTTCTTTTCTTTTTCTCCTATAAAGCGAATTAAAATTTCAATAACAAAGAAAACAGTGATTGCATAATCAAGTAAGTGAATAGTATTTAAAAATATAGGATCTAATTGATATGTCGTGGCACCAATTAGAATGGCATTTAATATAATTATTACAACAACAGAAAATTGAAAAATACGATTATCTTTCAACTTAGAAAAAAAATCTATCATATTAAATTAAATAGTTTTTAAGTTATCTATTTTTCTATCCATCACAAAAAACCACAAAGGAGGGATTAAAGCCATAATTAACATGATGGAGTAATTAGCAGGCATTTCTATAGCTTTTTCTTCTTGAGATAAAAGAGGATAGGGCTTTGATGCGCTCTGGTGATGTTCAGCATGAAGACCTAAATTAAATGTCGACCAATTAGCAGAGATGTGACGACTATTCCAAGAATGTAAATCTGTAAATCTTTCATACCTTCCATTTTCTTTTTTTCTTTCTAAACCATAATGCTGAATATAATTTACTAACTCCAATAAGATTATGGAAACAAAAGAATGAAATATTACAAAAACTAAACCATTAATTCCAGCAATTAAATAAGCAAATACTAAAAATAATAATTCTAATATAAAATAATGAATCATTCTGTTTTGAATACTAAAAGTATTTAGATTTTTTCTATTAAGAATATTTATTTCAATATTCCAGGAAGAAATCACACTATTGATTACACAACGAATAAAATAAAAATAAAAATTTTCACCTCTTCTAGCTGTAGCAGGATCTTCTTTAGTAGCTACATTTAAATGATGGCCATAAATATGTTCTATACGAAAATGCCCATAGCAACATAAGACTAGTAAAAATACTCCAATACCGCGCATAAATTTATTTTTTCGATGAATAAGTTCATGTGCTGTTGTAATGCCGATAGAACCACCAGACATACCTACAGCTGCGCCTAAAGCGGCAGCTGTTAATAAAGTGATAGTGGAGTCAGAAACAACTATTAAACCAAATATAATTAAAAATAAAATGCAGGGAAGCACAATTAAAATGGAAAAATTATGAAAAACATTTTCTTTAAGTTCAAGATCATCTTTGCTTAAGTAAGGTAATACAAGATCGATAATTGGAACTAATACAAAAACCCAAATAAAAGGTGAAATTGACCAAGAGGGATTAATGATTAATCCCAAAGAACTAGCAAAAATCAAAATTAGCGGTGTTACAAGATAAAAAATCATCAAAATAATTATATATTATTTTTTTTTCTAAACTAATACCTAAATTACTCTAAGAAAATTTATATGAATAATAACATAAAAGGTCTTATTTTAATTATTGTGGGAATGTTATTCATCATTACCCAGGACGTTTTAATTAAATACACCATCCATGATGCCTCATTAATGCAAATACTAGTATTTAGAGGAGGGGTAGGATTCTTATTGTTATGCCTATATTTAATTTACAAAAAAGAAACAATTTTCTTTGGGACTGCACATCCTTATATAGCTATTTTTAGAGGCTCGACCTTCTTCTTTGGCTTTACCTTGTTTTTTATCTCGTTAAGCCAAATTACTTTAGCAGAAGCAACAAGTTTGTTTTTTGTGAGTCCATTTTTTATTACTATTTATTCATACTTCATTCTGAATATAAAGATTGGAATAAATAGAATATTTTCAATCTTCGTTGGTTTTAGTGGTACACTTTTAATCATTAAACCAGAATTTAATGACATAAACATTTATATGTTATTTCCAATCATTGCTGCTGCTACTTATGCATTATCAATGACATTGGCAAAAAAAACTTCAAAAAATGATAGTTTATTTCAACAAACTTTTCATATTTATATAGGTGCATTGGTTGGAGGAAGCGCAATTAGTATTTTATTACATAATTCAGACTTTAATTTATCAATTTTTTCTATTCTTAGTAATCCTTGGATACTTAATGATCTTCAATATATTGGATTAATACTTTTTATCTCTACAACTGGAAGTCTTGGGATATTTTGTTTGATTGCAGCTTACAGAGTCGGTTCACCATTAGTTAATAGTATAACTGAGTATGTACATCTAATTTTTGCTATAATAATTGGAGTTATTATTTTTTCTGAAGTACCGGATACAAACTCATTTATTGGAATTTTTCTTATTATGGTAAGTGGTATCTTTGTTGTATTCAGAGAAAATAAGCGCGAGGAATTAGTTGTAGCTAAAACCACTCTTAGAACATAATTTAACTACAATAATTTTTTCAGAAACTCACTATTTTTTAAATCAGGGCAATTATCTAATCCGTGATCATAATAATCATCATTATTATAATCTAAAAATTTTTTTCCTGATTGATTGTGCATAATATCATTTTTATTATCATTAACATGAAAGAATTTATTATTAGTTGAACATTTTGCAGGAAAACCCAATGAATGAATCATTTCATGTAAAATTGTTGCTTCTGCATCACCAAAAGTTACATCATTTTTATCATTTAAATGATCTTTGTGAGTGCAAGAAAATATTCTGTCATTTTTTGATAAAATTAAATCATCACCAATATATTTTTTAAATCTAGAGTATGTGTAGTAAATTGCTATGTTTCCATCAAATCGTGATTTTCCACAAATATCATAATCAATATATTTTCTTTTTTCCCAACCTTCAAAAAAAATAATAAATTTCTTTGAAGAAAAATTATTAAAGAGATCACTATTATCATTAATAATTTTTTCAATTTTCTCAGATACTTCAGTAATATCGACGTTCTCATCTTTAGTTTCTAAATCACCAAACCAATCCATAGTTTTATTAACTCTCAAAAAAGTTACATCAAAATTTCCATTAATTTTTTTATCAAATCTAATTGTTTGGTTATTTGTTTTTTTTTCAAACCAATTATTAATAGCGAGAAGGGATGCTTCTATATTTTTATTTACATCATAAAGACGATCCTTTCTTTCACATGGTAGTAAAAAGATTGGATGAAATTGTTTGCCATTATATACATCTTTTTCATCTTTAAATGATCTATTCTGATTAACATCACTCTTATGTATAACAAATTCAACTGCATTATTATTATTGCAAGAATCTGGAAGTTTAATTTTGGGTACTAAAAATTTCCAATCCTCGTTAACAAATTGAAGATAAATCATAATGATACTAATAATTAGAAAAAAACCAATGAAGGGTATCAAAAAATATCTATGCATAGATTTTAATTGTATAATTTATTTTTCTATAAATTTTTTTACAGTATCGTAAAATGAAGGTGTTACTGTAAAGTAATAGCCATTTTCTTCATGGACACTATTATTTCCAATACTATTGTCTGAGTGAAAATCTACAAGGTGCTGATAAAAGCGATTGGGGTTATCTACATGGTATTCTCTTCCATCATCTGCTTTAACTATTAAAGTTTTCATCTTGATATTAAATATAGAAACACGTAAAAAATTAAAATAGAAAAATTTATACATGGCAAAAAAATATGATTTTATAATTGCAGGTGGTGGAACATCAGGAATTATTACAGCAACAAAATTAATTGAGCATGGCGCCTCTGTTTTAATTTTAGAAGAAGGAATTAAATCAAATAATTTACTTTTATCGATGCCTGCTGGTTGGATTAAAGGTTTAGAGAATAGTCCATATTTAAAATTTTATGAATCTATTCCACAAAAACAATTAAATAATCGTCAGCACTTCATAGCTCAAGCCAAAACTCTTGGCGGGGGATCAAAAGTGAACGGTATGGTTTATATGCGAGGGAAACCTTCAGATTATAATAAATGGGAAGAGGAGACTGAAGATAGTAATTGGAATTGGAACTCGTTGCTCAAGAATTTTGTTAAACTTGAAAATAATCAACGTATTCAAAATGAATATCATGGAAATAAAGGTAACCTAAAAGTTTCAGATCCTGGTTATATCGTAGAAGGGTCAAACTTATATATCAAAACAATGCAAGCTATGGGCTTACCTTATAATGAAGATTTTAATGATGGTGATCAATATGGTGTAGGAACTATGCAATACACCATTGGTAATGGCAAAAGGTGTGATGTCTACAGTGCTTTTTTACAATCAAAAACTAATAATAAAAATTTAGAAATTAAAACTAGTTCTATTGTAACAAAAGTTATTGTTGATCAAAAAAAAGCAATTGGTGTTGAGTGTGTATCAAATGGTAAATCAATTAAATATTTTGCCAATGATATTATTTTAACTGCAGGTGCTTATGTCACCCCTAAAATATTAATGCAATCCGGTATAGGGGAAGAAAAACAATTAAAAGAATTTGATATTCCTGTAATTGAAGATTTAAAAGGTGTAGGTAAAAATTTACAGGACCATCATGAAGTTCCTGTTATTTCTAGAGTTAAACCAGGCTATAGTTACTTTAAACAAGATCAAGGCTGGCGAATGATAAAAAATGGAATTCAGTATTTATTATTTAATTCAGGCCCTGTTCGATCTCAAGGTGTTGATAGTTGTTCTTTTTTTAATCCAGAAAATTTAGAAGATAAAATTGATCCTAAAATTAAACTGTATTGCGTGCCCATAATGTATACCGATAGAGATACAAAAGGCATAAAACCTGATCATGGTTTAACTCTTACATCTTGTCTAATGAATCCAAAATCAAGAGGAGAGGTTAGAATTCAATCTTCCAACCCATTAGATTTACCTCTTATTGATCCAAATTTCTTAAGTCATGAAGATGATATGAATGTTATTTTAAATGCGGTAAAGTTTGCAAGAAAGGTTATTCAAACAAAGCCTTTATCTGATATTGTTTTTGAAGAAACAGTTCCTGGTCAATCGATTAATTCAGATGAAGATCTCATTAACTATTCAAAAAAAATGATCAAAACAAATTGGCATCCTGTTGGCACATGTAAAATGGGTAAAGATAATGATGATATGGCAGTTTTAAATACAAAACTTGAAGTGAAGGGAATTAAAAATTTAAGAGTTTTTGATGTGTCTATGATGCCAACAATTGTTGGCGCTAATACTAATGCTCCTGCTATGGCTATAGCAGATAAAGCTACAGATATGTTATTAAGTTCAAACCACTAAATTAATAAAGAAAATACTAATCAATTGATCTTAATGGGGCAAAACTCCCTTAGTTTAGAAGGCTTTATACCCCATGAAAATATATAGTGCTTTATTTTTTGTTTATCTACTCGACTAAAAAAACTAATTCTTGACTATCTAAATCAACACCTGCATCAGTTCTAAGTTTTGCTAATTCTGGATCTTGCATCGCTGCTTGCATTTTTTCCATCGATTCAATCTCTAAAACTTGATAAATTTTAGTTTCATCATCTTTTGGATGGCCATATGCTAAAACTTTTATTCCATATTTTTCTCTATGAGTATCAACACTGAGAAAAAGATTTTTCCATTTTTCATAACCTTCTTTTAATTTAACATTCATAATAATTTTCATAATTTAAACCTTTTTTTTGACGTAAAAATTTATAAACTAAATAAATATTATTTAACTTGAAAGGATTTTAAATGTCAATTTTTATATCACTGGGCATCTATTCACAAAAAGGAGCTGATGGTATTATTAATGGAGACTCGGACAGAAAAGCAGCTATGGAAAAAATGGTTAGCAGTGTTGGGGGTAAATTAATAGATTATCATATTACAAGAGGTCAGTATGATTTTGTTATGATTACTGAGGCAGACTCATTTGAAAGTATGGCTGCATGTGCTTTAAAAGCAAAAGCAGCAGGAACTCTTACAGAAGCAGTTACATTAGAGTCTGTTGATTTAAACAAAGTGAGAGAAATGGGAAATAAAGTCGATTTTTCTCCTCCTACTTCTTAATTAAATAAAGCACTCTTATTAGGGTGCTTTACTAGCCAGTTCTATGCAAAGCTTCTTTGAAAATTTGTCCCTTAGGTAAATTAACTTTATATTCATTTTTTTTAAGCTCTAAAAGACAATGATCAATCATTTCAATTTTTCTTGATAGATAATGTCTATTATTTGGAACAGGGATATGAATTGGATATCCTCTTACAAATTCAACATGTAAATCAAATTCTCCCATATAAAACTCCTTAAGTACTCTTGCTTTGTCTTTACTGAAATTCTGAGTTGTTTCTCTAACAATTGCAAATTTTGATCCCTCATTACGTTCGATAGCAACTAATAATTTATTATTTTTGATAATATCCATCCCATAGGGATATAATTCTAATTTATCCATTTCATCATAAGGTATATCATTATCAAAACGAGATAACTGAACTCCCTCTAAACGAACAACATTTTGTATTTCTAGTTCATTAGGAAAGAGTGCTGAATATAATGAAATTATTATTTTTGTACCTGTAAAATCAACAGTTGATAATTCAAATCCACAAATCATTACTTCGTCATAATCATCAAAAATAACAATTGGTTCGAATAAATACGTTCTTCTTGGATACTCTTGAGACTCAGTAATAATAACCTGATTACCACTTTCTAAGGGAAGCTCTTGCTTAATCATTTCCTTTGAATTTAATAAACGTAATCGAAGATTATCCTCACCTTTAGCAGCACCAGCTAGAAGGAGAACAATAATAAGGAGGGAGAATAGAAAAATTATGATTCTTTTGATAACTGGTGCCACTGAAACTTCTATAAAAATAAAATTTGATAAAAATGAGAAATCAATAAGGTAATATTAAGATCAAATTAATATATTCTAAATTGTGCAAAGTATGATAAAGAAGAATTGTCCTGATTTAGATACTCTAATTGCTGGGACTCAAAACAAAACGCTAAAGGAGATATAATGTTCAACTTTAAATTATATTTTGCAAAATCTATTAAAGATTTTATTAATCAACGAGAAAAAAAAGAGGGTATTAAAAACATTTTTTTTAAGAAAGTTGATAATAATTTTTTTGATCTACCAAGAGAAAAACAACTTGAAAGATTAGTTAAAATTTTGGAAGAACAAGGTTTTAAAATTAAAAAATAATTGAAATGTGAGAGGTTTTCGTGCCTCTCATAAAATTAGATTAAATAGATTTATTCATCCATTTATTTTCAAGATATTCTAAATCGTCTTTCCATTCCATAATTGCTTTATCAAAATCTCTATATTCAATATCTTTACGATTTTCATTTGAAGTTATTAAACCTTGAAGCACTCTATGGAATTTTTTATATCTTTCTAAACTTTTAGGCTTATTCCACTCTAATAAATAAGTTGGAGACTGTACAAGTGGCAAATCATTACTCATAATCCAATCAATCAAATATCTTCTTCTTTTTTTTGGCTCACCTTGATGGCCAACATGATAGCCTAGAAAACCTAGCATGCCTAGTTTAGGAGAAGTAGTTTTATATTTTCCCAATTTAAATAATTCTAATCTTCTTTTCCATTCAATCTTAATTGCATTTATTGTTTTAATCGCATCCTCTTTTTGAGGTTTTTCATTTGAAATAATATCTATTGCATTATTAAATATTGTAGAAATTTGATTATCATCTTTTTTTTGAAGAGAATTTATTAACTTATTAATATCCATAATTACGTAATAAATTTCACTTATTGTAAATAATATAAGAAGTTGACACTTGACTAAGTTTTTTTTGATATTTCGTTTTGATTTTTATTATAATCTGAATATATCTTTTCAAAAATGAGATTTTTTAAAGAATCATTATCATTAATTTTTTTAAAGAAATCAAAGCGTGAGTTTAGAAACTCTAACATCACATTATCAAACTGTTTTTTCATAAAATCTTCTTTGTTTTGTTGGGAATTTGCTCCATTCATATATTTTTTAATTTCTTCATTTTCGAATATTTTTTGACGAACACTCTCTAAGTTAATTCTGTCATCTTCTGTGAGCGTAATTCCATATCTTGAATTAACTAAATCAATAATTTCGGATAATAAATCTTTACTAGGTTGTTTATAAATTGGAGGATTAACTTCTATTCCTGGATATTCAAAATCCTCAGAAGTTAAGGGATCAATACCAGTATGTAATTTTTGTATTCTTAAAGACTCTAGATCAATCAAGTTTGTAATATCTATATTAACTACACCTGGTTTTTTCAGTTTTTTATAAAGATAACGATAGAAGAGGTAATGTTTTTCTAATTCTAAATCTGTAAAGTTAATAATCTGAGATAAGTAACTATAAAGTCTGTTGTAAGATGCAACTTTTAGACGAAAATCTTCTTTTTCTTCAATTACTAAAGTATTCCAAAGATCAACTACTGCATCTAACATCGGGTGGATAGATCCTTCATCACGATTTTCATCATAAAATTTTGTACAAAATTCTTCAACTTGCTCTTGAGTAAATAAATTAAATGCTTTGATTACACTTTGAATATCATAAAGTTTATTAGGATCAGTTTCTTCCTGAAGTGATAACTCTTCAAAGAATTTTTGAAATGATGCATGAACAGAC
This sequence comes from uncultured Alphaproteobacteria bacterium, assembly GCA_902597015.1. Lineage (GTDB taxonomy): Bacteria > Pseudomonadota > Alphaproteobacteria > HIMB59 > CACPNW01. The sequence continues at coordinate 23,526 of CACJWQ010000003.1, forward strand.
TCAGGATCATTTACAAAATCTAAAACAAAAGTATGCGTTTTACCTGATGCGGTTCTATTTAAACGTGATAGTGTTTGAACACACTGAACATCTTTTAAACTTTTATCTATATACATTGACTGCATCATGGGTTCATCAAAACCTGTTTGAAATTTATTTGCGACCACTAACAATCTAAATTTAGGATGTTTAAGACCTGAGGGTACATCCCCATCATGTCCGAGAGTTAGATTGAGACTTTTTTCTGTAAATTTTTCGCCATTTTTATCAAGTTGTACTTCTCCAGAAAAACCAACCAGACACTGATATGAACTGTTTCTATCTTTTAATTGACGATTTATTTCATGAAAGAATTGAACACAAAGTTTTCTTGTTTTCACAATAATCATCCCTCTGCTCTTACCTTGAATTTCTTTTGATCCTTTATTAGTAAAATGATCGAGAATAATCTTTACTTTGTTTTCAACTGTAACTTTATGAGAGTCGACATAATTAAAGATCTGCTTTGTTCCTTGTGATGTGTCTATTTCTATTTCATCATTTTTAACTTGTTTTATTTTAAAATATCTTTTGTACGTCGTATAATTTTGAAGTACGTCAAGAGTATACCCTTCATGAATTGACTGTCTCATTGTGTAAGAATGAAAAGGTTCAAATTTTCCTACCGAGTTCTTTGTTCCAAATATTTCTAGAGTTTTTTCTTTTGGAGTTCCTGTAAATCCAAAGAACGAAATATGTTTTTGTCTTCCTCTTGACTCTATTTGATCTGATAAAAAGTTTTCTAAAGTATATTCTTCATCTTCGTCATCTTCTTCACGTGTGAGCGTTTCATTTAATGCTCTTCTAAGTTCACCACTTTGACTTGAATGAACTTCATCGATAATTACTGCAAACTTCTTTTCTGAGAGTGAGGTAATTTTATCTGATATATAAGGAAATTTTTGAATGGTTGTAATAATGATATCTTTACCAGACTCTAAATATTCTTTTAATTCTTTTGATCCTTTTTCTGCCCCAAACACAACACCTTCCATTTTTGAAAGAGAAGAGACAGTATTACGTAATTGATCATCTAATACTGTTCGATCAGTTACTACAATAACACTATCAAATATTCTTTTTGTATCATTTTGTTCTCGATAAAGAGATGTTAAAAGATGCGCTAACCAACCAATTGAATAAGATTTACCTGAACCGGTTGTATGTTGAACCAGATAATTGTTGCCTTCTCCGTCTTGTCGAACTTGATTTTTTAAACTTCGAATTAACTCTAACTGATGATATCGAGGAAATATTTGAACTTCAAAACTACGTGTTTCAATCTTTTTTGATTGTTCATTATAAAACTCATCTTTCTCTTTTGATACGTGGGCAAAATTTTCAATGATATCTAATAAAGAATTTTGAGTGAGTATTTCTTTCCAAAGATAAGATGAACGATAATCACCTTCGACTGGTGGGTTTTCAATGTGTTTATTGTATGGAAAGAAGCGAGTTTTAGCTCCGTTTAGTCTCGTAGTCATAGAAACTTCATTATTATCAACACAGAAATGAACTAATACTCTTTTGAATTTTAATAAAGGTTCTTTGGGATCACGGTCATATCTGTATTGATTTTCAGAATGTTTTATATTCTGACCTGTGAGTTGATTTTTAAGTTCCAAAGTAACAATTGGAATGCCATTTAAAAATAACCCCATATCTATTGAGTTTTCATTCTTGGTAGAGTAATGAAGTTGGCGAACTACAGTAAATGTGTTTGATTTATATTGTAGAAGATGATCGGGGTTTAAATCACTTTTAGGTTCAAAATAAGATAGGTTTAAATACACACCTCTATCAATTACTTGGTGTCTTAAGACGTCAATAATCCCACGTTTGGAAATCTCTGATGAGATCCTAGAGAGGATCTTGTTCTCCGTATCGACATCGTAAATTTCTTGAAGACGACTCCATTCTACTGGTTGTGTTCTTTTAATGAAATCAATGACGTGATCTCGGATTAAACAAAGATTACGGTCATATTCACTGAAATGGTTGGATGAATAACCCGCTGTGTTGAGGTGATCTTCAATTTGATCCTCAAATCTTTTCTCAGTAGGACTGAGACCATTCATATCATATCCTCTGAAACACTAACTTTCCCAGTCACGACTGAGGAGATTAAAGATTGTCTGTGCTCGTTTAGAACCAATATTCTATTTGTTTCTAGATCGATTAATTTATCGATTTTTTGAGTAACTTTATTGATTCGTTCCACAATCTCGATTTGTTCTTGAAGACTTGGCAAAAACATTCCTAACGATAAAAACTTCGTTGGTCTAATTGTTTTTCTAAGTCCAGAATAATGAGGTGCTAGTCCTTTAAACTCATCTATCGTGAGATAGTAATAATAGATAAACTCAGCAGATACATCAGTAGAACAGTCAAACACTGTGTATGCTCCGGTTATCATTCCATCTTCATTAGAAAGTCCAACAGTTCTTGGGGTTTCGTCTATATCAAATAAACAAAAAACAAACTGTCCTGCTTTAACTGTTTGGTATGTTTCAAAACTTTCTGGAAATTTTCCCTTCCCCGATTCCAAATCCCTTACAGTGACACCAGAACGTCTCAAACTTAGTAATGTGTGTTTCGTCCAATGCTCCCCAACAATATTTTTGGATAACTTCAAAAAGTTATTATTTCTTGTGAATTCCCAGTGCTTTGGTATCTCTCCAATCCACTCCACACCACTATCTTTCATCTCAACAGTTGGATTGAGACCTTTGGTGACGTAGTAATTGATCATAAAGGTTCGTTGTTCTTTAAGGAGATCAATTTTCTTCTGAATCTTCTCTACCAATGAATCAATCTGACTGGTCTTTTTATCGAGGTAACGAGAGATCAGTTCTTGCTCTTCGATGGGGGGAACTGTCAGGTATATATTAGAGAAATCATCCCAACCAATGTTTTTCCCCTGACGAATACCAGTAACGTTTTTATTCAATTCAATAATAAATTGATGTGATTTCATTAACCATCGAAAGTAAGGGTCATTAATTTTTCTAGTCTTTTCCAAAACTGTGTATGCAGGTGAAACAATTCCTTTAACTGTTGAAAGTTCCAATCCACCTTCAAAAGATCTCAGACTAATAACAAAGTTACTTGGTTCAATGAGTTTATAACCCGAAACATCTTCAGTCGGGTTCCAAACATTCAAGTCTGACTCACTTCTTAAAACCACACCATCTTTTTGAGTCACTGACAAAAGAGGTTGATCAGGACAGTTCTTGATCGATTTATTCCTAAAAATGAATTTTGATCTTTTTACTGACCAATGTTTAGGTATTTCAGGAACCCAATCTAAACCAGTATTCTCATATGACTCATATCTATTCATTAGTCATCTCCAACGACAACTTTTGAATTTCATCATCGAGAGTTTTGAGATCACTGGAGATCTCTTCCAAACTTCTCAGTGGGGTGAATTGATAGAAATACTTGGTGAAGTTTATCTCATATCCAATTTTATCTTTTGACCGATCCATCCATGACTCAGGTAAATGAGATTTTACTTCACGGTCGTAGTAATAATCAATACTTTCCGAAAGAGGAACTCGTTCTGTATCTCGTTTTGAAGTATCTGGTTTGGGGTTTCCATGTTTGTCTTTTTTCATATCACCATCTACAATTAATGGTTGTTCAACAATAATTTTGGTGTATCCAAAGAAATTATTTGGATAAATTTTACAGAACTCATTTTCTTTATTACCCTGATAAATTTCAAATAATTGTTGGATTTGTTCGTCATTAATATATTTACCCTTATCACCAAGATTTTTTCTCATTGAAGTTGAGAATGAGGTTCCATCAATGAGTTGAACATTTCCTTTACGATCAGAAGACTTTTTGTTTGTTACAATCCAAATGTAAGTTGTGATACCGGTATTGAAGAACATCCGATCAGGAAGAGATATAATGCATTCCAACCAGTCATTCTCAATAATCCACTTACGAATTTCTGACTCACCACTTCCGGCATCACCAGTAAATAGCGGCGAACCGTTGAAGACTATACCAATTCTTGAACCTGAAGATTCCATTTTACTAATTAAATGCTGTAAAAATAACAATGAACCATCTGAAGTTCTTGGTGTTCCAACTGAAAACCTTCCATTTGAGTCTTTCTCTTCTTGTTTTACAAAGTTCTCTTCTGATTTCCAACTAACACCAAATGGAGGGTTCGTAATCATATAATCAAACTTTCTATCTGGAAATTGATCTTCTGATAGTGAAGATAATGGGCCTTGTATATTTTCTGGATTTTCATCTGACATTAAAAAATCAGACTTACATATTGCATAAGTTACATCGTTTAATTCTTGTCCAAATAATTCCACTTTTAAATCTTTATTGATATTTTCTTTAATCCAATCTTTGCCGATAGTTAACATTCCTCCTGTTCCACAACAGGGATCATAAACAGATCGGATTTTTCCTTCTCCTTGTAAATTTTCCTTATCTCCTCCGAATACAAAAGAGACTAAAAGTTTTACGATATCTCTGGGTGTAAAATGATCACCGCTTTCTTCATTAGACATCTCTGAAAATTTACGAAGAAGTTCTTCATAAAGAGAACCCATCTGATGATTATCAATTTTACTAGGATGTAAATCAAACTCAGTAAATTTATCAATAAGTAGATATAGTTTTTTATTTTTGTTTAACTTTGTAACTAAAGGATCTATTTGAAAATTTTCAATAATATTTAATACATTTTTAGAATATCCATTGATGTAATTTTCAAAATTTTTAAAAACGTTGTTAGGGTCACTTTTTAATCGTAGTAAGTCGTATTTTGAATAATTAAAAAAGGGTAATTTGAGCTGTCCTTGTATAACTGAAGTTGGATCTTTTAAATCTTTCTTATATTTTTCATATAGTTCGTGTGCTTTATCTTTTTGCGGCTCTAAAACACAATCTAATCTTCTAAGCACTACAAAAGGGAGGATAATTCTTCCGTATTCACTGGGTTTAAACATACCCCTTAGAACATCATCTGCAGTACTCCATATTAAAGATGACAAATTTTGATTCATAATTTTGAATTAAATAACGTATTATAGATAATTATCATCATCAAGAGGGGACATATATCCATTTTCTATTTCATCCAAGATATTTTGGCTTAATTTAGCTAATTTTAAAGCTTGATTGAGTGTCCATATTTGTTTTGAGGCAATATGAATATTATATGGTTTAATGCCTTTTTTTATATCTGATAGTTCTTCCTTTATTTTTAAAATCAAAAAATCAGCTGCTGAAATAGAGTTTGAAGATAACCTCGATAGCTTTATAGCTTTTCCCATAAAATCTTTTCTCATCTTTATTATTTCTTTAAGATTGATTCTTTCTTTTCTTTTTGAAAGCCAGCCTTCATTAGCTGCTTGCTTTCTTAGTGTTGATAAAGAATAATTGAATTCAGTAGCGATATCTTGAAGAGTAGGGTACTCATTTCTCTCACCTTTTATGTAATAATTACGTGCTTCAGTATAATCAGTACGTTTTCTTGTCATAAAAACATTAATGCGAATGATTCTTTATAAAGAAAGTTCTAGAAAAAAATTTTTGTTTAAAAAAATTTAATAACGTTAATAAATTAATTTTTTAAATTGTTTAAAAGTAAGTTTTTAAATTCCTCAACAGCAACTGTAGCAGGTTTATGAATAGCAAAATCAAATTGATCTTGATTACTTGATGGTTCTAGATTTAATTCAATTGTTGGTTTGCGCAAATCTTTAAACATCGTAACAAAACCAGCAGCAGGGTAGACTTGTCCTGAAGTGCCTATAGAAACAAATAGACTAGATTGTTCGGCCAAATCATGAATTTCATCCATTTGCATAGGCATTTCACCAAACCATACGATGTGAGGTCTCATTTGAGAGCCGCATTTAGGGCATTTATGAGTCTCATTTAGGTCCTCTGTCCACTCAAAAACATGATTATCATTCATTATACATCTCGCCTTATTTAGCTCACCGTGCATATGAATTATTGATGATGATCCTCCAATCTCATGCAAATTATCGATATTTTGTGTAACTATATGAATTTTATATGTTTTTTCTAATTCATGAAGAAGAATATGGGCCTTATTTGGCTTAATTCCTGAATTTAGTTCTTTTCGACGTTTATTGTAAAAATCATAAACAAGAGTAGGGTTTCTATAGAATCCTTCAGGACTGGCAACATCTTCAATTCTATGATTGTTCCAAAGTCCATCAGAGTCTCTGAATGTTTCAATTCCAGATTCTTTACTTATACCAGCACCGGTTAATACAAAGATCTGGGAATCAGCTGAAATCTCCGGTAATTGTTCCATTTTGTACACTATATACAGTATTTTATTACACGTGAAAATCTATATCTAGTTTATAATATTATAATCGTAATTAATTAATTTAATTAATATATTGATTTATAATGATTATTTTTATTACTTGACTATTATTTACGATAACTGTAATTATCGTAATATATAATATGGTTAAAATATCACTAAATGAAAACGTAAGTAAACTAAAGGAAAAATCCAAAGCTAAAAATACTCAGGATAAATATCAAGGAGATTGGTTAAAGTTTATAGATTATTGCAAAAATAAATACAATTGCAGTCCTTTAGATGTTGATGATCTAGATAGCGCTTACGCATTAACAGCTAATTATATGGATTGGTTACATGAAGATCCAGAAGCAAAAATACTCAAAGGATCGAGCAACATACCGGGTAGAGAAAATGTAAATAACAACCCCTACTCCTCTACTGCCTATAAGGCTTCCACTATACAAAGAATCTTAGCATCTATTACATATAAATATAGAGTTAACGGATTTCAATTTGATAGAAAAAATCCTAATATTTCTGAAACAATTAGTGCAATTGTAAGAGATGAAAAAAATAATAAATCTGGTCAAGCAAGAGAGTTGTTAAAAGCAGATATTGAAAAAATTATTGATAATATTCCAAATGATAATGAAGATTTTAGAAACATAAGAGATAGAGCTCTTATTTTAATTGGTTTTTATAGTTTTTGTAGAAGATCTGAGCTTTTAGGCATGAAATATGAACATCTAAATTTTGAAGAAGATGGTGTTCAAGTATTAATACCTTTTTCTAAGACTGATCAAAAAGGTGAAGGAAGAATGATCTATTTACCTAAAAATAATTCACCTTATTGTCCCGTATCTGCGTTAAAGAATTGGTTAGAGGTAGCACTAATTGATTCAGGTCCACTCTTTTATAAAATTAACAAAGCTAATAATATAGAAAAATATATTCTTAATAATAAGAATCAAAAAGTAAGCTTGACTGACACAAGTTTTGTTTTAATTTTAAAGAAAAGAGCTGAGGACGCAGGTATAGAAAATTGTGATAAAATTTCTGGTCACAGCTTAAGAATAGGTTCGATTACTCAGGCTAGAATGAATGGAGTACCTACTCATGAAATTATGGCTCAAAGCGGTCATAAGACAACGCAAATGATAGATAGATATACAAAGCTAACAAATATAAAAGAAACTAGTGCAGCAAAAAAATTATAAATTAATAAAATGCAATTGCTGCTGCAATTAAAACTATTACTAACAGCCCTCTTACACTCATTGTAGCTATTTTCATTATAGATTTGTTAGGTTGTGAATTATTTTTAGAGCAATTAAAAACGTGAAAATTTACATAAGCAGATAGGCCTAAAAGAAAACCTGCAGCAATTAATTTGATTGTAAATGCACTATTAATAATAAAGCCTCCATATAAATTAATTGAAAGAATAATTCCTGATATCCATAAGATAATAAGAGATATTAAACCTATGTAACCAAGTAATTTTAATATCTTTGCTGTATTTAAATCAGGAATTTGATTTGCCTTAGCATAAACAGACTGTATTACTCCACCACCAACCAAAACACCGCCTGAAAAAACTATTGCAAGGTAATGTATGAACTTTAGTATAATTATTATCGTCATTAAAATTTAATATTAACTTATTATTTTTATAGTATTATAATTATGTATGAAAATAAAAAAAGGAGATAAATTAGAAGAAATTACCCTACCTCGACATGATGGTAATCAATTTAATTTATCAGATACTAAAGGAAAAAAAGTTTTATTAACTTTTTATAGAGTTGCTGGATGCACTTTTTGTAATTTAAGACTACTTGAGTTTAATAAAAGATTTAATGAATTTGGTCCAAATTTCACCCACGTAGGAATTTTTCATTCAAATGTTAATCTTTTGAAATCAAATATGAAGAAGCACGGCCCCATTCCATTTACAGTGTTAGCTGATGAAGAATTTAAATATTTTCAAAAATATTCAATAGAGCGAAGTTGGTTTAAGTTATTTTTAGCAGGAATTTATAAAACATTTGCTATCTTTCCGGCTTTAATAAGAGGATTCATGCCTATTCCTCTTGGAGGATATTTTAACACTGCAGTAACAGATGTAATGATTAATGAAGAAGGTATCGTAGAAGAAGTTTTATATGCAAAAAAACATGCCGCGGATCATTTTGCATTTAATAAAGTAAAAGAATTTTCTTTAAATTGAAAAGCTGGGAATTGAATCCCAGCTTTTAGTTACATATAAATTATATCTGACATATTATATATAAGGTATATTGATACAAATAAAAATACATGCCCTATTACTTCATCAGCGACATCACTTTTTGCATCCGGGTCTATAAATTTTAATCTTTGGGCCCAACTTAAAATAACTTGAGCAAAAGAAAGTAAAAATCCGTTTACAAAAAATATCCAGCAAGATTGAGGTCCGTTTTCTCTAAATAATATCCAAATTCCAATTATTACTATTGGCAAAATAAATGTTCCTATGATTCTTACAATTGGCAAAGCCTTTTCTCCTAAATCATATCTTGTAACAAGTGAATTTGGTGAAAATATAGTTAGGAAACCATAGTAAGATATGCCTAATAAATTAATTAAAAATAAAATTAGATTTAAAGTACCTCCAAAATTTTCAACCATAATTACTCCTTTTAAAATTATTATAGATAAATTTTATCAGATAAACCATAAATTATAATTAAGTTTAGTACTAGAACAACTGCTGATACAATTGGCTGTTCTATTGTCGAATTAACCTTATCTCTTCCAAAAAGGAAAGCTATTTTAAAATGAAAACAAAAATTGTAGACAGTTGCCATTGCAAAGACAATAACATTAATTATAAAGAAAGGCCAAGTACCTTCGGGTCCAGTAAATAAAATATAAAGCCCAACAAAGAAAAAAGCAGTAACCCAAAAAATTCCAAAATTCGCTGCAGGTGCAGCACTTGAATCAGTGTTATATTTTGCGAATTCTTTTTCTTTATTAAATAAAAATGTAAATGAATAATAACCAGCTAATGCAATGTTAATTATGTATAAAATCAAATAAAAAATACCATTAAAATTTTCAACCATAAATACTCCTAAATTTATAATATAATATTTTGTCTAGATTCTCTGACTTAAGTTGACACATTTTAGTAGAAATAATATTTAAAATTAGTTAAAAAATATATATGAATTCTGATAGAAAATTAGCGACTATTCTTGCAACTGATTGTGTAAATTTTAGCAAACATATGGAAGAAAGCGAAGAAAAAACTCTTCGAAATTTAAATGAATGTCGTAAAATAATAGATGCTAAAATAATAGAATTTGGAGGAAGAATATTTAAAACTGAGGGTGATAGTGTTGTGTGTGAGTTTGCTTCACCTGTAAATTGCTTAAAAGCAGCAATAGAATTTCAAAATGAAATTTATAAAAGAAATGATCATTCTATTACAGAATTAAAATTAGAATGGCGAGTTGGAATACATGTAGATGATGTAATAGTTGAAGGTGATAATATAATGGGTTCAGGAGTCAATGTATCAGCTAGACTGGAAAGCGAATGTGAACCAGGAGGAATTTTAATTTCTACTATTGTTAAGGATCAAGTTAATAAAAGGTTAGATGCTAAAATTGAAAATGATGGTACTAGAAATTTAAAAAATATAAGTGAAAGTTTTGAAGTTTATAAAATTTCTAATTTACTTATTCATGAAGATGATTTTTTAACAGAAGAAGAAAAACCAACAAACGATAATATTAAAGAACCAATAGCTCAAACTAAAATCAATAAAGCAAAAAAAATTAAACTAGCAATTCTTCCTTTTGAAAATTTAAGTAAAGATGAAGATTCAGAATTTTTAGTAGAAGGAGTGTTTAGAGATTTAATACAAGAATTTTCGCGAATGCAAGAATTTGAAATACTTTCACATCAAACATCGATGGATTTTAAAAAAAGTGATGAAGACGCACTAGGTTTTGCAAAAAAACACTTAGTTGATTATTTAATTGGTGGCAATATTAGATCTGCAGGTAAGAGAATAAGAGTTAGTGTTGACTTAACTGATGCTAGCGATGGTTCCAATTTATGGGGTGAAAAATACGATAGAGTAATAGAAGATATTTTTGATTTACAAGATGAAATCGTAATGAAAATGTCTCGACAATTACTTGGTAATATTGAAATAAGTAGCTTACAAAGGATTAAAAGAAAACCATCAGAAAATTTAAATTCTTATGAATGGTTAATAAAAGGAACTTATCATCATGTTCGATCTGGAAAAGAAAATAATTTAAAAGCTATTGAAGCACTTGACAAGGCAATTGAAATCGATGAAACGAATGCAAGAGCGCATGCCTTAAAAGCATGTACAATTGGTGGTGGATACGGCAAAGGTTATTATGAGGATCCAGATAAGATGATGGATATGGGTCTTGAACACGTCAAGAAAAGTCTTGAGGCTGATGAAAATGATTTTGAAGTTTTAAGAATTTCTTCTGCAATTGCGCAAAGTAATAAAGATTTTAATAAATCAATTGAGCATGCCAAGAAAGGACATTCAATTAATCCTAATGATCCTAGGATTTTAGATAGGTATGGTACTTGCTTAGTTAAACTTGATAATGTTGATGAAGGTTTAAAACATCTACATAAAGCATTAGAACTTGATCCAATTCCTCAAGGTGCTGCAACATCATGTTCGCGCTACGATGCATTAACAATAGGTTATTTTTGTAAAGAAGATTTTGAAAAATGTATCTCTTGGGGGGAAAAAATACAATACATGAGTACCTCAACTTGGTTAACAATTTTATATTCTATTTCTAAAAATGATGACATTAGTAAAGTTAAAGAACATAATATTTACAAAAAATATGAAAATGATTTTAAAGAAACGAATTGGGAAAAAACAATAAATAATATGCATTTTAGACCTGATGATACAAAACATACTAATCTTTTAGAATTTTCTAATAAAATGTTTCCTAATATAAAAATTGTAGAAAAAACTGCTTAATCCTATTTTCTTTTTCTCTCCGTAAAAGCACTAGCCAATATACCTGCTGGTAAAGCAACCGCTCCTATTCCAAATAATGCAGTACATACTGCTGCAAATCTTCCTAAAAATGTTATTGGAGTATAATCACCATAACCAGTGGACAATAAAGCAGCAGCACTAACCCATAAAGCTCTTGGAATGGATCCAAAAGCTTCAGGTTGTAATTCCCCTTCTACAACATAAAGTAAAGTTGCAGACAATAACATTAAACTTAAAGTAAGCAGCAGTGAGAATATTAATTCATGACGTCTATCATATATTGCATGAAGTATAAAATCTACTGACTCACTAAAGCGCCCAAAACGAAGAATGCTAAATATTCTTATAGCTCTTAACAATCGTACTAAGAAACCTTCATTGATACCAATTAAAAATAATGGAATAAGCGCAATTGCATCAATTAAAGCAGGTACTGTAAAAATATACTTTATCTTACCTTTAAATCCTTTAAATTTATCAATTTGATCTACGGCAATTAACCTACAAATATACTCAATTAAAAATACTATACCAAAAAAAAGTTTTGCTGAGTCAAAGAGCTGATTATATTGTTCATAAATCAATTTTTCTGACTCAATAACAACAAAAACACAGTTCAATATAATGAGAAAGAATATAATTTTTTCAATAAGAGTAAAATCCTTCTCTTCAAGACCAAAATGCAAGTGTTCGAATAAATACTTTGAAAATGAATTCATTTTTATATAAATTCTTTATAGCAAAAATTACAAAATGAAAATTAACATTTTTTACCTACTATCTAAGATTAGCATTATTTTAATAAGCTTATTATGCATTTTATCTATTCTATTATTTTATAATAATGCAGTTACTTTAAATTCTTTATATATACTCATTTCTGTATTTATTATTGGTTCTGTAATACAACTAAACAAATTAAAGAAATTTACACGAGTACTATTTACTATCATTATACTTCCTATTTTATCATATCTAATGGTAAATTTTTCCTATGATATAGTTATTCAAAAGGAATTTTTTTTAATTAATGAAACAGTAAGTAGCCTTACAGATAAAATCTTACTGATAACTTTATATTTTATTCCATCAATATTCATAATGATGTTTTATAAATACGAAGTATTATCACTAAATGATAAATCAGGAACAACAATACCTGAAATAATAACATTTCTTTTTCAGTTTTTATTATTTGCGATACCTGCATTTTTAGTTTTATCATTTGTTTTTAATTTAGAACTTACAAGTATTCTTGCTGCAGGTGGTATAGTTTTTGCTGCTATTGCACTTTCATTACAATCAAGCTTATCAGATTTAATTAAAGGAATTTTTGTAAATATTGAAAGACCATTTGCAATAAATGACTGGATTACTGTTGATGATAAAACAGGTTATGTAGAAAATATTACCTGGAGAAGTACAAGGATAAGGACATTTCAAAATACTGAAGTAATCATTCCAAATGAAATCGTCGCAGATTCAATTTTAACTAATTGGAGCAAACAAGATAAAGAAAAAATGAGTGAAGGATTTCATATTTTTAATAAACTATATTTTCATCCCTCTCATGATCCAGAAAATATTTCAAAGTTACTTTATAATGCTCTTAAAAAAGCTAAACCAGTTGATGGAAGAGAGCAATTAAATTTACAGTGGGTTCGTTTTATAGGTGCTAATGAGTTTGGATTAGAATTTGTTGTTGCTTTTGATTGCACAAAAAGGATTTTAAAAAATTCGATGCAAGATAGTGTTATGATGGAAATACATAAAACTTTAAGACATGCAGGCGTTCAAATGTCAGCGGGTAAACTTTATGGAAAACTTGAAGAAGATACAGGACTACATGCTCTTGACACGCACAGAAGTCGAGAGGATTTTGAAAAAAGACAGGTTAGTGAATTTAATCCTTATAATGAGTCAGTAAAAAATAGAGTTCTTCTTCAAAAAATTCCTATTTTTATGTCTTTAAATTCTGAAGATTTAGATGAAATTGCTGAAAATGCAGAAAGACTCCATTTTGAAAAAGACGATTACATTATTAAACAAAATGATTCTGGAGATTCTCTTTACGTTATAAATGACGGAGTAGTATCTGTTTACTTAGATAATGAAAATAAAGATAAAGTATTTTTAGCTAAACTTGGTGTTGGGGACTTTGTTGGTGAAGGAAGTCTTCTAACTGGTGAACCAAGATCTGCTAATGTTATAGCTGAAACTCCTTGCATAGTTATAAAAGTAAGCAAGGATATAATAAAAGATATATTTTCTAAAAACCCTAATGTGTATGATTATGTTGCAAATATTTTAGCACAAAGAAAGTTAAAACTTGATAAGAAAAAAAATGAAAGTCAATTAACTAAAGATGAAAATAAAAATCTTGTTAATGATATTAAGAATGCAATAATAAATTTTTTAAAATAGAATAAATCCCCTACTCTCCATCAATTTCTTTACTAAAATCTTCTTGTAATTTTTTCAATTCTTTCATTGCAGCCTTCATATCAGAACTATCAAATATTTGAATATCCACGTGGTTACCTTTTTTCGAATATGATTTTTTTGTTTTGCTATTTTTCTTATTTTTAAAATCAATTACCTTGTAAGTTTTAACAGGTCTTACAAAACCTTTAGGAGTTATTTTTTCATACTCTTCACAGTTTATTTGATTTTTAACTAAATTATATGTTGTATCAGAAATAATAATTTCATTTTCAGGAGAAATTGATTGCAATCTAGAGGCTAAATTTACAGAAGAACCTATTGCTGTATAATCACTCATTACGCTAGATCCAAAATCACCAACATTTGCAAAACCTGAAGAGATTCCATATCTTACCTTTAATCCACCTTTAACACCCTGTCTGATCCAGAAAGATTGCAGTTCTTTAACTCGTTCTTTCATTTCTAAAGCCATGCTTATACAATTAATAGCATCATTCTCATCTCCTAGTGTTTCAGGAGCTCCATGAAAGGAAAGAATTGCATCTCCAATAAATTTGTCAATTGTTGCATTTGAATTTATTGCAATTAAACTCATTTCACTTAGATAATTATTTAAGATTAAAGCAAGTTTTTCTGCTTCTAACGAATCAGATAAATCAGTAAAATTTACAATATCAGAGAAAAAAATTGTTAAATTTTTTCTTACGTAGCTTTCTTTTGTTTTTTTTCCTGACTCTTCTTCATCAAAAATAGACTTATATACTTGAGGTGAAAGATATTTTGATAACCTATTAGCAATATTTTCTAATCTTTTCGTTTTTTCTTCAATCAATTCTCTATCTTTTAATTTTTGATCAAGTAATTCTTCCTTCTCCCTTCGAAGATTATATTCATCTGTTCGATCAACAAATTGTCCTTGAATACCATTTAAAAAAGGGAAATCTTTGTTTTCAGTATAAGCGGAAAGTAAAGAATATACTTTAATTTCATCACCAATTTTGATTTCTATTTTAGGAATAATAACAAAACCATTTTTTTCTAAATTTTGTTGAAAATTTTTAATATATTCATCCCCAACTCCAAGTTGTTCTAAAATACTAGTAAAAGGAATATTATTTACAGTTTTAAGAATTGGAAAAAATTTTTTAAAATTTTTATTTACTCGCAAAACTTCTAAGTTACGATTGGCAAAATAAGCTGCAGTGACAGCATTAGAGAAATTAAAAAAGCTTAAATCTATGACAGTTTTTTGATCAAAAAACTTATCAAGTTTCATTTTTTATTTAATTATGGGTGATGTTTAGTAATTCCGCTAATATAATCCATTATTGCTATAACTAATCCTGATAAAATAAATACAGCATGAATAAATATCATTAAGTAAATTTCTTCTGATGTTTTTGAGCCAACATCAATAAAAGCTTCTAGCAAACCAATACTTGAAATAGCTACTATTGAAGCAATAAGTTTTAATTTCAAACCTGAAAAATCTAGTTTACCCATCCACTCTGGCTTATCTTCTGATTGATTTGCAATATCAATTTTTGAAACAAAATTTTCATATCCAGCAAATATAACCATTAAAACTAAATTTCCTACAAGAGCTAAGTCAACAATATGTAATACAAAAACAAGAAGTTCATTTAAACTTAAGTCATTTAAGTGTGTGATTTCATAAATGAATAATGCAATAACTTTGTATGTAATAACTAGTAGAGTAAGACATAGAGCAACATAAACAGGAGCTAATGCCCATCTGCTTGAAAACATTGCTCTTTCAAGTAATCCTTCAAATACTCTACGCATAAACAATAAGTAATTTTTAAATAATATTTGTCAATTAAATTTTACTATTTACCCCATTTATAAGTCAGTAAATCATATCTTTTAGCAAAATTAAGTAATAAATTTTTTGTATCTAGATCTAAGGGTTTAATAGGATCTCGGCAAAAATCTGATTTTATTACACCCCCCTCTTTCATTACTGTTTTAGTAGCTCTGAAACCACATTGTCTATTTTCAAAATTTATTAAAGGAAGAATACTGTCATAGACTTCTTCAGCTTTATCTTTTTCATTATTCCAAAAATGATCAATTACTGGAGCTATTTTTTCTGGAAGTAATGCTGAGCTCATACTACCAGAAATTCCAGCTTCTAAATCTGCATACAACGTAATACTTTCTTCCCCATCAAAAGGCGCATCTAATCTTTCACTACAATTTTTAATAAGCGCTCTTATTTTTGAAGCAGCGTTAGCACTTTCAATTTTAAAGCAGGTTAAATTCTCAATCTCATTTATCATCTTTGTCAGTAAAGAAACTGAAAGTTCAATACCGGATAAGGGCGCATCTTGAATCATAATTGGTATACCAACTTTTGAAATTTCATTAAATTGCTCAAATATTTGATCAGGATTACCTTTTAACAATGCACCATGATAAGGCGGCATCATCATTATAATATCTGCTCCCAATGATTTTGCTAACTCAGCTCTTGGACGCACAATATCAGTAGCAAAATGAGAAACTGTAATAATTGTTTTAACTCTTCCATCAATTTTTTTCATACAAAGTTTTGTTAATTTTTCTCTTTCTTCGTCTGAAATTAGAAATTGCTCAGAATAATTGGCTAGAATACAAATACCTTCAACTTTTTGATCAATCATACAGTCAATTACTCTATTCATTCCTTCATAATCAACTTCACCATTTTCATGAAATGGTGTTGGAGCAACTGGCCACATCCCATAAAATTTATATTTTGAAACCATTTTTTTTAATTATATATTATTAATCTACAGAAGTTATAATATTTTTTTTATTTTGTTCCTCTTTATTTCTTTCATTGTATGTAATTATTAATACTGATGAAAATACAACTATTCCTCCTATCCATGTCCATAGATCAGGTATTTCATTAAAAACGAAATAACCAAAACTTGATCCAAAGATTAGACCACTAAACCATATTGGTTGAGTAACTGATAAATCTGCATATTTATATGCTAATCCTAGAGATAAATGTAAAATTGTTCCTGAAATAGCTCCAATAAAAACATATAAAATTGAAATTAATGATGGCATTTCCCAAAAGTAAATTGCTAGAGGTAATGCAAATAATGTCATTAAAGTATACTGATATGAGACCATAGTAATTGGTGAGTCATCTTTTGAAACATATTTTGAGAGAATGATTATAAAAGACCAAAAAGTTAAAGAAACCAAAACCATTATTGTTCCTATATTAAATTGAACATAGCCTGGTCTTATAATTATTAATGTACCTAAAAAACCAATAATTAAAGCTAAAATTCTATATTGATAAATTTTCTCTCTGAAAATTAAAAAACTCAATAGCACGACAATTATTGGGCTTAAAAAATTCATAGCTTTGAATTGTTCAAACGGAATATACACAAGAGCTCCAAAACCTAAAATCATTACGGGAATATTAAATAATCCACGAACTATATAGAATTTCAAATTTTTTGTTTTATAAGTTGTAAATTTATTTTTAGCTAAATAGGGAAAAATAATTAATAAACCAAAAAAGAATCTTAAAAACCCAATTGTAAAAACATTTGAATCATATTGTGCTGCACGTATTAATGCTTCCATTAAAACTGCAAAAAAAGATGCAAACAAAGTTAATAAAATAGCCTTAATATTATTATTCATTAATAAAATTAAAGTTTAATCGGTATTGATTGCTTTGCTATATCTTTTTTTAGATAATTTTCTCTATAAGTAATAATCAGAATTGATGAAAAAATTATTAAACCTCCTACTATTGTCCAAATATCAGGTATTTCATCAAAAATTAAAAACCCAAATAATGATGCAATCAGTAGTCTGGAAAAGTTTACAGGTTGTAAAACCGATAAATCAGTAAGCTTATAAGCTGTATTTATACATAAATGTACTATCGTCCCAGCAATCCCAGCAAATATTAAATAATAGAATGTTTCTGATGAAGGAGATTGCCAAAAATATAAAGCAATAGGAAAAGATAAGAATGTGACTAAGGTATATTGGTAAGATAAAATTGTAAATGCACTATCAACTCTTGCCGCAAATTTTGTAATTATGACAACTACTGACCAAATAGAACAAGAACATAAAACTAAATATGCCCCCACATTTATTGGAACAATACCTGGTCTCAAAATAACAAAGACCCCGAATAGACCGATCAGTAAAGCACCAATACGAATTAAATAAATTTTTTCTTTCAAAAAAATTACACTTAAAACAACTACAATTATAGGTGTAACAAAAGAAATTGCTTTGATTTGTTCTAAAGGTATAAATTGTAATGCAGAAAATCCAAGTAACATCATTGGGATATTTAAAATACCTCTTGTTAAATGAATTTTTAGATTTGGTGTCTTAAAGTTTTGAAATTTAGTATAAAAAATAAAAGGCAGAATTAAAATAAACCCAAAAAAAAATCTTAAAAATCCAGCGGTAAATACATTAATGTCTTGAAGGGAAAATTTAACAAGAACATTCATTGTTACTCCTGAAACAGAAGCAACTAATGCTAGAATAATAGCTTTTACATTATTATTCATAAGTTATACGAATGGAATATCGCAAATTTCTCCTTTGTATTTTTTATTCTCTATAATGATATCAAACTGATCTTTAGTCAAAAAGTATGGTTTAGTTATCATTGCAATTCCAATCACCATGTTAAATGTAGGTGAAAATACTGCAGATCTAATTTCTCCAATTATTTTATCACCAATTGTTAAGTGAATTGCTGATCTTAGATTAATTTTATCAAGATTAATCTTTACTCCCATTAATTTTTTATTAATTCCATTTTCTTTAATTTTAATTAATTTATCTTTTCCAAGAAAATCAATATCATTATCAAGATGAACAAATTTATCTAATCCACATTCAAATGGATTATCATTTATATCCATATCGTTACCATAAGAGAGCAAAGCTCCTTCAATTCTTTCAATTAAATGAGGACATCCTGGTTTGACTTCAAGCTCCCTACCTTCTTCAAATAATAAATCGTATAATTCTAAACCAGATTTAGTATCTTCGACATAAATTTCTACACCGCCCTGTTTTGACCAACCAGATCTAGCAATTAAATGTTTGGTATTTTTAAAATTAAAATATTTAAAATTATAAAATTTTAATTCTAAAATTTCTTTACCAAAAACTTTCTCTAACAAATCAAAAGCCTTAGGACCTTGAACAGCCAAAATATTTACATCAGGCTCAGTAATAGAAACTTCAAAATTTTTTCCTATAGCAAGACCTTTAGCAAACAGCATTACGTCTGAATCAGCAATTGAAATCCACCATTTTTCATTGTTAAATTTCAGCACTACGGGATCATTAATCATTCCTCCATTTTCATCAATTATTGGACAATAATAACATTTACCTTCTTTGGCCTTACTTAAATCCCTACAAGTCATTAATTGAACTAATTGGTACGCGTCCTTACCTTTAATTTCTATTTGTCTCTCAGCAGCTACATCCCATATTTGAACATGATTTTTTAAATGATTGTATGTTTCTTCAAGACTTCCTTCAAAACCTGCAGGAAGTAACATATGATTGTATATTGTATAAGAAGTAACGCCCTGATTTTCAATTCTGGAAGAATAAATAGTACTTCTCAACCTTCTTGATTTAGCTACAAATTGTTTGGGCATGGAAGACTCGTATAAATATTTGTATTAAATTAGTCTACATCTAAATAAAATAAATTTGATTTAATGAATCAAAGAAAATAATTGTAGGCAAAGTAAAAAGATAAAACAACCAATACAATAGCTACCCAAATAGATAAGTTAGTAAAAAAAGTTTTTAAATTATTATTTGAGCTTAAGAAAGAGGGTAAAATCAATAAAAGCACTCCAAACATATAAATAATTGGAACTAACTTATCCATTTATTAATATTTTTCCTTATCAATTAATTCACTAACAAGTAAATTTCCAAATCCTTTTTTTGATGCTTGTTTGTAAAATGATTTTGCTATTTTTGAGAGTTTATTAGCATTTGGCAAATCTGAAACAAGATCATTAATATAATTTAAATCTTTATATGTATTATCTACAGAAAAAACATATCCTTTAAAATTACCTTTTATAGCTTTATCTGCAATTCTATCTAAAGCCCCTGAATTTCCAGAACCCAATCTAGCAACATCACATAACAGTTTAATATCAATATTTAGTTTTTTTGCAGATTTAAAGAATTCAATGACACTGGTCGTAGTCATTAATGATAAAAAGTTAGATAATAATTTTGCAGAAGATGCCTTTGATACATCACCAAAATTAAAAACAGACTTACAAAATGAATTAAGGTACTTTTTACATTGTAAAAAATTACTTTTTTTACCTCCATAAATTCCACCTAATATACCCTGCTCACTTTGAACTGGCCCACCCATTACACCACAAAAATTATAGCTTATTTTTTTTGAATTAAAAATTTTATCCATTTTTAAAGCACCATTTTTATTATGTGTTGTTAAATCTATTACAAGTGTTTTACGATCAAGTTGTTGTTTAATTTTCTTTGCTACATTCAAAGCAACGGGTGTATTTGTTACACATATCATTAAACAATCAAGTTTATATTTTTGTATTTCATTATATGATTTTAATTCTTTAGCTCCGATTTTTTTTAATTTGTTTATGGGTTTTCTATTTTTATGAGCAAAAATAAATACATTATGTTTTTTTAATAAATTTTTAGCCATTCCATAGCCCATATAGCCAACACCTATAAATCCTATATTGCTCATAAGGATAACTATAGTGAAAAAATTATTATTTAAAAGTGAATTATCAATTTTAATTATTTCTTGATGAAATAAAAGAAACTACTAATACAATAATTAAAAGAGGAACGCATAAAAGATTTATAATAGTCCAATTTGAAAAATATAGAAGAAAACCAGCTGATAATGATCCTATGCCTTGAGTAGAAAAAACAATAAAATCATTTAAACCTTGTGCAGTAAATCTATCCTTTTCCTCATAAGAAACAACCAACAAACTTGAACCTGAAACAAATAAAAAATTCCAGCCAATACCAAGTAATATTAAACCTAGCATATAAGAATAATAAAAATCAAAGAATGTATTCGTTATAATACTTAGAAACAAAATACTTACTCCTGCATATATAATATTGGTATTTCCAAATCTTTTTATTAAATCTCCAGAAAACAATGAGGGTAAAAACATGCCAATAACATGAAGTTGAATTACGATACTGGTTTCAAATAAAGTAAATTTATTAACAAGATACATATGTAAAGGAGTAGCAGTCATAATTATAGCCATTGTAAAATAACCAAGACCAGCGCTTACGATTGATTGTATAATTTTAATATTTTTTAAAAGTTTGAAAATAGTTTGAATTTCAAATTTGCTTTGATCATTAAAAGTTTTTGTTTCCTTATAAAAAAGAAGAACAAAGAAGGGAATGATTGCTGTAAACGATAAGAAAATATAACTACCAAGAAATAAATTGCTTGGAAAAAAATCTTTAAAATATTCTGCAAAATTAGAAGAAAGCAATGCGGAGACTATACCCAATAACAATATTATTGAGATAGATCTTGGAATAAATTCTTTAGAAACTGACTCAGATGCAGCAAATCGATACTGATGAATGAACGCTTGTGAGCTACCAATTAAAAAATTACCTAATGCAAAAATAAAAAAATTTTCCAAATATATTGCGATTGAACAAATAATTAAAGCTAAGCAACTTAAAAGAGATGAAAATAAAAATCCTTTCTGCCTCCCCCAGATACTCATAAATCTAGATGCAATAGGTGCGCTTATTGCTATACCTATAATCATTAATGTCATTGGAACTGTTACTAATGAATCTTGCATCATTATTTGGGATGTAATTATTCCACCTAATAAAACTACGGCCATAGGTGGAAAAGCTGCAATTGTAGAAGAAATACAAATAACAATAAAATTTTTATTAATCATTACAAAAGATAATTTCTAATTGGTTATATTAATTTGATCACTTGTCACTCTTTGATTTACAAAAAAAGTTAATAAGATTATTAAGTAGACAATATTTGCTTTTAAGATAAAAATAATTATGGTTTCAAGTCATGATTTTGTAGATGATAAAAGAAATAAGAATATTAAAATTTATATCAACGGAAAATTTTATAAAAGAAAAGATGCCAAAATATCAGTTTTTGATTCCTCTACAATGCTTGGGGATGGTATCTGGGATTCGTTAAGATATCATAATAACAATTTCATTTTTCTTAAAGAACATCTGGACAGGTTATATAAAGATGCAAAGCTTATTGATTTAAAAATACATTTGACCCGTAAAAAACTTTCAGAAGCACTAATAAAAACTATTAAAATAAATAAAATGAAAACAGATGTTCATTTAAGATTAATTGTTTCTAGGGGTATTAAATCAACACCCTATCAATCACCTAAAGTTACAATATCCAAACCAACCATAATCATAATACCTGAATATAAAAAACCAGATATTAAAGCTTACAAAAAAGGATTAAAATTGGTTACAGTAAAAACTATTAGAGGGCCAATCAATGTTCAAAATCCACAAATAAATTCACTTAGTAAATTAAATTGTATACTAGCATGCATTGAAGCTAATAAAAAGAATGCTGATGAAGCACTTATGTTTGATATTAATGGAAATATTGCTACAAATAATAGTACACATTTCTTCTTTGTAAAAAATAAGACAGTCTTTACCTCAACAGGAAAATATTGTGTTACAGGAATTACGAGACAGAAAATTATAGATTTATGTAAAAAAAATAAAATAAAAGTAAAAGAAAAAAATTTTAAATTAAACGAAGTATTAAATGCAGATGAAGCATTTTGTACAGGATCTTTCGCAGGAATTGTACCTGTAAATCAAATAAATAAAAAAAAATACTCATTAAAGAAAAATCCTATTACTAAAGAATTAACTAATTTTTATAATAATTTATTTTAAATGATTAATTTATTCGTTTGGTCTGGACCAAGAAATATTAGTACTGCATTGATGCGATCTTTTGAAAATAGAAAAGACACAAAAGTTTATGATGAACCTTTTTATGCATATTATTTAAAAAAAACTAACTTAAATCATCCAATGAAAGATGAAATTATAGATCACTATCATACAGATGAAGATGAGATTATTAATTTAATTACTAAAGAAGATAATAAGTATAAAATATTTTATCAAAAACATATGACTCATCATATTTTAGATGAAACACGTTTAGATTGGATTAACAAAGGTAAAAATTGCTTTTTAATCCGTGATCCTGCTAAAGTAATTGCCTCATATTTAAAAAAAAATACTTTAAAATCAATTCAAGATGTTGGTTTTAAAAAACTTTATGAAATTTTTAAATTATTAAATTCAAAGGAGCCTATAGTAATAAACTCTGATTATTTATTAGCAAGTCCTGAAAAGTATTTAAAAATTTTGTGTCAAAAATTAAATTTAGATTTTGATCAAAATATGCTTAATTGGCCAAAAGGCTATAGAGATACAGACGGTATTTGGTCAAAAGTTTGGTATCAAGATGTAATCTCCTCTACTAATTTTAACACAAAAAATTCTAAAGAATATATTGTACCAAAAACTTATGAAAATATTTATAAAGAATGTTTAGACATATATGAAGAAATTAATAAATACGCAATTAAAGTATGATTAAAGAAGATATTCAAGAAGCATCAAAAATTTTATTTGAACATAGATTGAATAAAACTGGTTTAAGTTCTTTAAAAAATCTAGAACCTCAGACAATTGATGAGGCTTATGCAATTCAAGATCATTTAAAACTTAGATACTTAAAACTGAAAGATAATTTCTGTATTGGAAAAAAAGTTGGATGCACATCTGTAGCTGCACAGAAACAAATGAATATAAAAGAACCCTTCCATGGAAATCTATTTTATCGATACAGTTCAAAAAATATTAATTTATTAAATTCTAAAAATTTCTTTGAACCCTATGTTGAGCCAGAAATTAGTTTCAGAATAAAAGATGATATAAATATTTCTAAAGCACCTTTCAAGTTTAAAGACTTAGATTATTTATTAGATGGTTTATTTTGTTCAGTTGAAATAGTTGATTTTAGATTTAGAAAACCATTATCAGAGATTGGCGCCTTAAATGTAATATCAACTAATGGAGCCTCAGAATTTTGGATACGTGATGAAAATTTAATTAAAATTAAAGATGTAGATCTTAACAATTTTGAAGTAAGTTTATTAATAAATGACACAATTGTAGATACTGGAAATACAAAAAATGTATTGGATAATCCATTAAATGCAGTTCTTTGGCTGATAAATAATCTTGCAGAAAAAGGCGAGCCAATGCTTAAAGGTCAGTTTATTAGTTCTGGATCTTGCACTAAAGCATTTAGAATTTATCCTAAAAGTAAAATTAAAGCTGATTTTAATCAATTGGGTTCAATTGAATTTGAATATATTTAAGTTATTTAATTATTATGGAGACAAAAGTTTTTTATAACAAATCATGCAGTATTTGTAGTTTTGAAATTAATCACTATAAAAAAACTAAGAATAATATTGAGTGGGTAGACATAAATAATATAAATGAATCAAAATTAGAAACAAATAAAAATGCAAAAGAACTTTTGAGACGCCTACATACAAAAAAAAATAATAAAGTTTTTTCAGGAGTTGATGCTTTTATTGAAATGTGGTTGGAGATACCAAAATACAGGTTTTTGGCAAAAATTATTAGAAAACCAATAATATATCAGATTTCTTGGGTTATTTATGAAGCTTTTGCATTAATTCTATTTTACAAAAACAAGAATCAACTAAATAAATTAGAAAGAATTTAAATGAACAATTATTTTGAGTTATTAGAGAAGATAGTACTGTCAGTGCTTATTATTTGCACAATCATAGCGATTGGAATGGAAATACAAGGTATGATTGCAAATTACAAAGTTACACTAGCAGACATTCTTTTGTTATTTATTTATATTGAAATTATTGGAATGATTAAAGAATACTGGGTTTCTAAAATGATAAGAATGAGCTACCCTCTTTTCATTGCAATGACAGCTCTAGCCAGAATGATTATTATGCAAAGAAAAGATGTTGATCCATCTGCATATGTGTATGAGTCTGTAGCAATATTGATATTAGCAATCGCAATTGTAGTGTTAAGAGTGCGTCACATGGAAATACTTAATAGGCGCTCTAAAAAATTACCTGACGATTAATTAATATTAAAATGTTAAAATCAAATATCAGCTTTGCTGAAGAGCAACTCCTATCTTATTTGCCAAAAACTGGAAAATATTATGAAGCAAATAGAAATTACAGTGAAGACAGATCTAATAATAATACTACATCTCTATTATCTCCCTTCATAAGATATAGGCTAATTTCTGAAGAACAAGTTTTGGGGGAAGTCTTAAAAAAACATGATCTTAGAGAATGTGAGAAATTTATCCAAGAAATTTATTGGAGAACTTATTGGAAAGGCTGGCTTGAACATAGACCTTCGGTTTATTCTGATTATTTAGAAGATAGAAATAAATTAATTGAAGAATTTGGAAATAAAAAATTTTATTTAAATGCAATTTCTGGAAATACAAATCTATCATTTTTTAATAATTGGGTAAATGATCTTAAAGAAAATGGATACTTGCATAACCATGTAAGAATGTGGTTTGCCTCAATTTGGATTTTTACTCTTAATTTACCTTGGCAACTTGGAGCAGATTTTTTTATGCAACATTTATTGGATGGCGATCCAGCATCTAATACTCTATCATGGAGATGGGTTGCCGGTATACAGACTAAGGGTAAAAATTATTTGGCAAGAAAAAGTAATATAGAAAAATATAGTAATATTGAAATATCAGATAATGAAATTTTAAATGAAAATGCAAATCCTTTAATTGAAGAAAAAATTTATAATGTAAATGAACTAAATTTAAATTCTGATTATAATCTTGAAGAGATAAAATATATTTTAATACCAACTGATGAATTAAATATTCTTAAAGATTTAAATCATAAAAAAGTAAATGTTTTTACAGGTTTGCCACTAGAAGATTATAATGATCACTATTTCTCTGAAAAAATAATTAAACATATAAAAAGTATTTGTATTTCATGTTTCAGTGATGATGATTTTTATAAAAATATTAAAATTGATATTCAATTTGAAAGTTATTTTGAAAATTTAGATAAATGGATAGAAAAATTTCAAATTCAAGAAATTTATTTACCCTATGTTACAAAGGGAAATTGGAAAAAAATTTATAAAAAAATAATTACAAAATACCCATCAATTAATTTTATAATTTTTAATAGAAAATATGATCTTAATAGTTGGATTTTTTCAAAAAAAGGTTATTTCAAATTTAAACAAAATATTCCAAATCTAATTACAAAAATTTAAATTATGAAGAATATACTTGAGATAAATAATGTAACTAAATTTTATAAAAATTCAGTTAAAGCATTAGAAAATGTAAATCTTAATATTAAAGAAGGAGAAATATTTGCTCTACTTGGACCAAATGGTGCAGGAAAATCAACACTGATAAACTCAATTTGTGGAATTGTAAATTTTAATACAGGAACAATAAAAATAAATAATATGGATATTGTTAAAAATTATCGAACTACTAGAAAAATAACAGGTATTGTTCCTCAAGAATTAAATCTTGAATCTTTTGAAACTGTCTGGAATAATGTTAATTATTCTAGAGGTCTTTTTGGTAAGAAGCCTGACCATAATTATATAGAAAAGCTTTTAAAACAACTATCCTTATGGGACAAAAAAGATAATAAAATTAAAGAACTATCGGGTGGAATGAAAAGGAGGGTTCTGATAGCTAAAGCTTTATCTCACCAACCTAAATTACTATTTTTAGATGAACCAACAGCTAGTGTGGATGTTGAATTACGAAAAGACATGTGGGATGTTGTAAAAAAATTAAATGAAGATGGGGTAACAATTATTTTAACAACACATTATATTGAAGAAGCTGAAGAGTTAAGTGATAGAGTGGCAGTTATAAACGATGGTAAAATAATTTTAGTCGATGAAAAAGATAAATTAATTAAAAAACTTGGAGAAAAAACAATTAAAATTGAATTATTTGAACCTATAGAAAAAATAAATGGTAATTTATCAAAATATAATTTTACTTTAGATCAAACAAATAAAATTATCTCACATACCTATAATTTAAACTCAAACACAACTGATATTACTGAACTATTAAATGATGTAAAAAAAGATGGTTATGAAATAAAAGATATTAATACTGAGCAAAGTTCACTGGAAGAGATTTTCATTAAACTAATAAAGGAAAATAATAATGAATTGGTACGGAATTAAAGCAATATATATTCATGAAATGGAAAGGTTTAGAAGAACCTTATTCCAAAGTCTTGCCTCGCCAATAATCACAACTTCTCTTTACTTTGTAGTTTTTGGGTCTGCAATTGGTTCAAGAATTACAGAGATAGATGGAATAAATTATGGCTCTTATATCGTACCAGGAATGATTATGTTAACTATCTTGACTCAATCAATTTCAAATGCTTCTTTTGCTTTTTATTTTCCAAGATTTACAAATACTATTTATGAAATACTTGCTGCACCATTATCATCATTTGAGATAGTACTTGGTTTTGTAGGAGCCGCAGCATCCAAATCATTAATAATTGGATGTGTAATTATCCTAACAGCTAATTTTTTTGTAGATGTAAGAATAGATCACCCTCTTCTCATGATGTTTTTTTTAATTCTAACATCCATTACATTTGCTTTATTTGGCTTTATAATTGGAATGTATGCCGAGGGCTTTGAAGGATTACAAATTATTCCAATTCTAATAATTACACCGTTAGTTTTTTTAGGTGGAAGTTTTTACTCTATTAATATGCTTCCAGAATTTTGGCAGAAAATATCATTACTTAATCCTGTTTTATATTTAATAAGCGGTTTCAGATATAGTTTTTATGAAGTTTCTGATGTATCACTACTTACAAGTACATTAACTATCCTAACAATTCTAATTGGATGCATAATATTTATCATATATACATTTTCAAAAGGATATAGAATTAAAGATTAAATGATTGAAAAAAATACTAGTAATGAGTTTCAGAATAATGGAGTTGTATTACTAAAAAGAATTATTGATCAAAAATGGATTGAAGAACTAAGAAAGGGTGTTGAGCATAATTTTAAAAACCCAAGCAAATATAAATGTGTTTATGAAGAAGAAAATAATCAAGAGATATTTTATGATGATTATTGTAATTGGCAAAGAATAAAAGAGTATAGAAATTTTATTTTTAATTCTAATATTGCAAAAATTGCTGGCTCATTAATGAAATCTAAAAAAGTAAATTTATTCCATGAGCATGTTTTAATAAAAGAAAAAGGATCTAAAAAAAGAACACCGTGGCATCAAGATCAGGGGTATTACTGTGTACAAGGAAGAGATAATGTAAGTATTTGGATACCACTTGATAAAATTGATATTAATTCATCAATGGAATTCATACTAGGGTCACATAAGTGGGATAAAATATTTTTACCTACAAAATTTAAAGGTTATGATTATGATCATAAAGATAAAGAATTTGAAAAAATTCCAGATATTGAAAATAATAGAAAAGATTATGAAATAATATCCTATGAATGTGAGCTAGGAGATGCCATAGCATTTAACTATGCAACAATTCATGCTGCATATGGTAATAATTCAAATAATAGAAGAAGAGCTTTTTCAGTGAGATTTACTGGTGATGACGCAAGATATATTAAGAGGAAAGGTGAAATGTCTCCCCCATTTCCAAATATTAATCTCAAAAATAATGAGGTTTTAGATAGTGAAACTTTTCCAGTCTTAATTTCTTCTTAAAAAATATATTAATGGCAGAGCTGTTGCATACATTATTAAACTATAAATAGCAGCAGGTATCAAATAAACCGTACTTGCAAAGAAAGTATTAGCTACAACAATTGCTAAAGTTCCATTTTGTAGCCCAACTTCCATCAACCAACATCTGAATGTTTCTTTGGAAGATTTAAATGTATTAGATAATAAATAAACAATGATCATCATTATAATATTTAAAAATAACATAACCAAACCTGCTTGAGCAAAGTAAGTAATAACATTTTCTCTTTGAGATAATATTGCTCCAATAAGAACTAAAACAAATAAAATTATTGATATATTTTTTGCTATTTTTTCAAATGAAGATAGTACTCCACTTAATAAAACTCCAACAATAACTGGTATTGTAACAATTAAAAACATTTGTGATGCAACACTAAATAACGACTGTCCCTCATTAATACTTCCCATGTCAAGAACACTTAATGATATCATTAATATTAATGGAACCGTAATTACGCATAAAATACTGTTTATTGCCGTCAAAGATATTGAAAGAGCAATATTTCCTTTTGCAAATGATGTTAAAACATTACTGGTTACACCACCAGGTGCAGCTGCAAGAATCATCACTCCAATTGCAAGCTCTGGAGATAAAGGCCAAAACATAACAATTAATAATGCAACTATTGGAAGAATAATAATTTGAAAAAATAATCCGATAAGAAAATCTCTTGGTTTAAAGAAAACTCTAGTAAAATCACTGAGACTTAAACCTAAACCCAATGAAAACATAATGAAAGCTAGAGAAAGAGGCAGTATTACGTCAGTTACAATTCCCATAAAATTTATTTAACATTTGTTTGCTTATAAAAAAATATAAATTTATTTAGATTTTTGATAATTGCAATTTATCAAGCATTTCAATAGGCATTTTTACAATTTTACCTTTATCATTTACAGGAGTTATTAAAATCTTCGAATCAATTAATAAATTTTTTTCTCTAAATATAGACTGATTAAAAATTATTTTTACTTTTGAAATTTCGTGAATTTTTGTTTCAACATCTAAGATATCTTCAAAATATGCAGGTAATTTAAAATCAATATCGATATGTTTAACTACAAAGTAAAAATTAAGTGATTGGAGTAGGTTTTGATGATTATAACCCAATTTATATAAGAATTCTGACCTACCCCTCTCTAAATATTTTAAATAATTTGAATGATATACTCTGCCTGATGCATCGGTATCTTCATAGTAAACTTTAATTTTATAATTCATAATATTGATTTAGGTAATTGTTTGACATTTCAGAAAGATTAAAACCGATACCTATTGATGAATTTAATAAAAGATTACCATCTCTTATTTTGACAGCAGGTTTCAAAATATCAGTTCTGAGTGCATTTTCATTAATATCATATTCTAAAAAACCACTTTGATTAATTGCAGACATTAAATGCGCTGAAGTAACCAAGCCTACAGCACCACCTAAATAATGTAGATATAATTTATCAGTAACTATTTTATCTTTTAAACTTATTATTTGAGAAACACCTCCATACCTAGCAATATCTGGTTGTAAAAATTTAATTGAAGTATCATCATTTAATTTAACAAAGTTATTTATTTGAGTAATATTTTCACCAAAGGCTAAATTTTTATGATTATTTATTAAATTAATAATTTCATTAAAAGAATTATCAGCACTAATTGGCTCTTCTAACCAATAATATCTGAACTGATTTAATGCTTTAATATTTGAGTGAACTTTATCTATTTTCCAAGCTTGATTTACATCAATCATATAATCTTCAGAATCACTTAAAATTTTCTCAATTGATGCTAAACTTGAAATATCATCATTTAAATCATAACCAATTTTTATTTTAAATTTTTTTATTCCTAATTTTCTTGCTTCACTAATTCTTTCTTGGTGTTCGTCTCTATTAATTCCACTAGCATAAACTTGAATCTTATCTGAAGAATTACTATTAATTAATTTGTTTAAAGGTATTTTTTTATTTTTTGAAAATAAGTCCCAACAAGCACAATCTATTCCGGAAATAATATTACTAAAAGCTCCATAATCACCACTTTGAATTTTTATTGAATTAAATTTATCACAAAAAAAATCATAAGGATCACTAGGTTTTTCAAAATTAAAATTTTTAAGTAAATTTACAAAATAATCTTTGAAAATTTCAAATCTATATCTACCAGCATGATTTGGGAAATTACACCATATTTCACCAAATCCACTGTTGTTATTTTGATCAATTAATTCAACTACTAACGATGATCTAAAAGTCATTCTGCCGAATGAAGATAAAACTGGATTTTTATTCTTATACTTAAATAAGTGAATTTTGATTTTATTTACTTTAATCATTAAATTAGCAAATCATATATTGATTTTCTTTTATCTACATAAACTATCAATAATTGACATAATTAAAATCATAAATTTTAAAGAGAAATCCTCGTTACATTGAAAAAAATGCAATAATCACTAAATAGCATTACGAAATGACTGATTATTTAGACTCTATAATTAAAAGAGATCCAGCTGCAAGAAGCAAGCTAAGTATCGTGCTTACATACCCAGGAGTGAAGTCTGTTTTCTTTCATAGAATAGCAAACAATCTATGGAATTTAAATCTTTACACTTTAGCAAGAATAGTTTCTCAATTTAGTCGTTTTTTAACAGGGATTGAAATTCATCCAGCAGCTAAAATAGGTAAAAACCTATTTATTGATCATGGTATGGGAACTGTAATTGGAGAAACAAGCATAATTGGAGATAATGTTACTTTATATCATGGTGTTACACTTGGAGGAATTAGTCCAGCAGAAAATTCCAATGATCAAAGAGATACAAAAAGACATCCAACAATAGAGGATAATGTAATCATAGGATGTGGAGCAAGTATTCTTGGCCCAATTAATATAGGGAGTTGTGCAAGAGTTGGAGCTAATACAGTAGTATTAAAAGATGTTCCCCCTTATGCAACAATGGTAGGAAATCCAGTTAAAAATATTAATATTAATAAGGATACTTCATTTAATCCATATGGTGTAAGAGATATTGATGATAACAAATAATGTTACTCAATTAATTGGTAACACCCCCCTATTAAAATTAAAATACCCTTCAGAGATTTCAGGTTGTGAAATATACGGTAAAGCTGAATTTATGAATCCAGCTGGTTCAGTGAAAGATAGAACAGCACTTGGTATTATCGAGGATGCAGAAGAAAGAAAATTATTAGAACCAGGTGGAACTGTCGTTGAAGGTACTTTTGGGAATACAGGAATAGGCTTAGCATTAGTTTGTAATGCAAAAAATTATAATCTAGAAATTGTAATGCCTAACATAACCGTTCAATCTAAAAGAGATATACTAAAAAATATGGGAGCAAAACTTCATTTAGTTGATGCAAAACCATATTCCGATTCTGGTAACTATCAAAAAGTTTCGCAGCAATTAGCTAAAGATATTGAAAAACAAACAGGTAAAAAAACTTTTTGGGCTGGTCAATTTGAAAATTTAGCTAACTACAAATTTCATGAAAAAACAACATCTGCAGAAATTTTTAAACAAACAGATGGTAAAATAGATGGTTTCACATGTGCAATTGGAACTGGAGGAACTTTAACTGGTGTGAGTGTTGGGTTAAAATCAAAAAATAAAAAAATTATTATCGCTTGTACAGATTCACAAGGATCATCAATGTTTAATTATTTTACTAATGGTAAACCAGAAAAAAAAGGAGAGGAATCAATTACTGAAGGTATTGGACAAGCCAGAGTAACAAAAAATTTAGAAAATTGTCTTGTAGACCAATCATTTTTTGTTTCCGATCAAGAATGTATGGAAATGCTATTTAAAATTATGAAAACAGACGGATTATTTCTAGGATTAAGTTCTGGAGTAAATATATGCGGTGCAGTAAAACTGGCCAAATCAATGGGTAAAGGAAAAAAAATTGCGACAATACTTTGTGATGATGCAAATAAATATTATGATAAGATGTTTAATAAAGAATATTTGATTTCCAAAAATTTACCTTATGCCGATTGGATGTAATAATGAAAACTAAAGATAAAAAATTTAATTCTAAAGTAATTCATTCAGGTCATGGCGCTGATGAAACTACTGGTGCAGTAATGCCTCCTATTCATCTTTCATCGACTTTTAAGCAAAATTCTCCTGGTGACTTTACTTATGAATATGCAAGAACAGGAAACCCAACAAGAGATATATTAGAAAAGTTATTAGTTGAATTGGAGGATGGTAAATTTGCTTATGCTTTTAGCTCAGGTATGGCAGCAATTTCTGCATTATCGGATGCTTTAGGTAAAAAATATTCAATTATTTGTAGCGATGATGTTTACGGTGGAACAAGAAGAATATTTGATAAAATTAAAACAGTGAATCAAGAAGTGGAAGTAACATATGCCGATCTTAGTAAAGAAAATAATTGGCAAGGTCATCTAAAAGAAAATACGAAAATGATTTGGGTTGAGACGCCCTCTAACCCATTACTAAAAATTATAGATATAAAAAAAATTAGAGAAAGCTTGAAAGATGATAATATCATTATAATCTGTGATAATACTTTTGCATCACCATATAATCAGCAACCATTAAATTCTGGAGCTGATGTTGTTATACATTCGTCAACTAAATATCTTGGTGGGCATTCTGATATAATAGGTGGTGCATTAATTATAAATGATAATAAAATTTTAGCTGATAAAATTAAATATATTCAAAATGCAGTTGGTGCTGTTCCCAGTCCCTTTGATTGTTATTTACTTATTCGATCAATTAAGACACTTGCTGTAAGAATGGAGAGACACAATAATAACGCCTTAGAAATTGCTAATTATTTATTAAAACATCCTAAAATTAAGAATGTATTTTACCCTGGACTAGAAAATAACCCAAGTTATGAAATTGCAAAAAAACAAATGAGCGGATTTGGAGGAATATTATCAATTGAATTGATGGGTGATATTAATTCAGCAAAAAAATTTCTTGAAACAATTCAAATATTTACACTAGCAGAAAGTTTGGGTGGGGTTGAAAGTTTAATTGAGCATCCAGCTATAATGACACATGCATCAATAGATAAAAAAATTAGAGATGAATTAGGAATTTCTGATACCCTAATAAGACTTTCAATTGGGATTGAAGATATTTCAGACTTAAAGAAATCTTTAGATGATGCTCTAAAAAATATTTAAATTATTTTTTTCAAATCTGGAGGTGAATAATTAGGACCCTTCATAACCTTACCAAATTCATTATAAATTGGCTTACCTTCCTCTGAAAGTTTACTCATATTACTACGATGAACTTCGTTAAAACATTTATCCAGATCTATACCAAAAGCAGCACCCGCTCCGTATGTTACAACTAAAATATCAGTTAATGCATCAGCAACTTCAACGATATCATTATCATTAATTGCATCTTTTAATTCATTAAATTCTTCATCAATCAATTTTTTTCTTAATTCAACAATTTTATTTTCTGGAAATTCAGCACTAGTTTTTACTTCTTGACCAAAAGTTGTCATAAATTCTTTTACTTTTTCAAAATTTGTCATTTTATCTCCCAATAATATTTATTTATAAAAAATATCGTTGTAAGTCACAACTATAAAGAGAAAAGATATTATTGTTATCCCCACAGCCAAATAAACTCTTGTAATAAACTCAGGAAGAGAGTTTGAAAAAATTCTTCTAATAATAAAATACATTATATGACCACCATCTAAAAGAGGAATAGGAAGCAAATTAAATAAGCCTACAAATAAAGAAATTATTATAAATAAAAAAAGTACTCCCCTTACTTGATCAAGCATCATTTGATCTGCATTTTTTACAATTCCTATAGGTCCAGCTAACTGATCTCCTAATGTATTTTCTTTATATGACTGTTGAAGGAATGAAAAAGAAGCTACATAGTACGTGGGAATAAATAAAGAAGAATTTTTTATTGAATCAATTAAATTATATTTATCAATAATAGGATTTTGAGGTGAAGATATTCCAATAATATACCTATTTAATTCTGAATTAAATTTTAGATTAAAGTTTTTTTCAATTATCTGATTATTTCTTTCAATTAAAATATTAATTATTGGATTATTACCAATTGCTTTTGGTATATCAGAAAACTCTTCAATATTAATATTGTTTATCTCAAGTATTTTATCACCTTCTCTAAGATCATTTTCAAAAGCAGATGAATTTTCACTGACTGATCCAATAATTGGCATTAAAGTCACAATTCCAAAAAAGAAAAATATGCAAAATAGAGCAAACCATGCACTAAAAATATTAAAAATGCTTCCTGCTAAAAGTACTATTATTTTTTGAAAAAGTGTAAGGGATTGAAAGGATCCTTTTTCATCGTTAAGGTTTGGAGAAAATATATTATCAAGTCCTTTGATTTTTACATATCCACCCAATGGAATAGGAGATAATTTCCATGTAGTGCCATTTTTATCAGTAAATTTTAAAAGTGGTTTGCCAAAACCGATTGAGAAGTCAGTAACTTCAGCTTTAAACCATCTAGCAACTATATAATGTCCGTATTCATGGATTGCGACCAGGACTAAAAAAACTAAAATAAGATTAATATAAATCATAATTGTTATTAAATTAGTGTTTTAATTTATTGATAAATAGTATTTATCCAGTTTTAGCCTCTTCGTATTCATTAATTGGAGGACAAACACAAAATAAATTTCTATCACCATATACATTATCAATTCTACTAACTGGACTCCAGTATTTATTATTTATCAAATAAGCATGAGGGTAAGCAGCTTCTTTACGGGTATATTTATGATCCCAATTGTCAGAAGATACTTCTTCAATTGTATGTGGGGCATTTTTTATAGGATTGTCTACTTTATCAAATTTACCATCTTTAATCATAGTGATTTCATTGTGAATAGAAATCATTGCTTCACAAAATCTATCTAGTTCTTCTTTTGATTCACTTTCAGTAGGCTCAATCATTAGAGTACCAGGAACAGGAAAAGACATTGTAGGTGCATGAAATCCATAATCAATTAGTCTTTTAGCAATATCTTCATCTGAAACATTTAATTCTTGTTTAAATGGCCTAATATCTATAATGAATTCATGAGCCACCATATTATTCTTACCAGTATATAAAATAGGGTAATAATTTTTTAATCTTTCTTTAATATAATTAGCATTTAATATTGCTACTTGAGTTGCTAATTTTAAACCATCGTCACCCATCATAGATATATAAGAATATGAAATAGGTAAAATGGATGCACTTCCCCAAGGTGCAGCTGAAACTGCCTCCTGAGTGGTTAAACCTATTTCATTTTTAAACATGGGATGTCCAGGAGCAAATTCTGCTAAATGTTTTTTTAATCCTATAGCCCCAACTCCAGGCCCACCTCCTCCATGAGGTATACAGAATGTCTTATGGAGATTCATATGGCATACATCAGGTCCAAATTTACCTGGTTTAGCTACACCAACCATTGCATTATAATTAGCGCCATCTAGATACACTTGGCCACCAGCATCATGAATTTTTTTACAAATCTCAACAATACTTTCTTCAAATACACCATGTGTTGATGGATATGTAATCATTAAAGCAGACAGTCTATCACCTGCCTCTTCTATTTTTTTATCTAAGTGATTTAAATCTACATTACCTTTGTCATCACAGTTTACAATTAAAATATCCATACCGCACATCTGAGCACTGGCTGGATTAGTTCCATGGGCGCTTTTAGGAATTATACAAATATTTCTTTTAATATCTGAATTTTTCTCATGATATTTTTGTATAGCTAATAAACCAGCAAACTCTCCTTGTGCTCCTGCATTAGGTTGAAGTGAAACTGCATCAAAACCAGTAATATCTTTTAACATCAATATTAATTCACTCATCATTTCATTATATCCCTCACGTTGATGGGGCTCTAAGAATGGATGCGCATTTGAAAAACCTGGTAATGTAATTGGAAGCATTTCGGATGCCGCATTTAATTTCATAGTACAAGATCCAAGAGGAATCATTGATCTATTTAAAGCAACGTCTTTATTTTCTAATTTTTTTAAATATCTCATCATTTCTGTTTCAGAATGATAGATATTAAATACAGGATGAGTTAATATTTTATCTTTTCTATCTAAATCACTTTTGAAAATCGAACCTTCAATTTTACTTTCAATTTCTTCTGCGTATATTTCATTATTGTTTTCATTAAAAAATTTAATTAAATTATCTACATCTTGTAGTGATGTAGTTTCATCTAAGGAAATAGAAAAATGATCGTCATTTACAAATCTAAAATTTATACCATTGTCTATAGATTTATTTACCCAGTATTTAGATTTTGTATCTTTTATTAATAATGTATCAAAATAATTTTTAGATTTTACTTCAAAATTTAATATCTCTAATGATTTCTTTAGATATCTAGACTTATAATGAATGTCCTCAGCAATATTTTTTAATCTAGTTGGACCATGATATATTGCATATGAAGCAGATATAATTGCTAATAAAGCTTGTGCAGTACATATATTACTTGTAGCTTTTTCCCTTCTTATGTGTTGCTCACGAGTTTGAAGAGCCATTCTGTAAGATCTTTTATTAGTACGATCAACTGATACACCAATTAGTCTTCCAGGTATCATTCTTTTATATTCATCTAATGTTGCAAAATATGCTGCGTGTGGACCTCCTAGACCCAT
Organism: uncultured Alphaproteobacteria bacterium; assembly: GCA_902597015.1. GTDB lineage: Bacteria > Pseudomonadota > Alphaproteobacteria > HIMB59 > CACPNW01. The sequence continues at coordinate 61,108 of CACJWQ010000003.1, forward strand.
TGGAACTCCAAACCTTTGAGTACTTCCAACAACTATATCAGCTCCAAAATCTTTTGGTGATTTCATAACTACCAAACTCATTATATCAGCTGCTATGATTGATAACGCATCATGAGATTTATTTATATTTATTAAATCGTTGAGATTTGCAATTTCTCCGTATGTATCTGGATTTTGAATTAAACAACCAAATGTATCATCATCTGGATTATCAAAAATAATTTTTATACCTAGGGGTTTAGCTCTTGTTTTTAAGACAGATAGTGTTTGTGGATGACATTTATTTTGAATACAAAAAGTAAACTTTGCACTTTTTTTAATTTTAAAAGCCATCATCATAGCCTCAGCTGCCGCAGTACTTTCATCAAGTAAAGATGCATTTGCAATATCCATTCCAGTCAAATCAATTATCATTTGTTGAAAATTCATTAACATTTCTAACCTACCCTGACTTACTTCTGGTTGATAAGGTGTGTAAGCAGTGTACCATCCTGGATTTTCAAGAATATTTCTTAAAATAACACTAGGGGTAATAGTGTTGTAATAACCCATTCCAATATAAGTTTTTTTGAAATTATTTTTCAAAGATAAAAGTTGAGTATTAATTTTATTAAACTCCTCAGACATACCAGGTCTAAATTTAAGTTTATCTTTAAAAATGATATGATTTGGTACCGTTTTTTCAATTAATTCATCTAATGATGTGCAATTTATTAATTTGAGCATTTCTCCAATATCTTCATTTCTAGGTCCTATATGTCTGCTAACAAATTTATCTAAATCAATCATCTATTGTTCCAAAAATTGTTTATATTCATCTTTTGACATAAGTTCAGAATATTGATTTGAATCAGAAATTTTCATTTTAAAAATCCATCCCTCATTTTCTGCATCTTGATTAATAATAGCAGCGTCATTTTCTAAATTATTATTAACTTCAATTATTTCTCCATCTATTGGAGCGTAAATATCAGAAGCCGCTTTTACAGATTCAACGACACATATTTCATCTTTTGCTTTAACCAAATTTCCAACTGATGGTAATTCAATAAAAACTATATCTCCAAGAGATTCTTGGGCGTGATTGCTAATACCAATTGTAGCAATTTCATTTTCAATTGAAACCCATTCATGATCTTTTGTATATTTTTTTTCACTCATATGTGCTCCCATTTTTTTTATAATTTTTTTTTACGAAAGGTAGATTATTAATTTTTACTAATTCTAATTTTTTTCTAATTTCACAAAAAATTGGATTATCAGAATTGAATTCAGATTTTATATAACCAATAGCAATAGATTTGTTAAGATTAGGAGAGAAACATCCACTTGTTATTTTGCCAATTTCATTATTATTATTATCGAATAATTTCATTCCATCTCTTAGCATTGATTTATTGGTAGAAATTAGTCCTATTTTTTTATTAGATAATTTATTTTTTAATTGATCAGATAAAATTTTATTTCCATTTAAATTTTTATCTTCTAATCTTTCTTTATCTAAAGCCCATGATAAACCAGCTTCTATTGGTGTAATATTTTCATTTAATTCATGACCATATAAACTTAATCCAGCCTCAAGCCTTAGTGAATCTCTAGAACCTAAACCACAAAGCATTGTATTTTTATTTTTAAGTAAATCAGTAATTAACTTTTCTGCACTTTCGTTTGGAAGAGAAAGTTCAAAACCATCTTCACCAGTATAACCTGATCTACTTACTATTATTTCATTGTTGTTATATTTACTTATTAAAATATCAAAAAAATTCATATTATTTGGAATGTCAATAATGTTTTTTAAAACATTAAAAGAGTCTGGTCCTTGGATCGCGAATAAACAATTTATATTATAAATTTTTTCTGCATTAGGGGCACAAGAAATAAAAATTTCTTCGTCTTCTTTTTTTCGAGATGCATTATAAACAATATATAAATATGACTTATTTTTAATATAAATATTTGAAACAATTAGATCATCAATAACACCGCCATCTTTATTTAGTAAAAATGAATAGTGGGATCTATTTTTAATTAATTTTTTTAATTTTAATGGAATATATTTTTCTAATTTATCTAAATATGATTCTTTATTTTCAATTAATATTTGACCCATGTGACTAACATCAAAAATTCCAGAGTGGTTTCTGACGTTTTTGTGTTCATTAATTATTCCAGTTTTATAATTAATAGGCATATTAAAACCTGCAAAAGGCAATATTTTTGCACCATTATTTTGATGAAAATTTTTCAGTGGAATGTCTATTGGTAACTGGTTCAAATAAAATCTCCATTTACCCCTCTGTCTTTTTACCTGAGAGCTTTTCACCTTCGGTAGAGCTAAATGCTCTTTTCCAGAGTTTATTTTTAACGGTCCATTTTGCCTGAGAGTTTCCGGGTCGTTGCTCCTTCGGCTCTGAAAATCAGTATCTCCCGTTAATTATTTGTATACTTATTTTTATAATTTAACAATTAATTTAGAGGTATTTTATTATTAATTTTTGATTTTTGGTAAATTTCTGACAATTTTTGATACTCTTCTTTAATCAGATTGATTTTATTAGATAATGATCCTTCTAAGCCTAATCTTTTAATTTCTGATAAAATTGAGTAACTTTGCCAATAATCATTATTAATATTATATTTACCATCTTTGATCTTAAAAACCTCTGTCAAAATTTTGAGATCATGAGGAATATGGAAACCTTCCTTTGTATCAGTATATGAAAAAAAATAGTAAAAATTGTCAAATCCCGCCCAAGTAATGGCTGATAAACACATAGAACAGGGCTGATGCGTACTTATGAAATAATAATCTTTTGTATTAAATAGTTTTTTTTCAAATAAATTAAAAAGAGTTGAAATTTCTCCATGGAATAATGGATTTTTGATTTCCTGATTTGTACCTAGGCAAACGAGACTTAGGTCAGATTTTTTAACTATAAATCCACCAAATATTTTATTTCCTTCCTTTATTGATGTATATGTTAATGGAATTAGATCATCGATAATAATATCTAAAATTCTTTGATAATTACTAATCATAGTTTGGCTTCCTTTAATTGTTTTATTTGTGATGGCAATGAAACAATCCCACTTAAAACAATAAATACTGCGCCAACATATGCATAAAAATTCATATACTCATTAAAAATAAATATCCCTACTAATGATGACCATAGAACCTGAAGGTATACTAAACTAAATACAGAAGCATAATGTTTTTGAGCAATTTTAAATGCAGTTGTTGCAAAAAACATAGCGGAATTAATAAATAATGCAGCAGTTAAAATTAAGAAAAAATCAAAAAGAGATACTTTTAATGGATTCATTAAAAATAAGGGTATTGAAACAAAGTGAACAAAAAAACCACCATACAAGAAATAACCAATATTTGTTGTTACATAACTGTATTTATTTACAATAAAAGTTGTAACGGTAATTAGGAATACTCCAATGAGAACAATTAAATAATAAATATTAAAATTTTCAAATCCTGGTTGGATAACAAATATAACTCCTAAAAAACCAATAAACAACGACACATAGGTCAATAAATTTAATTTTTCGTTTAATAAAAAAATAGCAAATATTGTTCCCATTAATGGTGCAGTCATATTTAAAGTTGTAAACTCTGGAAGTTTAATTTGTTCAAGTGTTATAAAGGCTATAAATGGTAGAGGAATATTTAAAAAACCTCTAAAAATTGGTGGAAAATAATTTGTACATTTTACATGTTTTTTTAAAGTTCCATTAATTAAAAAATAAAATGGGAAACATAGAAAAATGGGTATTCCATAAAAAATGAAATGATAAAATTTTACATCTGTTTGTGATAGATAATTTATTATGGCGTCATTTGTTACAAAAAAAATTCCAGCAAAAAACAAAAGGATTGAAGAATAAATTATACTTTTTTTCATAAATAAATATTAATAAAGATTATAAATCCTTAAGTTGTTTTTTTTGTGCTTGAAGAGATAGAATTCCACTTAATACAATTAAAGCCGCTCCTATTAAAGCGAATAAATTAAGATATTCATTAAAAAAAATAATACCAATTAATAATGACCATAATATTTGTAAATAAAATAGTGAAAAAATTGATGAAAAATGATTTTTAGAATTTTGAAACGCATAAGTTACAAGATAAACACCCATCAAAACAATTAAACCAGCAAATAATGAAATAAAAAATAATTGGAAATTAATTAATGGATCAAATATAAATAAAATAACAGAAACTAAATTTATAGGTACTAATCCATGTACAAAAAAACCTAAAGTAGTTGTAATATTAGAATATTTATTAGCCAAAAAACTCTGCAAAGCCAAAGTAAATGCACCATAAATGGGAAATAAATAATAAAAACTAAAATATTGAAAACCAGGTTGTATAATAAATATTACACCAATAAATCCTAAAAAAATTGCAGATGTTGTAAAATAATTTATTTTTTCTCCTAAAAATAATATTGCTAGAATTGATCCTAAAATAGGTGAGATCATATTAAGTGTTGTCCATTCTGGTAAAGTAATATTTTGTAAACTTATAAATAACATATATGGCAAAGGTAAAAATAAAAACCCTCTTAATGTTAAAATTGAATAATTTGATGACCCTAAATATGTTTTAATATTTCCTGTGAAGTATAAATATAAAAATAGTAAAATTAACCAAGGACTTCCAAAAAATACATGATGATAAAACTTAAACTCAATTTCTGTTAAATGATTTATTATTGCATCATGTATTACAAATAAACTTCCACCAAAAATTAATGACAAAGAACAATACAAAATTTTTTTATTAAACATTAATTTTACTATTTAGGGATTGTGTGAATATAAAAAGTACTTATATTGATAGTATAATGAATACAAATGAAATAAAAACTTATCGTTTAATAATAAAAGGGAAAGTTCAAGGTGTTGGATTTAGACACTGGTTTAGTGATTTAGCTATTTCTTTAGGGTTAAATGGATACGTGCAAAATAAAGAAAGTAAAGACGAAGTAGAAGCTATTATTCAAGGAGACATGCAAAGTATTCTATCTATTACAGAAAAAGCTAAAAATGGTCCTTCACTTGCATTGGTTGAGGGAGTTATTCCCAGCAGTATTATAAGTAATGTTAAGTACTCAGGTTTTATAGTTAAATATGAAAATTAATTAAAAACATGCTTTATAGTTTTATGAAGAGAATCAAATATCTCATCAATTTGAATTTTAGTAATTGTAAATTGAGGACACAAAACAATAGCAGGACCTAAAGGTCTGCAAATTAATCCATTATCAATTGATAAATTTGCAACTTTATCACCCATGTTAAGATGACCTTCAAATGGCTCTTTTGTATCTTTATCTTTTACCATTTCTAATGCAGCCATAAGACCTATACCTCTAGTTTCTCCAATATGTTGATAATCGTTAAATTCATTTAATCTTTCAAAAAAATAGGGCTCCATCAATTTTACATTATTTAATAAGCCCTCGTTCATAATTACATCTATAGCTTTTAGCGCTATTGCACATCCAACTGGATGACCACCAGCTGTAAAACCATGTGGAAATTCTTCTGCTTGTTCTGATACTTCAACAAATTTATCTGAAAATTCTTTATTAACTATAACTGCACCCATAGGAAAGTATCCAGCTGTTAGACATTTAGATGAAATAATTATATCTGGTTTAATGTTGTAAGTTTGACAGCCCCATAAATTTCCAGTTCTACCAAACCCACAAATTACTTCATCTGCAATAAAAGGAATGTTATATTTTTTTAATATAGGTTGAACTAAATCAAAATACGATTTCGAAGGAGGTATACAGCCACCTGCACCTTGAACAGGTTCTGCAACAAAACCTGCAATAGTTTCTGGATCTTCTTTAATGATTTTTTCTTCTAAATTTTTGGCCATCCTAAGAGAAAATTCTTCTTCCGTTTCATTCTCTAATCCATATTTCCAATAATGAGGACATTCAATATGAATAAATTCTTCAGATGGTAAACCAAACTCTTTATTATATGGTTTAGCTGTCATTGAAGAAGCTCCTAAAGTAACGCCATGATATCCATTAATTCTTGTTATAATTTTTCGTCTTTTTGGCTTTCCAATTCTTGCATTTAACATCCATAACATTTTGACCATGGTGTCGTTTGCTTCAGATCCTGAATTACAAAAGAATACACGACCTTGATCAAAAGGTGATACTTCAATAATTTTTTCAGATAGCTGCAACGTTTCTTCAGACAATCTTCCAAATAAAGAATGATAGCCAGCAAATTTTTCATACTGTTTTTTTGCAACTTCAATTAATCCAGGATGGTCAAAACCAGCACACTGATTCCATAGACCAGAATTCCCATCTAGATATTTATTACCTTTAGTATCGTAAACATATATTCCTTTTCCATAAGAAATAACTAAAGGGCCTCTTTCATTTAATGACTTCAAGTCAGTAAATCCATATAAATGGCTGGAAGTATTTCTTTGTAACATATCAGTTAAATATTTTTTTTTATTATGAAAAGCAAGATTTTATTTTCAGTTGGGACGATTGGTGTACTTTTTATGATGGCTGGCCAATTATCATTCTCTATAAATGATAGTTATGTCAAACTTGTTGTAAAAAATATAGGTGATGACAATTCATTATATTCTGTAATTTTTTTAAGAGGTTTAGTTACATCAAGTCTATTAGGATTATATTTAATCTTTTTCGAAAAAAAGAATTTAATTAAAATATTATCAATCAAAAGTTTTCATATAAGAGGTTTGTATGAAGTTTTAACAGCATTATTTTTTTTGGTTGGATTAATATTACTTCCAATATCTGAGGTTTATACACTTTTAATGACTAATCCTTTTTTTGTAACAATTTTTGCATTTCTTTTTTTGGGAGAGAAAGTTGGAATAAGAAGATGGTGTGCTGTTATTATTGGTTTCTTAGGTGTGCTAGTAGTTGTAAATCCACAAAATTTTCAATTTAATTATCTTTTACTGTTACCTATTTTAGCTGCTATTTTTTTAACTATTAGAGATATTGCTACAAAAAGTTTGGCAACTAAATCAAATAGTGTTGAAATTACATTTGTGACAGCATTGTTAATTACTGGGTTTGCAGGGTTGGGTTCAATTATTTTTGGTTATCAAGTAAGCGGTGAAGATGTAAATTATATTCTTGCTTCTAGTATATTTGTTTTATTCGGATATTTATTTTCAGTATTAACAGTTTTTTATGCACCACTCTCATTAACGGCCTCTGCAAGATACAGTGTGATTATATTTGGTATGATTTTTGGGTATTTAATACTAGGTGAAACTCCTACTTATAATATGATTGTAGGTGCAATTATTATTACATTAAGTGGTTTATTTGTAATCAAAAGAGAAAAAGAAATAGGTAAAATTAAATAAAAATTTACTGATCCTTACAAAAATTATAAACTTCTTCAACATGACCTTTAACTTTAACTTTATTCCAAGAATTTAGAATTTTTCCATTTTTATCCATTACAAATGTAGATCTATCTATCCCAAAATATTTTCTACCGTACATAGATTTTTCTATCCAAATACCAAGTTTATCACAATTTTTTCCTTCATCCGAACCAAGTGGGTATTTCAATTTATACTTATCTGAAAATTTTTTATTCCGATCAACAGAATCTTTAGAAGCTCCTATTACATCAAAGCCAATTTTATTAAATTTTGTTAAATATTTCTGAAAATCTGCGACTTCTACTGAGCATCCACCAGTTAACGCCTTAGGGTAAAAGAATAAAACTGTTTTATTCTTTAATTTAGATGAATCAAATTCATTGTCGTTTGTTAATTGTAGTTTTATTTTAGGAATTTTTTTCATAATTATACTACTAGTTTAAGACCGTACCCGGTTTTTTTTACTCTTGTTTTAAAATAATTTTTATTAAATTTATTTAAGGTTGGCTTTGTATTTATTTGATTTTCAACTTTAATTCCAGCTTTCTTAATAGAATTTATTTTATTTTTATTATTTGTAATAAGATTAACTTTATTTATTTTTAATAATTTCAGTATTCTAGCTGCAATATTAAAATCTCTTTCATCATCTAAAAAACCAATATTATGATCTGCGTCTATTGTATCCATACCCCTTGCTTGAAGAGAATAGGCTCTCATTTTATTAGCTAATCCTATTCCTCTACCTTCTTGTTCTAAATATAATATAATTCCACCATTATTTCTAACCATGTAATTAATTGATTGATTTAACTGTTCACCGCAATCACATTTTAAAGAATGAAAAATATCACCTGTAAAACAAGCTGAATGTATTCTTAAATTAACAGATTTTTTATTTATTTTTTTTGGATTAACAATTATCGCTACATGTTTATCTGAGCCAATATATGATTTGAATATTTTAAAATTAGAATTTTCATTTTTTGGTAGTGGAACTTTTGCACTAGAAACTAATTTGATACTTTCACAAATTAATTCATTTTGCTTCAATAAATCTTTGTAATCAAATATTAAAATTCCATTTTTAAATCCAAATTCATTTATATTTTTGTAATTTTTTTTATTAATTTTTTTAAAAACTAGCGATGGTATCATTTTAGCATTTTTGGAAAGATCAATACAAACATTATGAAAATTTTTAGCTTTGAATTTTTTAATGTTGGTAAATTTAATTACTTTATTATTGCTAAGAGGATTGACAAATAAATTTATTATTTGATTTACATCTGTTTTGGGATTTATTTCAAAATAAATATTACTTTTAATATTCTTATTAAAAATTGATTGAGCTTTTTGTTTAGTAATAAGTAGATATTTTTCATCAATTAAGTGCTTATTGAATTGATTAAAAATTTTACTTTGGGAATGCTCTATATTAAAGAACATCCAATATTCCTTGTTATTCTGAATTATTAAGGGTCTTCCGGTCCTGAGTTCGTTAATTGCCCTATCTACTATAGTTCCTGTATTAGATTTGAAACTCATGAAAACTTTATATAGATATAATTGAAATAAAAACAAATGATTACATCAAAAAATATAGGAATTTTACTAGATTTTATAAAAAATTCTAAAAAGAATAGTGATTTATATTTATTGGTTAAAAAAAATAGTATTTCTTTATCAACAAAAAGAAAAAGTAACTTTTACATAAAAAATAATAATCTGGAATCTAAAATTAATATAAGTAAATTTTATCAGTCAATCTTAAATATTCTTCTCCCAATATTAAGAAAAAACAAAAAATTAGTTATAGCTCAGATAGGACAAAGTATTGATGGTAGAATTGCATTAAATAATGGTAATTCACACTACATAAATAATCCTAAGAGTATAATTTATCTGCATTGTTTACGAAGTATCAGTGATGCAATTATTGTAGGCTCAAATACCATTAAAAAAGACAATCCCCAATTAACAACAAGAAAAATAAAGGGCACAAATCCAAAAAGAATTATTATCGATGGTAGTCTTTCGCTAAATAATAAATATAAAATATTTAATGACGGTAATGAAAATATAATTTTTACAAAAAGTAATAAAAATATTAGATTGAATAATTCAACAATCATTAGATTAAAAGAAAAAAATTTTACTAAAAACTTAATTACGCAAATAAAAAAACTTAAATATAATAATATTTTAGTAGAGGGAGGATCAAAAACTATTTCAGAATTAATAAATAATAAATATATTGATATTCTTCAATTTATGATTGCCCCAATATTAATAGGTTCAGGAATTAATTCATTAAATTTAAAAGAAATTTCAAATCTCAATAAAGCTATCAGACCAAAACATAATTTTAATGAATTAGATAATGAAATTATTGTTAATTTATTTCTTAATAGCTAAAAAATCTGTATTATTTAAAATAAATCTAGAATTTTTTTCTTTAATACTTTTTAAACGAAATTTTAACCAATCATCAAATTTAAGTTTATTTTTTTGAATAATTTCTCTACAAAAATTTAAGAAATAAACTTGAAATTCATAATTTGTACTAACATCCCATGTAGAGTCTGAAACATATGTTTTGTGAGTCCTTTTAAATACTATATTTATTAATTCAGTACAATCTGGTCCAACAGCCAATTCCCCTATTCCTTTGTCAGATTTTTGATCTTTATTAAAAATATTAAGAATTTTTTTATCATCCTTGTGTTTTGGAAAAAATTTAAAATTACCGTTATAATTTAAGGCAAAATAGACAATTTCTGTATCAAGATTTAATTTATGAAAATTTTTAAACCATGTTTTTGGAAGAATATCTAAAAAAGCAGATCCTGTAACTAAATTATAATCATTAAAATTTATTTTTTCTAAATTATTAATTACATCAACAATTTTAAAATTAGTTTTTTTTATTTTAGAAGATAATTTTATATTTTTTTTAAAATAATTTGTTGATTGATGTGATATGTCTACAAAAGACCAATATTGATTATTTAATAATCGTGACTTAAGAAATCTATAATTAGATCCAGCGCCTGAACCCAAATCAACTATTCTAATATTTTTTTTATTTTTAAAAAATTTATTAATTAAATATAGTATTCTTTGGTTTCGTGAATTTCTATCGACAGTTTCTCTAAGATTTAACCATTTATTTTGAAATTCATGCATATTAAATTAAATTAACAAATTTCTTAGCTGACTCTAGCGGAGTAAGAAGATATCTTTTGTTTTTATGAATATCAATATTTAGTTTATTAAAATTTTTTTTATTTAATATATTTTTAATGATTATATTTCTAAGATCATTTACTTCAAATTTTTTGAAATAAATAACACCCTTTTTTCCTAGTGTATTTAAGATAGTATTAGTAAAAAAGGTTATAATTGGCTTTTTAATTATTAATGCATTTGCTAAAGACATTCCAAAACCTTCATATTTACTTACCGAAATGTAACAATCTGTTTTAGAATATAATTTAGCTAATTTTGTATCTGAAATAGTACCGTGGAATATTATTTTTCTGTTCATTGAATTTTTAGAAATAAATTTTTTGAGTTTTTTGTAATAACCTATATCTCTTGTAGTATCACCAACAATTTCTAAAATAAAATTATCTAAAGGCTTTAAAACTTTTAATAAAAAAAGATAATTTTTTCTATTTATTATACTTCCACATGTTAAAAGATGAATTTTACTATTATTTTTAAAACTATAATTTGCTAGTCTTTCTATTCCAGGTTCAACTACAGATATTTTGTTATTTAGAACCTTAAATTCATTTATTAATAAATTTTTTGTATTTTTAGATGTAACAATAAATTTATTTATTTTTTTGAAATTTTCTTTTTCTAATCGTAAGAATTTTTTTGACCTTTGACCCTTAAATTCAAGATATAAAGGATGATGTATTAACGCGATGACATTATAAGTAAGTAATTTTTTAAAAATTGAATACATTCCTTCTAAAGCTAATCCATCTATGATAATTTTAGAGTCAGGATCAATTTTATCTAAAATTTTTAGAAAATATTTTATATCGTTATTTGTGGGAAAAGGATAATTTTCACTTAGAGAAATTGGTCTAATATTTATATCTCTTATCTTTGCATATTCTAGGATATTTTTTTCATAAATATATCCTCCAGTTTTTGCATTAATATTTCCTGGATAAACAAAATAAATATCAGATTTATTATTAGATAACCTCTTTTTCATATGATGCCCATGCAACATTTGATTCTTGCAAGGTTATTTTAATTTTTTTTAAAGATTTATAATCTTCAGAGAATTCATTTCTTAGTCTATTCAAGATCTTATTGCAGATATCCTCTGCTAAAAACTCTGTTGAGGTAATTTTTCCCTTAAATTCATCAATTTCATCTAAATTTTGATAATTATATATTTTAAGAATATCTTTTAAAGTAGTGGACACTATTCCTAAATCCATAATTATATTGTATTTATTAAGTTTATCAGTGAAAAATTCTGCATCTACTAAATATGTAGCTCCATGCATATTTTGGGCTGGTCCAAATACTTCTCCAGGTAAAGAATGAGCTATTAGAATATTTTCTCTTACTTTTATCGAATACATAATTAATATTTAACTAGATGCATTATTGTATCCTTATTTTGAAGGATTTTATAGTAATCTTTTTCTAAATCAAAAAAATTACTTTCACTAGTAATTAATTTTTCTAATTTTGAATTTTTTAAAGATTTAATTGCTAATTTTAATCTCCCCTCAAAATCATATTTATTTTTCATGTATTTTGGTATTTTAGATACCTGTGAGCTTATTATTTTTAATCTTTTAGAATGAAAATACCCACCGAGGGAAACTTCTCCTTTATTTTTACCATACCAACTAGCTTCTACTATTTTTCCTTCGATAGATAATTTTTCCATTAAAGAATTTAAAACTTTATAATTAGCTGTAGTGTTTATTGCTACATCTATTTTCTCAATTTTTCTTATGTCAATAAAATTTAATCCTAAATAATTAGCAATTTTTCTTTTATTTTTATTATTATCAAAAACATAAACATCTTTATATCCATTAATTTTAAAAAAAAATGCAGTTAATAATCCTACAGAGCCAAGCCCTACAATTAGAATTTTGTGATTACTTTTAGATTGAGCGTCCCAAAAGATATTAATTGCTGTTTCCATATTTGCAGTAAGAATATATTTTCTCAAATTTCCTTTTGGTAGAAAAATTAAATTTTGAATAGAAATTTCATATAAATCTTGATGGGGATAAAGACTAAATATTTTTTTATTTATATATTTCCTTGGACCATCGATAATATTCCCAACATTTATATAACCGTATTTTATAGGTAAATTAAAAGAACCCTCTTGAAATGGGGCTTTCATTAATTCAAATTGATCCTTACTTACGCTTTTAGATGAAACTAATTTTTCAGTTCCCTTGCTAATACCTGAGTAAATAGTTTTAACTAAAACTGTTTTGTTATTTTTATTGTAAACAAGTTTTTTTTGATAAATTTTAGCTTGTTTTTTTTTATTAATCCATAAAGAATAAGATTTCATAATTTACTTATAAATGTATAATAAAAAAATGCTAACAAACTTTTGGGAAGAATTAACAACAAATGAAATTAAAAAAATAAATAGAAAAACAGTTTTAATTTTCCCATTTTCATCAATAGAACAACATGGTCCGCACCTTCCATTAAATACTGATAAAAAAATTCTTGAAGGAATATTATTAGAATTCAATAAAAAATATAATTCAAATAAATATTTAATTATGCCTGAAATATATTTTGGTTCAGCTGCTGAACATACAGATTTTGATGGAACTATAAGTATTGATTCTTTGGAATTTATATCGCACTCTTTATCAATTTTAGAAAATGTATGTAAATTGAAATTTAAAAATATATTACTTTTAAATAGTCATGGTGGACAAATTAGTCATATAGATATTATTGCTAAAGAATTGAAATCAGAATTTAAGATAAACATAGTTAAAGGAACATATTTTTTATTTGATCAATTTAAAGGAATTATATCAAGTAAAGAAAAAGACTTTGGTTATCACGGTGGAGAATTTGAAACATCTATTATGTTATATTTATTTCCAAACCTAGTAAGGCAATCTAAAATTTCTAAACATAGATTATCTCCTGATTATTTATCATCTAAAACCATTTCTTATGAGAAAAATATTAAGAAAGCTTGGGTAACTAAAGAATTAAGTAAAAGTGGAATTATTGGAGATCCTAGAAAATCCAATGCACAGATAGGAAAAAAAATAATTGATAGAGTAACACAAAAATTAAATAAAATAATAAATGAGATGTTTTAGATTTTTATTTATTAAAAATTAAATTAAAAAAATTTTTCGTATACCTCATTGTACTCACAATCATATACCTCACAGTTATCCAGCATATATTCAGTTATTTGACTTAAGAATGTACCATGACTGACTAATACAATTTTTTGTAAATTAAGTTTTTTGATAGATAGTAGAAAAGACCTTAATCTCATTTTAATATCATTGTGAGACTCTTGTATAATTTTTTTTTCATTAATAGGTTTGTTATTATTCCACCAAAAATCATTTAAATTATTAAAATCAAAATCATTAAATTCTTTTTTTAATTTTTTTGGTTGTCTTCCTACATCACATGAGTGGTATAAATGTTCTCTTATTAATGGTTCAATTACAGGTTTATTAGATGGAAAAACAATAGAGAATGTTTCCAAAGTTCTTGTTAAGGGGGAACAAAAATAATTATCAAATTTGAGATTTTTAATTCTATTATTTAATTTTTTTGCTTGCTCAACTCCTCTTTGAGTAATTCTTGCATCATAATAATAAGTTGGATTATCTAAATCTGATGCTGCATTAGCTTCTGACTCTGCATGTCTAATAAGATATAATTTCATTTTTTAACTATAAATACGATAAACATTCAAGCATCAGTAGTATAAAACTTAGCTTTATTTACGGGAAGAAACTGCCAATAGCAATGGTACAATCATAACTAAGGTTGTTAAGACTGATGGATTAAATAACCAATAAAGAACACCTAGAGAAAATATTAACATCCAGAATTCATTTTTATATAAAAATTTCATTATTTTTTAATTATATTAATTCAAATTATTTTCTACTAATACTTTTTTAACAGTTTCACCCATTACAGAAGGGTTTTTGGAAATTGTAACCCCACACTCTTTAAGAAGTTCTACTTTTTCTATTGCACTTTCACCATAAGCAGAAACAATTGCGCCAGCATGCCCCATCACACGACCTTTTGGTGCAGTTAGTCCTGCTATATACGCAATTACCGGTTTACTCATATTTTCTTTAGCAAATTTTCCAGCTTCAACTTCTTGTGGACCACCTATTTCACCTATCATTAAAACTGCAATAGTTTCATCATCATTTTCAAACTTTTCAATTATATCTCTAAAAGAACTTCCATTTATTGGATCGCCTCCTATACCTACACTTGTTGAAACACCAATTTCCAAATCTTTAAGTTGTTGTGCAGCTTCATATCCCAAAGTGCCAGATCTACTAACTATTCCTATTTTACCTTCTTTGTAGATATGACCAGGCATAATACCTAACATAGATTTACCAGGGCTAATTATTCCTGCACAATTCGGACCTACTAATCCCATTTTTTTATCTTTTGGATATCTTCTCATGTATCTTTTTATTTTAACCATATCATGAGAAGGAATACCGTCAGTAATAGCCACACAGGTCTTAATACCAGCATCAGCAGCTTCCATTGCTGAGTCAGCTGCGAAGGCTGGAGGAACAAATAAAATTGATGTTGATGCTCCAGTTTGATCTACAGCTTCTTTAACAGTATTAAAAACAGGAAGATTTAAATGAGTCATGCCACCCTTACCAGGTGTTACCCCGCCAACAACGTTAGAACCATACTTAATCATTTCTTCAGCATGAAAACTTCCAATTTTTCCAGTGAATCCTTGGACTAAAATCTTTGTATTTTTGTGAATAATTATAGACATGATTATCCAAGAGCCTTCACTGCTTTATTTGCTGCATCTTCTAAAGTTGATGCTTCAATGTAATTTATATTGCTTTTTTTAAGTATTTCATTTCCCTTTTCGACGTTAGTTCCAGCTAAACGTATAACTAAAGGATGTTTAATTTCAATTTTTGATAAAGCTTGAACAATTCCTTCTGCAACCCAATCACATCTGTTAATCCCTGCAAAAATATTAACTAATATCACCTCAACTTTTGTGTCCATAGAGATTAATTTAAAAGCTTTAACTATTTTTTCAGGTGTTGCACCTCCGCCAACATCTAAAAAATTTGCTGGTTCACCACCAGCAAGTTTTATCATATCCATTGAAGCCATTGCTAAGCCTGCACCATTAATAATATTACCAATATTCCCATCTAGACTTACATAATTCATTCCTCTGTCAGAAGCATAAACTTCATTTGAATTTTCTTGTGTTTTATCTCTAAGTTCTGCAATTTCATCTCTTCTAAACATTGCATTATTATCAAAACTCATTTTACAATCTAATGCTAGTATTTCATCTTGGTGTGATACAACTAATGGATTAACTTCAACCATTGTTGCATCAAGCTCACTAAAAGCTTTATAACAACCAATAATTGTATTTGCTGCTCTTGAGATCAATTTGGATTCAATTCCTAAACCAAAAGCTATTTCTCTTGCTTGAAATTGTTGAATACCAACTGCTACTTCTATTTTAGATCGTATAATTGTTTCAGGTTTTTCTTTTGAAATTTCTTCGACACTCATTCCACCTTCTGTTGAGGCTACAACCATTATACTTTCTGAAGATCTATCAAACACTAAACCTAAATATAATTCATGTTTGATATCAGTTGCTTCTTCAATATAAATTCTATTTATTATCTTACCCTCTGGACCAGTTTGGTTTGTAATTAATTTTTTACCTAACAATTTATCAGTTGCATCAGCAACTTCTAACGGAGAATTACATATTATAATTCCTCCCGCTTTACCTCTAGCACCAGAGTGAACTTGTGCTTTTACAACCCATTTAGAACCACCAATTTCTCTCGCTTTATTTTCTGCATTTTCTGGACTATAAACAATACCACCAGTGGGAATTTTAACACCAAAATCGGACAATATTTTTTTTGCTTGATATTCGTGTATATCCATTACTTACTTTCAATTAACTTATTAATATTTACAATATTTTCAGCCATTCTTGCAGATGCAGCATCGATCATTCTTCCATCAAGCTGAGCAGCGCCCTTTCCTTCAGCAGCTGCTTTTTCTAATTCTAATAATATTCTTTTTGCTTTATCTATTTCTTCTTTGGGTGGAGAAAAAACTTCATTAGCTAAATCTATTTGTGATGGATGTATTGCCCATTTACCCTCAAAACCAATTGCTGCAGCTCTTTTTGCTGCATCAAGATATCCTTCTTTGTCATTAAAATCACCAAAAGGCCCATCTATTGCTCTTAAGCCATATGACCTACAGGTCATTACTAAAGTTGATAGACCATGATGCCATTGATCACCAGGGTAATCGGGATTTAAACCTCCTATGACAACTGTTCTTGCTCGCATACTTGCTGCATAATCTGCAACTCCAAAGTGTAATGCTTCTAGTCTTGAACTTGATTTTGCGATTGATTGGATATTAGACATTCCTAATGCTGTTTCAATTAAGCATTCTAAACCTATTCTATTTACAAATTTTTTATTTTGTTCAATTTGATTAAGCATACAATCAACCATATATACATCAGATGATGAACCTACTTTAGGAATTAATAATGTATCAATTTTATCACCGACCTCTTC
Source organism: uncultured Alphaproteobacteria bacterium (assembly GCA_902597015.1). Lineage (GTDB taxonomy): Bacteria > Pseudomonadota > Alphaproteobacteria > HIMB59 > CACPNW01. Next base: position 78,415 of record CACJWQ010000003.1, read on the forward strand.
TATAATTTCAATCACATCACGATACATATAGTGTGTATCCAAGCCGTTAATTCTTATAGAGATTGTTTTACCTTCTTCTCTCCAATTATATTCTTTTATTGCATTAATAACATTTTTTCTTGCATCAATTTTATCATTTGGAGAAACTGCATCTTCTAAATCTAAAAAAATATAATCAGCATTTGATTTTAATGCTTTTTCAAACATCTTTGGATTAGAGCCTGGAACTGCCAATTCACTTCTGTGTAATCTAGATTTAGCAGGTTTATAAAATAAATGGCTCATTTAAAAAAAAATTATATATTTGATTAATATTATAAAAGCGATAAAAAAATTTAAATATTATAAAGATATTTCTTTAAGGCAATTTTCATCATTATTTTTTGGATTATTTACAATTTTTGATACCGGATAAAAGTCTAAATCATCCTCGATAATACTTTTGTTTTTATGTAGAAATTCATTTTCATTATCATTAAGAAAATCAAGACCCTCATTATGAGACATAATAAGAGGCATTCTATTATGTATATGGGAAAGATTTTCATTTGCCTCCTTAGTAATGATACAGACAACATTCATTTTTTTATTATCTCTTATTTCTTCCCTCCAAATTCCACCAAAAAATAATAATTCATTTCTAGGAATTGATATTAAATAGGGTTGTTTTTGATTATTTATATTTTTCCATTCATAATATCCATTTGCAATAATAAGACATTTTCTTTTAGTAAATGATTCTTTAAACAGATATTTATCATTAATCGTTTCAATTCTTGCATTAATAACAAATTGAGTAACATTATTTTGTTTACTAAAAAAACTATAACTCCAAATAAAAGTATCTATTAAAAGTTTATGATTATTTTCGTAAATAATATTAACGATATTAGAAGGTGATATATTGTAAGACTTATGTGCGTAATTTAAAACTTCTGAGTTAGGAAATAGTTTTGTAATTTTTTCTTTATCTTCAGTGCTTGTAAATCTTCCGCACACTATGACGCTTGTGATAAAGGCATTGGTCTAGAAACACCGACAGTCATCCAGCAATCTTTAAACTCACCGTTTTGCTCTACTTTTTCTACTGTCCATTCGAAACCAAATTTTTTTCCATTACTATCTGTAAGCTCTACAAAGTAATATGAACTTTTTTCTTGTTCCTGAACAGGAATTATGTTGTGTTCTAAGTGATCAATCATCATTGAATAGGATGGATTTTTAATCATTCTAATAAAATTGTCTAGGGGGCCTGTGTACATTCTATTATTTGGATGTGCAAATTCCCAAGTTTGTTCAATACCAGCATCGTCAAAAGGTAAATTATTTTTTTGTAGTGCTTTTAATTGAATTGAAATAACTTCTTTAGGGCCAATTGAGGGATCTGGTTTTATCATTTCTCCATAAACGTTTTTTGATAATAAAATAAACAAGCTAAACAATATAATTTTATGCATAAATTTTAAAATAGTGTAATTATAAGTTAAGGCAATATGTATATTTATGATTTTATCCAAGGATTAATAATTGGAGGAACATTAATAATAGCCATAGGACCTCAAAATTTATTTGTAATTCAGCAAGGGCTTAAAAAATCTTATGTTTTCACAGTTACTTTATTTTGCAGTCTATCAGACAGTTTACTAATTGTAATTGGAATATATCTATCTAACTATATTGTTCAAATTAATCCAAGTATTATAGGAATAATAAAAGTATTAGGTGGAATTTGGCTTATATTTTATGGATTAAATAAAGTTAGAAAATTAAATCAACTTAAAGATATTAATAAAAAATTAAATATTATTAATGAATACGGAAAAGTATTAATTACCTTATTCCTTATTACATACGCAAATCCTCATGTTTATCTAGATACAATTATTTTACTGGGATCATTATCAACAAATTTTAATGATCAATTTTCATTTGGCATTGGAGCAATTTCAGCTAGTTTTTTATTTTTCTTTTCTTTGGGATATATGTCAAAGTTTTTATCAAAATATATTTATTCAAATAAAACTTGGTTTTGGATTGATCTAACTATTGGTCTACTAATGGTTAGTTATGGAATATATTTTATAATTTTCTAAAGAATGTTTCTAAATTTTTACATACATGATCAACATTTAATTTTGTAAAAACGAGAGGTGGTTTTATTTTAATAACATTGTCATAAGGGCCATCAGTACTCAATAAAATACCTTGATTCCTCATATAATTAATAAGCAATTTAGCTAATTTTTTATTTGGTTTAGAAACATTACTGTTTTGGATAATGTCTATTCCTAAAAAAAGCCCCCTACCTCGAACTTCACTAATATATTTTTTATATTTAAATTGGATTTTTTTTAATTCTTTTAAAAAATAATTACCAACTAACAAAGCATTTTTTTGTAATTTATTATTATCAATAGTCTCTAATACTGCTTTACCGATAGCACAGGAAACAGGATTACCACCGAATGAATTAAAATATTCCATTCCGTTATTAAAAGTTGAAGCAATTTTTTCTGTAGTTATAACAGCAGCTATAGGGTGACCATTGCCCATAGGTTTGCCCAAGGTTACTATATCAGGAACGACATCATGCTCTTCAAATGACCAATAATTACTTCCAACGCGTCCAAAACCAGTTTGTACCTCGTCAACAATACATAATGCTTTGTTTCTTCTAATTTCTGAAAATATTTCTTTTAAATAATTTTTTGGAAGAATTACTTGACCGCCGCAACCAAGTATACTTTCAGTAAAAAAACATGCAATTTTGGTTTCTTTAATTTTATTTCTAATTACTGTTTTAGCTTCATCTATATATTTTTGAATCCAATTTGAATTTTGATATCTCCACTTACCTCTTAAAGGATCAGGCATATCTAATACGTGAACATAATCTTTTTTACCCGAACCTCCCTTACTATTAAATTTATATGGACTTAGATCAATTAAAGCATTGGTATGCCCATGATAAGCATTGTCCATCACAAAGACATCTTTTGCACTAGTATAAGTTTGGGCTATTCTATAAGCTAAATCATTAGCTTCAGATCCTGTACATACGAAAAATATCTTATTTAATTTCTTTGGAAACTTACTTAAAAGTAATTCACTATAATCGTTAATTGTATCGTATAGATATCTCGTATTAGTATTAAGTTTTAAATTTTGCTTTGTCATAGCTTCATGGACATAGGAATTTGAATGTCCAACATGGGAAATATTATTTACACAATCTAAGTATCTCCTGCCATATCTATCAAAAAAATACTGATCTTTAGCTTCAAGCATATAAAGGGGTTTCTTGTAAGAAATTGATAAATTATCAGAAATATTTTTTCTTCTTTTCTTTAAAGTATCTTTAAAATTATTATTATTATTAAAATAAAAAGATTTTGGAATTCGTAGAATTAAATTTGGATCAGGTGAAATTTTATTCCAAATATTGAATAAAAATTCTTCACCTACTCCTGGAAAATTCTTATCATGTCCTAATAAATCTAAAATAATTTGAAAATGTAAATGTGGTAACCATTTTCCATTTTCATTAGAATTACCAATTTTACCAATCCATTCACCTTTCTTAATTTTTTTTCCAATTTTTAGTTTTTGAAACATTATTTTAGATAAATGACCGTATAGAGTATAAAATTTATATTTTTTAAAACTATGCTCTAAAACTAGAGTGGGGCCATAGTCATATTTAAAATTATTATTTTTTAAAATTATAATTTTACCATCTATTGGAGCAAATAAATCTGTTCCCTGATCAATAAAAATATCAATTCCTAAGTGAATATTACGTCTTTCATTCGTATTTAATTCAGAAATAAAGTTAGGTCCCTTATAAACTTTTCTTTTTTCATTGTATAAACCTATACCTATACGAGAATTATCTTCTTTAAATATTTTATTAACTCTTTTTTTAAGCGAACTATTATCTGGGTTACCTTTCAATAAAGGTGAATCAGAACTTAATTTTAAGATAGATTTATTTTTATCAAGTAAATTAAATTTAAAAATATTACCAAAGTTGAATTTATTTATATAATTTATAATTTCATTATGATGGTGAATAATATCAAAGTCGCATATTTCGCGAACAATATATATTAAAAAATTGATAGGAATTTTGTCTAATTTTTCTAATAAAGACCATGCATCTTTCTCACTAATACTTAAATATTGATTTGATGGATATTTAATTCTTTGTTTTTTTGCCATTACAACAGTAATCATAAGTCTTGACTTACATAATGATATTAATGAATTAATTTCATCCTCATTAATAGAAAACTGTTTATTGTACTCTGTTATTATATTTTTAAGTGTAAGATAAATATTATCATTGTTCATTAATGCATAGGAAAGGCATATAGCTAAATCATTTATTGTTGGAGAATAAATAGAATCTCCATAATCTAGTAAACCACAAACATTGTTTTCTTTAATAACAATATTATAATTATTTGGATCTGAATGAGTTATTGAATATCTTAATTTATTTAAATTATTTTTTACAAATTTTTCATATTCTGAAAAACATTTTAATAAAATTAATTTTTTTGAACCAGTAAAAATATTAATGTCTTTTTTAATCCATTTTATATTTGATGGATCCCAAATAAAATTTCTATGGGCATCTATATCGTTAAATGATTTTAACTTAGTTGACACTTTTCCAAGTAACTTACCTAAAGAATTTTCAATTTTATCGTTACTTTTTGTATCTCCATACATTCGCCCTTCAATATAAGATAAGATCCTAACAAAGCATTCTCTATTTTTTTTATCTAAATATTTTACAATCTTTGTATGGTGTATTTTTGGTATAAAAGATTTAAGACTAAGATCACTTCGTAAATAATTAATTAATCTATCTTGGTATTTTAATATATTTATTTTTTCTGATGGGTTTGAAATTTTTAATACATATTTTTTTTTATTATTTATGAATATAATAAAATTTATATCCCTTTCACTATCAAGTTGTTTAATTTTGAGTAATTTATTTCTTAAGAAAGAAAAATTAATCTTTAACCATTTAATTAAATGTTTATTATCAATAATAGGTGGATCAACATCAAAAACTGACATAAAAGGTGTATAATTCATAATGCTGAAATCTAAAAACATTTTTGTTTGTATTGGGGCAATTCATCACGATTATTTATTAAATCTTAAAAAAAATATTATTAATTTTAGATCTAATCAAATTACACAAAAAAGCAGAATTGGTGGAGTGGCGTACAATATTGCAGAATTGCTTTCGAATTTTGTTGATGTAAACTTTTATAGTTTAGCTATCAATGAAGAGATTAGAAAAAAAATCTCAAAAAAAATCTATGTTCATCAAGTGAATAAAGATTATGCAGATAGATACTATTTAGCTTTATCAGATAAAAATAATAAATTTTTATTAGGATTAGCTAACACAGATGAATATGAAAATAATAAATCTTTAAAAATACCAAACATCAAGAATAAAAATATAATATTTGATCTAAATTTTTCTAAAACCTATTTGGAAAAATCAATAAATAAACTATCAAAAAAAAATAAAATTATAGTGTGCGCAACATCAGTGCATAAAGTTATTAAAATTAAAAGGATTATAAATAAAGTTGATTTTATATTCTTAAATAAAGCAGAGTTACTTAAACTTACAAATTCATCAAATATAATATTAGGTGTAAAAAAAATATTAAAACAAAATAAAAAAATAAAAATAATTACTACTAATTCAAAAAATAATGTAATCTTTGGAAGTAATGAATTTATAAAAAAAATAAAACCCCCATCAATCAAAGTAGTAAACGAAAATGGAGCTGGAGACGCACTAGCAGCTATGATGCTGTATTTGTTCAGTATAAATGAAAAAATGAATTATATTTTGAAAACTTCTGTAGCATGTGGGTCATATTATGCTAGTGGTAAAAGTCTAAAAACTAAGAGTGATTTATTAAAAATTAAAAATCTTTCTAAGAGAGTGATTGTACAATAATATGCATGAAATATTTGATATAAATAAAAAAGTTCAAGAAGCAATAAATAGAAAAAAACCAATAGTAGCTTTAGAAAGTACATTGATTAGCCATGGATTGCCCTATCCAGAAAATATTAAAGTCGCAAATGAATCTATAAAGGCTGTTGAAGATAACGGTGCAATTGCTGCAACAATAGGAATAATTAGAGGTAAGGTTAAAATAGGATTATCGGAAGAAGATATTCAAATATTAGCAAAAGAGAAAAATGTACAAAAAGTTTCAAACCACAATATAAATTTATCAATATTTAATAAAGAAAATGCTGCTACAACAGTAGCAAGTACAATTTCTATAGCTTCTAAATTTCAAATAAGATTTTTTGCAACAGGAGGAATTGGTGGTGTGCATCTAAATGCTGAAAATACCAATGATGTATCTGCAGATCTATATGCACTTTCTGAGAATTCAAATTTTGTAATCTGTAGTGGTGCTAAATCTATATTAGATTTAAGTAAAACAAATGAACTTCTTGAAACTTTAGGAATTACAAGAATTGGTTATCAAACAAATTATATGCCTGGTTTTTGGTATGAAGAAACAGAATATAAAGTCGATAATAAATTTGATGAAATTAATGAAATTTCTTCTTTTTTAAAACTCAATGAAAATATGGGAAATAAAAAATCAATTCTCATATTTAATAAAGTTCCATTAGAAAAAGCACTTAATAAAAATGACGTAGAAAAATGGATAAACAATGCAACAATAAAAGCTGATAGAAATAATATCAGTGGAAAAGAATTAACACCGTTTCTCATAAAAGAAATTAACGAACAATCAAAAAATGAAACTCTAAATGCTAATGTATCTCTAATAATTAATAATGCGAATTTAGCTGGAAAGATTGCAAAGAGTTTTTATAGTTAAGGTAATAACGATAATTTAGCTTTAAGTAATTGAAAAAATTTTTCATCATTAGCTTCATTCATCACAAAACAATTTACTGGTCTTTTAGTAACACCTAGCCAATCAACAACAGTCTCCCCTCTTGTTAATTCAGAATTTTCTTCAACTGTGACATTAACTTCTTTTCCACTAAAAATAGATGGATCTAATAAATATGCAATAACACATGGGTCATGCAAAGGAGTTTCCTCAGTTTCGTATAATTCTTTATGAAATATTGTATAAAATTCCATTAGTTCTCCAAAAAACTTAGAACTTTTATTTTTATTTTCATTCATTGATTTGATAATTTTTGAATTTACATTTACCTGATGAGTAACATCTAAACCCATCATTGTTAAAGGAATGCCTGATTCTAAAACAATATTAGCCGCATGTGGATCCACATAAATATTAAATTCAGCTGATGGTGTAGTATTTCCTAAGCACATAGCAGCTCCACCCATAAAAACTATTTCTTTTATATTTTCTTTAATAGATGGATCTTTTTTCAAACTTAAGGCAATATTTGTAAGAGGTCCTGTTGGACATAAATAAATTTGCTCTGTTGAAGATTTACAAGTTTCTACTATGAAATCAACTGCATGTTTTTCTTGAGGTTTATAATTTGTATCTATTATTATAGGATCACCTTTTTTATCTAATCCAGTTTTTCCATGAACATATTCAGCTGTAAATAATTCATAATGAATAGGTTTATTTGCACCAGAGTAAACTTTAATGTCCGTTCTTTCAATTAACGTACAAACTTTTAGAGCGTTATTTACTGTATTATTTAAACCACTATTTCCACCGACACAGGTGATACCCAGTATGTCAATCTCTTTAGAGGAAGCAGCTAACATTATTGCTACAGCATCATCATGACCTGGATCACAATCTAAAATTATTTTTTTAGTCATTAATAAAACTTTTAAGAGGTATTGAAGATCTTTGTAACCAATTCCATTCAGGATATTCGTTGTTATTATCAATTACATGAATTGTGTAAGCATGTCTTGATTTTAAACTTGTATTCTCACATGAATAATGAGGAAGTCTACCATGTAATAAAACAAGTGATCCTTTTTTTACTTCTACAAAAGTATCAGTTTCAGGAAATGGCTCATCATTTAGATCTATCATTTGCATTTTACCGTCTACTTTTTTAAAAAGTTTTCTTAATGGGCCTTTATGACCTCCGCTTGCAACTTGTAAACATCCATTTGTTTTATTTGCATCTTCTAATGCAAACCAGAAACCGATAGTACTTTCTGGCTCAGTATATAAAAAAGTAGAATCTTGATGGCAAACTACTTCACCGCCTATTTTAGGTTGTTTAAAAATATACATAGACTGAAGTAATTTTGGTTTTGAGAAACCAAGTGATAAAGCAATATCTTGAAGTTTTTGTTTATGAGAAAATTTATAAAAAACTTTATCTAAGTCGTGCAACGCGTGACCGATTTTATTTACAATAAAATGTTTATTTTCTTCTATGTTATCATCATTTAAATTAGCTTTTTCTTCAAAGAAGAAACGAATTTTATCTCCTGATTCTAAAAAATAATTATCATCATTATGAGCTTGATTGACTGTATCAAAAATAGATTTTTGATTATTAAAATTATTATGTTCGATAAGATATGATGACCGTTCCATTAATTCATCACATTCTTTATCTGTGTTGAAATTTTCTATAACCAAATATCCATTATCATTCCAAAATTTAATCATTTCACCGTTTAAGGGTAGATCGTTTGTTGAAAAATATTTCATTATATTCCTATTAATTTTGTCAAGAATGGTAAACCAACTTTAATAAGATTTAATAACTGTGGTATCAAGAATTTTCCAGTTGTTGCAAGGAAGAAGATTATACCTCCAATTATGACTATCAGAATTAAATTTCTATAAAAGTTGCCATAATTATTATATTGTGATTTGGCTCTTGATCTCAAAATAAATAGTATAATTACTATAACAATTAAAACTATTAACAATCGGATCATATATTTTCTATATTTAGTAAAAATTAATTTGCAATACTAATTATATCTTAATAAATAGTTTTTAGTAGATGATCAGATTAAGCATATTATTTTTATCAATTTTTTCTTTAATTTATGGAATTTATTTTTTAATTTTTCCATATAGTTTTGTGAATTTAACTGTTGCTGAAAATACCAATATAGCATGGCTAAGAAATCTTGGTGGAGCTATAACAGGTCTTTTATTTATTGGTCTTTTAATGATCTACTTGAATACAAAGGGCTCAATCAGATTACTTAATGTTATTATTATTACATCCATAATACAGACCTCAGCTTTGATATATTCAAGAATAACAAATGAATTTTCCGCAAATAATTTAATAATTATTGATATAACTATTTATGCTGCAATAATTGTTACTATTTATTTATTATTCATTTCAATTAGATTTAAAAAACTATTTATTTAAATTTAAAAAAAATTCTAATTAATAAAAGAATAATTAATATTAAAAAAATTAAAATTATTTCAAATGATAAAATATTACTAAGTTGAAATTCCTTAACTTCAATAAGATTAGAAAATTGATTACCAATAAATGAAAAAAGAAGAAAATAAGGAGTAAAACCAATAAACGATGAAATTATAAATTTAGTTTTAGAAATATTTAATGTTGATAAAAATAAATTTTGAACAAATAATGGTACTCCAAAGATAAGTCGTAATAAAACTAAGTATTCAAAAGATGATTTTTTAATGACTGTATTTAGTTTATCACTAAATTTTTCAATTTGTTTATTAAAATATTTTTTAAATAGATTTTTAAAAAAAAGAAAAAAACATAAACTACCTAAAACAATAGTTGTTATATTAATTATAAAACCTGTAATAAATCCAAAAAAGAAACTTGATGCAAGTATAATTATTAAACTACCAGGTAGAGAGAATGTAAAAAACAAAAATGAAAATAAAAAATATAAAATTAAAGACAATTCTAAATTATTTTTGATTAATAAATCAAATTGAATTAAAAAATTAAAAATAACATCAATCATTTAATAATTTTAAAACCTTTGAAAAAAATAAATGATGTAATAATCAAAGTTAATAAAATAAAAAATATTATAAAGATATTTTCAACTAAATTAAATGAAAATTCATCATTAAATGAATTCCTAAAAAAACTTACAACATAATAGTAAGGATTATATAAAAGTATAGTCTTCAAATTATCAGGAAGATAATTTATTGAAAAAAAGGTTCCTGATAAAAAATTAATAGGCGCAACAAAAAAGCTCGAGAATGTACTTTGTGAATCCCAAGAATTAAAAATTATTCCTATGAAACATCCTAAACATGAGAAAAAAATTATAACTAAAAATAGGTAGTAAAAAAAATAAAAAAAATTATAAATTTCAATATCTATTAAAAAAGTAAATATAAAAAAATTAAACAGTGCTAAAATAACCCCAATAATAAGAGATGTGGATATTAAAGATATTAATATTTCAATCCTATAGATAGGTGCCATTAACCAATCATCTAAAGAACCAATTTGTTTCATATGAATTAAAGTAGCAGACGAATTATCGTAACTTTCCTGAGCTACGATCATAATGATTAATCCAGGAGCAATAAATTCAACGAAAGAACCTGAATCCATAGAAAGTGAGTAATAATTTTCTACTGTTATAAAAACTAATATAAATAAAAGATTTGTAGTTAAAGGGGCTAATAAAGAATAATGATACTCTTGTAGAAATTCTTTTATTCTAAATGCGATTATTGAATAAATCGCACTAAAATTTAACATCAATTAAGATTACTTAGAAAAGTATTTTTGAACAAGGTCCACCCAAAAATTTACACCAATAGGTAATAAATTATCATTAAAATCATACTTTGTTGTATGTAGATGGGCACTATGTTCTGCATCTCCTTGACCAAGATAAAGATAGGAGCCAGGTTTTTTTTCTAACAAATATGAAAAATCTTCTCCTCCCATTGACGGATCAATATCAGTAATAACTTTATCATCACCGACTAAATCTTTAGCTACATTTGCTGCAAATTTTGTTTCTTCTTTAGAATTGATAGTAGGTGGATATTTATTTACTATATCAAATTCAATTTTTATCTCTGCACCATGTGCATCGGCTATACCTTTACATAATTCATTTAATCTTTTCTCTATGTATGCTCGTGTTTCTCTTCGAAATGTTCTAATAGTCCCGCCCATTTTAACTTGATCGTCGATTACATTATAAGCTGTACCAGCATTAATTTTTGTAATACTTATAAGAGCTTTATCAACAGGATCTGTAGATCTACTTATAATTGTTTGAACAGCGGAAATAACTTGTGCAGAAATTACTACAGGATCAATTGCTAGATGAGGTGATGCAGCATGGCCACCCTTTCCTTTTACAGTAATATCAAATTCATCAACTGCTGCCATCATAGGTCCACTATTAACACCAAACGTACCTAAAGGTAACTCAGGCCAATTATGAAGTGCATAAACTTCATCAATTTTAAAATCATCAAACATACCATCTTGAATCATTTTTTCTCCTCCAGCAAAACCTTCTTCTCCTGGTTGAAAAATGAAATACACTCTTCCATTAAAATTATTATTTTCACTTAGATATTTTGCTGCCCCAAGAAGCATTGTGGTATGACCATCATGGCCACAACCATGCATCATACCTTTATTTTGAGATTTATGATTAAATTCGTTTTGTTCTGGCATAGGAAGAGCATCAAAATCTGCTCTTAAACCAATTGTCTTATCATTAGTAACTTCATTACCATCTACCCAAGCAACAACACCTGTATTAGCGTAACCATCTTTAAATTTAATATTAAATTCACTTAGCTTATTTTTTATATATTTTGATGTTTCAAATTCTTGAAGACCTATCTCAGGGATTTTATGTAAATCCTGACGCCATTCTGTCATCTGATCTTGCATTTGATTTATACTATTTAAAATTGGCATTATAGTATTCCGAAGAAACCTTTTTTATTTAGTTTTTCTTCACATTGTTTTAGTTGTTTATTAAACATCTTAGTATTTCTTTCTACATTTTTAGCAACATCAATCAACCAATCTTTACTTTTAAATGTCTCTTTCGACCATCCGTTTTGACCTTCATGGTATGCTAAATATTGATTATAGTAATCATTTTTTGAAATTCCAATCATATTTTCGGACTGAGTTGTGTACCAGCCAATAAAATCGGTTACATCTTTAAAGTTCGCCCTTGATGCATTATGATTTCCAGTTTTATTCTTATACCAATCCCAAGTGGGATTTGTTATTTGTGCATAACCAAAAGCAGTTGATGGTCTAGAGGTTGGTATTAAACCTAAAAATTTTTTTCTTTTCGGTTTTGCAAATTGAGTAAAAGATGATTCTTGTTTTATAACTGCTAATTGGAATGCAATTGGGGTATTCCATTTATCATATGAATTTTTAGTTGCTTTATACCAGCTTTTCTTTTCATCAAAAATTATGCAACTATCAGCAGTATTTGTTAACTGATTAGAGGTGCATGCATATAAAAATAACAATGTAATACACAATAATTTAAAAAAATTATCAAATTTCATTATGAACCTAAATACCATAACTTTTACTTATATAGTCTTAAATGTGGCAAAAAATTATTGCTTACTATTGAATTATAGATATGAATGCTTAAATTTCAAAAATGGCAGAAAAAACTAAAGAAAATTTAACATTTCAAGCTGAAGTAAGTAAGCTTTTAGATCTTGTTGCTAATTCTCTTTATAGTGAAAGGGAAATATTTCTAAGAGAACTGATATCTAATTCAGCTGATGCCTGCGAAAAATTAAGATATCAATCACTTTCCAAAAAAAATCTTTTGAAAGATGAAAAGGATTTAAAAATTAATATCAGAGTTTCAAAAAAGAAAAAAATTATTGAAATTGAAGATAATGGAATTGGAATGTCAAAAAATGAGCTTATTGATAATTTAGGAACTATAGCGAGATCAGGAACTAGTAAATTTATTGAAGCAATGAAAAATAAAAAAAGTAATGATATTTCTGCAATTGGACAGTTTGGTGTTGGTTTTTATTCTTCATATATGGTTGCAGATAATGTTGAAGTGCTTTCTAAAGATGCTGAAAATGAAGAAACAAATCTTTGGTCTTCCAATGGAAAAGAAAATTATACCATTGAAGAAGCTAAAAAAGATAAACGTGGCACCTGTATAACTCTAAATATAAAGAAAGATGCTGATGAATTTTTAGATTCATTTCGTTTGAGATCAATTATAACAAAATACTCTAATTATATTCCTTTCCCAATTTATCTTAAGGATCTTGACGATAAAGAAAAAGAAGAAAAAATAAATGAAGGTAGTCCATTATGGTTAAAAGATAAAAAAGATATAAAAGAAGAAGACTATAAACAATTTTATAATAATATTTCATTTAACTTTGATGATCCCTTAAAAACTATTCACTATAACGCTGAGGGTGTTATTAGTTATAAAGCTTTACTTTATTTTCCTACAAATCAACCTATGGATTTATTCAATGCCGATAGGAAAAATAAAATAAAATTATATGTTCAAAAAGTTTTTATCACTGATGATTGTGAAGACATAATTCCTAACTGGTTACGTTTTATCCCAGGAGTAGTCGATTCACAGGATATTTCTCTAAATATAAGTAGAGAAATGCTTCAAAATAATCCTATTATTACAAAAATAAAAAAAGGTATTACAAATAAAATTTTAAGTGAAATTGATAGCTTAGCTAAGAAAGAAAAGGATAAATTTGAGACATTTTGGAGTAATTTTGGTCCAGTACTAAAAGAAGGGTTATATGAACATAATGATCATCATGAAAAAATCCTACCACTATTAAGGTTTGAAAATTCTTTAAATGATAAAAAAATATCTCTTGAAGAGTACACTAAATTAATGGCTAAAGATCAAAAAGAAATTTATTATTTTGCTAATACTGATAAGGATCATATTAAAAACTCTCCTCAATTAGAAGTTTTCACTGATAAAAAGATACCAGTTTTGTTTATGGTTGATGCAGTAGATGAGTTTTGGATTCAAAATGTAAATAAATTTAAAGATTTAGAATTTAAATCAATAACTAAAGGTAAAGTTGATGTTTCAAAAGTTGGTGAAAAATCAAATAAGAAAGATGAAAATAAAAAAGAAATAGATAGTAAAATCAATGATTTAATTAACATACTTAAAACAGAGCTAAAAGAGACAATATCTGACGTAATTGTATCTGAGAGATTAACAAAAAGCCCAATTCTGCTTGTTGCTGAAGAAGCTGGGATGGATATAAATATGGAAAAACTTATGAAAATGCATAATCAAAAAACTCCTGTTTCAAAAAAAATACTTGAAATTAATCCAAATCATCCGATGATTGTAAATTTATCTCAAAATTTAACAAAAATTGACCATAAAAAAGCTTCAAATTTAATTTTAGATCAGGCTAATATATTAGATGGTAACATTCTTTCTAATCCATCCGCTTACTTAGAAAATTTAACTGAAATTTTTATTAAATAACTGAATTTATAATTTTATTATTATTAAAAAATTCAACAAACTGATTAGCAACCATTTCTGCTACAATTATTTGTGCCTCAACAGTAGAAGCAGCAATATGTGGAGTTAAAATTATATTATCTAAATTATAAAACCCACTTTCTACTAAAGGCTCATTTTTAAAAACATCTAATGCTGCGCCTTTAATTTCTTTTTTTTCAAGAGCGTTTTTAAGATCATCTTCATCAACTAAGTTACCTCTAGCGGTGTTGATAATTATGCAATTTTTTTTCATTAGTGATAAATGATTTTTATTCATAATCGGATTACCATCTTTATTGGGTTTACAGTGAAAAGAAATTATATCTGAATCTTTAATAATCTCATCGATAGAACAAGAATTATATTCAGGATAGCTGTCCTTAATTGTTTTAAAGTATGAAGAAAATATTGAAACGTGCATTCCCAATACATTAGATATTTCTGCAACTCTTTTACCTACATTACCAAAACCAACGATACCAATTTTCTTGCCTTTAATTTCATTTCCTTTTAATTTCTTTTTTTCCCAAAGACCCTTATGAGTTGTCTCATTGGCAACAGTAATTTTTCTTTGCAATGCAAAAATTAAACCAATTGTGTGTTCTGCTGTAGCATTTGTATTGCCTCCTGGAGTATTCATTACGATAATGTTTTTATTTTTAGCAGCTTCCACATCAACATTATCAACTCCTGCTCCTGCTCTACCTATAATTTTTAAATTTGAAAGAGAATCAATTAAATCTTTTCGCACTTTAGTTGCAGAACGAATAATTAAACCATCATAGTTATCAATTATTTTTTTTAATTCTTCAGGAGATAAATTTGTTTTTGTATCGACTGAAATATTATTTTTTTTTAAAATTTCAGATGCAATGTTATCTAGTGAATCTGATATTAGTACTTTAGGCATGTTTTGATTTAATTTCTGAATAAGCCCAATCAATCCAAGGTAAAACTAATTCTACATCTGAAGTTTGAACCGTGCCTCCAGCCCATATTCTAAAAGAAGGTGGTGCTTTAGGATATCCATTGCAATCAAATCCAACATTATTTTCAGAAAGTAATTTACATATATCAGCCATTACAGCTCTTTGATCACTTTCATCTTTATTAGTAAACCAATCTTCAACAATTTTAAAAGTTATTCCAGTGTTTGATATATAATTATCATCTTCAATTTCAGATAAAAAGGTCACCCAATCTCTCTCATTAATCCATTCTCTAATTTTTTGTAAAGAATTCTGGGATTTAGAAATTAATGAATTTAATCCTCCTTGAGAAGAAACCCAATTTAATGAATCAATTATATCTTCAACGCATATCATTGAAGGTGTATTAATTGTGTTTCCTTCAAAAATACCTTTTATTAATTTTTGGTTTTCAGCTAATCTAAACAATTTTGGTACTGGCCAACTAGGTGTAAAACTTTCTAATCTTTCAACAACGCGTGGAGAAATTGCTATCATTCCATGAGCAGCCTCTCCTCCAAGTATTTTTTGCCAAGACCAAGTTATAACATCGCATTTATTATAATCTATAGGCATACCAAAGATTGCCGAAGTAGCATCACAAATAGTTAGGCCTTTTCTGTCATCAGGTATCCAATCTCCATTTGGAACTTTGACACCAGATGTTGTTCCATTCCAAGTAAAAATAACGTCATTATCAAAATTAACTTTGCTTAAGTCAGGTAGTTTCCCATAATCTTCTTCATGAATATTTAAATTATCTAATTTTAATTCGCTGATTGCATCGATTACCCAATCTTTACCAAAATTTTCCCATGCAAGAATATCGACTCCAGTTTTACCTAATAGGCACCACATAGCAGCTTCTAAAGCACCAGTATTTGATCCAGGCATAATACCCAATAAATAATCATCAGGTAATTTAAGAATATCTTTAGATTTATCTATTGCTTCTTTTAATCTTGCTTTACATTCAACAGATCTGTGAGATCTACCAGTTAAAGCATTACTCAAAACAGATATGTCCCAGCCTGGTCTTTTTGAAGTTGGTCCACTTGAAAAATTTGGATTATTAGGTTTAGTATTAGGTTTATTCATACATTTTTTTCAAACTCATAAACTACTAAGCCATCTAAAGGTTTTGGATCAAACCATGTTGATTTAGGGGGCATAGTCAAATTTTTATTCGCGACTGTAATAACATCACTTATTGAAGATGGGAAGATAGAAAATGCCACACTGTCATTATTTTCATCAACTTTTTTTTCTAAAGCTTCCAAACCATGACATCCGGCAATAAATCTTATTCTTTCATCATTATTAACATCAGATATATTTAAATGTTTTTTGAAAATAAAATTATTTAAAATATTAATATCTAGCGTATCAACAAAATTATCAGTTTTTAATTCAGTTTTAAAATGTAATGAATACCACTTTTTTTCATGATACATTCCAAATTGTTTATTAGATTGAGGTTTGAAAGGATTTTTTTCTTTTTTTATTTCGAAGTTTTCAGAAAGAATATCTAAAAAATTTTCTTCACTCAAACCATTTAAATCTTTAACAACTCTATTATAATCAAATATTTTAGCCTCATCACTTGGAAACGCCGCTATCATAAAATCTTCTTGTAAAATATTTTTATTATAATTTAATTCACCAATAATTTTCATTGCACCCATTCTATGATGTCCATCAGCAATATAAAAATTATCTACCTCATTTATAAACAAAGAAGATAGCTTTTTGATGAAAGATTCATCAGAGACACACCAAAGTTTATGAATAGATTTATCAAAACTTTCAAAATCATAATCTGGAGTATTTGATATTATAGAGGATAACAAATCTTTTATCTTATTGTTTTTTTTATATACAACATAAATCGGACCAATTTGTGTTTTTATATTTAACATTTGCTCTGCTCTTTCTCTCATCCTTGTTTCATAAATTTTTTCGTGAGCTTTAATTTTTTCATCTACGAAATCTGATATTTTAGAAAGAGATAAAAAACCTAGTTGAATATGACCTTTGAATTCAATTTGATAAATGTAATAGAATAATTCTTTATCTTTTTTAATTACGTCATTTTCTTTCATTTCATTAAAATGTGATTTAGCTTCTAAGAGAGTATCTACTTCTTTTAATTGCCCAACAGGATTTAAAATTTTTAAATAATTCCAATAATTATTCTTTTTAAATATTTCTATATTTTCAATACTTAAATGATCAGTAGAGGGAGCAATTAAATTTTTTGCATCTTCGTTGTAAGGACGTGTTCCTTTAAAAGGTTTAATTTCAACCATAATAAAGAAACACCTTTAATTAAATAAAAAAAAATTTAAACTTAAATTACGCTACTTCTGGTATTTGAGAAATAGATTTACCTATTCCATCATCATCAATAACATCATCAGCCATTGATCCATTTAGATAATCATCATAAGCTGACATATCAAAATATCCATGGCCACATAAATTAAAGAGAATAGTTTTTGACTCGCCTTTTTCTTTACATTCTAAAGCTGCATCAATAGCACCTTTGATTGCATGGTTTCCTTCTGGAGCAGGAATAATTCCTTCTTGTTTTGCAAAGGTTAAACCGGCTTCAAAACAATCTTTTTGACCGTAGGCCTTTGCTCTCATCAGACCTAACTCATATAAGTGGCTTAAATGATAAGACATGCCATGATATCTTAGTCCACCAGAGTGATTAGCCGGTGGTAAGAAATCAGATCCAAGAGTATGCATTTTAATTAATGGAGTCATTTTAGCCATATCACCATGATCATAAGCATACTTACCCTTAGTAAATGAAGGACATGATGCAGGCTCGCAACCAATTATATCAATTTTTTGACCGCCTCTTAACTGTTGTCCTAAAAATGGAAACATTAATCCAGAAAGATTACTACCACCACCTGTACAACCAACGATAATATCAGGATAATCTCCAGCCATCTCCATTTGCATAATAGCTTCATTACCATTTATAGTTTGATGCATTAGAACGTGGCCTAAAACACTTCCAAGTGAGTATTTTGCTTTACCTCCACTTTTAACAGTTGCTTCTATTGCTTCTGATATAGCTATTCCCAAACTACCAGGATTATCAGGATTTTCTGATAATAACTTGTTACCGAAGTCAGTTAAATTAGATGGACTAGCATGACAGTTAGCGCCGAACGATTGCATCATTAATTTTCTGTAAGGTTTATGATCAAAACTAACCTTAACCATGAAAACTTCTATATCTATACCAAAGATCTGACCTGCAAAAGCTAATGAACTTCCCCACTGACCTGCGCCCGTTTCAGTAAAAATTTTACTAATTCCTTCTTCTTTATTAAAAAATGCTTGCGGAACTGCAGTATTTGGTTTGTGACTTCCTGTAGGACTAACACCTTCATATTTGTAATAAATTTTAGCTGGTGTATCTAAAAACTTTTCTAACCTTCTTGCTCTAAATAAAGGAGAAGGTCTCCATTGTTTGTATACTTCTCTTACTGGTTCAGGAATTTCTATTTCTCTTTCCGTAGATACTTCTTGCATAATTAAACTCATTGGAAATAAAGGAGCAAAGTCATCAGGACCGGCTGGTTGTTTAGTTCCAGGGTGCAATGGTGGTGGTGGTGGACTTGGTAAATCTGCATTAATATTATACCAAAACTTTGGTGCTTTATTTTCTTCTAGTAAGTATTTAATTGAGTCGCTCATAATAAAAGTATATTGGACTATAAAAAATTAAAATTCAACCATAAATGAAATACTTTAACTTCAAAAATGTGTCTATTTTTATTGCTGCTTTATTAGTATTATACGTTTTTTACGGATATTTTACTCATTGATTTTTTTTGACCCACAAATAGACCAATAAAAACTAAAATAATTCCAACTACAGAACTAAATACTATTTGCTCAGAAAGGAATATGAATCCCCAAATTAAAGCAAAAACAGGTATTAAATAGGCAACATAAGATAAGAAAACCGGACCAGATTGTTTAACTATATGATAACGCATATGAAATGCGATAGCTGTTGGAAAAACACCTAAATAAATAATAGAAATTAAAGAAATATAATTAATATTATTTTCATAATTGATAAAATCATAAAATAAAAAAGGTAATGATATTATCGCTCCAAACAATGTAGCAAAAGTTGTAATTGAAATAGGGCTTAATTTTTTTAATTTATTATAAGCTGCAATATTTGAAATCATGTAACCAAATGCAGCTATAATCACAAATATTTTTGCTAAAGTACTAATGTAATTTTCATCTTGAAAATTAAATCTACTTATATCTAAAATAAAAATAATACCTACAAAACCTATTATAATTGATAAAAATTTTATCCAAGTAAATTTATCGTCTGAAGTTAATACATGAGACATTAGTAATGTTATTAAGGGACCAACAGACATTAATAAACCTGCAGTGGAAGAAGGTATGTATTGTTCAGCCCAACTAATCAGATAGAATGGTAAAAAATTTCCTGTAATTCCAATAAAAGAGAGAATTATAACTAAATCAAGATTTAATTTAGGATGTTTGTTGTAAGAATAATATAAAATTATTAAAAAAATAGAAGCAATAATTAATCTTAAAGAAGCGATGCTTGTGGGAGTAAAACTAGATAAACAGATTTTAATAACAAAAAAAGATGATCCCCAAATAGCAGCTAAAATTATAAGGAGTATTAAATTATTTGATACTAATTTGTTTAACAAAAATTAGATTTTATTTTTTGGTTGTGGAATTTCAATATTTTCAGAAGTTTTCATAAATTCATCTCTTCTTCCATCCCAAAGATAATCTGCGTAATCAAATTCTGTAATCATTCTATCAGATCGTTCAAATGTTAATCCGTATTTTCTACAGTAACTTGCAAACTCTTCAGCATTATCTATTGGTAAATTTTCTACAGTCCATTTTCTAGAACTTCTATCAAATTTAAAACCATTTTTTTTGAACCAATCTCTGTGATAATAAGAATCTCTACCAAAAGCTGAAAAAGTTATTTTCTTTGACATAATGATATGCGCTCATACATGAAAAACTTCGAAATAACAAATTTAATTTTTAAAATTAATTTTATTTAAAATAGTAGAAATCTAGTAGTATTTATAATAAGATAATCTTATGGATCTTTACAGTAGTAGTGAAATAACAGTTCATCAGTTAAATGAACTTAAGCAAGATGACAAAAAAATTCAAATTATAGATGTAAGAGAGGATACTGAAAGAGATCATGCCCATATTAAAGGTACAATACATATGAAACTTTCAGAAATTGCTAAAAGATACACTGAATTAGACAAGAAAAAAAATATTTTTGTAATGTGTCATACCGGTACAAGAAGCCAAGCTGTATGTAAATGGCTTAAAGCACAAGGTTATAATCATTGTGTGAATGTACTTGGCGGAATAGATGCATGGGCGGCATTAATTGATAGAAATATAAGAAGATATTAAGAAATACTCTCTAAGTACAAACCAAGAAAAATAATTATTACACTAATTAAAAATAGTATTATCCTGAACAGTATTTCAATAAAAAGATTAAATCTTATTCGCTTTTTTATAATTAGTTTATATAGAGGATTACTAATTGATAGAGAAATTAAAAGTATTCCAATAATAATAACAAACCAATGCATAAAGTTAAAAAATACATAGCTGAAGATTTAAAATTTTCAAATCAAACTATCAAAGAAATGAAGATTAATTCAAAAAATTTTTATAATAATGTTAAAGAGAGAAGAAGCATTCGTGAATTTTCAAAAGATAAAATCGATATAAATGTTATAAAAAATGCAATCTTATCAGCAGGATCAGCTCCAAGTGGAGCAAATCTTCAACCATGGCATTTTGTGGTAATAAAAAATAAAACCGTAAAAAAGAAGATTAGAATAGAAGCAGAAAAAGAAGAAGAAAATTTTTATAAGTATAAAGCTCCTCAAGAGTGGCTGGATGCTTTAACTCCTTTAGGAACTGATGAAAATAAAAAATTTATTGAAAATGCACCATATTTAATAGCTATATTTGAAAAAAAATTTTCAATTTCAAAAAATAAAAAAATAAAAAATTATTATGTAAAAGAGTCTGTCGGTATAGCTACTGGCATACTAATTACTTGTTTACATTTTTCTGGCTTAGCAATGTTAACACACACACCAAGTCCAATGACATTTCTTAATAAAATTTTAAAGAGGCCGAGCAATGAAAAACCATTTGTTTTACTTATTGTTGGAAGACCAGATAAAGATGTAAAGGTTCCAAAGTTTGCAAAACAAAAGAAAAAGTTTGAGGAAATTACTTCAATTTTTTAACCAAGTTCTTCTGGTTTCATAGTTTCATAAACCTCATAAGGCATATGTATCCAAGGAGAATCTTCTAAATAATCAACATAATAATTTGGTTTAAACGAAGATACTGACTTATAAAATAAAACTCCAGTTCTTATTGGTTCATCTATATAAAAACCATAAGTATGATTTAACCAATCAATACTTTTTTTAAGAGTAATTCCTGAATCTGCTAAATCATCTACTATTAAAACTTTTGATCCAATGTTAGGGCTTGTTTTTGCTAAATCTCTTGAAAATGTGATTGCACCTCTTTTATTTTTTACTCCCTCACCTTTATATGATTCAACAGAAAGAATTGCTAAGGGAACATCAAATATTCTTGCCATTACATCCCCTACTCTCATACCTCCTTTTGCGATGCATACAACCTGATTAAATTGCCATCCATCCTTATGAATTTGTTTTGCTAAATCTTCTGTTTTACTTCTATATTCGTCCCAACTAATGTGTAAATCAGACATAAATCTTCCTTTGAAATTAAGAATTAAACCTCTCCCTTTAAAAGAGAGAGGGTTATAAGGATTTTAATTATTGTGGTACTTCGCCGTCAATACCTTGAACATAAAAGTTCATTCCAAGTAACATTCCATCAGGCGCTACTTCACCTTCAGGAACCACAAGCTCACCAGCTTGATTGTAAATTGGACCCGTGAAAGGATGGATTGTTCCATCTTTAATTCCAACTTCCATATTTACTGCTTCTTGAATTAAACTTGCTGGCATAAGTTTAGTATTATATGGTGACATTACAACCATACCTTTATCCATACCATCCCAAGTATCACCAGAAGACCAAGTGCCGTCTACGACAGCTTTTGCTCTTTCAGCATAGTAAGGGCCCCAAATATCTTCAATTGAAGTTAAATGTGCATCAGGACAAAATTCTTCTTGGTTTGAAGCTTGACCAAATGCATAAACACCCGCTTTTTGAGCAGCTTGGCAAGGAGCATATGTATCTGTATGCTGAACAATTATATCAGCTCCTTGATTAATTAATGTATTAGCTGCATCAGCTTCTTTACCTGGATCGTACCAAGTAAATACCCAAATAATTTTCATTTTGATATCTGGATTTACTTTTGAAGCCGCTAAATAAAATGCATTTATTCCTCTTACAACTTCAGGAATAGGGAATGAAGCTATATAACCAATAGTATTTGTTTCAGTCATATGGCCAGCAATATGCCCTTCGATCATTCTACCTTCGTAAAATCTAGCTGAATACGTAGCAACGTTATCTGCTTGGATGTACCCAGTAGCATGTTCAAATTTTATATCAGGAAAATCCTTAGCTACTTCATGTGTCTGATCCATATAGTTGAAAGACGTTGTAAATATTAAATCATGTCCTGAGTCTGCTAGTTTTCGGATTGCTCTCACAGCATCTGCGTTTTCAGGAATATTTTCAAGATAAGTAGTAGTAATAGAATCACCAAGTTGGCTCTCCATATATTTTCTACCTACATCATGCATATATGTCCAACCATGATCACCTGGAGGACCTATGTATATAAATCCAACTTTTTTAGGGTCTGCATATGCCGAACCAAATGCAAATACCAAAAAAGTAGATAAAAAAGTTATTATTCTAATCATTTTAACCTCACCTGCTAATATAACGATTACTCAAATATATACTTAATATATAGAAATAGGTTTGATCAATAAATCTATATGATTATAGAAAAAAAGAAGTGGATATTTATCTGCCTTTATAAAAAGGGATAGTTAATGAAGCTGGTGCACTAAGTTTTATTCTTAATTTATTACTAGAAATTAATACTAAAACTATAATAGTTGCAACATATGGTGCCATACTGAAAAATTGACCAGGAAATCTTAAACCTAAAGCCTGAAGATTCATTTGAAGAATAGTAACACCTCCAAATATATAAGCACCAATAAGCACTCTTTCTGGTTTCCAAGTTGCAAATACAACTAAAGCTAACGCTATCCATCCACGTCCAGCTGTCATACCTTCTTGCCACATTGGAGCATAACAAATTGAAATATATGATCCTGCAAGAGCACACATAGAACCTCCAAACAAAATTGATAAAAATCTAATTTTAATAACGCTATATCCTAAAGCATGTGCAGAATTATGAGATTCCCCTACTGCTCTTAAGATCAAACCAGCTTTAGTTTTATAAAAAAAATAACTAACCAAAAAAACAATTAAGAAAGAAAATATAACAAAAAACCATGGTGAAAGACCATCAATTGGTGTTCCAATATATTGTTTGCCAAGCATCGAGCTAAGACCTATTCCAAAAATAGTTAGTGCTAATCCCGTAGCAATTTGATTTGACATTAAAAATAGAACTAGAAAAGCAAATAAACCAGA
>CACJWQ010000004.1 GCA_902597015.1 uncultured Alphaproteobacteria bacterium
CACCACTAACAATTAAATTTTTATATGCTGTATCAATAGAGCACCCAGCCATATCATAAGGATTTGTTTCGGCGTACTGAGGATATGCAGCTTGAGAAAGAGCTATTGATTTTTCATCATCAAATAGAGGTTTAATGGCAGTAGCATTTCCAAAAACTCTGCCTTCGCCTTGTAATGGTTTTATAATAGAGGTAGATTGTACTTCGTGATCATATTGCGTGGCTATAAATTCTTTTGATACAATATTTGGACTAGAGATAAGTTTATGTAGCTTATCTATCAAAGAACTTTTCTTAATTATTTTTTTCTTTTCTTTTTTAATTTTTGGAAAAGATGTTTTTAAATTTAATTTTGGATAACCTTCATGAAGAAATTCCATATCTAAATTGAGAATTTCAGTTTTATTGTATTTTACTATGGCTTTTTCTTTTTTAATAAACTTACCAATTATTGTTGCTTCCACACCTCTTGCATTAAATCTCTTTATAACTTTTTTTACGTTCGCTTGAGGTACTGCTAGTGTCATTCTTTCTTGCGATTCAGAAACCCAAATCTCCCAAGGATACAATCCATTATATTTGAGAGGAACTTTTTCAAGATTAACTATAAAACCGCCACTCTCTTTTGCCATTTCTCCAATTGATGATGATAATCCTCCAGCTCCATTATCTGTTATGCTCGAGTAAAGATTTTCATCACGCAATTCTCTAATGATGACATCAGACATTTTCTTTTGTGTTATAGGATCACCAATTTGTACTGCAGAGACTGGACTATTAGGATCTAATTCCTCCGATGAAAATGTTGCACCGTGAATACCATCTTTTCCTACTCTGCCTCCAGCCATTAGTATGATATCCCCTGGATTAGCTTTCTTCTTATGCGATAATTTTCCTTTAATTTTTTTTGGAATAATCCCAACTGTTCCACAAAATACAAGAGGCTTTCCTGCAAACCGGTCATCAAAATATACATTACCTTGAGGAGTAGGAATACCTGAACAATTTCCCCCAACTCTAACACCACTGATAATACCCTTAGCAATAAAATTTGCTGGAAGCATTGGATCCTTATTATTTTTTTGACGATACAATTGATAATTTTTATTCGGGTTTGCTAAATAATATGCATACGTATTTGCTATAGGTTTTGCCCCTTTTCCAAATCCAAGACAATCCCTATTAACACCAACAATTCCAGTGATTGCACCACCAAATGGATCTAAGGCTGAAGGTGTATTATGTGTTTCAACTTTATGACAAATAATCCAATCTTTATTAAATTCTATTCCACCTGCATTATCTGTAAAAAGAGAAACACAAAAATTATCTTTTCTTAATTGAATAATTTTTTCAGTAGCGCCTTTAATGTATTTTTTAAATATACCTTCTTGAATATCATCAATCTTAGCTGAAAATATTTTGTGTTTACAGTGCTCGGACCACGTCTGTGCTAATGTTTCAATTTCTACATCTGTTGGTTTACGTTTTATAGTGGAAAAATAATTTCTTATGACTTTTAAAGATTCTAGATCTAAGCCAAGTGTTCCTCTTCTAGATTTATCATTTTCTTCAATACCAAGTTTACCAATAAGACTGAGTTGATGATCAGAAATATCTAAATTAATTTCTTTTTTACTATATTTTTTTTTCGGTAATTTTACCTTTTCTATTTTAAATTGATTTTTTTTAAAATTATTTAAATATTGTTTAAATGGATAAATCTTAATTGTTTGAATTAAGGGATTTGCTTCATTTTTAGATATTTTTGTAATATCTTCTTTTCTTCCTTTTATTAAAATAATTTTTGTTGAACCAAGTTCAAAGCTTTTAAAACTACTTTTAAGATTATCTTTGATTACCTCTTTTACAGTTGTAGCAATATTATCAGTTACACCTGGTAAAAATTTTATTTCTACAACCCAGTTAAAATTACTATAACTAGATAAAACCTTTTTTACATTTTTTTTTGTTAATATTGTTTGAGAAACGTCATTAGAAATAAGTTTACTTATTTTAGTAAACTTTTGATCATCAAGATTTCTCGAAAAGAAATATCCATCTATAATTTTGATGGATTTATTATTGTGTTCTTTTTGTAGTGAACTTTCTTTCCCTGTCTTCTCAATGGAGAGAATTTGAATTGTATTTGTCATTATGAGTACGAATCAACTTAATTTACTATATTAATAGTTTACTCGTTAACGATTCGTTTAAAACTAATTAAATATGACAACATATAAAGAAGCAGGTGTTGATATAGAAAATACAGATGCCCTTGTTGAAGATATTTCTGAGCTAAGCAAATCAACAAACAGAAACGGAAATTTTGATAAAATTGGCGGATTTGGTGGCATTTTTGATCTTAAAAATTGTGGATATGAAGATCCTTTATTGGTCTCTGGCACAGATGGCATAGGGACAAAAATATTACTAGGGATTGAAACTGACATTTTAGATGGTTTGGGTCATGATCTGGTTGGTATGTGCCTTAATGATATCCTTTGCCATGGGGCAGAGCCACTATTTTTTTTAGATTACTATGCTTCTTCCAAGATTGATAAAAATTCTTTTTTAAAAATTATGAAAAGCATCACTGAAGCTTGTAAGATAAATAATTGTTCTCTTATTGGTGGTGAAACAGCAGAGATGCCTGGGCTCTATAAAAAAGATGATTTTGATTTTGCTGGATTTTGTGTTGGTGCAGTGGAGAGAAAAAAAATTCTACCTAAAAGAGATGTCATGAAAGAAGATGATCTTCTATATGGGATTAGATCTTCGGGTTTTCACTCAAATGGATATTCTCTCATTAGAAAGGTTTTAAAAGATAAAAATATAGATCTACAAAAAAAAACAGAATTTAAATCATCTTACGAAACAAATGCAGCAGCCTTAATGGCTCCAACAAAATTATATTTTCCTTTTTTAAAAAAAATTTTAACAAGAAATCTTATCAACGGTATTTCGCATATTACAGGTGGAGGTATTGTTGGTAATGCACCAAGAATGCTATCTGAAAATTTATCAGCAAGGATTGATAAAAAATTTATTTGTGATGATGAAATTTTCCAATGGTTTCAAAGTTTAGCTAACATTTCAGACGAAGAAATGTTGAAGACCTTTAATTGTGGATTAGGTTTGATAATGACTATTTCAAAAAATAATTACAAAGAATTTGAACAATTAATAAAAGATGAAAATTTAGATATTTTTGAAATTGGGAAAATAGAAGTTAACAAATCATCAAGGTGCATAATTAGTTGAAAAAATTACAAGTTGCTATTTTCATATCGGGAAGAGGTTCCAATTTAGAATCACTAATACAATCATCATTGAAAAAACAAAGTTTAGTAGAGGTTCAATTAGTCGTCTCTAATAACTCCAAAGCAAAAGGTTTAACTATTGCCAAAAAAAATAAAATTTCATTCATACATTTTATTCCAAGAAAAAATTTCGAAAACAAAGTCATGAAGTATCTAAAAAATATAGATATCATTTGTTTGGCTGGTTTTATGCAAGTTTTAGACTCAAAATTTGTAAGGCAGTGGCGATCGCGATTAATCAATATTCATCCATCTTATCTTCCAGATTTCAAAGGCTTAAATGCTCAGGATCAGGCCATAAAGGCTAAAGCAAGCTATTCTGGTTGTAGTGTTCATTACGTTAGCGCTAAAATTGACTCTGGAAAGATTATATTGCAAAAAAAAGTAAAGATTTTGAAGAAAGATAATACCGAATCACTCTCAAAGAAAATATTGATAGAAGAGCATAAGGTTTATCCAAGAGCATTACAGATGGTTGCAAAAACACTTTTAACAAGACAACAGTAAGATGAAAAATCGACAAAATTTCTTAAAAAAATTCGAGGTAAGGCAATCTCATGTTCCCAGATTTAATGAGGAGTGTGGTGTTTTTGGAATAAGTGGAACCAAAGATGCTGCAGCCTTAACAGCTCTTGGTTTGCATGCGTTGCAACATCGTGGTCAAGAAGGTTGTGGAATTGTAAGTTATGATGGCAACTCCTATCACTCAGAAAGAAAATTTGGATTGGTTGGCGATAATTTTACGAAGAAACACTCATTAGATAAGTTAAAGGGAAAAATTGCGATAGGACACAATCGCTATTCAACAACGGGTGGTGAAACAATAAGGAATATACAACCTTTTTATGCTGACCTTCATGGTGGAGCTATTAGTATTGCTCATAATGGTAATTTAACTAATGCACTCCTTTTAAGAGAGCAAATGGTACGCGAAGGTGCAATATTTCAAACAACATCAGATACTGAAACAATTGTACAACTTGTAGCTCGTTCAAAAAAGAAAGATATTTTAAATAAAATTATTGATGCTTTAATGCAAATTCAAGGTGGTTATGCTTTATCAATTATTGCTAATGGTACGTTGATAGGTGCAAGAGATCCATTAGGTATTCGACCACTTGTTTTAGGTAAATTTAAAAATGCATTTATCCTTGCCTCTGAAACTTGTGCTCTAGACATTATAGGTGCAAAATTTATCCGTGAAATTGAAAATGGAGAAGTTGTAGTTATAAAAGATAATAAAGTTGAAAGCAGAAGGCCTTTTCCAAAAAAACAAATTAAACCATGTGTATTTGAATATATTTATTTTTCACGACCAGACAGTATTTTAAAAAATAAAACCGCCTATGAATATAGAAAAAATTTAGGTACATATTTAGCAAAAGAAACCGATATAAAACCTGATGTAGTCGTACCAGTTCCAGACTCTGGTGTTCCTGCTGCGCTTGGTTTTAGTCAAGAGTCTGGTATTCCTTTTGAGTTAGGATTAATACGAAATCATTATGTGGGGAGGACATTTATTGAGCCAACTCAGCAAATTAGAAGTTTAGGTGTAAAGTTAAAACTAAATCCTAACCAAAGTTCTATTAAAAAAAAGAAAGTTGTTTTAATTGACGACTCATTGGTTCGAGGAACAACATCTACTAAGATAATAAAAATGCTTTATGATTTTGGTGCAAAAGAAGTCCATATGCGTATTGCTTCACCTGCAATTAAATATCCTGATTTTTATGGGGTTGATACTCCGACCCAAGAAGAATTATTAGCTGCAAACAAAAATTTAGAGGAAATGTGTAAATATATTGGAGCTAAATCATTAAAATTTTTATCATTAGATGGTCTGTATCAAGCTCTTGGTTATGATGAGAGAGATAATGATAATCCTCAATTTACTGATCATTATTTTACAGGAGAGTATCCAGTCAGACCTTTAGATTACTTGAATGACGAAAGCTTAAAAAAACTATCATTTTTAAGTCTTGCTTCAAATAATTAATTAATGAATTATTTTTTTTCATGAACGTTCTTGTCATTGGTAATGGTGGAAGAGAACACGCATTATGTTATGGTATAAAACAATCTCCTAATTGTTCTAATTTATATTGCATTCCTGGAAGTGATAGTATCAGTGAAATTGCTTCTTCGATTATCACAGATGTTAATGATCATGATGCTATTCTTCAATTTTGTCTAGAAAGTAAAATTGATCTTGTGGTGATAGGTCCAGAACTTCCTTTAACTAAAGGATTATCCAACCTTTTAATGAACAATGCTATATTAGTTTTTGGTCCTGATCAGATGGGAGCTGAGCTAGAAAAATCAAAAAAGTTTACAAAAGATATTTGTAAAAAATTAAATATAGCAACAGCTGCTTATGATGTATTTGACAACTATGATGACGCCTTCATTTTTTGTCAAAACCAATCCTATCCTCTTGTTATTAAAGCTGATGGCTTAGCAGCAGGAAAAGGAGTTATTATTTGTCAAACAATGGAAGATGCAAAAGATGCGCTGATCAAATGTTTTAAAGATAATTCTTTTGGTGATGCTGGTTCAGTTGTTGTTATTGAAGAATTTTTAGTTGGTGAAGAGGTAAGCCTATTTTCACTTGTTGATAAAAATGGATTTGTGTTGCCACTTACAACAGCACAAGATCATAAAAAAATCTTAGAAGGAGAAAAAGGGTTAAACACTGGTGGTATGGGAGCCTACACACCTGTTCCTTCTATTTCATCAAATAAAATGAATGAATTATCCAAAACATTTGTTGAGCCTATTGTTCAACATCTTGCTGAACAAGGCATCAACTATCAAGGAATGTTTTATGCAGGATTAATTCTAACAGACAAGGGTCCAAATTTACTCGAAATTAATGTTCGTTTTGGCGATCCAGAAACACAAGCAATTATTCCACTATTAGAAACAGATTTATTAGAACTCCTTCATGCATCAGCGATAGGCACCTTAAATGAAATAAAAAAAATTAAGTGGAAAAATGATTACGCCATGACAGTAGTAATGGCTGCTCATGGCTATCCTGAGGATTATAAAAAATTAACACCAATTAATAATTTGGAGAATCTTACTTTTACATCAGATGACTATCTATTTCATGCAGGAACAATGCTTAGAGAAAACAAATGGCTCTCTAATGGTGGGCGTGTATTAAATATCTCTAATACGGGCAAGGATTTAAAAACTATTAGAGAAAATATTCACAATATAATCAATCAAATTAATTGGGATGAGGGATATTATCGAAAAGATATTGGTTGGAGATATATTGATGAGTAATTCTTTTTTAGTTGAAGGAAAAACAAAAATTATTGAGAAAACAAATGATCAAAATATCATTAGAATTGTAACAAAAGATTTTTTAACAGGTGGGGATGCAGCGAAGAAAGAGGAAATTAAAGATATTGGAATACAAAAGACAAAACAAACAAGTAATGTGTTTAGTATGCTAAGCAAGGCAGGTATTGCAACATCATTTATTGAACAAGATTCACCAAACAGTCTTTTAAGTTACAACTGCAATATGCTTCCTTTAGAATTTGTAGTTAGACGCTATGCATGGGGAAGTTATTTAAGTAGAAACACTCAATTTGAAAAAGATAAAAGCAATCCTCATCAATTTGAAAACTTAGTTTGGGAAATATTTCATAAACAAGCGGTTGTTATCGCTCCTCATGTTGCAGAACCTGTTCAAATGGATGAGAGTGAAGCGAGAAGACAATTTTTAAAAGATGGAAAATGGGAAGAGGGTGTATTTACGGATCCTTTAGTAAAAACTGGAGAAGAGTGGGAGTTATTTTCTGCCAAACAGCCTATAACAAGCAAAAGCTTGATGAAAACCAAAAAATTATTGTCTGATCAAGAATTAGAAATAGCTATTAACAAAATTATTCTTCCAAGTTTTGAGCTTATTGAAGACAAATGGAAAACTATTAAGACAATTGATGGTCCTATACATTTAGTTGATATTAAGTTTGAGCTTGGTTTTAAAGTATCGGATAATTCGTTAGTTTTATCTGATGTCGTTGATAATGATAGTTGGCGAATATGGCCTGGAGGTGATCCAACTAAACAATTAGATAAACAATCTTTTCGTGAAGGAGAAGATTTAGTAAATGTTGCCAATAAGTATCAATTAGTAACGCAGTTAACTGATCAATTTAATTAAAGTTAATAATTTATTTTTCTATAATCGTTAAATGACCCATTTTTCTTTTTTGTTTAATTTCTGTTTTTAAATAATCATAAAAAAATTCGTTATCCTTAAATGTTTTATTTCGATAAGGTGTTATCTCATCACCAATTAAATTAATCATTTTGGCATTATATAATTTTTTTGATTCAATCTTTTCTAAGCCACATACTGCTCGTACATGATTTTCAAATTGGCTAATATTATGAGAGTTCATTGTCAGATGCCCAGAATTATGAACACGAGGGGCAATTTCGTTAGCATATAAATTATCATCAGTATCAATAAAAAATTCTACACATAATGTTCCAATATAATCTAGTTTTTCTACAACGTGCTTTGCCCATCCAATTGATTTTTTTTGTATGTTATCAGAAATATCACTTGGTATTGTTGAATATTTTAAAATTTGTTCTTCATGAACATTTTCAATAGGTTCATAGATCTCATAACTATTTTGATCATAACGAGTAATTACTACTGAAATTTCTTTTTTAAGATGAATGAGTTTTTCTAAAATATATTCTTTTGTAAAATCAATTTCGTTTGTAATATCATCTATAGTATGTAATTTATATTGACCCTTGCCATCGTATCCTAATGTCGTTGTTTTTAACAAACCAGGAAGCAAGTCTACATTTTCACTCAAATCCTTTTCATTTTTGACAGTTACATATTTTGTTGTTGTTATATTATTATCATTGAGAAATTTTTTTTCTGTTTCCCGGTGTTGAATGAGTCGATTAATTTCTGGTTTAGGTAAAACTTGTTTCTTTTCATTAATCTTTTTTAGTATTGCGAAGGGAATATTTTCAAATTCATATGTAACAAGATCAACTGCATTAATAAAATTATTTATTGTTGTATCATCATCATACTGACCAAAAATAAATTTAGTCGCAAAGTGTTTACCGGGTGCATCAGGATCATCACTTAATATGACGGTTTGTATATCTATTTTTTTTGCTGCATCTGCTAAAAGACTTCCTAATTGTCCACCACCGATAATGCCAAGTGTGGGTGTATTCATGACTTATGGTTTTTGTTTAACAGCTTTTGATTGTTTAGTTCGATAATTTTTTAAATTTTTCTTAATTTCTTTATTAGTAAGAGCAATAATGGAAGCTGCATATAAACCAGCATTCATTGCTCCATCTTCACCAATTGCAACACTACCAACAGGGATACCTTTTGGCATTTGTACTATAGATAACAAACTATCCAATCCCTTTAATTTACGACTTTCCACTGGTACACCGATAACAGGTATAGTTGTTAATGATGCAATCATTCCTGGTAAATGTGCAGAGCCTCCTGCACCAGCAATAATGACAGAAATATTATTATTTTCAGCTGCTTTGGCAAATTTAAACATTCTCTCTGGTGTACGGTGTGCAGAAACAATTTTGGTTTCAAATTTAACTTTCAGTAATCTTAAAATTTTTTCACAATTTTTCATGGTAGCATAATCAGACTTACTTCCCATCACAATTGCTACCTTATGTTTTGTTGATGTTGAGGCCATTTTTATTTTATTGTATCAATTCAATGATGATTCGATACATTATTACATAATGACATCGTGGACATTACTTTCGCGGGCTCCTGCTTTAGAAATAAACACAAATTTACAATTGCCTTGCATTTTCTTAATCGTTTTATGACCAGTGTAACCCATGGAAGATCTTAAGCCACCAACAATTTGATACGCTACATCTTCTATTTTACCTTTATATGGAACCATCCCTTCAACACCTTCTGCCACTAATTTTTTGGCATTCTTTGTTTCTTCTTGGGAGTATCGATCAAAAGAACCTTTTTGCATTGCTCCTACTGAACCCATACCTCTATAGGATTTAAATTTTTTACCTTTAATCGTTAATAATTTTCCTGGTGATTCTTCAGTGCCAGCAAATAAAGACCCTATCATACACGCACTTGCACCGCCTGCTATAGCTTTTGCAATATCACCTGATGTTTTTATTCCTCCATCTGCAATCACAGGAATTTTAAATTTTTTGGCAACTTGAAATGTTTCCATTACAGCGGAGAGTTGAGGAATACCAACACCAGTCACAACCCTTGTTGTACAAATTGATCCTGGTCCAATACCTACTTTAATAGCATCTACACCAGCACTAATTAAATCTGATGCAGCTTTTTTTGTAGCAATGTTTCCAACTATGAGAGGTGTTTTCTTTAAAACCTTTTTTGCTTTTTCAATAAACTGTAAAGTTGTTTTCGTATGTGCATGAGCGACATCAATAAAGACTATATCAACACCAAATTTTAATAATTCTAATAGTCGTAAGTATGCATTATTTTCAACACCAATTGCAGCGCCCACCGCAATCTTTCCATTAGAATTAATTACAGCATTTTGAAATTTTTTAGCGTTAACTTTAAAGCTATGAACTTTTTTTACTTCGCTTGCTTGTTTATCAATTGGCATATTACGGTGAATAACACCTAGGCCACCATGTAGTGCGAGATTGATTGCCATTTTATTCTCTGTCACGGTATCCATAGCAGCGGAGAGTATGGGAATATGTAATTTGACTTTTCCAATGGTAATCGATGTATCTACATCTTTTGGTTTGATCTCCGAATACGCTGGTGAGAGCAGAACATCATCAAAAGTAACGGAATAATTGGTATTTATCTGGTAGGCCATTTCCAACAATATTTATTTTGTTTCGATTTGTAAAATAAATAGTTCAAATAATACTTTTTGAACCCCTACGTCTTAAATTTTATATTCGAAGTTCTGCGTTGTAGGGTTAATCTTAATTAATCTGGCACCATTACGAATATGATAGTGTGTAGCAACTGGAGTTAAAGGCGAAATAGTAATGATACTTTCAAATTGCTCTTTTGATTTAATATATTTTTGCAGCTCTTTCATAATTTTTTTCCCTGCTCCTTTTTTAAAAGACCATAACGTATAGGCAATTGGTATAGTTGCTTGATCTTCTTCGACGCTCATCAAATCCATTTCTTTAATGGTTGCTGGTATTTCATTTGTAAAGGCAAAGCAGGCAATACCCTCAATATCATCCTTATATTTAAGGCCAAAAATTTTTCTTCCTTTAGAGGTTCGAAATTCATTATCAAGTTCTGGTCGTACCGGATCATCAGATGGATTAACACCATCTAGTTCAACAAGTTCTGTTTTTTTGATCCAACTAAAGAAATCAAACTCGTATTTGTATCTGCCAATTTTCATTTAAAGTATGTAATGCTTTATAAGATTTGATAAATAAAGATAGTGAATATTTTGATAAGAAAGTAGCCTTAATTACTTATTATCAAATTTTACTAATATAAATTCTTGCTACACTAAAAATGTCTTCAAAATCATCCATTCAAAATATTTTTAAATTATCTATCCCTATTTTCTTTGCAAATTTAGTCATTCCTTTTGTGGCTATTGTTGATACGGGTTTAATGGGTAATCTTGATAATGCTAGTTACTTGGTTGCGACCAGTATTGCGGCAAGTGTCTTTTCCATTCTTTTTGGGAGTTTTGGTTTTTTACGATCAGGTACCGTTGGAATGATTTCTCAAGCAGATGGATCTAAAGATTATGAAGAAATCATAAATATTTTTTTACGTAATATTGCTTTTGTTATAATTATTTCCCTCTTATTAGTTATTCTTCAAACATACATATATAATATTTCCTTATCTATTTTTGAATTATCACAAGAAACAAAACTTTATTTTAAAGATTATTTTACCTTTCGTATTTACTCCTCTTTTGGTGAGCTTACAATTTTTGTAATTACAGGATTATTTATTGGTTTACAAAAAACAAAAACATCTAGCCTTATTGTAGGCTTTTATTCTATTGCCAATATAATTTTAAGCTTAGTCTTTGTTTTATATTTTAATTTAAATGTTTTAGGTGTTGCCTTAGGCACGCTCGTCGCTTCAACGCTGACAACAATAATCTTTTTATTTTATACATTCTATGACCTAAGCATGATGACCAAATTAGAATTTAATTCAAAAAAAATTTTTAATTTTAGTAAAGTAAAAAATATTTTTAATATTAATCTTAATATATTTATCCGGTCTCTTCTTCTTGCTTTTGCCTTTTTATATTTTACCTATCTTGGTAATTCTATCAGCGAAGAAACAGTAGCGGCAAATACCATTTTGCTTAATTTTATTATGTTATCCGCTTATGTTCTTGATGCTTATGCCTTTTCTACAGAGGGTATTGTTGGTTATTCTATTGGATCAAAAAATAAACAATTATTACGAGAAGTCATAAAAAACTCATTTATCCTAAGTACTGCAACTGGTCTGGTGATATGTATAATCTTTTTCTTTAGTAAAAATTATTTCATTATTACAATGACAGATTTACCTGATATTCGTGAGATCAGTTTTTCATTCTCTTACTGGGTAATCATTATTCCTTTTGCAGCTTCTTTTTGTTTTCAATTTGATGGTATCTTTGTTGGTGCATCACAAACAACAGAATTACGAAATGCAATGATCGTCTCTGTCGCAATCTATATTGTTGTCTCTTTCTTTTTAATAGCAAATTTTGGGAATACAGGCTTATGGTTATCTCTCTGCATTTTCTTTATTGCCAGAGCTTTGACTTTATTTTCTTATATGGGTAAAATTTATAAACGTATCGCCTAAAAAAGTGAGAAAAAACCTATATTTTTCATAAAACTTATATAAATAATAAAAAAAATTTGGTCCAAATTTTTAAAAGGCGATAAACATTTTTATGAGAGTATTTGTAGTTATTTTATTCTTTTTTTATTCACTTCATTTATTTGCTGAATTACCGAGTGGAAGTACAACGATATCAGGTGATGTTTCACTTACTACTGATGATCAGACGCTGACAATTCAACAGCAATCTGAGCAAGCTATCATAGAATGGAATAGTTTTAACATTGGAGAAAATAATACAGTTACTTTTAATCAACCTTCTGCAGCTGCGAGTGCACTTAATAGAGTCATTTCTGGCAATCCAACAACATTAGCTGGTGTACTAAATGCCAATGGTAAAGTTTTTGTTGTGAATGAAAACGGTGTCTATTTTACACCCACAGCAACAATCAACGCTCATTCATTTGCTGCGTCCACTCTTGCTTTATCTAATGATGATTTTCTTAATAATAAATTATTATTTAAACTAGATGATGTAGATAATATTTTTTCTTCTATCGTTCATAAAGGTTCTATTACAACTTTGGATGGAGGCTTTACTGCTCTCTTAGGTGGTGCCATTGATAGTGAAGGCACGATTAATGCTAATCTTGGTAAAATTGGAATAGGGGCTGGAAAAGAAATTACGTTAGACTTGAGTGGTGATAAATTTTTACAAGTAAGCATCCCTTTTTCTGAAGCGATTACCTTACTCGATCAAAATGCAGAAGAATTAAGTACCATTATCAATCATGCAGGAACATCAACGGCAAATAGAATAGACATTGATGTTGGTGCTGCCAAAAATGTTGTTCAGCGTGCTGTTAACATTCCCGGTAATCTTGTTGCAACTACGGCTTCACAACAAAACGGTGTCATTACTCTTGGAAGTGGAAGCGACATTGTTGTTGCAGGAAACTTAACAGCTAAAGAGGGTGGTAACATTAATGTAGAGGGAGACTTTTTATCCTTTGGTGGAGAAGTTAATGTATCTGGAACAAATGCAGGCGCAATAAATTTAAATAGCTCTGGAGAAATTTCTTTGGGAGGAAATTTAAATGCTTCTTCTACTCAAAATAGTGGTGGTGCTATTAATATTAAATCTGAGTATAAAATTGTTCAAAGTTACGGCAGTGAAATTAATTCATCAGGAAATACCAATGGTGGTGATATTCTTTTATCCGCACCAAATATTATGTCTTCGGGCTCAGTTTCCGCAAAAGGAAACCAACAAGGTGGATATATTGACATAGAGTCAGAGGGATATATTCGTTTATTATCTTCTAAGATTGATGTAGCAGGTAATACTCAAGGTGGTTTAGTTCGTATTGGTGGAGAGTTTCAAGGCAATAATAATTTAACAAGAACAGAAGAACAACAAAATGTTTTTGTTGATAGATGGGGTGAAAGACGATCGCTCACAAATGCAAAAACAGTTTTAGTCTCGGACGGTTCTAGTATTGATATATCATCTTCAAATGGGAAAGCAGGTACAGCTATTATCTGGAGTGATCAAGAAACCACCATGCTTGGTAATATTGATGCAACAGGAACAACAGGTGGAGCAGTTGAAATTTCTTCGAAAGATACTTTACGCCATGTGGGATTATCAAATGTTAATATATCAGAAGGTGGTCATTTATTACTTGATCCAAAAAATATAACTGTTGGAACGGGTGTAACATCACAAAATTGGATCTATCGTGGTTTGATTGGTCACGATTATTCAGTTGCATCAACAAATGATGTTGGTGAAGCAAACTTAGAAAAAAATGATCATTTTGGATCAGATGTTACCATTAGTGATGATGCTACTTTAATGGCAGTTGGCGCAAGGCATGGGGATGGATCAACATATGCACAGGATTCTGGAGAGGTATATTTATACAAATTTGATGATGGTGATTTTACGAATGCTACACTCATGGGTCGAATAGGAAAGGGATATACGGGAGGTAATAATGTAGACACTGGGAGTCTTGTTGGTAAAAATGATAAATTTGGACGATCTGTATCTTTTGATAGTACTGGAAAACGATTAGCAGTTGGGGCTACGGGCGACGATGGTAAAGGTCATGGAGTTGTAGGTGCAGGCGCTGTTTATTTAATTACCTTTGATGATACATCTTACGATAATGGACAGATTGTAGGTGTCATAGGTGCCGGCTATAATCGTCCTAACACAAAAGATGTTAATTTATTAGAACAAGGCGTTACTGAAGGTCCTGTAATTGAGAAATCTGATTTATTTGGAATGGGCGTAGCTTTGGACGGCGATGCTGATGTTTTGGCAGTAGGGGTTTATTACGATCAGGGTTTTAATGAACGAAATACTAAAATAAAAAAATCTGGATCAGTTTTTATGCTGGCCTTTGATGACACAGATTTTTCGAATGGAAGAGTCGTATCTCGAATTGGTGCTGGTTATAGATATAACGACACTGTTGTAAGTAAATGTCAAAATGGAGCATGTGGAACATTTGAAAATGATTTCAATACACAGAATGAACCTGATCTAATACTAGCCGAGGAGGATCATTTTGGTAGATCGGTATCTTTAAATCATGATGGATCTTTACTTGCAGTTGGAAAGGAAAAAGATGACGGTGAAGATGGTTCAACAAAAGATGCTGGAGCGGTTCAGTTATTTAAATTTACGAATGATGGAGGCAGTATTGTATCTGCTGCAACTGGAAAAGCTACTTATGTTGGTACTATTGGTAATGGTTATAATTATCTAGATACTAATGATCCTAGTGTGCACTCAGTAGCACTTCAGAATAGTGATAAATTTGGAACCTCAGTGGCATTTGATAAGGATGCTAATCGTTTAGCTGTTACCTTTAATGATAAATCATCTCCGAATAGTAATGCAAAGCCTGGTGCTGTAAATTTATATACATTAACTTCTGATTTAGCATCTGCAACTTTAGTAGGAACCATTGGTGATGGTTATGACACAAAAGATAAAGATGTAGATTTAAGTAGTTCTCTTGATGTAAGAGATTTGTTTGGAGAAGGTGTAGATTTGAATGAAACAGGTAGTCGCCTTGTTGTTTCAGGTATGTTGGCTAATGGAAGGGGTAATACAAAGAATGATAGCGGTGAAGTTATGCTTATTAAATTTGATGATAATGATTTTACCAATGGAAGTCTTTATGGAAAGATTGGTAGTGGATATGGTAGCGCAGGAGGTAACTCTTTAGATATTAAAATAAATCTAGATGACAATGATCAATTTGGTAGAGGTATATCTTTAGATCGTGATGGAGATAGAATGGCTGTAACAGCCAGCTTGGATGATGGATATAATGATGATTATAATAATGAAGGAGCGGTATATTTATTTACATTTGATGATATTAATTTTTCTAACCCTACTCTTAAAGGAACAATTGGAGAAGGGTATGCAGGAGACTACAGTTTAGACTTAGATTTAACTGAAAGTGGTAGAGGATGGCGAGTAGCTTTAGACGGAGACGGTGACAGACTAGTTTTCTCACAAAGAGACGCTACTTCAGGGTCTCCAGCTCAAGCAACAGGATCTGTCTATACTGTAAAATTTGATGATACCGATTTTACTAATCCTACTCATGTTGGCACAATTGGTAAGAGTTTTAGCTCATCAAGTAGTGATTTATCAATAAGTACTCTAGATGCGAATGATTATTTTAGTTCACTGGCGTTAACTGATGATGGATCACGTCTTGTCATTGGTGCTCAAGCAGATGATGGAAGCAGTGGTGGTACTACCGACACTGGAGCTGTATATTTAATTACATTTGATCAAACAACAAATAGTAATGGTGATCCATCAACTGATTTTGATAATCCTACCCATGTCGGCACTTTAGGGTCTGGGTACACAACTTTAGCCAAAAGTTTAAATTTAAGTTCAATTTTAGATGATAATGATCAATTTGGTGGTCATGTTGGATTAACAAAGGATGGTAAAATTTTAGCAGTAGGAGCGCAAAACGATGATGGTTATGGAGACAACGCTGCTAATGGAGGTGCAGTTCACCTTTTCACCTTTGATGACTCAGATTTTACTAATGCAACCTATACTGCATCTATAGGAAATAATTATGAGGGTAATGGTGGAAAAGATTACGATACATCAGGTATTTCTGGTTGGAGAGCAGCTCAAGTAGCTATTGACGGTGATGGAAACCGTCTAGCAATTGGTCACCATAATGAAGAAGATGTACGTGTATTTGGATTTGAGGATACATCTTTAAATGGAGCTAGTTTACAATTTACTATTGGAATTGGTCAAACTGGTAGTAACTCGGTTAATGCTACTTCTCACGGTGTAGAAGATGGTGATGGATTTCCAAACGTTATAGCTTTGGATGATACAGGAACATTAATGGCTGTAGGATCAACTACTGATGATGGACTTAGTAACGGGGGGTCAAATGATGGTGCAGTATATTTATGGTCTGATACAATTATGCGTGGAGCTACCTCTTACACGGATTTTACAAGTGATGATGTAGTTATCAACAAAACAGAATTAGAAGAATTTTTAAATAACGGTGTTGATGTTACTCTTCAAGCTAATACAGATATTACGATTAGCTCTGCTATTAGTGTTACTGGAACAGGAAATTTAAGTCTTCATGCTGGAAGAGATGTTAATGTTAATAGCAATATTAGTACAGCAGCTAATTTAGAGATTATTGCAAGTGACACAGATACTAATAATGTTTCTGATAGTGATAGAGATGCTGGAGCAGGAGATGTTGTTGCTAGTTCTGCAAGCTTAACAGCAGATGATCTCAAAATACAACTTTTAGATGGCGGCATATTAACAAATGCTAGTATGGGAGATATTAATCTTTCAACTGTCACAGCTACTAGTGGTTCTTTAGTGTCGGCTAATTTTTCAGTATCTGGTGCTTCAGCGGATAATAAAACTTACGATGGAACAACAACTGCTAGTACAAATGGTGGTACCCTATCAGGTCTTAATTTAACTGGAACAGATCTATCCATTAGTTCTTCTGGTAATTTCTTAGATCCAGATGTTGGTGATAATAAAGATGTACCAATTAATTTTGAACTATCTGGTTTTACCTCAAGCACTATTTCAATTGATGATACCGCTGGAGCATTAACAGTAACACCCACAGCAAATATTACTGCTGGTTCTACCACTCCACCTCTTCCAGGCGTAGCACCAGATGAAGAAAAAGAAAAAATCGTTGTTCAAGAAAAAATAAATAAAGATGTTTTCGATGACGTATCACGAATTGTGTCTTTTATATCTGTTGATGGTGCATCTAATGCAGCACTAATACAAAATGAATTTATTACATCTTTTCCTCAGGTAGACGCGCTTAGTATTCAAAGACTATAAATGCGATACTTTTTATCTTTTATCTTTTTTATTTCTATTTCATTCATGTCATATCCTGGTTTGACAAATACTGGTAATTATATTGTTTATGAAACAGGCTTGGTCGTACCACCTGGAGCAGAAAATATTTCATTTAATTTTGTTGGAATTGAAATTGAAAATGAAATTGAAGAAATGATTGAGTTTCGTAAAAATTTATTTAGCTCAAAAATTTTTAAAACAATAACATTAAAAGATTTTTATAATTTACTGATTGCATTAGAGCAATTGTACGTTTTAAATGGATATTTTTTAACGCGTTTTATTGTTCCACCTCAAACAATCGAACAAAATACTAAAATAAAAGCTATTGTTTTTCCTGGTAAAATTGAATCAATTGATTACTCACAATTAGATAAACGTATTTCAAAACCAATAAAGAAATATTTCGATAAACTCGTTGGTATTAAAGGGTTAGAATATCCTGCTATTGAAAAATCGATCATTAAATCACGAGAATTACCAGGTGTTGATTTAGAAACAACAATTAAGGCAGGAGAAGAACCTGGAACATCTTCACTACAACTAAATGCTGAACACGAATTAGTAAGTGGTTATTTTACCTATTCAAATGGATTATCCGAAACAGCAGGAAAAGATCAGTTCACTTCTTATGTT
Source organism: uncultured Alphaproteobacteria bacterium (assembly GCA_902597015.1). Taxonomy (GTDB): domain Bacteria; phylum Pseudomonadota; class Alphaproteobacteria; order HIMB59; genus CACPNW01. The sequence continues at coordinate 18,229 of CACJWQ010000004.1, forward strand.
AGTCTTAATAGTCCATTTGGTTATGGAGAAAATCTTTATGCAGCCTACGTCTTAGATCCTGAAAACAGTGTTAATGTTCCAATAGATGATACTGAAATAATTAAACGAACAGATTTTCGAGAAGCATATCTTGTTGGTGGTAAAGTTCCATTTTTTGCCTCAGACTTTTCTGTTTTTGGTGCTGTTAATGAATCTTATTCAGAACCTAACGAATTGAATAAAAAAGGAGAATTCAAACAAATCAACTTTGGACTTGAATATCAAATTAAAAATACACGGCTTATAAAAAATAATCTTTCATTAGATTGGCAATGGATTAAGGAAAGAGAATATTCAACATTTTCTTACATTACTAATGATACGTTTTATGACGAATACAATGCTCTAGAGTTAAAATATACGACGACTAACTTATCTTTCTTAGATTCTTTTTCTCTTAAAGGTAGTTCAGCATTAAAATTTGGTACTCCTATCTATACAAACAAAACAGCTGATACAAAAACATTATCCCGTGTTGGATCCACGTTAAATTTTATTAAATGGAATAGTGATATTAATTTGAATAGGCAAATATTTAGAGAGTATTTATTGAACACACGTTTTGTTTTTCAAAAACTTGTAAGTGATAGAGGTTTAATTAATTCAGAACAAATAAATATAACAGGACCAGGCCAAATGTCTGGTTTTGAATCAGGTAATATGTCTGGTGATCAAGGCTTCTTTCTGCGAACAGATTTAAGTAGACCTTTTTATCCTTTTTCAGAAGATGACGAAGATACAAGGGAAGAGTCTATACGTATTGAACCGTATATCCATCTTGGTGTTGGTGCTAGCTACTATAAAAGACCAGCATCAGGTGAGTTTAGTAGAACAGAAGTAGCAAGTGGAGGGTACGGTGTTAAAATTAAAATTCCTCTCAATTCTAACAGTCTTGATATTAGTTTTGAAATAGCAGAAGCAGATAAAAGTGTTGAGGGAACTACTTCTAGACCTGTGTATTTACTTAATACCACATTTTCATTCTAAAAATTTATGATAAAAACATCTCACATAATGAAAATTTTTACGATAATTATCCTCAAGATCATATTATTTTACTCAACTTTTGTGAGTGCAGAAGTGAAAATTGCTGCCCTTTATGCAGAAAGTGGCCCAGTGAGTGAAATTGCTGAGTCAATTGCAGAAGCAAAAAGAGTTGCTGTAGAAACAATTAATGCGGATGGTATTGGTATTGTAGGAAGAGGCCTCATCTCTATTGATAGCATTGATTCAGGATGTGATCCTAGAAAAACAGAAGATAGTTTAAATGCCTATTTAAAAAAAAATGACCCAGAAATTCTTTTAGGACCGACGTGCTCAACAAGTGCTGTTAGAGTAATAGAGAAAGTTACTATTCCAGAAAAAATATTAACGATCTCTTCTTCTGCAAGTTACCCTTTACTCTCAACAATTGAAGATAATGATCTATTTTTTAGAACCATTCCTTCTGATATTCAGCAATCAACCTCTATTGCCAATTATCTTCTATCCAAGAATATCAGAGAAATAATTCTTCTTTACGGTGATGATAATTATAATTCTACACTGGCTCAAAATTTTTTAAAAGTTTACACTGAGCAAGAAGGTATAGTGTTATTTAATACTTTACTGACAGACAAAACAGTTATTAATCAAAACTTCATCAATACATTTGTTGATATTGCCATAGAGAATGATCAACCAGGTTTAGTTATGTTTCTTCATGGAAATGAGAGAACAGTCAATTTACTTGAACAGTTCACCAATACTGTTTTAAGCAGATTACAAGAATTAGGAACCTCAGGAATTTTTAAACATCATTATGGTTCTGATAGTATGTTAACCAATGAAGTTAAAGATTTAATTTATTCGTATATTCCAATTCAATTAAACGAAAATACAACTATTGTTGCCCAAGCAACTTCACAAAGCTCAGAAGAATTTCAAACTTACGCTAATATTATGTTGAATGCAGGCGTTGATCCCAATTCTCCCTACTCAGCTATAAGTTTTGACACTATGATGCTAGCAGCTTTGGCACTACAACATCAGGCACACAATAATATTGCAAAGGAAGATTTATCGAAAAGTTTAGTTAGTGTTGCAAATCCACCAGGAATTAAAATGGGACCTGGAAGTTGGGAAGCTGCTCGTGCTTTACTTGTTCGAGGTGTTGAAATTAATTATGAAGGTGTGTCAGGATCATTAGACTTTGATATTAATGGTGATGTAGAGGGCATGTATTCTTTGAACCAAGTCACGGAAGATAATCTCTGGGAAGTTGAGCGTTTAGAAAAACTACATCCATTTGAGCCTAGAATTATAATTGATTAAAAAATTAATTATTTTTAATTTTTTCCCATTCTGCCATACCGCCAGTAATATTCTTAACGTTTTTAATACCCATATCCTGCATTGTCTTAGTAGCTAAGGTTCCTTGTCCACCAACACCACAAAATACAACATATTCTTTATCTGGGTTGTTTTTAAAAAACTCATTTTCTAAAGGACTACCCTCGGCTAAATAAAATTCAAGAAAAGCCTTGTCCAAATGCATTGCATTTCCAATAGTTTCTTTTTCAAAACTCTCTTTATCTCTAACATCAATAAATTGCACATTTGGATCATTAAGTTTTTCTTTTGCTTCTTCTGCAGTTATATTTTCAATTTCATTTTTAACACTCATTAAGTCTTCAAATTTTTTCATAAAAGTCCTTTTTTTTAATAAGCAGTTTTGTTTTGAACAATAACAAAACTAGCAGAAAACTTAATAATTTAAAATAAAATTTTTTTTAATTCAGTTTATCTTTACGATAATTAGATCTTATTTCATCTAGAAGGATTGATTTTGACTTATCTTTTACATGCCAAAAATCCCATCCATTGCAACTTGGCAGTCCTTGTATTCTTGCTCCCATTTGATGAATAGAGCCAGTTAAATCATTTATTTTGAGTGTTCCATCAATACTGACTGTTGCTTTAAAGCGTTCTTTTTTATCTGTTAATACTGCACCAGGTGGAATAATTCCTTGCTCAACTAATTCACCAAAAGGAACTTTTGGTAATTCCTTTCTACTTTTTGCAATAGTGACAACATCTTCTTTTAATACTTTGGTTTTCTTTAATCGTTCTTTTGAAAGTTGGACATAATCTTTATCTTTTTCAATGCCAATAAAGTTCCGTTGTAATTTTTTTGCTACAACAGCTGTTGTTCCACTTCCAGAAAAGGGATCAAGAACAATATCACCTTTGTTTGTTGAGGCTAATAGAATTCGGTAGAGTAGAGCTTCTGGTTTTTGCGTTGGGTGTGATCGTTGATTGTTATCTTTACGCAATCTTTCTTTGCCTGAACAAATAGGAATATACCAGTCACTTCGCATTTGTTTTCCTTCATTAAGTTCTTTTAAATTTTGGTAGTTGAATGTGTATTTCGCTTCTCTTGATGTTGTGCACCACAATAATGTTTCATGGGCATTTGTAAAACGTGTACCACGAAAATTTGGCATAGGATTTGTTTTATGCCAAATGATATCATTTAAAATCCATAATCCTTCATCTTGAATAGTAGAGCCCACACGTAAAATATTATGATAACTGCCTATAACCCAAAGCGCTCCACCTTTTTTTAAAATACGTTTACATTCACTAAGCCATGCATAGGTAAATTGATCATATTCTTTATAAGTATTAAATTTATCCCAATCTTGTGTAACAGCTTCGACCGTTGTTTGATCAGGTCTGTATAATGTATCCTTTAATTGAAGATTATACGGTGGATCAGCAAAAATAAGATCGACTGAATGATCTTTTAATTTTGCCATTTCCTTAATGGAATCACCTAAAATAATTTGATTTTTCTTCATAATTGATAAAAAGAATCTTTAAGCAGATATAGAATCAGGTCAATTGAGTTATCAACAGAGGGAATCTTTAGGTAGGGATAACCTTAAATTTTGGCTAAAAACATAAAAAAAGGGGTCCGTAGACCCCTGGAATAGTTCATCAAATGGGAGGAATGATGAAACTTAATTTATATTTAGTGTTTGTCGCATCTTTTTGAAGCATAATAAAATAATATTTGGTATGCTTTATTTGCATGGATAAATTTGGGTAATTTATTTTTTTAATAACGATTTAATAGGTTCAAATGATCTTCGGTGAAACTGAGTTACACCGTGCTTGTGTATTGCATCAATATGTTTTTTAGTTCCATAGCCTGCATTTTTTTTCCAATCATAAAATGTAAACTTACTATCAAGTATACTCATCAGTCGATCACGGTGAACTTTTGCAATAATAGATGCACTTGCAATCGATAAAGATATTTTATCTCCTCCTATTATAGATTTTTCATTTTGGTAATTTAATGAAAAGTTTCCATCAATAATAAAATGTGGATTTTCTAAATGAAATTTTTCTATCACTCTTTTCATCGATAATTTTGTTGCTTCCAAAATATTAATTTCATCTATTTCTTCGACGCTTGCATACCCTAAGTAATATTGAAGCTTTTTTTCTCTTTGTAATTTTTTAAAAAATAAGAATAATTTTTCTCTTTGTTTTGCTGTATGTTTCTTTGAGTCAGTAATAGGTATTTCTGATTCTAAATCATCATAATTAGGAAAATAACATCCACAACTCACCACTGGGCCTGCCAATGGACCTCTACCTACTTCATCTAAACCAATTACAGGTCCATTAATTGATTTCTCTATAGAAAAATCAGTCACTATTTTTCATTTAATCTTGGCATGATTTCAACAAAATTACAGGGTTTATGTCTAATGTCTAATTGATATTGTAAAATTTCATCCCAGCCATCTTTGCATGCACCTGTTGATCCAGGTAAACAAAAAACATACGTACTATTTATTAAGGCTGCAACTGCTCGTGATTGAATTGCCGATGTACCAATTTTTTCAAAACTAACTTGGCGAAATAATTCCCCAAATCCATCGATATGTTTACTAGCAATAGCGTTTACAGCTTCTGGTGTAGTATCTCTCCCTGTTAGCCCAGTCCCACCAGTTGTAATAATGCAATCAATGTCTTCTTCTTTTGACATTGTATCTAAGGTATCTTTTATTAGAGAAACATCATCTGGGATAATTGTACGTTTAATCATTGTATGACCAGCATTAGTAATACGTTTTTCTAATGTATCACCAGATGTATCATTCTCTTTAGTTCTTGAATCTGAGATGGTAATTACAGCAATATTTATAGGAACAAAATCTAGAGAAGTATCAATTGGCATAAACTATTAATAAAGTGGATCATTTCCATTTGCTAGCATTTTTAGGGAACGCATTTCTTTATTATTTTTATTTTGGTAAATCCAATATTTCGTTAAGATTTTTTCTATAAACCACCTTGTTTCTCTTGAAGGAATACTTTCCATAAAAAAGAGTGAGTCTTCCATATAATTTGTTTCATTTTTCCATTTTTGTAAATTTCCTGGACCGCCATTATAAGCTGCTGCGAGAAATATAAGATTTCTTGAAACTTGCTCTAGATCAAGAAGATACGTTAAGTATTCTTGTCCAACCTCTAAATTTATTTCGGGATTTTTAAGAATATTACTGTTGCTTCTTTTTACGTCTTTACTTGTTGTAATAAATTTTGCCGTCGAAGGTAATACTTGCATTAAACCTATAGCACCGTCTTTACTTTTTGCCTTTATGTTAAACATCGATTCTTGATGCATGAACGCGTGGAGTAATTCTTTTTCTAATTTGAAACCATCTCGTGGCTTCCAAACACTAGTCGGGTAGTAGAGGTAGGTTGGAACATCCATACCAAAATTTTCTAGCTTATTTACAATTTTTAATTGTGTATAGGCAAGATCAAAATTTTCAGCAATTTGAATAGACTCCTTTGCTATTTCCTTATTTAAAATGGAATTGATATGGACAATTTCCTTTTCTAATTCATCGGCAAATCCAACTTGTATTAGTGTCTGTATTCTTTTTCCTGCTGGTATATTTAAAATTGTACTATTGTTTTTATTAAGATCAGTATGCTCTATCCATTCTATTTTTTCATCTACACCTAATATTTCTAATGCAAGCATTCCATAAAAACTATTTGGATTATTTGATGCTCTTTTTAACCAAAAATTAATATCATCATAGCGACCAAGTTTTGCATATGATCTAGCTGTCCAAAAACTTCCTGACGTTTGATGCCATGCATCATCTTTTAAACTAATCGAAAAGAGAGAAAAATATTTTGCAGCATCTTCATATTTTTCTAATCTCCAAGAACATAGACCGGCTGTCCAAGCTGCATAAGGAACATATTTAGCAGAATTAACAAGAGCTTCAGAAGCATATTGAATTGCTAAATCATTTTTATTTGCTAAGAAATATCCTTTCGCTATTAATTCTTTTTGTTGATCTATCTCAACTTGATCTAATAATAGATCTACATCTCTTTGATTTAATAGTTGTACTGCTCCCGTTGGCCAACCTTTGTTCACTCTTGATTTGATACCATTAATTAATTTTCTTTTTTCAGCTCTCTGATTGTTGGATAGTTTCTTTGAACTTTTATATTTACTAGTTTTTTTATTTTTTACTTGTTCTGACTCTATACCAATTGGAGCGCTAGGTTTAGTTGGACTTTTATAACCGGCTGGCATTCTTCGAATAGCCAATTTATAAATTTGTTTTGCTTGAGGGTGATCATTATATTTTTTAAGCCAATAATATAATTCCAAATACTTTGATCGATAACAATTAGGATGTAAAAATTTCTGTGCATAAATATGACCAAGCAAAGATTTATTTTTTATTTTTAAAATAAAATTATTTGCGCTTTTCCATTTGCATTTTTCCTGAAATTTATAAGCTTGTTGATAATTATATACATCTTCTTCACTAAGAACTTTTGTTGAGAAAATATTATCATATTTGATGACTATATCTTGTTGGTATGCATAGATTTGTTTCGAAAAAAATACAAAGAATACAAAAATACAAATAATAGAAAATTTTTTATGATTCATTTTTCAATTTTTCTTGTAACATTTGTAAATCTTCCCAAGAATGTTTTTTATATTGAGGAGATCGAAGTAAAAAAGCTGGATGATAGGAGGCTATTGTAGGAATGCCTTCTTCTAAATTGAGTGATTTGTATTCATGCCATTTACCTCTGAGTTTTCCAAGTGCAAGAGGGGTTGATAAAATGGCTTTTGCTGCGACACCACCTAATAGGAAGATAAATCTAGGTTTAATGATATCAATTTGTCTTTGCAAAAACGGTAAAAATTCTAAAATTTCATTGTCATTAGGCGTTCTATTTTCGGTTGGACGCCAATTAACCACATTAGTAATATAAACATCTTCTCTTTGTAAGTTAATGGCCAAAAGCATTTTATTTAATAGCTGTCCAGCTCTTCCTACGAATGGAATTCCTTGTTCATCCTCATCCCTGCCTGGCGCTTCACCAATTAACATTACTTTTGCATTTAAGTTACCATCATAAACTACTAAATTTTTTGCTGTTTTTTGGAGAGGCGATTTATGATTTTTAAGATCTTCAATAACACTATCAATTTTAGATTTTTTATCCCCAGTATCCTTGTCGAAACTAGGCTGCTCTAATTTTTTCTCATTTACAAACCAGTTTCTAGGAGAATCCTGAAGAAAATAATTTACCCCTGAATTAATAATAAATTCTAAATTTTTTTTATTTGATTGATTCATGTAAAATTACAATTATCTATTCATAGTGTAACTATACTATATTTGAAATGGTTAATTTAATTAAAACACTACAATTTATCTTAATTTTTCTCATTATTAATTCTGGAGCTTTAGCTTTAACTAGCTCATCTTTTTTAATCTCACAATCTGCCTTTAATAATTATGATTATAGTTCCACTTTATTTAAATTTAATATGGATAAAGTCACCCTATCTCAAGACAGTCTTTTAGATAAAGCTATTGCTGCAATAATTACAGAGGATCTAGTTTTAGCTTTAAAAATTGCTGATAAAATCTTAAGTGAAAACAAAAATAACCCAGAAGCTTTAATTATAAAAACCACATCTCTTTATAAAGATAAAAAATTTAAAGACATCATTGAACTAAGAGATAATATGCTGCAACCAAGTGAATTATTAGACTTTATTTTTTTTGCTGATAACAGACTTAAAAATAATAGCACTATAAGTAATGCTCTAGTTGAATTGGTATCATCCTCATATTCAAATAATGAACAAAGTCGTTTAAATTATAATTTTTTATTATTTTATACCTCACTCGCAAAAATACTTGATCCAAAAAATGACAGAGCAATGATTATTAAAGCAGAGTTATTTTCACAAGTTGGACAAGATAAGGTTGCATCAGATATATATGCGAAGATAGATAAAGAAAGTATTTATTATTTAGATGCTCAGAATAGTCTTGCTAGACATTACTTGTTCAATAATACCTATGAGGAAGCTGAAACTAAAATTAAATCATTAGTTGAAAATAATAATAACAATTATTCTCTTAAAAAAACTTTAGGTGATTTTTATCGTTACAATAAAAAGTATGATTTAGCTTTAGATGTTTATGATGAAATGATCAAAGAAAACCAAGATGATCTCTGGAATATTTATTATATGAGAGGTATTTGCTATGAACAAAAAGATGAATGGGACTTAGCTGAAAAAGATTTTTTACGATCCTTAGAAATTAAACCTGGAACACCAAATGTTTTAAATTATCTTGCATATGGTTGGGTTGAAAGAAATATTAAATTAGACCGTTCTTTGAAAATGTTAGAGGAGGCATATAAAGCTAATCCTGATAGTTTTTATATTATAGACAGTTTAGCGTGGGCTCATTTTAAAAAAAATAATCTTTCAGAAGCAGCAAGGTTAATGGAAAAGGTAATAGATATTGCCCCTGGTGAAGCAATATCTCTAGACCATCTTGGTGATATTTATTATGCTATGAATAGAAAAAGAGAAGCAATTCATTTTTGGCAACAAGCATTAGAGTTGGCTGAGCCAGAAGATGAAATAACTGAAGATGTTCAAAGCAAATTAGATAATATTAATGCCGGATAAAATAATTGAAAAATCACCTGCCAAAATTAATTTATTTTTAAAAATTATAAATAGAAGAGATGATGGTTTTCATAATATTCGTAGTGGAATAACATTCATTGACCTTTTTGACGAGATAACTGTTCAGCCTCACAGCGAATTTAAAGTAATCTATACAGGTAATTTTGCTCCAAAAAATAATTTATTTGAGGATTGCATTATTGATAAATTATTTACCTATATTAATGAAGATAAACCTAAACTTCTTTTTACTATATCAAAAAATTTTCCTTATGAAGCTGGTTTAGGTTCTGCTTCCTCTAATGTTGCAAGTGTTATAAAAATTTTAGAAAATCTTGAGATAATAAAAAAGAAAAATATATTTGATTATGTTGATCTCGGTTCAGATATCCCTATTTTCTTGAATCAAAAAGATGCTCTAGTTAGAGGTAGGGGAGATTTAATTGCTAATGTTCATTTCCCAAAATATTATTTCTTACTAATTAGACCATCTTTCAAATGTTCGACAAAAAAAATGTATGATTCATTTCAACCTTCAGATTTTGATTATAATGCTGAATTTGATTTAGAAGAAATAAACGATCAAGATTCTGGAAATGATTTTGAAAAAATTCTTAAAAAAAATGAACCTGAATTTTTGTCAATCATAAATTTCTTGGAGGATTTTGACGATGTTATATTTTCAAGACTAACTGGGAGTGGTTCTTGTATTTACAGTGTATTTGAAAAAAAAGAGCATGCTATAAATGCACAAAAAAAATTTCAACAAAGTTTTTCAAATCTATGGACACATCTAAGTGAAAATAATTTGGTTAATCTATTTTAAATTCTTTCTTAAATTCTTTAATTGAAAGCACTTCATTTATTGGCTTGTCCCACCTAATTCTATGAATTCGAGGAAAACGCATAGCGACACCTGATTTATGTCTAGTGCTGGGGAATACATCGTCAAAGGCTACTTCTAAAATAATTTCTTTTTTTACTTCTCTTACAGGACCAAATTTATTGGTAGTATTATTTCTAATAAATTTATCTAAAACTAATAGCTCTTTATCTGTGTAACCGGAATATGCTTTTCCTATAGGAACTAATTCATTTTCTTTCCAAACACCAAACGTAAAATCTGAATAATATGATGATCTTTTTCCATGTCCTCTTTGAGCATACATTAAAATAGCATCAACTAGTTTTGGATTTTTTTTCCATTTGTACCAATACCCTTTTTTTCTTCCTGGTAAATATTCACTATTTTTAAGTTTAATCATTACCCCTTCATTTAAATCATCATAAAAATTATTTTTATATTTAGTTAATTCTCCCCATGTTGAAAAATTAATGATGGCAGATAAATCAATTTGATTAGTTGTATTTTCATTTTGAAATTTTTCTAAATATTTTCTTCTTTCAACGAGAGATAATTTTCTTAAATCTTTTTCTTTATAAAAAAGGATATCATAAGCTCGTATGAAAACAGGAAACTTTTTTTGAAGATCTTTTGACGCTTTTTTTCTATTTAATCTTTGTTGTAGATCATTAAAACCAGAGGGCTTAAAATTTCCACCCACAAGTAATTCTCCGTCAATAACCGCATCACCTTTAGTAGTTTCAATTATTTCTGGGAATGCAGATGATATATTATCGCCTGTTCTCGAGTATAGTGAAACACTGTTTGATGAAACCATAAGCTGAACTCTGATCCCATCCCATTTATATTCTGCCTGAAATTCATTCGCGTCTAATCTTTTAAAATCCTTTTCCTCATCAATAGGATTAGCAAGCATCATAGGATGAAATAATTTTTTAAAATCTATTTTTGGTTTTGATGTTTCATTTTTTAACCATTGAAATAAATTTTCATATGGAAATTCTAGACCATGCCAAATTTCCTCAATCTCATTTACAGATTTATTATACAGATCAGCTAAGGCCGTTTTGACTAATCTTTCTGAGACTCCAATTCGTAATCCACCCGTACAAATTTTAATTAAAGTCCACCTTTCGTTATTAGATAGTTCGCTCAAAACTTTACTAAACTCTATGTTAATTTCAGACTTTTTAATTTTTTTTATATTTTCTATTAAGGTAGATAAATTTTGTGATTTACCCTCTTTATTTGTTGGCCAAATTAATGATATTGTTTCTGCTAAATCTCCAACATAGTCATATGAGTAATCAAATAAATGTTGATCTACTTGTTCATAGACAAGTTCTCTGAGTTTAGATGCTTTAATAAATTGAAATGAAAGTTGGTCAGATAAAATTGCAAGCGCATATGCACGGTTGATATCAAGAATTTTAAAATAATCTTGAAGTAATTTAATTTTAGTATTTCGACTTGGTGTTAAAATCAAATTGTGAAGTAAGGAAGAAAATTTTTTCATTCTATTTCTTCATCACTTCTTCCTTGGATGGAAAGGGGCTTTGAAACAAGATTTTGTTTCTTACAATAATAAACTAATGCATCTTCCTGACCATGCGTAATAAGAATATTTTTCGCTTTTGATTTTTTAATTGTATCTAGTAATTCATTCCAATCGCTATGATCACTAATAATTAAAGGTAATTCAATACCTTGTTGTTTTGCTCTTTGCTTAACTGTCATCCATCCACTTGCCATGCAAATAATCGGATTAGGAAATCGTCTTGACCAACGATCCTTTAATGCTGAAGGAGGGGCAATAATTATTTTACCCTCATAAAAACTTTTATCCTTTGAAGAAACTTTTTCAAACTTTCCAATATTAATTTTTTCTTTTGAATAATATTGGCATAACTTTTCTAGAGAGCCATGAATATAAATTGTCTCATTATATTTCTGCTGACGTAAAAGATTCATCACTCTTTGCGCTTTGCCAAGTGCATACGCACCAACAATATGACAATTATTTTTATTTATCTTTACAGATCGTATGAGTTTTTGAATTTCATCTTTGGGATCTGGATGTTGAAATATGGGTAATCCAAATGTTGCTTCAGTAATTAAAGTATCACATTTAACCAGTTTGAAATTTTTACATGTTTCGTCTTTTCCTACTTTATAATCACCTGTGATGACTAAACGATGATTATTTTTTTCAATTAAAACTTGAGCACTCCCTAAAATATGTCCTGCAGGGTATAATGTAAAATCAAAGCTTTTAATCGAGTACTTTTGCCCGTATCTAAGAGAAGTAAATTTCTTTGCACATTTATCTCCGTAGCGAATTTTCATTATTTCTATCGTCTGCCTAGTAGCAATAACATGATCATGTCCAAATCGCGCGTGATCTGCGTGACCATGTGTAATAATTGCTGTTTTTTTCGGCAATATTGGATCTATATGTACATTTATATCTTTGATAAATAGCTGATGGTTAATGAAATCCATATGAATATAAATAAATCGAATCCCTTATTATTACACCCCCTAAATAAGTGGATGAAGAAAAAAAAATGGTCCTGGTTTCCTCATCAAATTGAAACGTTTCATCATGTTCGAACTGGGTCTGATGTTGTTGTATTTGCTCCTACTGGTGCTGGCAAAACATTAACAGGGTTTATTAATCCAATAGATGATTTAATAAAATTAAAAAAATTTAAAGGTCTTCATACTCTCTACATTTCTCCATTAAAATCTCTTGCAAACGATATTGTGAGAAATTTAGAGAAACCTATTAAAGAGCTTGATTTAAATATTTCATTTCAAGTAAGAACAGGAGACACAACACCATATAAAAAACAAAAACAAAAACAAAAACCTCCTAATATCCTTATTACAACTCCAGAGTCACTTGCATTATTAAATTCGTATGAGAATGCGAAAGAATTTTTTCACAATCTAAAATATATAATTATTGATGAGATACACACTTTTTTGGATAATAAGAGAGCTGATCTTCTAAGTTTAAATATTGAAAGACTACAAACTTTCTCTCCACATTTACAACGAATAGGCTTGTCAGCAACTCTCAAGAATAAACAAGATGCCAAAAAATGGCTTTGCCGTAAAAAACCAAAAATAATTTCTTATGAAAATTCAGTTTTACCTAAGATTAAAATTCTAGAATCAAAAGAACGTATCCCTTGGTCTGGTCATATGGCTACGTATTCTATTAATGAAATTTATAAAGAAATAATGAAATCGAAATTAACTATTATTTTTGTTAATACGAGGGCGCAAGCCGAATATATGTTTAAAAACTTATGGCTAATTAATAAGAAAAAATTAAAAATTGCTGTTCACCACGGTTCATTAGAAAAAAACTTACGTTTAAAAGTAGAAAATAATCTTAGCAAAGGATTGGTTGACTGTGTTGTTGCGACCTCTTCTTTAGAACTCGGATTAGATTATGGAGATGTAGAAAAAATTATTCAAGTCGGAGCACCAAAGGGAATTAATAGATTATTACAGCGTGTGGGAAGATCAAATCATAATTTAAATACACCTTCAAAAGCAATTTTAGTACCCACTAATCGTTTTGAATTTATCGAAGCAAAAGCTGCTATTGAAGAAATAAAAAAAAATAACTTAGATGAAATAGATTTAAAAGAAGGAAGTTTTGATGTTGTAGCTCAACATATTTTTGCAACTGCTTGTGCGGGGCAATTTGATATTAATGATCTCTACAAAGAAATTATCAAAGCATATCCATACAAAAAATTAAAACTTAATGATTTTAAACAATTGATTAATCTAATACAAGATGGCGGATATGTTTTAAAGAATTATGATCAATTTAAGAGAATCTTCCAATTGAGAGAAAATAAAAATATTTATAAGCTAGTAAATAGAAGAGAAACACGAAAATATCGTATGAATGTTGGAACAATTATTGAAAATCCGATGTTAAAAATAAAACTTGGAACAAAAACGTTAGGTAATATAGAAGAAGTTTTTATTCAAAATCTTTCTCAAGGTGATTCATTTATATTTGCTGGTCAAGTTTTAGAATTTCAATCAATGAAAAATAATTTAGTACAAGTTAAAAGAAGTAAATCCTTAATTTCAAAAATTCCATCATACTCAGGAGGCAGAATGCCCTTATCAACAAATTTAGCTAACTCCGTAAGGGCTTTATTATCAAAAAGTAATATGTGGGATTTATATCCAGATCAAATTACTGAATGGTTAAAAAGACAAAAAAATATTTCTACAATCCCAAAAAAAGATGAATATCTAGTGGAACAATTCCCTCGAAAAAAAAATTTTTATACTGTTATCTATGCTTTTGCGGGATGGCATGCCAATCAAACACTAGGGTTTTTATTGCTTAGAGGCTTTAAGGAATTTGATTATAAACCTTTAGGTTTTGTTGCGAATGACTATGCTATTGTTTTGTGGTCTTTAAAAGAAGTTAAAGAAATTAAAACAATTCTAAATATAGGATTATTAGACAAACATTTGGATAATTATCTTGAAGAAACTTCAATAGTCAAAAGATTGTTTAGAGATAACGCAATTATCTCTTGTTTAATAGAAAGAAGGTTGCCAGGAATGGAAAAAACTGGAAAGCAAGTTTTATTTAGTTCTGATCTAATTTATACAGTACTAAAAAAAAATGAACCAGATCACATTCTTCTACAATCATCATACGAAGATGCAAAAAAGAATATGATTGATTATGATAGACTTAGAGAAATCTTAAAAAAAATTGATAAAAAAATTATATTAAAGAAACTAACAAGTATATCACCATTGGCTGTTCCAATTATTCTTGAAATAAATAGAGAAAATTTATCAAAAAAGGAAACTGATGAATATATTTTAGAAGATTTAGAAAATGAAATATTAAAAGAGGCTAATGTACTATCAATTAATTAATTTTGGTGATGAAGAATTTTATGCTTTCTCAAATAAATCTCTTTATTGGAAAAGACTAAATACCCTGATTGTATCAGATTTACATATTGGTAAATCTATTAGTTATGCAAAGAATAAGCAATTCTTACCTCCATATGATACCAAAGAAATATTAAACGAACTATTTTTTAGCTTAGATAAGATTAAACCAAGTAATTTAATTATAGTTGGAGATTTGTTACACGATATTTTTTCAACTTTAAGTTTAAAAGATCAAGATCATAAAAATCTTAGTCAATATATGGAAAATACTGATTTCATATGGATCAAGGGTAATCATGATAAAAATATACAAATTGAAGGTTTTAAAAATTTTACAAATTATGAAATTGATAAATTTTTGTTTACACACATACCTATCGAAACACCTTTATTTCAAATTTGTGGTCACTATCATCCAAAAGTAAAAATTGTACACAGAGGGAAAACTATTTTTAAAACATCCTTTGTGCATAATGAAAAAATATTCATTTTACCAAGTTTTGGAATTTTAACAGGTGGGTTGGATATCAATTCTAAGGAAATAAGCAATGTATTGGGTAAGAAAAATTTGAGTATTTATCCTGTGGGACAGGATAAAGTTTATAAATTATAATTAAAGTAATTATTAATTACGATCCCAATTAAAATAACAAAATTCAATACAAATAATAAAACTGAAAGCAAATGCATATATTTAAAACTTGAAGATGCTTTTTTATCACCTTCTAATTCTTTATCTCTAAAATCATTAATTTTAGGTGTTAAATAATTTCGATTAATAATAAAACTCATAGCCACTATTATTAATAAAATAGAATTTAAAATATTACCTGAAATATAACAAAGGACTAAAGATAAAATGGCTATTATAAATCCAAATAAAAACATTCGAGGAAAAATTGTTCTTAACAATTTACTACTAGCATTAGTACTTAAAGTGGCAAAGACGGAGGGTGATACAACAGCCATAAAGAAAGTCATAGATCCTATTAAGACTGCTAATAAAAAATTAAGAGTATAAATTATCATAGGTTAAATTGCTCTTCATAAAGAGCAATTGTAATAGTTAAGAATTATCAATTGCTGATTTTAATTTTCTATATTCCATAGAATTAGTTCCAGCTAAAGTTTCTAATTTTAACAACATTTCATTTGCTTTATTCATCTTTCCAAGGGTGATGTAAAGCTCACCTAGATATTCGTGTGCCCCTAAATGTTCAGGGTTTGCCTCTAATGCAATTTGGTATGCATCGAAAGCTTTGTCTAAATTTGGCTCACTATGTTTTCTGTAACTAAATCCAAGTAAATTATACACATCAGCTTTTTTATCACCAAGATCTTTACGCTTAGCCATTTTTTCAAGCAATTTGATCGATTTATCAAATTTCTTGTAATAAACTAATTCATACGCTTTATCGTAAAGTTTATTAACTTGTTCACCTGCAGATATACTTGAGCTACTGTCGTCTGAACTTGCAGCAGCAAATACACCAGAACTAATAAATAATAATGTAAGTAATATTCTAATCATCAAAATCAGATATGTTTGTTTAAACTAATTTCAATATTCATTTGTGAATTAATTTAATTAATGGCAGGCAATATTATATTTTTTTAATCTGTAATAATTATATGGCCACGGCGTTAGAAAGCCTGCAAGAAGCATTATAGGTATTACCCACCATACAAGTTTAGCGCCACCCATAATAATCCAGTCAACTGCATTCATGGCTATTTCCATAGACACCATTGAGATTAAACTCATTCCTATGGCTGTTTTAAAAGCTTTGCTGATAATCATTTGTCTTGATAAAACGACAGTCTCTAAAATGATGCTAGTAATAATACCATTAATGATTGCTAGAATCATAATATAAAGAGTAGGCCAAGGAATGCCAGTTAATTGAAAATAGAGTATGGTTCCAAAATCGCCAATACTACATCCTAGCAAACACCAAGCAGTATTTTTAGCACTTCTTCGCCATGTATGTTTACATTGCCAATGAAAACGTGGAGCTGGTTTTTTTAATGTTTCAGCAACAGACATTTAATTTATATTCCTTGTTTAAATTCGAATGTATTATTTATATCATTAATTTCATATTTATCTATTGTACCATTGGTCCATTTGATAGTTATATTTTTAATGATTTCACCTTCACGTAAACCGTAATGTGCTACAGGTTCCATTTGACATAAATATCCTGAACCTGCATCAATAGTCTTGGCATGATTTCTTAAATTCGTATGTAAGGTAACAGTGGCACCTCTAGCTGGAGCACCAAAAGTGTTGAGAGGTTTAATTCTAATATAATTAGTGTTTAACACATTTGCTTTAAATAAACTTAGCGGCTGAGCTCCAGATTCACCATGAGAAATAAGTAATTCTAAAATTCCATCTCCATCAATATCGGCAACAGCAGCACCAGTTCCTAAACCCTGAGCTTCAAGTGCTGCATCTAATTTGATTTCTTCTAAGTTTCCTTCACCAAGAATACGAAAGAGTTTATTTGGTTGACCGATATTATTTAAAAAAATTTCATCATAACCATCATTATCAAAATCAGCCGATATAACTGTTCGTATTCTACTTGGTGATCTAAAATCTAATGAGGACATATCGAGAAATGATTCTTTTTGTTTTACAAAAATACGATGATAACCTTCCCAGTTACTTGTTATAATATCAAGTTCACCTCTATACAAAAAATCAGTTAAAGCAGTTCCGCGACCATTTTGAAAAGTATCTTGAACATTTTTTTCAATCGCAATATCATTAAAATTACCATTAATATTTTTATATAAAAAATTTGGACCTCTCTCATTAGCTGCGAATATATCCATATTATCAGAAACTATATGTCCTGAAATTACAGCTCTACCTCCAGTTATTTGATCTATTCCAAGCATTGGCGCTAAGTCTTCAACTTGATTTTCTTCAATTTCATAAAATCTAGTAGGACCTCCATAATTAGCCACATATATGCCGTATTTCCCTGATCCATTTCTATCTACACAAACAACAGATCTGCCTGCGGTTAA
This sequence comes from uncultured Alphaproteobacteria bacterium, assembly GCA_902597015.1. Classification (GTDB taxonomy): domain Bacteria; phylum Pseudomonadota; class Alphaproteobacteria; order HIMB59; genus CACPNW01. Next base: position 36,177 of record CACJWQ010000004.1, read on the forward strand.
ATTTAAATTTTCCAAATTTTTTTCTAACTCAAAATAATCAACAATTTTATCATTGTTGTTATCCAACAATCTATCGGAGTATTTTTTTTCTCCACTATACGTATCAGTATTTAAGAAATAAATCTCTTCAAAACCATCCTGATCAATATCACAAGCTGAAACACCAATAGTATTCCTATCTTTATCAATGAATATAGGATCTTGTATTGTATTAATTAGTTTTCCATTTTTATAGCTAAGAGCTAAATTAGAGTAACCAAAACCTGCAACAATAAATTCAAAATTTCCATCTTTATTAAAGTCAGTTACTGAAACTCCATAGCTTAAACGATCATTATTATTTTCAATTAAATTTGAAATATTTGTAAAAAATTCTGCCTTAGCCATATTAGATATCAATATAATAAAAATAAAAATTAACTTATGCATTTCAAGTATTTTCAATTTGCCAATCTAATAAAAATATCGCCCATTCCAAAATTAAGTTCTTCAAGAGGCATACTATTTCTAGCTTCGCACATGGGTCCAGTTATTTGATCATTTTTTATATAATCTAAATCGTAAGCATCACATATTTTTGCATTATGCAATAAACCAATAACAAGTTTGTTATCTACTGAGTATGTATATTCTTTATTTAATTCATTACCTTCACAAAAATAATCTCTATTAACAAGTTTGGGAAAATCATTTTTGTTGCATGGATTATCAATAACGATTGTATAGATATCTTTGGATTGATCTTTAAAATCAATATTGATTTTTTTTGTTTCTGAATATTTCATTACATCACATAAGCAAGGCCAACAACATTTATAATATTGACCACAAATTCTTTCATCATTTTCTACATTAGTAAGAAAAATTTCATCTGGTTGAGCATCTGGAGGAATTAGAGAGCCTGAAACAGCACAGTATAACTTGTTAAATTGCATAAACTCTTCATATTCTAAGTTTTGATCTAAAATATACTTAAAAAATCTTGGTCCTGCTGCATTTCTATTCCCATCAGGAAAAATAATAGACCAATCATTAACAAGTCTCTCATACAATTTTTCTGTATTCGCATTGACCTGAGCCATGGTTAAAATAATTGATAAGAATGAAACTACTGTAAGTAATCTTCGCATAAAAATTAAATAGGCCCCACTTCATAAATGTAAATCCCTCATAGAGTATTTACGTAATTAAAATTATTAAAATATTTAGATAAAAGAACTAAAAATGTTTCAATTTTTCTAAATAATAGTTTTTATATTTACTATTTTTCTTTGAAATCTAGTTATTTATAATAGAAAATAAGACAAAAAAAATAAACTATTGTTATATATCTAAAATAAAAATTAACATTAAATTGAACTAATTAAATCATCAATTACAGGCACCCAATCATCTTTTGTTTGCTGTTGAATAATAGTATGATGAGGATAATCGTAACTTATTTTTTTTTTGTAACCCCAATAATAGTGTCCAAAAAAATTTAAAAGTAAGAAAGTTCGCTTCTGTAGGTATCCAGCTATATGCCCAACTGCCGTATCAACAGATATAACAAATTTCACAGAATTTATAACATTGTAAGTCTCTTCAAAAATATTTTTTCTGTCAATGTTTTTTGTTAAAAATACATTATTAAATGATGAAAAAAATTTAACCTCTTCGTAATTAAATTTATTTTGAATAACTAAAAAACGAATATTATTTTTTTTTAAAAAAAGTTTATTTAATAATTTATAGTCAATTGATCTAGATTCACTATTTTCTGTTTTGTAAATGAGACCAACAAAACTTTTTAGTTCTAAATTGGTTTTTGAAGGATTAATAAGATAATTAAAATTAAATTTATTATATTTGATAGGATTATAATTTAATACTCTAGGAATCTCAAGTAAGGGTAAATGCCATTCAAATCCTTTAGCACTAGTAACAGTCAATTCTTTATCTTTTAATAAATAATTCATTTTTCCATTAAGAATTTTAAAATCTGCTGAATTAGCTAAAATTTTCATTAATCTTAGCTGATATATAAAATCACCATAACCACCATCTAAATGCCAAATTAATAATTTTTCACCTTTTTTAATTTGATCTAAGCTTTTTAAATATTTTATAGACTTATTTTGTTGATAAACCTTTTCTAATTCTTTTATTCTTTTTGGTTTTTTTATCCAACTGTATGTGTAATGCATCCAGCCTTCTTCATATTTTTCTAATTTTAAATATGTGTTAGAAAGTCCCCTTTTTAATAATAGTTGCAAATCAACTGTCAGATAATTATAAAATTTCGAAGATACTATTGATTCTAAATTCTTTAAAGCATCTTCATATTTACCACAGTTTATATTTTCAAAAGCATAACTGATTAGACTATTATAATTTTTTAAATCCATAAATTTTTATTTAAATTTTGTTACAATAAAATAATCAAATAATAAAATCTTAAAATGTATACTTCAATATATTTTTAATTTAAAAGTCTATTTCTCATCTATGTAATATGAGTTATTATTTTCATATAAATTAATTAAAAACACGTATTAAATTTTTATATTTTCATCATGAGCTGAACTGCATAACAATAAGATTTTAAAAGAAATACTAATTATTTTCATATAAAATATATAATATAATAATATTTGTTTTAATCACTTTGGTTTTAGCGTGCAAAATGGTTATATTGACCTAATTGTTAGGATTATGTAAAGAGAAACTTCTAATGGGGCGTCGCCAAGCGGTAAGGCACCGGTTTTTGGAGTCGGCATTCGTAGGTTCGAATCCTACCGCCCCAGCCAAGGTCTAATAATTCTTATATATTTTGTTTAAAAAATTTATACTATTCCAATATGCATCTTCAAACATTTGAAAAAAATTAATTTTAATGATTTCTTTTTCTTTAACACCCCAAATATTTTTTTTATTTATCCAACCTTTGATATTTCCTATTGACACTAAACACCAATTAATTTTACATTTTTTTAAATAAATAACATTTCCTTTTCCAATTTCTCCAATAATATTGCCATTCAATGAGTTAAATACATCAATATTTTTGTTATTTTTTGATAAAACAATACCTGTCCTATTACCAGATATTAAACTTTTATGTATCCATCCAATATTTTTTTCAAAATCTTCTACCCTTCTCCATTCTTCGTGCTCTTCTAATACTATTAATGGGTAATTTTTTTTGATGTATTTTATTTTTATAGGATAATTTTTGCTTGGACCCACTCGAATATTTGCATCATTAGATTTTAAAGATACGTATCTTGGAATTTCTAGACCAGTTTCTTTACCTACATCTGCATTACTTGTTTGAGAAAAAGTTATAATCGCAATTAATACTATTATGATTTTCATTCTAATATTTTTATAAAGTAGCATACGATTTATATAAAGTGTATAATATATTAAGCGCCTGTAGCTCAATTGGATAGAGCGTATGACTACGGATCATAAGGTTAGGAGTTCGACTCTTCTCAGGCGCGCCAAAAAAAAGGTTTTAAAGATATTAATTTAAATCTATATAAAATATAAAAATGTTAGTTGATATAAAATCTACAAATATAAAAAATGATAAATACTTAAATAATTTATTTTTAAATTCTAATTTTACTGATTTATCAATTAATTGTAATATTTTAAAGGGCAATTTTTTTTCTGATTCATTTTATTATTTTCCTATAACAGAAAATAATGAAACATTTGCATCTTTATATATGAGAGAGTTCAATAATATTTCTCATTTTTATTCTAAAAATTTTTTTGATAATTTTTTGAAAAATAAAAAATCTTTAAAAACTTTTAAAAAACTTTATATTCTTGGATCAAATGCAGGTAATAACTATTATTCAAATTTAATTCAATTTCTTCCTAGAATTTTTTTTAATAAAAGTAATGATATAAAACTGGCAATTCACAGAAATTCTTCCAACAAATATAGAGAGTTTATAGAAGGAATTTTAAAATCTCTTAATATAAGATTTTCTTTTGTCTTTTTGGATGATGATTTTTATTATTTTTCTGATTCAGAATTTCCACAATTTATGAATTTAAATGATTCAATTCAAATACTTAAAAAATTTATAAATCCGAAAGTGAATGAAAAAAGTAGTAAAAAAATTTACATTACTAGAGAAGATTCAAATTATAGAAAAATTATCAATGAAGGGGATGTCGTGACACTTTTGAGGGAAAGAGGTTACAAAGTCATTAATCCCCAACTATATGAAATTAAAGAACAAATAGAAATATTTTTTAATGCTGAAAAAATTATAGCTCCGCATGGATCTAATTTGGCTAATATTGTTTTTTGTAAACCCGGTACTGAGATTTTTGAAATAACACCTTCTTTTAGAGATAATGAGAAGATTTTTGAAGATAGATATTTAAATTTATCTCTAATAAATAATCTTAAGTATAATAAATTTGTTTGTGACACTGTTGATGTAGAAAATCATTCTAATTTAGCTAAAAAATATATTCACAAAAATGTTTTGTCACAAAGCAATTACTATAAAAATCTAATTGTTAAAATTCAGGAGCTAAGTAATATAATTTAACCTAACAATTTTTTAAAAAAACTGGAATTACAACACTAATATTAGTTTCTAAATTTCTGCAAATGCTTTCAAGTGAATATTTATTATTGGTTTGATCTGCGTACTTAACTAATAAATTTGATAGAATTGAATTGCTTACTTTATTTTCATAAATCTTGTAATCTTCAAATTTATTTTCCTTTATTATTAATTCTATAAGTGTTTCGTAATTTAAGATATCGTCAATCAAAAAATTATTTTTTGCCTGATTACTACTATAGATTAAAGCTCCAATATTAGTTTTTAAATTTGAAATTTCAAGTTTACGACTTTTTGAAACTTTTGTTATAAAATTATTATAAACATCATCAACAATACTTTGTAAGTGTTTAATTTCATCGCTTCTAGGTCGTCTAAATGGATTAAACAAATCTTTTCCTTCTCCAGCATTCTGGTTAAAAACTTCTATTCCTTCTTTAGTTTCAATTGTTTGACCAAAAATTCCTGAAGATAGACTTGTCGGTGTATTATAGTAAAACCAACTTGGTCCACTGACTCCTATACTACCAATAATAGATCCATATGATGCGAATATCTTATCGGCTGTAGTTGCAACCCAATATCCCCCAGATGCTAAAATTTCCTTTGTATAAAAATATATTTTAGTATCTGTGTTTTTCTTAAATTCATAAATAATTTGTTCTAACTCAGCGGTAGCACTTACTGTTCCACCTGGAGAATTAATATTTATAATTAGAGCCTTGATTTCTAGTTCTTTTAATTCTTCTAAATAAGTTTTTACCTGTGAGGGATTGATGTAATCGTAAAGATTATTTCCTAAAACATTGCTGTTATTATTAAATATTGGCCCATTTAAATTAATATTAGCAATAATATTATTTGAACTAGGTATACCTTCAGTCATTACAAACTGTTTTTTTTCTAGTTCATTCGAAAAATTAATTAACAAATTAATAATTATTATAAAAATTAATAATGCGCTCAAAAAACCAAGAGTTCTAAAAAAAACACTGAAAAATATCATTTTTCTTCAAAATATCATAAGTTTGGCTAATTCGAATTTTTTTTTGTTTTCTTCTTGAATAGACTTTAATAATGCTTAAATAACTAGCACTCTCATAATGAGAGTGCTAATAAAAAATGTTTTAATTTCAATTAGTTAACAAAAGAGGAAATATGAATTTTAGACCTTTACATGACAGAGTCTTAGTCAAAAGAGTAGACTCTGATCAAAAAACTGCGGGGGGAATAATTATCCCTGATACTGCACAAGAAAAACCAATGGAAGGTGAAGTATTAGAAGTTGGTTCTGGGGCAAGAGATGAAACAGGAAAACTAGTACCATTGGATGTAAAAAAAGGAGATAAAATACTTTTTGGAAAATGGTCTGGTACTGAAGTAAAAATGAATGGTGATGATTTTTTAATTATGAAAGAGTCTGACATTATGGGAATTTTAACTTCAGGTAAGAAAAAAAAATAAAAATTAAGAGAGGATAATAAAATGTCTGCAAAAAATATATTTTTTGGATCAGATGCTAGATCAAAAATGTTAACTGGTGTTAACAAACTAGCTGATGCAGTAAAAGTTACATTAGGACCAAAAGGTAGGAATGTAGTTATGGATAAATCTTTTGGAGCACCTAGAATTACCAAGGATGGTGTAAGTGTTGCTAAAGAAATAGAATTAAAAGATAAATTTGAAAATATGGGTGCTCAAATGGTTAGAGACGTTGCTAGTAAAACTAATGATATTGCTGGTGATGGAACAACTACTGCTACTGTATTAACACAAGCAATTGCAACTGAAGGAATGAAAGCTGTTGCAGCTGGAATGAACCCTATGGATTTAAAAAGAGGAGTTGATTTAGCTGTAGATGCTGTAGTTAATGAAATTAGAAAAAAATCTAAAGTCATTAAAACTGATAAGGAAGTTGCACAAGTAGGCACTATCGCTTCAAATGGTGATGCTGAAGTAGGTAAAATGATTTCAAGTGCAATGCAAAAAGTTGGTAAAGAAGGTGTTATTACCGTAGAGGAAGCAAAGAGCTTAGATACTGAACTTGATGTTGTTGAAGGTATGATGTTCGATAGAGGTTATCTTTCACCATATTTTGTAACCAATGCAGAAAAAATGATTACCGAACTTGGTGACTGCTATGTATTACTTCATGAGAAAAAATTATCAAGTTTACAACCAATGTTACCTTTGCTTGAATCTATTGTTCAATCTACTAAGCCACTACTAATTATAGCTGAAGATATAGAAGGTGAAGCCTTAGCTACTTTAGTTGTAAATAAACTAAGAGGTGGCTTGAAAATAGCTGCAGTTAAAGCTCCAGGTTTTGGAGATAGAAGAAAAGCTATGTTAGAGGACATTGCAATTTTAACTGGTGGCCAAGTGATAAGTGAAGATCTTGGTATAAAGTTAGAAAATGTTAATCTAGAAATGCTAGGTACTGCTAAAAGAGTAGTTGTTGATAAAGAAAATACTACTATCGTTCAAGGAGCCGGTAAAAAGAAAGACATTGAAGGTAGATGTAATCAAATTAGAGCACAAATTGAAGAAACAACTTCTGACTATGATAGAGAAAAACTTCAAGAAAGGCTTGCAAAATTAGCAGGTGGTGTAGCTGTTATCAGAGTTGGTGGCGCTACAGAAGTTGAAGTTAAAGAGAAAAAAGATAGAGTTGAAGATGCAATGCATGCAACAAGAGCAGCCGTTGAAGAAGGTATAGTACCAGGTGGTGGTTCAGCTCTTGCGTATGCTACAAATTCATTGAAGTCAGTTAAAACTGCTAATGATGATCAAAAGATTGGCGTTGATATAGTAAGAAGAGCGCTATTTAATCCAATGAGACAAATTGCAGAAAATGCTGGTGTCGATGGAGCAGTAGTAGCGGGCAAAATTCGTGAAAGTAAAGATCATAATATTGGCTATGATGCTCAAATGGACAAATACACTAACATGGTTAATGCTGGTATAATTGATCCAACTAAAGTTGTTAGAACTGCATTACAAGATGCAGCATCCGTAGCTGGTTTATTAATTACTACTGAAGCTATGGTAGCTGATGCACCTGAAGATAAATCTGCAGCACCTGCTATGCCTGATATGGGCGGCGGCATGGGCGGCATGGGTGGCATGGGCGGCATGGGCGGCATGATGTAATTATAAAATAAATTTTTAAAGAAAGGGGCAAATTTATTTGCCCTTTTTTTTTAGATTAAACGATCAATCTGATTAGTAATTTTCGAACTGTCTGGCTTTGTCATAGAAGACCATGATTTAATAAGCTGTCCATTTCTATCAAATAAATATTTGTAAAAATTCCACTTTGGTTTTTCGTTGTACTCCTCCTCAATCCATGTATAAATTGGATGAGCATTGCTTCCTTTAACATCCATTGGTGAAGAGGTAACAAAACCTACACCATAATTAACTAAACAAATTTGTTTAATATCTTCGGTGTCTAAGTACTCTTGATTGAAGGAATTGCTTGTTGTAGCTATTATTGTTAAATCGCTATTTTTATAGTTCAAAAATAGATTTTGGAGGTCAGCATACTGAGGAGTGAAACCACACCTAGAAGCTGTGTTCACTATTAAAATTGGCTTGCCATCAAACCTATCTAAATTTACTTGATTACCGTCTATATCTTCAAATGAAAAATCGTATAAATTCACTGTCTCATTAGCTAATAATGTATTCTTTAAGTTAAGCATAATCAAAAAAACAAGTAAAAATTTAAATTTCATGTTAGTGAGTAATAAATATATCGCTTATGGAAACATTCAATAGCTTTACAGACCTTTTTTTTGATGTTTGGAATAACGGTGTTTTTGGCATAAATGCTACAGATATCATAGTAAGCCTTGTAATTTTCCTTCTTTTTTATTTACTCAGACGGCTTATAGCTAGATTTATTCTTAATCGATTATCAAGAATTGTTTCAAAAACTTCCAATCAAATTGATGACGCTGTTATTGAAGTACTTGATGGGCCATTAAAATTTCTCCCTGTCGTTTTAGGTTTTTTTATCGCTTCTTCATATTTAGATGTTTCTGATAACAACCAAGATTTTTTAGATTTACTAAACAGATCATTAATTACAATTTTTATATTCTGGCTACTGCATCAATTGATTATACCGTTTTCATTTGTAATAAAAAACTTTGAGTCAAAAATTTCAAAGCCATTAGTTGATTGGACTCTTAAAGGTTTAAAAATTCTTGTTATTGTACTTGGGTCGGTCGCAATATTAGAGTTGTGGGGCATAAGAGTAGGGCCGGTAATTGCAGGATTAGGTTTATTTGGTGTAGCGGTAGCACTTGGTGCTCAAGATTTATTTAAAAATTTAATTAGCGGTATTATGATATTAATGGAAAAAAGATTTACTGTAGGGGATGTAATATTAGTTTCTGGAGAAGTTGAAGGAGTTGTTGAACAAATTGGATTTAGATCCACACTTGTTAGAAGGTTTGATTCAACACCAGTAATGGTGCCAAATTATAAATTTGCTGAGCAGTCTGTAACTAATTATACAAGAAGACATCATAGACGTATAAGATGGTTAATTGGACTAGAGTATAGAACAACAATTGATCAATTAAAAAAAATTAGAGATGAGATAAATAAATTAATTGAGAAAGATGATAACTTTGCAAAAAATCAAAATGCAAGTTTCTACGTTCGAATAGATAGTTTTTCTGATAGCTCTATTGATATGTTAGTACAGACATTTACAGTTACAAATGAATGGGCTGAATTTTTAAAAATTAAAGAAAATCTTGCTGTAAAAATAATTGAAATTGTTGAAAAATTTGAGGCTGGTTTTGCGTTTCCAAGCCAATCACTTTATGTTGAGAAATTATCTGATGAAAAAACTGAGATTTTTAATCCTAAATCTACAAAAAATTAATGAACGAAAGTAATCGTGTAATTTCTGGTTCTCTTTTTATATTAGCTAGTATTGCTGTTGCATTTATTCTTAATTTTTCTCAACCAATAATGGTTCCATTTGTGTTAGCACTTCTTTTAAGGATATTAATTGATCCAATAATTGATTTTCAAACTATAAATCTTCGCGTTCATAGATTTATTGCAGTTTTTATAAGTATTTGTTTAATTATACTTTTATTCTCAATTATAGTTCCTTTTATTGTTTCTTCTGTAGCAACATTCTTGGAGTCTGCAGATGATTATAATCAAAAAGTAATCATTTTAATTGAGGCAGTCATAATACAACTGCAACAATTTGAAATTGATATTGATAGAGAAACAATTAGAAATACAATTGCAGAGTTACCCATTACTAATTGGGCTGCAACTATATTAAGTAATAGCGCAAATTTTATTTCAAAGTTTCTTTTAGTTGTAATTATAACATTATTTTTATTATTAGGAACTCCTCCTAAAAATACTTCAGATGAATGGGATGATATTATTAGATTAGTAAAAAAATATATATTTACTAAATTTTTAACATCAGCTTTTACAGGCATTGCAGCAGGATTAATTTATTGGTTTTTAGGTCTAGAATTAGCCTTCATTTTCGGAAGCTTAACATTTATTTTAAATTTCATTCCAGTTATTGGTTCTGTTATTGCTGTTTTACTTCCATTACCAATTGCTTTCCTTCAATATAACGATCCAACACTAGTTGTACTAATTATAATTTTACCTACGATTATTCATCAAATAGTAGGAAATTTTGTAGAACCTAAAATATTTGGTGAGAGTTTTGGATTACATCCAATTACAATTATTTTATCGTTAATATTCTGGGGAATGATTTGGGGGTTTATTGGAGTTCTTCTCGCAGCACCTTTAACTGCAATCATCAGAATTTCATTTGAAAGATTTGAAACAACCAAACAAATTGCAAGATTATTAGAAGGTAAGATTCATATAAAAGAAAGCTAACCTAATATTTTTTTACATATATCATAGCTAAAACCAGCTCTTGCCATTTTTGCTAATTTTTTTTCATAACTTTCATTTTTTTCCAACAATTTCTTTTTTTTAGCAAATATTTTTGCTGACTCTAATTCCCAATTATCGTTATCTTGCTTCATTAAGTTTAAATTATTTTGAATTTGAGATTTACTCACTCCTTTTTTAATCAAGTAATTGAAAATAAAATTTTTAGATCTTCCAGAATTTGATAAAGAAAAAATTTTTGTTGAGCTATATCTATCATCATCAATAAATTTATTTTTTTCTAATTTTAAAATTATACTTTCAATAATATCAATAAGTTTTTTTTTCTCAAAATTTGTTACATTTAATCTTAAAATTTTTCTTTTAAGCACACTAACTAAATTATTCTTTGAGGAATCGTACTTACTTAAGTAATCAACAGCATATTTTAAGAGTTTTTTTTCGTCCACTAAATTAATATACAAATAATTTAAATATATTAAAAGAAAACTTCTAATATGATTTACTATAATTATCTTTGTTTTCTTACATTAGTAAAAAAAGAAGTCTTTAGGTTCTTAAAAGTTGGAATACAAACCGTGATTGGACCAGCTATTAGCTCTTTATTATTTTTAGCTGTTTTTAGTTTAGCTCTAGGTAGATCTGTAAATTCTATAAATGGTATTGATCTTCCTTATTTCATTGCACCCGGTCTAATAATGATGACAATGCTTCAAAACTCTTTTGCTAATTCCGCATCAAGTATTGGTCAATCAAAATTTCAAGGAAATATTGTAGACATATTAATGGCTCCATTAAATAATGTTGAACTAGCATTTGGTTTTATTATTGGATCTGTTTGTAGAGGTATTGTTTGTGGTATAGTTACTACTTTGGGGGTTATGATATTTGTTCCATTAACCGTTCACTCTTACACTGCTTTACTATTTTTTACATTAATGGGGTGTACAATGATGGGAACTTTGGGAACAATTGTTGGTATATGGGCAGACAAATGGGATCAACAACAAGGTATAACTAATTTTATAGTTTTACCTCTTACTTTTTTGTCTGGAACATTTTATTCAATTTCAAGACTTCCAGAGTTTTGGCAGACAGTTTCCTCATTCAATCCATTCTTCTATAATATTGATGGTTTCAGATATGCTTTTACGGGTGTTTCTGATAGCTTATTAATCCAAGGATCAATCTTCTTAATAATTATTAATATTATATTAATTTTATTATGCTATTTTATGTTTCGCAAAGGATATAAAATTAAATTTTAAATATGGTTAGTAAACTTTTATCAAACGTGATGCCAACTTATGGGAACAAATCTCTTGAATTTGCAAAAGGTAAAGGATGTTATTTATACTCTATTCAAAATACAAAATATTTAGATTTTGCAAGTGGAATAGCTGTAAATTCTCTTGGTCATTGTCATCCTAAGCTTATAAAGGCGCTTAATAAGCAATCGAAACAACTCTGGCATGTTTCAAACTTATATAAAATTAAAAAACAGGAACAATTTGCAAAATTACTTTGTAAAAATTCTTTTGCAGACAAAGTCTTTTTTACTAATTCAGGAGCTGAGTCAATTGAATGTGGAATTAAAATAATAAGAGGATATCATTCATATTACAAGACTAACAAAACAGAGATTATTACTTTTGATGGCGCTTTTCATGGCAGAACTTATGGAGCACTTTCTGCACAAAAAAACAAAAAATACTCTAATGGTTTTGGCCCTATGCTGAAAGGGTTTAAACAAATCGAATTTAATAATGAAAAAAAATTAATATCGGCAATAAACAAAAAAACAGCTGGTATTATTATTGAGCCAATTCAAGGAGAAGGAGGTATTCGCCCTGCCAATCTAAGTTTTTTAAAATTACTACGAAAAATCTGTAACGAAAAGAAAATCTTACTTTTTTTCGATGAGGTTCAGTGTGGATTTGGAAGATCAGGTAAATTATTTTCACATGAATGGGCAAAAATAAAACCTGATATTATGTCTGTAGCAAAAGGTATTGGATCTGGTTTTCCACTTGGTGCTTGTATGTCAACAAACAAAGCATGCGTTGCAATGACTAAAGGTAGTCATGGATCAACTTATGGTGGTAATCCGTTAGCCATGAGTGTAGGTTTAGAAGTCTTAAAAATTATCTCTAATAAAACATTTCTTACAAAAGTTGATAAAACTGCAAGATATTTCTGGAAAAATTTAAAAAAATTAGAGAATTCATCAAATATTATTTCAGAAGTTAGAGGTGCAGGACTTTTATTGGGAATTAAAACAAATATTAGCAATATAGATTTTTCTGAACAACTTAAAAAAAATAAATTACTAAATGTACCTGCTGCAGATAATACAGTAAGATTAGCCCCACCACTTATTGTATCTTATAAAGAGATTGATAAATCATTAACAATAATTAAAAAAAGTTTAAAAGAACTATCAAGATGAAGCATTTTATTGATATTAATAGTTTTAAAAAAAAAGAAATTGATGAAATAATTTCTCTTGCTAAAAAAATCAAAAAAAACCCAAAAAAATATTCTTCATCTTGCAAAGATAAAACTCTCGGTTTAATTTTTGAAAAACAATCACTAAGAACCAGATTAAGCTTTAATGTTGGAATGCAAAAATTAGGAGGTTCTGTTTTAGAATTGCAAAGTAAAGATATTGGGTTTGATAATAAAAGAGAAAAAGCTGAAGATGTTCTTAATGTATTAAGTCAATATATTGATTGTTTAATGATAAGAAATAATAATCACAAACAAATAGTAAATTTAAGCAACGAAAATATTCTGCCAATTATAAATGGTTTAACTGAATATAGTCATCCATGCCAAATCCTTGGTGATTTTTTAACTCTACACGAGTATCTTAAAAATATAAAAAATGCTAATATTTCGTGGATAGGTGATTATAATAATGTCTTACGTTCATTTATTCATCTTCAAAATATTTATAATTTCAAACTGAATATAATTATTCCAAAAGAAATTTTTAAAAAATATAAAAAAGAGTTTCTAGAATACAAAAACAAAAATTTAAATCATTTTTTTGATCCTATCTTAGGCACAAAAAATTCAAACTGTATAATGACTGATGTTTGGGTCTCTATGGGTGAAAAAAATGAAAATAAAAAAAAATTATTCAAAAATTATACAGTAAATAAAAAAATTATTAACAATGCTAAAAATAATGTAATTTTTATGCATTGCCTGCCTGCTAAAAGAGAACAAGAGGTGACATCAGAGGTCCTTGATGGGAAAAATTCTGTTGTATTAATGCAAGCAAAAAATCGAATGTATATTCAACAAGCTATATTAATCTATGTACTTAAAAAATAGTTTTATTTTGATTTTTTTAATGGTTCTATCTTGCCAACCTGTTGAAATATTAAAACCTATTGAAATTGATACTTCCAAACTTGATACTATTTCAATAAATGCAAAAGTTATTGAAATTGATAATAAATATAATTCTGTATTTTCTCAAAATAATATTGAAGAAAAAATTAAACAAACTCCTATTGACATAATAGTAGAATGGAATCAGCAAAATATTTTAAAAATTGGAGATGAAAATAAATTAATTATTAATATTTTAGATGCATCTATCACAAAAAATGAAATAGAAAATATTGATGCCAAAAAATATGAAGAAAAAACAATATTTAAATATGAATTATTTTTTCTTGTTGAATATGAACTTTATGATGATAGTGGTTTTTTAAAAGCAAATACAACTGTTGAAACTTCAAGATCTACAACATCTCAAAAATATATTTCATTAAATGAAGTTGAAATAATTATTAATGATTTATTAACTACAGCAATTAAAGATTATATAAATGAAACTAAAAACCAATTATCTATTTATATGAAAGATTATTTAAGTATTTAGCTTCTCCAAAAATTCATAGATAATAGAACTAAGACAGTAAAAATCTCAAGTCTTCCAATAATCATTGTTAGGGACAATATCCATTTGGCACCATTGTCTAATAAAAAATAATTTCCACTAGGTCCAATAATTTCACCTAAACCAGGACCAACATTTGATATTGCTGAAGCTGCTGCTGAAAATGCGGTTAGAAAATCTAAATTAAATAGACTTAACGATACAGCAGATAAAATAAATATGAATATATACATAAAGAAAAAACCCATGATTGAGTTGTAAGTATTTTCATTTACTGTTTTACCATTAAACCTCATAACCAGGACTGCATGAGGTTGAGTCAGTTTCCTTATTTGAGTAATTGCACCTCTGAACAATATTTGTAATCTAAATATTTTAATTCCCCCCGTAGTAGAGCCAGCACATCCACCAACAAACATAATAATCATCATAATTACAATTCCAAAACTTCCCCAATTAGAAAAATTACTACTAGTATAACCAGTCCCAGTTAAAATGGATGTAATATTAAATACAGCAATTCTAAATGCAGAGATTATGTTTATAGATTGATTAGCACTTAACCAAAGTGTGGTTAGAGTAATAATTATTAACAAAACAATAAAAAATAATTTAATTTGATCATCTCTAAAAATTAATTTTTTTTGATTGTGAATAAATTGTAAATACAAAACAAATGGTAAACTGCCAACTAACATAAAAATAACACTTACAATTTCAATTTGAAAAGAGTCAAAATACAAAAATGATTGATCATAATTAGAAAAACCACCAGTTGAAATTGTTGTCATTGCATGAATAATGGAGTCAAAGCCTTTCATTCCATTCATGAAATATAAAAAACCACAAATAAGAGATAAAGAAATGTAAAGAAGAAATAATTCAAGAACAAATCGATTTACCTTGGGAATTGTTTTTTCATAAGGATCATCATGTTCCATATGTAAAAGTTGCATTCCACCGATTTGTAAAGTTGGTAATATAGCCATTGCAAGAACGATTATTCCTATACCACCAAACCATTGAAGAAGAGATCTCCATATTAATATACCTTCAGATAAGTTTTCTAAATTATTGATAACTGTTGACCCAGTTGTAGTTATTCCACTTACTGATTCAAAAAAAGCATCAGTATAAGACAATGAAGAAGATGAATATATAAATGGAATTGCACCAAAAATAGAAATAACTAACCAAGATGAAATTGTTAATAAAAAAGCTTGTCTGATACCAAGTTTAATATTTTTTTTTCTAAATGAAAAATATAAAATTATACCAATAAAGAATGTGATTAAACTTGAGTAAAAAAATTGTAACCAATCATAATTACCATAATAAAGATCAAAAAACATTGGTATGAGCATTGCTAATGCCTCAATACAAATTAATAATCCAATAATATTTAATATTGACCTAAAGTCTCTCATTGTTTTTGTGAATTAATTTAATTTATTAATTTCAAACGGTGTATCTAATGAAAATTGTGGTATTTGAACATTAAAAGTATTTCCATCATCACGTTGCATCTCATAACTTCCTTCCATAAACCCTGATGATGTAGTTAGTGGTGTACCACTTGTATATTCAAATTTTTCACCTGGATTTAGTATTGGTTGTTCACCCACTACACCTTTGCCTCGTACTTCTTGAAGAGTGCCATTAGCATCAATAATTTTCCAGTGTCTATTTACTAGCTGCACTTTTTCATTACCCTGATTATCAATTGTTACTTTATAAGCCCATACATAATGTTGATCTTCTGGCTCAGATTGATCTTCAAGATAGTAGGGCTTAACGGTAATGCTTATTTTTTTTGTCGTTTTAGAATACATTGAAAAAAGCTCAATATACCAAAATAATTATAAAAAAAAGTTAATTTGCTTTTTTTATTTCCACTCTTCTATTTGCGGGTTGTTTGGTATCATCTGGAGTATCTATAGCTAAAGATTCCTCACCTTTGCCTAAAATTTTAATACTACTTTGATTAATTCCGTAATTAATTAAAATTTCTTTTACAACCTCTGCTCTTTTGATTGATAATGATAAATTATATTTATTTGTTCCTTTAGTATCAGTATGTCCAACGACAAGATACTCATTAATAACACTACCATAATTATTTAAAAATATTTTTATTTTGTCTTTACTTATTTCTGATAAATTAAATTTATCAAAATCAAAATATATTATTTGTATTAATTCTTTATTATCATTTTTAGTAACAATTGTTACTTCATCCTTCGTTTCATTTTCTAGATCATTATTTTTGATATTTGAAGTTTCATGATCATTTTTTTTATTAGATATTTTTTCATAAATATTATGCATGGCATTTAAGAAATCATTCTTGCAACTATTAATATCCCATGTTTGCCAATTTTCTTCTTGTTGCTCTGACCAACAATCTAATGAAGAAATAGCTCTTGCTAAATTAAAAGGATCAATTTTTTTTGCATCTTTATAAATTGTCATAAGGTTATCATATGCAATTTTTATTTCATTAATATTCTCTTCTGGAATTTTCCAATATGAAATTTCTTCAGGATATATTTTATCAGTTTCTAAACTCTTGAGAGCTTTTTCAGAATATAATTTTGCTGAATTCCAATCGTGCATTTCCTCTGCCTCAAAACTAGCTCTTTTTTTGTATTCTGACAATAAGTGTTCTTGAAAGTTTTTTGGATCTTTACTTTCCATCTTAGAGAGTTCTTTATAGCTAGCTGAACAACCACCTAAAAATATTAGTAAAGAGATAGTAGGTATTAATAATTTAAATTTCATAAAGCATAAATATCAAAATTTGCTGTCAAAACTAAGACGAAATCTTGACTTAATTAAGGTCCACCATTTTTTTTACATCGCATACATTTTATCATTGCGGAGTATTTAAAGATTAAATACAGAAATAGCATATTTATTTAAGGAGTTTATAATGATTAAACATTCTACGTCGGTGGATCAATCGGACAGAAAGGTTCCCTACAATTTAAGACAAAGTGGTCCTACACCAGTCCAAATGCTTATTTCAACCAGAGTGAGAAAATCACCTTATTGGCATTTGTCAATGGAGGCGGGATGTTGGAGAGCAACAGTTTACAATAGAATCTACCATCCAAGAGGTTATGTAAAACCAGAAGATGGTGGAGCAATGGTTGAGTATGAGGCAATTAAAAATCATGTCACCATGTGGAATGTTGCAGTTGAAAGACAAATTCAAGTTAAAGGCCCTGATGCTGAGGCTTTTGTTGATTACGTTATAACAAGAGATGCAACAAAAATATCTCCAATGAGAGGAAGATATGTTATTCTTTGTAATCAATATGGGGGTGTTTTAAATGACCCTATTCTTCTAAGAATTTCAAAGGACGAGTTTTGGTTTTCATTATCTGACTCAGATATTGGTCTTTATTTACAGGGTGTAAATCATGATAATAGGTTTAATGTTCATATTGATGAAATTGATGTAAGCCCAGTTCAAATTCAAGGCCCTAAAGCGCATGCTTTGATGAATGATTTAATAGGTGATCAAGTTAAAGTTGATGAAATGCCATTCTATGGACTTGCCGCAGCGAAAGTAGGTGGAAGAGATTGTATAATTTCTCAAACAGGTTTCTCTGGAGAGGCTGGATTTGAAATCTATTTATATGAGTCTACTAAGTATGCTGATGATATGTGGAATGCTGTTTTAGAAGCAGGAAAAAAACATAATCTTATGGTTATAGCACCGGCTCATCACCGTAGAATACAAGCAGGAATTCTATCTTGGGGTCAAGACATGGATAATCAGCATAATCCTTTTCAATGTAATTTAGGCTATCAAGTATCTTTATCTGGTAAAGGTGAATGGAATAAAACTTCTGATTATGTTGGTAAGGCTGTTCTTGAAAAGATGAAGGCAGATTTAAAAGATGGAAAAAAACCATACAAGCTTCAGTTAGTTGGATTAAGCTTAGGTGGAAAACCTATCGAAGAATATGCTCCTGATTTTTGGCTTGTTTCAGAAGATGGTAATGAACCTTGTGGATTCATAACATCTCCTTGGTATCATCCTGAACAAGGAAGGAACATTGCTATGGGCTATGTACCATTTGATGGAACTCTAAATAAAAATGGTTTTCCTATCGGAAATTTTGGTCGTAAATTCAAGGTTCATCTACCTGATCAATATGCAGATACACCTGGTGTTCCAGTAGATGCAGAAGTTGTGCCAAT
The DNA here is from genome assembly GCA_902597015.1 of uncultured Alphaproteobacteria bacterium. Taxonomy (GTDB): domain Bacteria; phylum Pseudomonadota; class Alphaproteobacteria; order HIMB59; genus CACPNW01. Next base: position 54,807 of record CACJWQ010000004.1, read on the forward strand.
CCCTTTTACTGAATCACACAACGCTAATACTAGAGAAGTAGTAGATAAATAAAATATTTTAAGAAGCTCTATTTAATTAATAGGGCTTCTTTAATTTAATAAAGCTTTTATTCTATCAATAGATATATAACCAACAACAAGTTCTTCATTAACAAAAAAAGTAGGAGTACCTCGAGCACCCGATCCATTAGCTAAAAAAGAACTCAGTCTTACAATATTATTAACACCTTCTTTTGTCATATCGATATTTAATTTAGCATCATTTAACTCAAGGTTTTCAATTATCTGTTTTAGTTTTGCATTGTTTAAATTTCCTTCAACTTCAAACAACGCATTATGAAAATCGATACCTTTGTTCTGCATGTTTGCAGCTATAACCATATTTGCTAGTAATTTAGAAGACTCACTTAAAATTGGATGTTGTAAGAATACTATTCGTGTATCTTTTCTTTCACTTGCAATCTGAAGTAATTCAGGATGTACTTTTTTACAATATCCGCAAAAGTAATCCATAAATTCAATAATGGTATTGTTCGCATTTTCATCACCAATTTGAACAATTCCCTCTTCAGGAATAACATCTAATATTTTTAAATGAAAAGGCTTAGACTCATCAAAAAACAATTCTTTAAGAGTCATTTCAGCCTTTATAGGAAGACAAATAAACGCACTCATTATAACCACCAAAATTATTTTTTTGAAGTATCTCATGATTGACCCACCTTATTTAATATGATTAATGAAGTACAGTATTAAATAGTAATAATGAAATCAAAGTCAAAAGTAGTCGTAATCGGTGGAGGTGCTGTAGGCGTTAGCACTCTCTATCATTTAGCTAAAAAAGGTTGGTCAGATGTAGTCCTGGTTGAAAGAAAGGAATTAACTTCAGGATCAACATGGCATGCAGCAGGGTTACTTCCATTATTCAACATGAGTTATTCGGTAGGTCAATTGCATAAATACGCAGTCAAACTTTACAAAACTCTTGAAGAAGAAACAGGACAAAAAGTTGGTTTTAGTGTGGTTTCTAATATCCGTTTAGCAACTACTCAAGATAGAATGGATGAGTATTATCAATATTCAGGAGTCGCAAAAACGATAGGTGTAGATGTTAAATTTTTAACACCTGAACAAGTAAAAGAAATTTGGCCACTTTGTAATACAGATGGATTGATAGGTGCAATTCAGCATCCTGAAGATGGATACATCCAACCAGCAGATCTAACTCAAGCTCTTGCAAAAGGAGCAAGAGATAAAGGTGCAGAAATTTATAGAAATACTTCTGTAATAGGGATTAAAAAAAATAAAGATGACTTATGGATTGTAGAAACCGACAAAGGATCAATTGAATGTGAGCATGTAGTTTCATGTAGTGGTAATTTTGCTCGACAGACTGGAAAGATGGTCGGACTTGATATTCCAGTTATACCTGTTGAACACCAATACATAGTGACTGACGATCATCCTGAAATATTAAAAAGAAAAGAACAAGGACTTCCTGAAATGGGAGTCTTACGAGATTCTGATAGTTCTTGGTACATGCGTGAAGAAAGAGGAGGATTAATATTAGGGCCTTATGAAAAAGGAGCTCCAGTTTGCTATGTAGACGGACCTGACAAAGAATCTGAATTCGAATTATTTCAAGAAGATCTAGAGCGTTTAGAACCTCACATTGAATCAGCAATGCATCGTGTTCCTATTTTTGGAGAAGTTGGAGTTAAGAAAGTTTACAATGGTGCTATTTGTTATACACCAGATGGAAGTCCAATTGTTGGACCGGCATGGGGACTTAAAAATTTCTGGTTAAATGAAGGTCATAGTTTTGGAATTACAGCAGCTGGCGGAGCTGGATGGCAAATTGCTGAGTGGATAGTAGATGGCGAACCTACAATTGATATGTTAGGTGTAGATCCAAGAAGATTTGGTGATTATGCTACAGAGGCATATTTGATTAAAAAGAATGAAGAAGCTTATGCGAATGTCTTTACAGTACACTATCCTGATGAAGAAAGAGAAGAGGGACGTCCATTAAGACAAGCACCTTGTTATGATAGATTAAAAAATCTTGGTGCAGTTTTTGGTCAAAAGTTTGGTTGGGAGCGCGCTAACTGGTTTGCTCCTTCAAAAGAATCACAAAAAGATGATTGGTCATTTAGAAGATCAAAATGGTTTGAGCATGTTGGCAACGAGTGCTTAAATGTTCAGGAAAATGCTGGTCTTCTAGATATGACTGCGTTTGCTAAATGCCGGATTTCAGGACCTGGTGCAGAAGAGTTTCTAGACTACTTGGTTGCAAATAAAATTCCAAAAAAAATTGGAAGAGTTAATCTTTGTCATGCGTTAAACACTGCTGGAGGAGTTCACTCAGAATTTACAATTGCAAAAGAAAAAGAAAATTCCTTTTATTTAGTTTCAGCAGGAGCATTTCAACGATTAGATCATGATTGGCTTCATAAATGGATGCCCAAAGATGGATCAGTGATTTATGAAAATTTAACTAATAGTATGGGTGTTCTTGTTTTAGCAGGACCCAAATCAAGAGATATTCTATCTAAAATTACCAAGACTGATTTATCTAATGAAAATTTCCCTTGGCTATCATCAAAAAAAATTAATGTTGGTTTAGCTCCTAGTATCGCTATGCGTATGAATTTTGTTGGCGAACTCGGATGGGAATTACATCATCCAATTGAATATCAAAACCATATTTTTGATAAATTGATGGAAGCAGGAAAAGATCATGGACTTAAACCATTTGGTATAAGAGCGATGGAAAGCTTACGTGTTGAAAAAACATATAAATTGGTTGGTACAGAAATGTCTATAGAATACGCAGCTTTTGAGTCTGGGTTAGATAGATTTGTACATTTAAACAAAGGGAATTTTATTGGAAGAGATTCTCTCGTTAAATGGCAGCAAAATGGTTTTAAAAACAAAATGGTAACTTTAGAGGTTCATGATGTTGAAGATGCAGATGCATTGGGTAATAATCCAATTTATAATAATGGAAGAGTTATAGGTCGTGCGACAGGAGGTAACTATGGTTTTAGAGTGAAAAAATCATTAGCTATTGGTATGGTGAATCCTCAATTTGCTGACATTGGTCAAAAATTAGAAATGGATATATTAGATAAAAAATACAATGTAACTGTTATAGAGGATAGTCCTTATGATCCTAAAAATGAAAAACTAAAACAATAGTATGAAGTTACTTGTTACCGTAAAAAGAGTCATAGATTATAATGTTCAAATCAGGGTTAAAGCTGATGGTTCTGGAGTTGAAAAAGATAATGTAAAAATGTCTATGAATCCTCCTGATGAAAACGCAGTAGAAGAAGCTCTACGAATAAAAGAAGCTGGTAAAGCAGATGAGATTATAATTCTTTCTATAGGTAATGATAAGGCACAAGAAACTATTCGAACTGCATTAGCAATGGGAGCTGATAGGGGTATTCATATTAAAACAGACAATGATTTAGAACCTCTAGCTATTTCTAAAATAATTTCTAAAGTTGCTGAAGAAGAAAAACCATCAATTATTTTAATGGGAAAACAAGCAATCGATGATGACTCTAATCAAACTGGTCAAATGACATCTGCATTACTCAATTGGCCTCAAGCTACATTTGCATCTAAAATTGAAATTGATGGTCAAAATGCAATCGTTACTAGAGAAATAGATGAAGGTTTAGAAAGAATAAAAGTGTCTATACCATTTGTAGCATCATGTGATCTTCGACTGAATGAACCTAGGTATGCTTCTTTACCAAATATAATGAAAGCAAAGAAAAAACCAATTGATACAAAAGAAGCATCTTCACTTGGTATAAATATAGAACCTAGAATTGAACAAATAAAAGTAGAAGAACCACCTGTTAGACAAAAAGGAATTATGGTAAGTGATGTTGCTGAATTGGTTCAAAAACTAAAACATGAGGCAAAAGTTATATGACAATATTAGTATTAGCAGAACATAATAATATAGATATCAAATCATCAACCTTAAATACTATATCTGCAGCATCGCAAATAGACGAAGATATCGATGTTTTGGTAACAGGCTATGAATGTGAAGAGTTAGCTAAAAATATCTCTAAATGTGAAAAAGTTTCAAAAGTATATTTAGCCAATAATGAAAAACTTAAAAACCCAATTGCTGAAAACATTGAGCCTATTGTTTTATCTTTGGCTAATAATTATTCCCACATAATGGCACCTGCAACAACATTTGGTAAAAATATTTTTCCTAGAATTGCCGTTAAACTAGATATTGCACAAGTTAGTGATGTTATAAAAATTATAAGTTCTGATACTTTTATGAGGCCAATTTACGCTGGTAACGCTATTGCAACAGTTAAATCAAATGACAAGATTAAAGTAGTAACAGTAAGACCAACATCGTTTGACCCTGTAGAAACTAGCGGTGGAAAAGAACAGGTTGAAAATATTTCTTTTGATAATGATAGTGGCAGTGTTGAATTTATAGATAGAGAAGAATCTCAATCTGAAAGACCAGAGTTAAGTACTGCGCGAGTTGTGATATCCGGTGGCAGAGGATTACAAAGCGCTGAAAATTTTAAACTTTTAAATGAAATAGCAGATAAGCTTAATGCGGCAGTTGGAGCTTCTCGTGCTGCTGTAGATGCTGGTTATGTTTCTAATGATTATCAAGTTGGGCAAACTGGCAAAGTAGTTGTCCCAGATTTGTATATTGCCGTCGGAATTTCTGGTGCAATACAGCACTTAGCGGGTATGAAAGAAAGTAAGGTAATTGTTGCAATCAATAAAGATGAAGAAGCACCAATATTTAATGTCGCTGACTATGGATTAAACGCTGATTTATTTGAGGTATTGCCTCAATTATCTTCTGAACTAGATAAATTAAATACTATTCAACAATAAATTAATTTATTACAATAAATAAAATGGAAGTAGAACGCGAGTCAATGGACTATGATGTTGTAGTGGTGGGTGCTGGTCCATCAGGCCTTTCAACAGCAATTAAACTAAAACAGCTGAACCCAGAAATTAATGTTTGTGTATTAGAAAAGGGATCAGAGGTAGGAGCCCATATTTTAAGTGGTAATGTGTTTGAAACAAGAGCACTCGATGAATTAATACCTGATTGGAGAAGTAAAGACTCACCAATTAAAACTAAAGTAACAAAAGAAAAGTTCTTATTCTTATCTAAGAAAGGCTCGTTAAATTGGCCTACATGGCTTCTTCCTAGTGTACAAAAAAATCATAAGAATTATATCATTAGTCTTGCAAATTTATGTAGATGGCTTGCAAGTGAAGCTGAAAATTTAGGAGTAGAAATTTTTCCAGGATTTGCAGCATCTAAAATATTATATTCAGATGAAGATCATGTAATTGGTGTACAAACTGGTGATATGGGTATTGATAAAGATGGTAACAAAAAAGATAGTTTTGAACCAGGAATAAATATTAACGCTAAAGTAACAGTCTTTGCTGAGGGTTGTAGAGGTCATTTAGGAAAAGAATTAATTAAAAAATATAATTTATCAAAAGATAAGTCACCACAACAATACGGAATTGGGTTTAAAGAAATTTGGGAAATAGATGAAAGTCAGCATGAAGAAGGTCTTGTTATGCATACTGCGGGATGGCCATTAGATAATGCAACTTATGGTGGCAGTTTTTGTTATCATGCTGAAAATAAACAAATATTTTTAGGATACGTAATTGGTCTTGATTATAAAAATCCATATTTATCCCCTTACGATGAATTTCAAAAATTTAAAACTCACCCAGCAATTAGGAAAATTCTCAGTAATGGAAAACGTATTGCTTATGGAGCAAGGGCACTTATCGAAGGTGGTATTCAAAGTTTACCTAAAATGTTTATGCCAGGTGCATTACTAGTAGGGTGTGATGCAGGAACCTTAAATATGCCAAAGATTAAAGGTTCTCATACTGCAATGAAAAGTGGAATCATAGCTGCTGAAACAATTAATGATTATTTAATTAAATCTGTACCTCTTGCAGCATATGAAGATAAATTTAAACGTTCGTGGCTTTATAAAGAATTGTTTGCTGCAAGGAATGTAAAACCTAGTTTTAATTGGGGACTAATACCTGCAATAATATTTACAGGAATTGATCAAATAATATTTAGAGGCAGGCTTCCTTTTACACTAAAACACAAACATGCTGATCATGAATCTTTACAATTAGCAAAAGATTCAAAAAAAATAGATTATCCAAAATATGATGGAATATTGACTTTTGATAAAACCAGCTCTGTTTATTTGACTGGAACTAACCATGAAGCTGATCAGCCAGTGCATTTACAATTAAAAGATAAGGAATTGCCAATAAAATTTACTTTAAATGCTTATGATGAGCCATCTCAAAGATATTGTCCTGCTGGTGTATATGAGATTGATAAGACAGATATTCAAAATCCTAAATTTGTAATTAATGCACAAAACTGTATTCATTGTAAAACATGTGATATTAAAGAACCATCACAAAACATAAATTGGGTTGTGCCTGAAGGTAGTGGGGGGCCAAATTATGCAAATATGTAATATATTTGAAAAAACTTATTTTATTTAAATTGATTCATTTTCATTATGAATAAAAATAAAATTGTATTTACATTTGCAACAGCGGAAGTAAATTTTATAGGTCAAATATTTATTAAGATTACTGAATTATTAACAGGAAAATTAAAATTAAAAAAATTATATGATGAATATTTATCTGAAAATAGACCTCCTGAGCTTTTTTGGGATGATGCAGTAGATAAATTAAATTTTACTTTAATAGCTAAATTTCAGGACGGTAGTTATATTCCAAAAAAAGGGAAATTAATTGTTATAGCAAATCATGCTTTTGGAGTTGCAGATGGCGTATCCATATGTTCAGCAATTTCAAAAGTAAGACAAGATTATAAAATGGTTACACATAAAGTCTTAAGGCAAGCAGAGGCAGTAAAAGACAAAATATTACCAATTGATTTTAATGAAAATAGAGAAGCTCTAATAACTAATATTAATACACGTAAAGAAGCTGAAAAAGTTTTGCATAATGAAGGTGTTCTAATCCTTTTTCCTTCTGGAACAATAGCAACTAAACAAAACTTAAAAAAAAATACAAAAGCTGACGATGGTGAGTGGAAACAATGGGTATCGAAACTAGTTCTTAAAACTAAAAGCCCTGTGTTACCAATTTTTTTTGACGGTCAAAATAGTCAACTTTACCACATTGCTAATAAAATAGGACAAACATTTAGATACTCTTTATGTATGTATGAACTGAAAAGAAAGATAGGTGATGATATCCATATGTACTTTGGTTCACTTATACCTTACGAAAACCTTGTAAAAATTGGAGATATCAAAAAAATTACTCAGTACTTAAGGTCAACCACATATTCTTTAGACCCACAATTTAATAATTAAATATTTATTTTTTACACTTACCGTTTTATAGAGTTCTTATGTCAGGTTTTGTTGGTTTACAAGCAAGAAGAAGAAGAAGAAACAGAATCTTACTAGTCATTTCAATTATAGCTATCTTTGGTATTTTTTTCTATTTGCCTTCTTTAGATTTTTCAACTTATCAAACTGAGCCACCTATTGAAATCATTCCTAGTAGTGTCGTTGATGAATCAAGTTTACGATCTGAAATACAAGAACTTAAACTTGAGATATTCCAAAAAGATCAGCGATTAAAATTTAGAGATGATCAAATAAAAAACTTACGTGAAGAAATAAGCAATTTAAATGAATCATTTGATACAATTAAGAGTGATTATGAACAATCTCTAAACAATATATCAGATCTTGAAAATAACACATTAGAAAATAATTCAGAAAGTATTGAGAAACTTAACACACTTGAAAATAAAATAATTGAATTAAATAAACAATTGTCAAAATACGAAGATCTTGTTCAAAAATTAGAAACAGAATTACAAAGTTCTGCATCAACTGAAGATATGGAAGAAGTAAATATTGAAAATTCAATACTAAAATCAGAACTAAGACAAATCGAACAAAAAAATCGTAGTTTTGAAAATGAATTAAATGAGCTAAAAAAAATAATTAAAAATAAAGATAAAGAAATAGAAGATTTAATTTATTTAAAAGATTCCCAACATCATGGTTGATTATTTATTTTTCTTTCTGAATAAATAGGGTTCTTCAAAATCCCCAATCCATATACCTTTTTTTTCTTGTTTTGCTTCTTCTTCTTCTTCAACATAATCTTTTGAATAATAGCGATAAGCTATCGCCCATCCATTCAAAACCATTTCACTATTTAAATCTAAATTATCTTTGTAGCAGATTCCAATAAATCTATTATATCGATCCTTACCTTGTGTTATGCATTCAATTTTATTATTACCAATTAATTCTTTTAAGAATTTTGTTGATTCAACACCACAATTCCAGACTTTGCTATTTTTATTACATGTTTGATTTGTTTCAGGTGCATCAATAGCGTGCAGTCTGATTTTATTTTTATTAATATGTATAGTATCACCATCAATTACTTTTGCTTTTCCAAATATAGTTTTACCAGATGATACTGTGCTTAAAGAAACTAAGATAAAAAATAAATTAAATATTAAGATTTTTACTACCATCAACTAATAAATCATAAACATATTTTGCATGTGATCTGTTTAAATGTAAATCTAGTGAAATATCCTCTTTATCAGTATTATTTCTGATAAAAAGTATTGGAATTTTTATAAATATAGTTTGAGCTACAGAAAAATTAGTTTCCAAAATTTTTTCTAAGTTGGCTACAAGAAATTTAGAAAGTAAAATAAAAACCTTTTCTCCTTCAAGCCGTAAAACAGTTTTATTAAACGAAACATCAGTTATTGCTGTTTTTTCTGGATTGAGCTTAGACTCTAATAGAGAAATAATTTCATCTTTATCATTTTCTGGTGTTTCGACTAACCATTCATTAGGACCAAGCCACATAATACTAATATTATTATTAAAAATTCTTACATTTGGTTCAATTGGTAATACCAGGTTTAATACTGAGCCTATATTTTTCATAAATTCTTTATCTGAACTTTTACCTCGTATATTTATTTTACCTGATAAAGCTCTTTCTTCTATTGTTACTCCATTAAAATTTTTTTTATTTATATTCAAAACATTACTGTAAGTTAAACTCATTGATTAACCCTTTGATTCTCAGGATCAATAAATATTGGACTAGTTATTTCTACCTCAATATTTTCATTTTCCATTGGAGCAATTAAAACATTTCCTTTTTTTTCAAGACCACCTTTAATTAAAGCTAAAGCAAAAGAACTTTTTAAATTAGGTGAATAGTAACTAGAGGTCACATGACCAACCATTTTCATAGGTAGGGCAGTTATTTCTTCAACCAATTGAGATCCTTCTTCTAAAACTTTATTTGGATCTTTAGTTTTTAATCCAACCAATTGTTTCCTATCTTTTTTAATAGTATCACTTCTATATAATGCTCTCTTACCAATAAAATCATATTTCTTCTTGCTAACTATCCAGTCCATATCCAGATCAACTGGTGTCACTGATCCATCTGTTTCTTGACCAACAATAATAAATCCTTTTTCAGCACGAAGTACATGCATAGCTTCAGTACCATATGGTGTAATATTAAATTCCTTACCTTTATCTATACAAAGTTCCCAAAGATTTTTAGCATAGCCAGATGGTACATTTATTTCATAACACATTTCCCCAGTAAAACTTATACGCATGACTCTACATTTTATTCCGTTAATATTAATATTCTTAAAACTCATATGAGGAAAATTTTCTTTTGAAAAATCAAAACCTGGAACTAGTTTTTGGATTAATTTTTTTGAATTTGGGCCATTTAAGCTTATCGTTCCATAATTTTCTGTTACGGATGTTAAATATACTTCTAACTCTGGCCATTCTGTTTGCAACCAATCTTCTAACTTTGACATTACTGATGCCGCATTTCCTGTAGTTGTTGACATAAGATAGTGATACTCATCTAATCTAGTTGTTACACCATCATCAATAACCATTCCATCGTCACCTAACATTACACCATATCGACATTTTCCAATTTCTAATTTTGACCATGAATTTGTGTAAACTCTATTTAAAAATTCACTTACATCTCTACCCTTGATATCTATTTTACCAAGAGTTGATGCATCTAATATTCCTAGACTATCTCTAGTTGCTTTTACCTCTCTATTTAAAGCAGATTGAAAACTTTCATTCTTTTGAGGATAATACCAGGCTCTTTTCCATTGGCCTACGTCCTCAAATAAAGCTTTATTATCAATATGCCATTGATGCATTGGACTTGTTCTCTCTAAATCAAAAAATTCTTTAACATGACGCCCAGCAATAGCTCCAAATGTTACTGGTTTATAGGGTAAACGAAATGTTGTTGTACCTAATTCAGAGATTTCAGTATTTGTTAATTCTGATATTATTCCAAGTGCATTAACATTACTGGTCTTGCCTTGATCAGTTGCCATTCCTGTAGTTGTGTATCGTTTGACATGTTCAATGGATTGAAAACCCTCTTTTAAAGCTAGTTTAATATCTTTTGCTGTTACATCGTTTTGAAAATCTACAAACATTTTAGTTCTTGAAATACTGTTCTTTGATGTAATCCAAACATTTTCGTGTTTGCCATGCTTCACATTATCTGATTTGTAATTTATTTCACCAAGTTCATTTTGCTGATTATTATTTAAATATTTATATGTATCTTCTTGAGTTTTTAATAATATTTCATTTAAATTATAGTCACCATTGCAACTGCCAACACACAATGTATCTTGATAAACTTCATTAGGAATAAAACTTCCATCTACATCTCTATATTTGAGTTTTCCTTTTGATTGAGTAAATAAATGAACAGTAGGAGTCCAACCACCAGCAATTGCTAAAAGATCGCATTTAATATTAATAGAAGATTTTTCATTATTGTTTTTAGTTGTAATTTTTTTTAATTTAACTTCTCTAATTTTTAATCTTCCAACAGTATCACTAATTTCATAACCTTTTAGTATAGTAATTCCTAATTTATTTGCTTTTTTAGGGTAATATCCATCACTACCATCTCTTGTATCGACAATAGCCTCTACTTTTATACCTTGTTCAAAAAAATCTATTGCAGTTTCATAAGCACTATCATTGTTTGTAAAAAAAACTAAATTTTTTCCAGGTGCAACTCCATACTTATTTAAGTATTTTTTCGCACTGTTAGAAAGCATAATACCGGGCCTATCATTATTGTTAAAAATTATTGGTCTTTCTATTGTGCCTGTCGCTAAAATAACTTTCTTTGATCTAATTTTCCAAATTCTTTCTTTAATATCGTTTATTTTATATAATCCTTTTTCTGGATCAATTTCTTGGACAGCTAATAATAAATTATAATTTAAATAAGCAAAACATGTTGTATTTTTTACTATTTTTATATTTGAATTTTTAGAAAGTTTATCAACAATTTTATTTTTCCATTCATTAATTGGCAAGTTATCTATTTTAATATCTTGATTTCTTGTAGATAAAATTTCACCTCCTAGATCATCTTCTTGCTCAATAAGTAATACTTTATAGTTATTATTCGCTGCAATTTCTGCTGAAATTAATCCGCTAACTCCTGCTCCAACAACTAGAACATCACAATGATAATAAAAATGTTCGTATTTGTGGGGATCATCTTTTTTTGGAGATTTACCAAGTCCTGCAGCATGTCTTATAAAAAACTCATATGCTTTCCAAAACTTTGGTGGCCACATAAAGGTCTTGTAATAGAACCCTGCAGGAAAAAATGGTGATAGTAAATCATTAATAGCGCCTGCATCAAATTTCACTGACGGCCAATTATTTTGACTAAAAGCTTTTAACCCCTCATATATCTGAACTTCAGTTACTCTTCTATTAGGTTCGGTATATTCTTTGGTCTCAAGCTGAACTATTCCATTAGGTTCTTCACTACCTGCGCTATAAATACCCCGCGGTCGATGATATTTAAAACTTCTTCCAACTAGGTGAACATCATTGGCAAGAAGTGCAGAAGCTAGGGTGTCACCTTCAAATCCAAAATATTCTTTATTATCAAAATAGAACCTAACAGACTTATTATTTTCGAGATTTTTGTTATTTTTGTATCGCATCTTTATTTTTAAAACCTATCTTTTTTCGATGTTGATAAATTCCCTGATCCAATACTTGGCTCACCTGAAGGAGTAGCTGGAATATTTGCTTTTAATATAGGAGGAGCTTCTCCTATCTTATATACTGCTAGAATTTCATCGGTTGCTGTATTTCTTGCTAAATTAAACCATTGTCTGCATCCATATTCATGGTTCCATCTTTCATAATGAATACCTTTTTCGTTCTTTCGCAAGAATAAATATTCTGCCCATTGATCATCAGAGAGTTCAGGAGGATTTTTTGGTCTTGCAATATGCGCTTCACCTCCACAAGAAAATTCAGCTTGATCTCTTTCTCCACAGTATGGGCAATTTATTAAAAACATGATTTAATGTGCTACGGCAGCTGCACCATGTTCATCAACTAATTCACCACTAGAAAATCTATTTATTGTAAAAGGAGCATTTAATTCATGTGCTTGATCATTAGCTATAGTGTGAGCAAATACCCAACCTGAACCTGGTGTTGCTTTAAAACCACCAGTTCCCCAACCACAATTAAAGTATAATCCGTTTATGTGAGTTTTACTGATAATGGGGCTTGCATCAGGACAAATATCTACAATTCCTCCCCAATGACGAAGCATTTTCATTCTAGAAAATATTGGAAACAATTCAACTATTGCCATTAATGTATCTTCAACAATGTTAAAGCCACCTCTTTGAGTATATGAAGTGTATCCATCTGTTCCAGCACCAATAACTAGCTCTCCTTTATCTGACTGAGATACATACGCATGAATTGTATTTGACATTACTACAGTATCAATGACTGGTTTTACTGGCTCTGAAACTAGTGCTTGTAATGGTTTACTCTCTAGAGGTAATTTGATACCCGCCATATTGGCAATAACACTGGTATGCCCAGCAGCAGCTATTCCAATTTTATTTGAATTAATGGTTCCTTTTGTTGTTTCAATACCAGTTACATTTCCATTTTTTATATTAATACCAGTTACTTCACAATTTTGAATTATATCAACTCCCATTTCATCAGCCCCTCTTGCATAACCCCATGCAACAGCATCATGTCTTGCAGTTCCTGCTCTTCTTTGCAGCGTTGCTCCTAAAACAGGATATCTAATGTTTGGTGAAGTATTTATTATTGGACAAAATTCTTTAACTTTCTTTGTATCAAGCCATTCACAATCGATATCATTTAGTCTGTTTGCATGCCACCGTCTTTTTAATTCTCTTACATCATGAAGATTATGAGCAACATTCAAAACCCCTCTTTGAGAAAACATTACGTTGTAATTTAATTCTTGAGACATACCTTCCCAAAGTTTTAATGCATGCTCGTATAAAGCCGCACTTTGATCCCATAAATAGTTTGATCTAATTATAGTGGTATTTCGCCCTGTATTCCCACCGCCTATCCAACCTTTTTCAATTACTGCAATATTATTAATTCCATGGTTTTTTGCTAAATAGTAAGCAGTAGTTAAACCGTGTCCACCACCACCTACAATTATTGCATCATAATTTTTTTTTGGCTCAGGACTATTCCACGTCTTTTGCCAATTCTCATGATGATTTAAAGCATTTCTCGCAATAGATAGAAATGAGTACTTATTTTTATTAAACATTATAACTCTTTATAGCAGTTTTAAAAAAGACCTTCAATTTCTCCATGATCATTTAGCTTTATCGAATTTGCCGCAGGAACACTTGGTAGACCCGGCATGGTCATAATATCACCGCAAACAACTACTATAAATTCTGCTCCTGATGACAATCTTACCTCTCTAATAGGTAAAACGTGGCCAGTAGGGGCACCTTTTAAATTAGGGTCAGTTGAAAAACTATATTGAGTCTTTGCAATGCAAACAGGTAATTTGCCAAATCCTTTAGTTTCAAAATCTTTCAATTGTTGACGTACTTTCGTGTCTGCCACAACTTCACTTGCGTGATAAATCTCTTGTGCAATTTTTTCTATTTTTTTGAATAGAGTTAAATCATCTTCATATAAAAATTTAAATGTATTCTTATTATCTTCACAAATATCTATTACATTTTGAGCTAATTCAGTTGCACCATCACCACCATCGGACCAGTGAGTACACATAGAAGCCTTGACTCCTTGAGTTGTACAAAAACTTAGAACGGCATCAACTTCAGCTTTAGAATCAGTGACAAAATGATTAATAGCAACAGTTACTGGTAATCCAAATTTTCTAATATTATTGATATGTCTTTCTAGATTTACTAAACCTTTATTAAGAGCATTTACATTTTCATTTTTTAAATCTTCTTTTGAAACATCGCCATGCATTTTTAGTGCTCTAATTGTAGCAACCAAAACCACACAATCAGGTTTTAAATTTGATTTTCTACATTTTATATCAAGGAATTTTTCTGCTCCTAGATCAGCTCCAAAGCCTGCTTCAGTTACAACGTAATCACTTAATTTTAAACTAGCTTTAGTTGCAATTACAGAATTGCAACCATGAGCAATATTTGCAAATGGCCCACCATGAATTATAGCAGGATTATTTTCTAACGTTTGTGTTATGTTGGGCCTAATGGCATCTTTTAATAATACTGTCATTGGACCTTCTGCCTTTAAATCTTTTGCATAAATAGCTTTTTTGTCTCGTGTATAAGCAATAGTTATATTTCCAATTCTCTCTTCAAGATCTTTTAAATCTTTTGCTAAGCAGAAAATTGCCATTATCTCCGATGCAACAGTAATATCAAAACCATCTTGTCTAGGATATCCATTTGCAACTCCTCCTAAATCAACAACAATAGATCTAAGTGATCTATCATTCATATCCATTACTCTCTTCCAAACAACCCTTCTAACATCAATATTTAATTTATTTCCCCAGTAGATATGATTATCAATCAGTGCAGAAAGTAAATTATGAGCGGATGTAATTGCATGAAAATCTCCAGTAAAATGTAAATTAATTTGTTCCATTGGAACTACTTGAGCATAGCCTCCACCAGCTGCACCACCTTTCATACCGAATGATGGACCAAGACTCGGCTCTCTTAAACAAACTATTGATTTCTTTCCTAGTTTATTAAGACCATCACTTAATCCAACAGAAGTTGTTGTTTTACCTTCTCCTGCTGGTGTTGGAGTTATTGCTGAGACTAGAACAAGTTTACCATCTTTATTTTTATTAAGTGACTCTATGTACTCCAAGTTTATTTTTGCTATATGACGACCCATAGGACTGAAGGCTTCAGGTGTGTCTGGTACATCAAGCCCTTTTAGAATTTCACTAATAGGCTTCATTTTAGCTTTTCTTGCTATTTCAATATCTGACATGAGACTCCTTAATTATTAGATTCTTAATCTATAAATTAACTTAAATATCAAACAACTTTTGTTTCATTAAAAGATAAAAAAATTGTGAAGAAGCTAATTTAATTCAAATTTCTGTTTATTATTATAAGAAAAATCTGAGTTATTAAATTGATTTAACCACTCTGATGTTTTTTTCATCCCACCAAACGCATAGAAGTGTATTTTTTCAAGTTTAGAGTCTTTGTTTATTTCGCTATGTTCAGCAAGATCATAAATTAATTTATCAGGCGTGCTCAATGTTGCAAGTTTAGTTAAGTTAAAAGCCTGTTTTGTAATAAATCTTAAAGAATTTCCAATACCGCAAGACCTTGCATAATTTACTAATGTTTTAATAGAGGCAGGACCTGGTATCCCAGCGTGGATTGGTAATTTATTTCCAATTTTTACTAAGTGTTTTTCCCAGTCGATTAAAGATTTAGCTTCAAAAAAAAATTGTGTTGCTAAATACATTTTAAAATCAACATTTTTTGCAAAATCATTCTTCTGTTTAATTGCTAAATCCAAATTTTCATTTGAAATATCTGGGCTTCCTTCGGGATGTCCAGCCACACCTACAAATTGATAATTATATTTTGAAAGGAAATCTGTTTTTAAAACATCAATTGAGGAAGAGATTTCGCCAGCTTGATTTCCACCACCACCAATAATTAAAATTTTTGAACACCCAGATTCATTTGCAAGTTCACCAATATATTTTTCTAAGTCATTTTTATTTACAATAGTTCTCGCAGGCAAATGAGGTATAACATCATAACCTTCTAATTTTAATTTTTTTGCCGTTCTAATAACATTTTTTGAATTTTCATCTGGTAAATAAGTTATATAAACGTCATGATTTTTATTAAGAAATTCAGAAAAGCCTCCATATTTTTCGTAAACATTTGGAGTTGTTTCTATAGAATAACTATTGAGAAAATTTTTAACAATATTAATGGTTTCTTTAGACATAAATTTTTAAAGTTTTTTATATTAATTAGATAAATGAACAACAAGTACTTTACTATAATTACTTTTTATCAATTCAAAATAATTAAAGATAAAAATGATATCATTACTAAACTTAAAGATTTTTGCAAATTTAATAAAATAAAAGGTACAATATTGATTGCTGATGAAGGCATTAATGGAACAATAGCTGGATTAGATAAAAACATAAATTCTTTCATTCTATATCTTGAAAATTTTAGTTTTGAGAAACTTAATCTTAAACGATCAAAATATAAATATATGCCTTTTCAAAAACTAAAAATTAGAAATAAAAATGAAATAGTCACACTCAGAACCAAATTTGCTGATCCTACAAAAATATCTGGAAAAAAAGTTAAATACAACGAATGGAATCAACTAATTAATGACAAAGACACTATTGTGATTGATGTAAGAAATGAATTTGAGGTTAAAATAGGATCTTTTGAAGGGGCAATTAATCCAAAAACTAAAAGTTTCACTGACTTTAAATCTTTTGTTCAAAAAAAACTAAATAAGTCAAAAGACAAAAAAATTGCAATGTTTTGCACTGGAGGTATCAGGTGTGAAAAGGCTTCATCATATATGATCATGAAGGGTTTTAAAAATGTTGCTCAATTAGACGGAGGTATACTAAAGTATTTAGAAAAAACTCCAAAAAAAGATTCAATGTGGAATGGTGAATGTTTCGTATTTGATGGAAGAGTATCTTTGAAAAATGAATTAAAAGATGGAACTTACAAACTTTGTCATGCTTGTCGGTTACCCATTAGTATTAAAGATACTTATAATAAATATTATAAACCAGGTGTATCTTGTCATAATTGTTTTGATAAAACATCTGAAGAAAAGAAAAAAAACTTACTTGAAAGAAATAAACAAATTAGACTTGATAAAAAAAGAGGAAATTTTAACCGTTTTATTAAGCAGTCAATTTCTGATTATGAATAAATAATACTTTATTTCATATAATTATTCTGTATAGACACCTCATGGCAAAAAAAACTTCATTTGCTCTTAAACAACTAGTACCTGAAGAAAATCCAAAAACAGGAACTAAGTATATTGTAAGAAAACCGACAAAAGGATTGAAAGTTGCTGAAAAGCTTCGAATGAAAAAATATGATCCTGTGTTAAAAAAACACGTTTGGTTCGTAGAGAAAAAAATGCCTCCTCATAGTAAATAATAGATTTACCTCTTTAATTTATCCTAAATTAACATAACTTAAACTCATGGTAGCCACGTATGGAATTCATTGGTTTAGACAAGATTTGCGATTACGAGAAAATCCATCTTTATTATCACTTTCAAAAAAAGTTGATCAGATAATTCCAATTTATATTTTAGATTTAAATCAAAGAATTGGCTCCACATCCAAATGGTGGTTAGAAAAATCCTTAATTAGTTTATATCACTCAATACAAAAACATAATGGCAAACTAAATATATTTTCTGGTGATCCAGAGAAAATTATATCTTCAATACTAAAGAATTCAAATGTTAAATATGTATCCTGGAATAGACTATATGATCCATATTCAATTAAAAGAGATACCAAAATTAAATCTATAGTTACTGCATCTAAAATAGAATGCGACTCGCACAATGGATATCTTTTAAATGAACCTTGGAACATTAAAAATAAAAGTGGAACCTTTTTTAAAGTATTTACTCCTTACTGGCGATATTGCGATGAACTACTAAAACTAAAAGATATTAAATTTAAAAATACAAAGATAAGCTACGCCAATTCAAAATTTAAAAATGAAATAACTATACAAGATTTAAATCTAACCAACAAAAAAGAGCAATGGATCAAGAAAATTGAAAAATATTGGATACCTGGTGAAAGTAATGCAAAATTACAATTAAAAAAATATATTTCGCAAAAAGCAAATAACTATTCAGTTGGAAGAGATAGACCTGATAAAGATTTAACTTCAAAATTATCACCTTATCTTCATTTTGGAGAAATATCTGCTTTAGAAGTTTATGATACCGTAAATATTGAAAAAAAAATTGATCCAGAAAATAAAAAAAAATTTCTTGCTGAGCTTGGCTGGAGAGATTTTTCTTATAATCTTTTATTTCACTATCCAGATATGACTCATAAACCTATACAAAGTAAATTTAATAAATTTCCATGGATTAAAAATGCTAAAAATTTATCATTATGGCATAATGGTAAAACTGGTATTCCAATCGTTGATGCTGGAATGAGACAACTATATAAAACAGGCTGGATGCATAATAGAGTAAGAATGATTGTAGGCTCGTTTCTAACAAAAAATTTATTGTTACACTGGAAAAATGGAGAAGAGTGGTTTTTTGATACTTTAGTTGATGCTGACGTTGGGTCTAATTCTGCAGGTTGGCAATGGATCTCTGGTTGTGGTGCTGATGCAAGTCCATATTTTAGAATTTTTAATCCAATATTGCAGGGTCAAAAATTTGATCCAGATGGTGATTATGTAAAAGAATTTGTTCCTGAGTTGAATAATATTCCAAAAAAATATATTCATAATCCTTGGGAGATGTCTATGGAGGATCAAAAGAAATATAATTTTAAGATTGGTACTTCATATCCAGCACCAATTGTAGATTTAAAAGAAACAAGAAATAGAGCACTATCAGCGTTTAAAACTATTAGTTGATGTGAGAGAAAAAATAGCAATTATTGGTTCTGGTATTTCAGGAATAAGTGCAGCTTATCTTTTGTCTTCTAAATATGATGTTTATTTATTTGAAAAAAATAATAGATTGGGCGGACATACAAGAACTATCTATGTTGAAGAAGCAACAAAGACAATCCCAGTCGATACAGGGTTTATTGTATTCAATGAAAATAATTATCCAGATTTAACAAATTTTTTTAAATTACTTGATGTGAAATGCAAAAATTCAGATATGTCTTTTGCCGTCTCAAATCAAGATCCTCAAATTGAATATAGTGGCAAAAATATATTTTCTCTTTTTGCTAATTTTAGAAATGTGTTTTCTTTTAATTTTTTTAAAATGTTATTTGAAATAAGAAAACTTTATTTATTATGTAATAGCTTGAATGTTAGTGATTTAGAGCAAACTAAAACCTTAAATGATTTTTTAAAAACTAATAATTTTTCAACATACTTAATAAATTATCATATTTTACCTATGATATCATCGATATGGTCAAGCAATATAAGTGATGTAAAAAATTTTCCTCTCATAACATTCATTAATTTTTTTAAAAATCATGCTTTATTTAATTTAAAAAAAAGACCTCAATGGAAATATGTAGAAGGCGGTAGTAACGAATATATAAAAAAAATTATTAATAAAAATGTTTTTGAGTATGAAACAAATTTCAAAATTAAAAAAATTATTCGAGAAAATAATAAAATTAAAATAGAAGATGAAAAAAATAATATATTAGAATTTCATAAGGTAATATTCGCAACCCATGCAAATCAAGTATTGGATATTTTGGAAAAACCAACAGAAGAAGAAGTAAAAATATTTTCACAATTTAAATATTCAACTAATTCAGCAATACTTCACTCCGATCACACTTTAATGCCTAAATCAAAAATTGCTTGGTCAAGTTGGAACTTTTTAAATAAGTCATCATCTTCTAAATTTACTTTAACTTATTGGATGAATTTCTTGCAAAAATTACCAACTAAACAAAATTATTTTGTAACTGTTAATCCATATAAAAAGCCTAAAAAAATAATTAACGAAACATCATTTAATCATCCAATATATACTACCGATACTATTTTAGCTCAAAAAAATGTTATGGACATTCAAGGAAAGAATAATACTTTTTTCTGTGGAGCTTACCTTGGATATGGTTTTCATGAAGACGGCATTCAATCATCTTCTTATATTTGTAAATTGTTAAATTGTGATTTACCTTGGAAGAGAGAGAAAAATTTTTATAATAGATTGCAAATTAATTTTAAATGATTTCTCAAATACTATTATCTAACATTGTTCATAAAAGATTTATTCCATTTAAACACACATTGAAATATGAGGTACCAAGTCTTTTTATTAATTTGGATAATCTTGATCAATTAAGTAAAAACTATAAACTTTTTTCATTAAACTCTTTTAATCTTTTTTCTATATATGAAAAAGATCATGGATATAGAGATAAAAGGTCAATAAAGACATTCGTTAAAAATTCCCTCTCTAAATTTAATATTAAATATAAACATCTTAATATAATGATATTATGTTTTCCAAGAATTTTGGGATATGTATTTGATCCCTTATCAATTATATATTGTTATGATGATAAAAAATTAATATCTATTTTCTATGAAGTCAAAAACACGACTAATGAACAACATACCTATATTTTTAAAGGAAATGTAAATTTTGAAGATTTTAAATTATCTCATGAATGTGCAAAGCAGTTTTATGTATCTCCATTCATAGAAATGGAGGCAAATTATAAATTTTTTAATCAAATGAAAAAAGATAAAATAAATATTAACATTGATCTTTATGATAAAAATAATAAAAAAGTTCTAACAGCTACTCAGCATGGCAAATTTATAGATTTTAACTCAAAAAATATGTTTAAATTTTTATATTATAATCCACTTTTAGGCTTCAAGGTAATGGCTGGAATTCTTTATGAAGCTTTAAAAATAATTTACAAAGGTGGTAAATATTATGCACGAAAAAAGAAGCCAAATGATACAGTGAGTTTTGAAGGTAATTTTTAAATGAATTTTTTTAAAACAAATTTTGATAAAACTGTCAAAAAATTATTAGTAAACTTTTTATCTAAAATTCGATATGGAAAATTAACAGTTCAATTTCCAACTGGCGAGGAGAAAGTTTTTGTCGGAAAAGAGGAGCATATATCTGCAAATATAAAAATTCATAATTATAATTTTTTAAATTTAATTTTTAAAAAAGGTTCTGTAGGTTTTGCAGAAGCCTATATGAATGGTTACTTTTCAAGCACTGATTTAACTAATTTATTACTACTTTCTCACAAAAATGAGAGTTATTTTTTACAAAGTATAAATACTAATCTTTTTTTTGCTACTTTTGCCAAATTAAAGCATTTTTTAAATAACAATTCAAAATCACAGAGTAAAAAAAATATTAAATATCATTATGATTTAGGAAATAATTTTTATGAAAAGTGGTTAGATAAAACCATGACCTATTCTTCTGCTCTTTTTGATAATAAGAATACCAATTTATCGGATGCACAATTTAACAAATATAGAAAGATTGCTGAAACTTTATCATTAGACTCAAATTCTAAAACTTTAGAAATTGGATGTGGATGGGGAGGTTTTTCATCATTTGTAGCGAAAAATTACAATTGTTCAGTTGATGCTATAACTATTTCTAAGGAACAATACGAATATGCTTCTGAAAAAATTCAAAATGAAGGTTTGTCTGAAAAAGTATCAGTTATATTCAGAGATTATAGGGATATCAAAAAAAAATATTCAAATATTGTTTCAATTGAAATGTTTGAAGCTGTTGGGAAGAAATACTGGCATAATTACTTTGATACAATTCGTAATT
Organism: uncultured Alphaproteobacteria bacterium; assembly: GCA_902597015.1. Classification (GTDB taxonomy): domain Bacteria; phylum Pseudomonadota; class Alphaproteobacteria; order HIMB59; genus CACPNW01. Next base: position 76,836 of record CACJWQ010000004.1, read on the forward strand.
CTCTCAACGATGGCGGTATGGCTGCACTACAAGTCATAACGATTGATGAAAAAAAGGCTAAAGATTATCAAAACAGACCAGATTTTATTCAACAATATATTTTTCCAGGTGGAATGCTTCCAACTAAAAAACAATTTGAATATTCGGCAAAACACGTTGGATTAAAATGTATTGAAAATCTAAGTTTTGGTGGTTCTTATGCAAAAACACTTAAAATGTGGAATAAACAATTTCAAAAATCTTGGAATGATTTATCTCAGTTTGGTTTTGATATTAAATTTAAAAGAATGTGGGAATTTTATCTATCTTATTGTGAAACAGGTTTTGCAAATAGTTCAACCGATGTTTCTCATTTCTTAATTCAAAAATAGAAATGCAAAAACTAAAAGTATTTTTAGTCTTAACCGGCTATCAACTAACTTGGTTAGCCTGTGTATTTGGTGAAACAAAATTCTCTAATTCTATATTGGGCATTTGGGTTGGAATTATTTTCTTACTAACTTATTTTTATTTTAATCATAATAAACAAAAATTTATTAAGATTTCACTTTTGATTTCAGTTCCAGGATATTTTTTTGATACTTTATTAGTTTATTTCCAAATTTACGATTTTGAAACTATTGCTAAACTTGGCACTCTGCCATTATGGATGATTGTTTTATGGTTAAGTTTTAGTACTCTTTTTGATGAAATTCTGACTTTTTTTAAAAGTTATAAAATTATAGGAATTATTTTAAGTGGAGTTTTAGGACCTTTAACCTATTATCTTGGCGAGCCTATCGGAGTTATAAAAATATATAACTTTCAGATTTTTATTATTTCAATGGTATTATTTTGGATGATCTTGATGTTCTATTATCTAAATTACGTTATAAAAAATGATTAATTTTCTTGATCTACTTTTTTTGTTCTAGTTCTATTTAAAGTTCTTTCGAGATCCTTATAAGTACATAAACCAACATCCATTGGACTCTTTGCCTCAAGAACTGCTTCTCTGTATGTGCCATTTCTTATAGCCTCTACTGTATTTTTTGTTGAACCGGTAAGTTTTGCAATTTGAGAACTACTTAATTCAGTTGGATATCTTTTTATAAGCCACAAAATAGCATATGGCTTTTCTTGTCTTAATGAAAGAGGTGTGTATTTAGAATCTTTTTTTCTTGGTGGTAAATCTTCAATTACATCAGACTTAATAAGACTCAAACGAGCTGTATTATCTTTTTCACATCTTTCAATTTCTTCTTTTGTTAATTGATTATTATCAATTGGATCATAACCTCTCATACCGACAGCAACTTCTCCATCAGCTATTCCTTGAACCTCTAATTCATGTAATCCACAGAATTCAGATATTTGATCAAACGTTAAAGCTGTATTTTCAACTAACCATATCGCTGTTGCTTTAGGCATTAAAGGATATTTCATAATTGGCTCATATAATATAATCAAAAAATAATATATAACAAAATATGACTATGACAGATTTTTTTGAAGTTGATGAAAAACAAAAGACGATTAAAATATTAAATTTGGATGATTTCAGTGTTGAGGATTTGCAAAATTATATTTCTGAACTTCAAACTGAAATACTAAGAGTTCAAGATGAGATAAAAAAGAAGGAAAATTTAAAACTTAATGCTGAAAAGTTTTTTAAATAATTATTTATTAATTTTAAGACCTTTAAATCTTTTTTGGAATCTAGCTACCTGTCCTTCAGATTCATTAAGACCAGCCTTACCACCGGTCCATGCTGGGTGAGATTTAGGATCAATTTCTAATTTAAGAGTATCACCTTCTTTGCCCCAAGTAGATCTAGTTTTAAAAGTAGACCCATCGGTCATTACAACGTTTATTTCATGATATTTAGGATGAATATCTTTTTTCATGTCTGTCTTATATTTATATAGATTTTAAAGTAAAGTAAGTTTTTTAACTAATTCATTATGAATTTTATTATTTGAAGCTACTAAATCACGAGAATTTATTTCCCAAGCATTTCCATCTATTTTAGAAATTTTCCCCCCAGCTTCTTTAACTAAAAGAATGCCCGTTGAAACATCCCATAAATTTAGATCTTTTTCCCAAAAACCATCTAATTTACCAGAGGCAACATAAGCGAGGTCAAGGCCAGCAGAACCGAGTCTTCTTATTCCTGCAGATGATTTTAGAATTTCATCAATCTCATCTAAATAGTTTTTATAAATTCTCTCTCCAAATGGAAGTCCAGTCCCTATTAAGCAATCTGAAAAAATTTGCCTGTTTGATACTCGAAGTCTACTATTATTACACCAGGAACCTTTACCCTTCGAACTCCAAAAAAATTCGTTTAAAATTGGATTATAAATCACACCGTCTGTGATTTCATTATTTGTCATTTTAGCAACAATTATTCCAACATGAGGTATTCCATGAATAAAATTTGATGTCCCATCAATTGGGTCAATAATAATTGTGTTTTCATCACCTTTTATCTTGCCAGCTTCTTCAGTTATGTAGGTATAGTCTGGATAATAATATTTTAGAGTTTCTAAGAGTGTTTTTTCTACTTTAATATCTGCATTTGTTACAAAATCTCCAACTGATTTAGATTGTATCTGTAAATTTTCTAATTCTCCAAAATCTCTTAATAATATTTTACCAGCTTTCTTTACTGCTTTTTCAAAAATATTAATTACAGCAGGCTGCATTAATTTTTTGATTTTTCGATATAACCACCGTCAATTGTACTTATTACTATTTTATCATTTACTGCAATAAATTGAGGTACAGATGTTTTAATATTCTTTTCTAAAATAGCTGGTTTATATGATGAAGCAGCTGTTTGACCTTTTACAACACCTTCAGTTTCTACAACAACTAATTCTACTGTATCAGGCAAATCAATTCCAACCGGTTTTTCATCATAGAAATTAATAATAACATCATTATTCTCAACTAAAAATTTTGATTGATCTTCAGTTAATATGTCTGAACCAAGTTCTATTTGTTCATAGGTTTGTTTATCCATGAATATAAAATTATTATTATCTTCATAAAGATACTGAAATTCTTTTTCATCAAGGATAGCTCTTTCTACTGTTTCTGATGATCTAAATCTACTATTCATTTTAGTACCTTCTCTTATTTCTTTAAGTTCAGCCTGTAAGTAGGCGCCACCCTTTCCTGGTTGAGTATGCTGGGTTTTCAAAACTTTCCAAAGTTTGTTATTAATCTCTAAAATATTTCCAACCTTAATTTCATTTCCATCTATTTTCATAGTTTTATCTTAAGTTTTTTTTGTATATTTTTAATTTTTGTTAGATCTACTACATCAAAATTTGGATTTAATAAAACCTTATTTTTTTTAGCAATTTGATTAATTTTATTTAAGATGATTTTATTATTTTTTAATTTTAAATAATCAACATTTTCGTGAGTTAATAATATACTAAGACCTTGATCATATCCTGAGTCGACAAAAAACTCAATATTGTGTGTTTTATATTTATTTTTAATATGGTTTATTAACGTTCTAAGCCACTCTATACCAAAACCTTTAATTAAAAAATATTTTATAAATATAATCGAAGTTTTGAACTTTTGTTTTCGAAATTCTATTAAATTTTCAATTTGTGTTAGTGTCGATACTGCAAAACAAATTTTTTTAGGCACTAAATAAATTTTTTAAGATCAACCATAGTGTCTACCATTCTATTTGAAAATCCCCATTCATTATCATACCAAGATAAAACTCTACAGAATTTATCTTTGACAACTTGTGTTTGACTAATATCAAATACAGAACTGCTTGAATTATGATTAAAATCAATTGAAACTAGAGGTAGTGAGTTTGTTGTTAGAATTCCATTTAATTTTTTTGTTTTTGAAGCTTGAACAACTATAGAATTAATTTTTTCTGGGCTAGTTTTTTTCTTACTTACAAATGTAAGATCTATAAGTGAGACATTAGGAGTAGGTACTCGAATAGCTGTTCCATCTAGTTTACCTTTTAATTTTGGTAATACTAGACTTAAAGCTTTTGCCGCTCCTGTAGAAGTTGGAATCATTGACTCAGCCGCAGCCCTTGCTCTTCTAAAGTCAGAATGAGTTTGATCTACAGTTCTTTGATCACCAGTGTAACTATGAATTGTTGTCATGAAACCACTTTCAATTCCTAAATTATCATCAAGAACCATAGCTAAAGGAGCAAGACAGTTAGTAGTGCAAGATCCGTTTGAAATTATGTTATGATTTTTTTTAATAGTATCGTTATTTACACCTTGAACTATTGTGGCATCTACATTCGAAGCTGGTGCTGAAATAATAACTTTTTTTGCACCTGCATTTAAATGAGAAATCGCCTTTTCTTTTGAAGTAAAAACACCGCTACATTCAAGAACAACATCTACCTTGAGTGATTTCCAAGGAAGGTTATTTGGATCTCTTTCGGAATAAAAATTAATTTTATGTTTACCAATCTTTAATCCATTTTTGATTGAACTAATCTCATCTTTAAGAATACCGTGAACACTGTCATATTTAAGTAAGTGAGCACTGCTCTCAACACTTCCTAGTTCATTAATAGCTACAATATTAATATCTTTAGGGTTTTTTTCTAATAAAGCTCTGAAAACAAGTTTTCCAATTCTTCCAAATCCATTTATTGCAACTTTCATATTTCTCCTTCTTATAAAGTTTTAATTATTTTTTCAATTAAATGATCATCTGTTATCTTAAAGTGCTTATATAAATCTTTGTATGGACCACTTTCACCAAAAGTTGACATACCAACAAAATTTTCTTTTTTAATATATTTTTCCCAACCATTAATTACTCCTGCCTCAATAGCAAAAATAGGTTTATTTCCTAAAATTTCATTTTTATACCCATCATCATTATTCTCAAATAATTCAAATGAAGACATACTTATAACTCTTATCTTTAAATTATTATTTTCAAAAAGTTTTTTTGATGCTGAGCAAGCAATCTCAACCTCAGACCCAGAAGATAAAATTGTTGCATCATATTCTTTAAACTCTCTTATTTTATAAGCACCTTTATTTACAAGATTTTCTTTTCGATTATTTTTTTGTAACATTGGTAGATTTTGTCTTG
>CACJWQ010000005.1 GCA_902597015.1 uncultured Alphaproteobacteria bacterium
ATGATCAAGTTTAGTTTCATCAGTTATGTTTTTCTGTTTAATAATTAATATAGAAACTTTATCTACAAGTTCGCCAAGCGATATAGGGGTATTAATAAGCATTAAATTCTTTCATAAATATCTTCGTATCTTTTAATATCATTTTCATCAAGATTATCACCGTACCACATTTCTATAATAACTAAATCACGATCTTTTCTATTAGCCATTCTATGAATTGCCCCTTTAGGAATAAAAATGTTTTCATTTTCTTTTAAATTAATTACTTTTTTGTCAATTGTGACTTCAGCTTCACCTTCTGCTACAATCCAATGCTCGGATCTATGTTCATGACTTTGAAGTGATAAAACTCCCCCTGGTTTAACAAAAATTTTTTTTACTAGGAAATTTTTACCCGACTTTAGTATCTCAAATGATCCCCAAGGTTTTTCTGTGATAGAATTCATTATGAATGTTTATTTATATATTATATATCTCTTTTTAAATGATAAAAATATCACCATCAATATTATCAGCGGATATTCTTAAATTAGAACAAGAGGTTAGGTCTTTAGATCTAAATGGTGCTGATTATATTCATGTAGACATCATGGATGGCCACTATGTCCCCAATATTACATTTGGACCAAATATTGTTAAATCGTTAAGAAAGGTTACCTCTAAAATTTTAGATGTGCATCTCATGATTAAACCGGTAAAGAAATATATTAATGAATTTATAGAAGCTGGCTCAGATATCATTACTTTTCATCCTGAGGCTGATGATAACCCAGAAGAAATTATTAAAATGATAAATGATGCTGAACTTAAAGCAGGAATAGCCATTCACCCTAAGGTAAATATTGCAGATATTGATCATTTATTTAGTAAAGTGCAACAAATTATAGTTATGACAGTCACACCTGGTTTTGGTGGTCAAAAATTTATGCATGAGCAAGTGCAAAAAATTAAAGATTTAGATGAAATTAGAAAAAATAATAATTATAACTATGAGATAGCTGTTGATGGTGGTGTAAATAATAAAAATGCAAAAATATGTAAAGATAATGGAGCTGATGTGTTAGCGGTAGGATCTTATTTATTATCTCAAAATCAAAACAACTATTATGAAATTATAAATTCTTTAAAATAATGGACTGGGATAAATTAAAATCATTTTACGAAATTGCAATTTCAAGAAGTATTTCTAAGGCAAGTGCTAAACTAAATATCAGTCAATCTGCGCTTAGTAGACAAATACAAGATCTTGAATACGATTTAAAGACACCTTTGTTTATAAGACATCAAAAAGGTGTAAGGTTAACAGAGCAAGGTGAAAATTTATTTAATACTGTAAATCAAATAAATTTTTCAATTTCTGATTTTGAAAAAAAATTATTAGATAAAAAAACTAAACCAGTAGGAAAATTAACTGTAAGCACAACTGTTGGTTTTGGATCTGCGTGGTTAACACCAAGAATAACTAAATTTGTTAATCAATATCCAGAGATAGATGTAAATTTAATTATGAGTGATGAAGAAGTTGATTTATCTGCAAGAGTTGCTGATGTTGCAGTTAGAGTAAAGAAACCAACACAGGCAAATTTAATTTTTAAAAAATTTGTTAATTTTCATAACCACATTTACGGATCTTCAGATTATTTACAAAAAAGTGGAATACCAAGAAATGTTAATGATTTAGATAAACATGATTTAATTTGCTTTGGAGCTGGATTGCCTTCTCCTGTTTCTAATATTGATTGGATATTAAAAATTGGTAAAGAAGGAACAAAAAGAAGACCTAAATTTAGAGTAAATAGTATTTACGCGATGTCACTTGCAATTGAAAAAGGTGGGGGTTTAGCATCTTTACCTGATTACATGGTTGCAGACAAACCTCAGCTTGTACGTGTTCTACCAAACTTAGAAGGTCCATCATATCAAACATACTTTGTTTATTCTGAATCTTTTAAAAACGATAGAAGACTTGAAGTTTTTAGGGATTTTTTATTTAATGAAGCTAAAGATTGGCATTATTAGTCTTTGACTTAATTTTTTATTTTTGTATACCCTATCTACATTATGGGATATCCAAAAAAACATAGAGGTAGACGTAAAAGAGGTTCTAAATATAGAAGAAACAAAAAGCGTCAAAAGAAGAAATAATTAATAGTTTCAGCTTCTTTTTTAAATAATAATTCATTCTATATATAATAAATGTTTAAATTTTTTACTGAACCAAAATGGTACATCTGGGCCTATGTAGGCTCTGTAGTCATTCTTACTTCTATATGGGTTCAAGTTCAAATCGATGTACAAATAAATGAATGGTTTGGTGAATTTTATGACATGATCCAAAAAGCACTTGGGACACCTAATGCTATAACTATGCAAGAATATATGGGTGCTTTATTTAGTTTTGCTCAACTTGCTGCAATTTCAATTGCTTTAGGACTAGCAATTTCATTCCTAACTTCGCATTTTCTTTTTAGATGGAGAACAGCAATGGTTGAGTGGTACCATAGCGTTTATGATCAAGCGAGAACTATCGAAGGTGCAAGTCAAAGGGTTCAAGAAGATACCATAAAGTTTAGTAGAATTATGGAAGGTCTTGGTACGAGCTTAATTGAGTCAGTTCTTGTACTAGTAGAGTTCTTCCCCCTCTTAATGACTTTATCAGTAGGTATACCAATTTTATGGTTTGGTGATTGGCAATACGGTTTAGTATCTGGAGCATTTATATGGGCTGTCGGTGGTACAATTTTAATGATTGTATTAGCATGGTTACTAAGATTAGTTGGCATTGAGTATGATCTTCAAAAAAAAGAAGCTGCTTATAGAAAAATTCTAGTTATCGCTGAAGATGATGGAAGTATTAGACCTAAATCTTTAGAAGAACTTTTTCAAGGTGTTAGAGAAATACACTTCAAGAGTTATTTGTATTATCTCTATTTTAGTATTGGAAGATTAGCTTATCTACAAGCTAATGTACTTGCAGCGTATATATTTTTAGCACCAGCAATTGTTGCAGGTGTCATGACACTAGGAGTTATGCAACAAATTATAAGAGCTTTTGGAAGAGTAGAAGGTTCACTTCAATATTTATTCAGAGCATGGCCTACAATTATAGAACTTGCTAGTGTCTATAAAAGATTAAGAGAATTTGAGAATAAAATAGAAAAAAACATTCAGGATGAAAAAACTGGTATAGTACGTTAGTGATTTTTCTAGCGTTTATTATTATTCCAATAATAGAAATAAGCATTTTTATAACAATTGGTTCCAATATTGGAATTTTAAATACTATCGCAATCATACTAACTACTGCTTTAGTTGGAATATTTCTTGTTCGAAGACAAGGAATAAAATTATTATTTGATGCACAACGAAATTTATCACAAGGAGTAATGCCTACTGAAGAAATAAAGGGGGGTATTTTCTTGTTAATTTCGGGATTACTATTAATTACTCCTGGTTTCTTTACTGATTGTATTGGTTTTGCTGTCTTCTTAAAACCTGTTCAAAATTTAATTGCTAATCAAGCCAAAAAATATTTTAACTCACGTATTCGCTATTAGCGGGTCAATTTTTTTTATTAATTCTTTTAATATTAATACTAATTTTTGATTTGCAGGATCTTCAATTTTTTTAAGTGGAGGTAAAACAATATTCCAATCAGGAATATTATCAACAATTGAAAAATATGCTTTCATTAAACTTATTGGTTCATGTGAAGTAATAACTTGGCGAATTTGCTGCAGTAGATTTTGTAAATCGGCAAAATTTTTAATGCTATTCTCATTTTTATGATTTTTTAATATGAAGCTGAGTAATTTACCACATACATTAGTGCCAGCTGTAATTGCTCCAGCCCCTCCTCGCTTACATATATTTAAAGCTAAACTATCATGACCACAAAATACTGCAAAATCATTAAAATATTTTATAACTTTCATCATTCTATCACTGTCCCCGCTTGAGTCCTTTAATCCCACGACGTTATTCGGATAAAGTTTTAATAAAATTTCAATCATCTTAAAATCAATTGATACGTAAGAATTTTGAGGGATATGATACAAAACATATTGTAAATCACTCTCACCTACTCTTTCAATAATATTTCGATAATAATTTATGACACCTTCATTTGTAACATTCTTATAATAAAAAGGAGGAAGTAAAAGAACAGCTCTTACTTTGTGACTAGCAGCATGTTTAGTCATATCAATTGCTTCATTCAAAGATGAAGATCCTGTTCCAGGCATAAGAATTTTAGGATCGATACGATTTGATACTAAAAAATCTAGATGATCTTTTTTTTCTTGAACGGAAAAACTATTTGCTTCTCCAGTAGTACCAAATATTGCAAGGCCATCATGACCTTGTCTCATTAAATATTGGCAATGACGAAGATAGAGATCTTTATTAATTGATAAATCATTTTTTACAGGTGTTAGTGCGGCGCTAAAAACCCCAGATATTTTATGCATAAAAATACAATAAGATAAATCCTAGTAAAACTCTATAAATAATAAAAATATTAAAGGTTGAACTTTGTATTATTCGCATCATGATGTTAATTGACACTAGAGCAGTAATACACGCAACTATTGCTGCAAATAAAGATTGGTATAAATTAATATTAATCTCAGAACTACTTATAAAGTCTAAACTTGTTAAAACTAAAGATGCTAAAATAATGGGAATAGATAAAAGCATAGAAAAAATGGCTGCAGATGATCTATCAAATCCTAAAAAACGCGCTCCAGTAATTGTAACACCTGCTCTACTTGCCCCAGGTATAAAAGCTAAAACTTGAAACATACCTATAATAAAGGCCTGCACATAACTCATATCCTTCCAAGAAGATATTTTCATTTTAAAATGATCTGCTACAAATAATAGAGCAGCAAAAACAACACTTGTGACTGCAACAACTTTAATATCGCGAAAATATAATTGAACAAATTCAAAAATAAAAAATCCAACTATTACAGCAGGTATTGTTGCAATAATAATTTTAATTAAGTTATCATTGTTAGAAAGCTGAAAGGAGAAAAAACTCTTAATTAATATTGATATATGAGATCGTAGATAAATTATAACTGCTAATAATGTTCCAACATGAACGGCAACATCAGTAAAAAGACCTTGATCTTGCCAACTGGTTAATTGTGATACAAGAACTAAATGCCCAGAAGAACTAATTGGCAAAAATTCAGTAAATCCTTGGACAATACCAATAATAAAATATTGAAGTTCAAACATTAACCAAAGATTATTTTGCTCAATTCTTTACCACTTGGAAGGGGCTCAGCATTTTTATTAGAAAAATATTTCTCCATAAAATTTAAATAAACATTGTAATCTTTTAAAATTTGCATTTTTTGATCTTTATTTTCATCATCACTTTCTTCCATTTTAACTAATTCCGTATCAGTTTGAGACATTGCTTCTGGTATTGTCGTAAAAGGCCTTTCCTGATTAATAACTAACCTTTCATGTAATTCCCGGTGAATCATTTTAAAATCTTCTTTTGATAAAGTTTTTGGACTTTCATCAAATATAAGTCTTTTTAAAATAAAGTTTGCTCTTGGCTCTTTAATTGAAAGAGCAATTTTATATTTTTCATTCCAGTCATTCTGTTCATGAAATTTAGCTATTTCTGTTGATTGTTTAAAATCAAGAAAAGCATTTGCTGCACTTTCAGGAAATACATTATCTTGAGATTTTTCATCCTCTTTTTCAATACGTCTATCAATTTCCATAAGTTTAAACTTGTCTGCTAAATCTTTATTTTTGAATACTATTTTAGCTCTTTCATTTAGGACATCAGAACCAATCTCATCGTATGGCTCATAATTAGAAGCAATTTTACCTGGCAGAATAATTGGGTGCTGATTGGTAATAACGTATCTATTTTTTCTTTTGATCAGTTTTTTAAATTCCTCAGAATTAGCTTCTAGTAATGGTGTCGGATCATGAGCTAAATCAATTGTGTGAAACCAACCATTGTATTGAGATTCACATACCATCGACAATGCTTGAAGTTTAATTCTTCCCCCAAAACTTGTCATAAAACAAAAACCTTTATTTTTATTTATATATTCAATGGTATCTTCTTTACTCATTGTCATTTGAAGCTGATTCCAATTAGTAGTGTCTGCTTCGTTAATATATTTTGTCAGAGCAATTGATGTCTTAACATCTGAAAATGCATCGTGAGCAAATTCAACAGGCAAGTTGTTCATCTCTGCAATTTTTTCTAATTTAAAACTAGGATTACCTCTTTCAGTTATAGGTGTTTTTATACTTGATGGGTTGATGGCATATAAACCTCTCGCTAAATTTAATGTATCGCCCCTACTTTTTCTTGTTACATAAGGATAAAACATATGACTAAACAAATTGTATTCGAGAACTGATTCATCAAACTCTATTATGTTGTGTCCTATAAAAGTAGAACTTGGATCATCTTTTTTCCATTCATCAAAAGTTTCATTAATTTTTTTCATTAATTCGTAAGATGATTGAGGCGCATCAAGTGCCTCTCTCATACCTTTAAGCGTTGTTATTAATGCACCAGGTTGAGAAATCACTGATGTTCGAGGTCTGCAGAACTCATTCATATTTTGATTTGTTTGATTAAACTTAGAGTCAGTAACTATTGCAGCAATTTGCATTATCTGCTCCCATTTTGGAGTAGTACCAAAGGCAGTTGGATATTCTTTCTTACCTCTTCCTGATGTTTCTAAATCGTAAAATATATATTTTGACACTTATAAATAACCTTATTGGTATTTATAGACTATTAATTATCTCTTTTGGACCAATAAAAATGATAGAAAAGAGTAGCTGCAATGGCAACAAAAAGAGAGATAAAAGCTACATAAATTATAGTTGCGATTGCCCAATAAGCTACAGCTACTAAAAGACCAATAGCTGTTATCCCAGCCCAAAAATAGATCAGTCTTTCTAAAAATAATTGCATATTGTTTCTATTATACAATAATTATAGAAGTTTATCAATTTCCTCTCTAGAAGGCATGGAATTTGCTGTTCCAATTTTCGTCGTTGATAGACCAGCTGTTGCACTGGCAAATTTAAGCGCATCTTTAATATTTTGACCTTCGGTAAGTGCCGCAGCAAAACCAGCATTAAATGCATCGCCAGCACCAGTAGTATCAACTACTGGATTTGAAAGATTAGCTATAGGTAAAGAAAATTTTTCATCATTGTTAGCAAAAAAAGCTCCTTTTTCTCCAAGAGTAATAACGACATTTTTAATTCCTTTTTCTAACAATTGCATTGCAGCTTTTTCAGCATCCTCATGAGTTTCAACATTGTGATCAACATAAAAACTTGCTTCCGTTTCATTTGGTGTAAAATAATCAATCATAGAAAATAAAGATTCATCTATTTCAGCAGCTGGAGCAGGATTTAAAATTGTTTTTACATTTAAACTATGTGCTTTTTTTAATGCATAGGTGACGACATCCTTTGGTGCCTCTAGTTGTGTAAGAAATATACTTGAGTTTTTAATTGCCTCTTCTGCTTTATCTATATCTTCAATAGTAATTGCACCTGCTGCACCCGGAAAAACATTAATAGCATTGGCTCCAGTTCCTTCATTAACAAGTATGCCTGCAGCACCAGTCGAATGATCTTTTGAAATAATTACATTACTATAATCAACACCAGAATTTTCATAAATCTTTGTTGCCATAGAGCCAAATTGATCATCACCAATCTTAGAAATAAAAAAAGTTTTTGCACCAGCTTTGGCTGCAGCTACAGCTTGATTTGATCCTTTTCCACCAGGGCCAATAACAAAATTTTTACCAAGAATAGTTTCACCCTCTACTGGAATTTTTTCTCCAAAAAAAACAAGATCAGCAACAAAAATACCAAGAATACTAATCGACATAATTATTTATCGATTATCCAAACGGTTCCATCTGGTTTAATAACACCTTTTGTTAAAATAAAATTACAGTAAGGTCGTCTTTCACTTGTTGTAATATATGCATAGGTTGATCTTGATTGCTTATAAAATTCTTGTCTTTCGTATGAACCAATTTTCCAATGATCTCCTGATACTTCCTTAATTGCACCAATTACTTCTTTGTTCGCATCATTAATTTCATCTGGTTGATTATCAACTTCCATTCGGTAAACAGCTGAGTCTACGAAACTATCCAATGGAAAAACAGATAAAACAGCTCTCATGACAGTTGTCATATCAAGTCCATCTAATCGGTGAACTCTATTGTGGTTCGAATGAGCAGGATAGTTAATATCGGATATAACAAGTCTATCACCATGACCCATTTCGCGTAGTGTTTTTAATATATCAGGACTTAAAATAGGATCGACATTAATTAACATATTTTTAGTATATCACTCTCCGTATGGGATCCAAATATTTTTTACTTGTGTACTTTGATATAAAAACTCTTCTAAGAAATGTTCTTCTTTCGAAGACCAATCAAGATTTTTTGATTGTGGACACCAACTTCTTTTCAAATTTGATGTTGTACTTTGAATAACTTTTAAACGCTCATTCTTATTTTCACTAAAATACCAAATACCATCGATATTTTCATGTTCTGCTAAGATTTTATTCAAACTATTTTGTTTAGTTGTGAGAATGTTAATATAGCCTGCTGGAACATCAGAAGTTTCAAGTAATTGATACAATTCTGTTGCTAAAAGAGACGTCTTTTGTCCTGGAACAATAATACTAGCATTTCCTGCTGCAAAATTTGATCCTAATGTAGTTATTAAACTTAATAGTGGATAATCATCATTTAAAATATTTGCAATAACGCCTATCGGTTCTTTAACAGCTAGTGTTAAACCTCTTATAGGAGGATTATGTATAGAGCCTTCAAATTTATCAGCCATAGCACCGTAATAAAATAATCTTTCAATTGATTGATCAAATTCTTTTTCGGCATCTTTTTGTGAAATACCAATTAAAGAAGACAGCAAACTAGAAAAGGTATTTTTTCGATCTTGTAAATTTTCAGCTAAGTAATAAAGAATTTGAGCTCTATTAAAATTAGTGGAAGATTTGCCAACTGCTTTAGATGCAACCTCAACGGTATCTCTTACATCTTTGCGATTTGCATTTGGAACATCACAAATAAAATTATTTTGAGCATCATAAGAAGAAAAGGAGTAACCACTATCAGGTCTTTTTTGCTTCCCTCCGATATATAATTTTGGTGTTCTATCGATAGCATTAGATGATTGACCATTAGATGATTTTTTTCCTCTTTTTGACTTAGAAAGAGGAAGTGATAATTTTGAATATGCTCTTATACCTTCTGAGCCACCTTCTCTTCCAAAACCACTTTCTTTGTAACCGCCAAAACCACACGCAGCATCAAATAAGTTTGTAGAATTTATCCAGATCACTCCAGCTTTTACTTTTGGAGCAATATCTAAAGCTAAGTTAATATTTTCAGACCAAATACTTGCCGCAAGTCCGTATGGAGTATTATTGGCAATGGTTACAGCTTCACTAGGTGTTCTAAATGTCATCGTTGTTAAAACTGGTCCAAATATTTCAACTTGAGCAATAAAAGATGACGGTGTTACGTTTGTAAATAAAGATGGAGGATAAAATAGACCATTTGTTGGACATGACCATGAAGGTTGCCATAATTTGTTTCCATCTTTTTGCGCTTTATTTACTAAAGAATTAATTTTTTTAAGTTGAACAGGTGCAACTATAGCGCCGATATCAATTGACTTATCTAATGGATCACCAACACGAAGTTTTTCCATTCTTTTCTTAAGTTTTTGGATAAATTTTTTCTCAATACTTTCTTGTACTAAGAGCCTTGAGCCTGCACAACATACTTGGCCTTGATTAAACCAAATCGCATCAACAACACCTTCTACAGCACTATCTAAATCAGCATCTTCAAAAACAATAAAAGGAGATTTACCCCCAAGTTCCATTGTCATTTTTTTATCTGGATTAGTATTTGTTTGAATTATTTTTTTGCCAACTTCAGTTGACCCAGTAAAAGCAATTTTTTTAACATCTTTATGTGATGTTATATGTTCACCAGTAGAGCCATCTCCCGTAATAATATTAATCACACCTTGAGGAATTTTAGCTTTTTGACAAAGTTCAGCAAAATAAAGCGCTGTTAAAGAAGTATATTCTGCAGGCTTTAACACTACTGTATTTCCAAGAGCAATAGCAGGAGCAATTTTCCATGCTAACATTAATAATGGAAAGTTCCAGGGTATAATTTGCCCAACAACACCAATAGAGTTATCAGAATTATTTGTATTCCTTGCAGCCCATCCAGCATGATAATAAAAATGTCTAGCAACAAGTGGAATATCTATATCTCTTGTTTCTCTTATAGGCTTACCATTATCAATGGTCTCTAAAACAGAAATAAACCTTGAATTTTTTTGTATGAGACGTGCAAGGGCATATAAATATTTTGATCGATCAAACGATGAAAATTTCGACCATTTGACATGAGCTTTTTTGGCAGCACTAACAGCAGCATTTATATCTTTTTTTGAAGCAACAGACAATGTTGCTATTTTTTTATTTGTAGAAGGGTTAATTATATTTAATTTTTTTGAGCTAGACGATTTTACAAATTTACCATTAATAAAATGATTATTTGGATTTTTTAAATTTTTTATCCAACTATTAACTTCTTTGCTGTCTTCTGGTGCTGGCCCATAAGATATATTTTGAAAATTTTTAATAACTTTATCCATATTATCCTATTGCAAGTTTCTCTTTATTTGCATACCTGCCACTAGTGTAGTGATAGAGTTGTCTTTCTATATCAATTAATAAACTAGAGGCACCAATTCGCAATAATTTAGGATTAACCCATTCAAATCCTAGTTCTTCAGCAACCAATATTAAAAATTCTAAAACAGATTTTGCTGTTGATATTCCACCTGCAGGTTTAAAACCAATCTTTTTTCCAGTTTTTGTATAAAAATCTCTAATCATTCTCAACATGACAAGACTATTATTTAAGTTAGCATTTATACTTTCTTTTCCTGTTGATGTTTTAATAAAATCGGCACCAGCCATCATACAAACTAAAGATGCCTTTGCTACATTTCGAAGAGTCTCAAGATCACCAACACCAAGAATAGCTTTAATTTTTGTTTTACCTGCAGTTTCTTTAAAACTGCGAACCTCATCATATAATTTTTTCCAATTATTTTGAAGAACGTATCCTCTATTGATAACAATATCGATTTCATCAGCACCATCTTTAATAGAGTCAGAAATTTCTTTTTTTCTAGTCGTATAAGATGATAGACCTGCAGGAAAACCTGTAGAAACTGCCGCAATTGGGAGTTTGTTTTGAATTAGTTTTGTACAATCTTTTATTAGATGATGATAGACACATACAGCTCCTACTCTTACTGCATTATTTTCTATTCCTAAATCCTGAAGAATATAATCATCAATCGGATTAAGAGCTTTATTGCAAAGTCTTTCAACTTTTCCAAAAGTGTCGTCACCACTTAGTGTAGTGAGATCAATCAAAGTAATAGCTTTTAACAACCAAGCAACTTGAAATTCCTTTTTTACAGTTCTTCTTTTAGTTAAGGTAGATGTTCGACGCTCTACAGCACTCAAATTAATTTGCGTATTGTTGACCCAGCTTGTATCTAAGGTATAAAATGTTTTCTTTGTCATCAAATTAAATTTTCTCTTCTGTTATTGGTCTACTCAGTAAATTACTTAGTTCTTCTTTTAAATCATGTTGTTTATAAAGTATATTGTATACAGACTCCATAATTGGCATATCAATATTTTTTTTCTGTGAAATATTATAGACTGCTTTAACTGTATAATAACCCTCTGTTACTTCTTGCGATTTTAAAAGATCTAAAAAATTATCATATTTTGAAGAAGCTAATTTAATACCAAACTGTGTATTACGAGAATTTTTAGAGCTACATGTTAAAATTAGATCACCAAGCCCGGATAAACCAAATAGTGTATTTTTATCAGCTTTAAATTTTTTTGCGTATCTTGTCATTTCTGCAAAAGATCTTGAAATGAGTGCACTTTTAGCATTTTCGCCTAAATTCAATCCTTCTGCAACACCGGCTGCTATCGCATATATATTCTTTAACGCACCACCTATTTGCGTTCCGATTAAATCATTTGAATAATAAATTCTAAATTCTTTGTTAGGTATAAGTTTAGAAATATTCTCAAAATCTTTTTTATCTTTTGTTGCAAGTGTCACTGCAGTTGGTAAACTTTGAGATACTTCATTTGAAAAAGATGGGCCTGATAAAATACTAATTGATTTAAACGGCATCATTTCTTGAAATACATCTGTTAAAAATTTTGATGACGATATTTCAATCCCTTTAGAACATATAATAATATGATGATTTTTATTATGTAATGATGAATCCTTAATCACCTCCCTGATGTTTTGTGCAGGTAATGTTATAAATAAAAATTTAACATTTCTAATTTCTTTTAAAGAAGTAGTAGCAGTGACATTTTCATTAAATGAGCTGTATTTTAATTTTGGATTAATTTTATGTTCATTTATTGATTTAACAATTTTTTCATCTCGACCATAAATGATAACTTTATTATTACTTAATACTCGGGCAAGTGCACTCCCCCAAACTCCTCCGCCTAAAATTCCAATTGTCATACGTTTGATCTTTATCCGGTGAGTCAAATGAAGTCAATTTATGGTTTTTGGCTAAAATCTTAGGTATTTTTATGAAAAAACTGCATGATTGATTTTTGGAACTAGTATATGAGGTAGCCTATATAAAAAGTATACTTTTTTGGAGGAAATATGAAAAAATTACTTCTAGCTGTTATTGTAAGTTTGTCGACTGTAACGACTGCTGCATTAGCAGAAATTAAAGTAGGAATTATTCTTGGTTTTACAGGACCAATTGAATCTTTAACTCCTGCTATGAGAGATGGTGCTAGAATGGCATTTGATGAGGCATCAAACTCTGGAAATCTTTTAGGTGGTGAATCAATTACTATCTTAGAAGCTGACTCAACTTGTGTAGACTCTGCTGCTGCAACTGCTGCTGCTGAGGATCTAGTTGCACAAGGTGTAACTGCTATTATGGGTGCAGACTGTTCAGGTGTAACAGGTGCGATTAATGCAAACGTTGCAGTACCAAATGGTATTTTGATGGTATCTCCATCTGCAACTTCACCAGGTTTAAGTAAAGTTCCTGATAATGGAACTTTTTGGCGTACTGCCCCATCTGATGCAAAAGGTGGTCAAGTTCTAGCTAAACTTGCTTTAAGCAGAGGAATTGAAAGTATAGCTGTAACGTATACTAACAATGACTACGGAAAAGGTTTAGCTGAAGTATTTGAAGCTTCATTTGCTCGTGGTGGCGGAACTATTACAGCATCAGCTGCACACGAAGATGGTAAAGCGGATTATTCATCAGAAGTTGGTGTTCTTGCATCAGCTGGTGGAGACGCTCTATTAGTAATTGGTTATATTGATGATGGTGGAAAAGGTATGATCGAAGCATCTCTAGATTCAGGTGCGTTTGACACTTTTGTTCTTTCTGATGGTATGATTGGTCAATCAATTGTTGATAATATCGGTGCTGATCTTGAAGGATCATTTGGTTCAATGCCAGGTGCAATTTCAAAAGGTTCAGCTAAGTTCGGAGAACTAGCAGCTGCAAATGGCATGGACGGAAGTGCTCCATATGTTGGAGAGTCTTATGATGCTGCAGCAATTATTGCTCTTGCAATTCAAGCTGGTGGATCTGCTGATAAGCAATCAATCTTAAACAATATTGCTAAAGTATCTAACGCTCCAGGTATTGTAATTAACCCTGGTCAATTATCATACGGCTTACAAATGTTAGCTGCTGGTAAAGATATTGATTACCAAGGTGCAACAGACGTAGAATTTAATGCGTTTGGTGATGCAGCTGGTGCGTTTAAAGAGTTAGAAGTTAGTGGTGGCGAATTCGTTACTGTTGGCGCTCTTTAATAATTAAAAATTATTTTAATTTAACCCCAGCTTTTAGCTGGGGTTTTTTATGAGTGCCTAACTTTCTCCGGTATAATTCCCTTCGGTCTATATCGTAAAATTAATAACAAAATTAAACCCATAAATAGGTATCTAAAGTAAGGAACACTATCAAGTAAATGTAATTTTAAAGCATTTGTTGGCTCTAATCCTATAGTAAGTTGATTAATAATAAATGTTGTAATTGGTGCTGCCTCAATCCAAGAAAACCATATCACAAAACCACCAAATATAGCGCCTAAATTATTTCCACTACCACCTACAATAACCATAATCCAAATAATAAAAGTGAAACGAAGTGGTCGATATCCTGAAGGAGTAAATAATCCATCCAGAGTGACAAGCATTGCACCAGCAACACCTACAATTGCAGCTCCTATGACAAAAATAATTAAATGTTGTTTCACAACATCTTTGCCCATAGCATTTGCAGCTGTTTCGTTATCTCTGATAGCTCTCATCATCCTTCCCCAAGGAGATAATTGAGCTTTGTTGGCAAAATAAAAAATTATTAACATAACAATCAGAAATAAAATCGCGTAAGATAATTTTACAAAAATTCCCGAGCCATCAATAATAAGATTGTTTAATACTTGTTGTCTATCAGTTACATCAATAATATTATTTAACTTTGACGAGTTTAGATAAGTAACCAAGTTTATAAACCAATCTGCGTTTTGTAAATCAATTTCATAAGGAACTGGTCTTTTTAAACCAATTACATTTTTTACGCCTCTAGATAACCATTCTTCATGTTTTAAAACACTAACAACTATTTCTGAAATACCAAGAGTTACAATAGCAAGATAATCTGATCGTAATCCAAGAGCTACTTTACCAATTACAAATGCAACACCTGCAGCAAATAAACCTCCTACTATCCAAGAAAAAATTATTGGTAGTCCAAGACCGCCTAAAAATCCTGCTATTGCTGGATTAACATCCTCAATATTATGTGTGGCGTTTAAATAAAAGTGTCTGATAATTAAAATACCAAAGAAAATTATGAGAGAATTTAAAATATACTTATTTCTTTTTTGGATTACCGTTTTATTAATATACATTACAGCTATTACTAATATGACAAGCAAAGCAAAACTAATACCTAGTCCTCTACCTCCAGCCTGCCATGACTCGGCAATGGGAGGATAAGAAACAAGCACAGCTGCTAATCCACCCATGGCAAGAAAACCCATTACACCAAAATTAATTACTCCTGCATAACCCCAAGAAATATTAACTCCCATAGTCATTATTGCTGAAATAATGCACATGTTTAAAATTACTAAACTTACTGACCATCCTTGAATAAAACCTACAAAAATAAATAAGGAGATCATGATTGTAATAGCTAACCATTCATATCTTTCAAACTTCATCATAAGACTCTTCCCTTAAATATGCCTGATGGTCTAATCAATAAAACTATAACTAAAATTGAAAACGATACAGCAAATTTATAATCTGTTGAAAGTAATTGTACTAGACCTGTTGGTTCTATAAAACTTGGAAGTAGATAGACAAAGAATTTTTTATAAGCATACGTGACCATAATTTCTGAAAATGCAATGACATAACCGCCTACTACAGCTCCAAAAGGACTGCCAATGCCTCCGACAATTGCTGATGCAAATATTGGCAAGACTAAATTGAGATAAATAATTGGCTTATAACTTTTATCTAAACCATATAGTGTTCCCGCAACACAAGCTAAGACACCTACAATAATCCAGGTAGTAAAAACTACTCTATCAGGATTAATACCAGACAATAATGCTAAATCTTCATTATCAGAAAATGCTCTCATTGATTTTCCAGTTTTTGTTTTTTGCAAAAACCAAAAAGTAAAAGCTAAAAGTAAAATAGTAATTAATATTGTGATAACTTGAGAAGATTTTAATGCTAACCCTTCATTCAAACCTGTCATTACTTTAAACTGTTTCGCTTTCATTATAAATTTCTGTCCATCAGAAAATTTTATAGTTTCTGTTCCAATTATAATTCTTATTATTGCATTTATTACGAACATAACCCCTATTGAAACCATTGCTAAAACAACAGGAACACTTTTTTGGTATCTGTAATATTGAAAAACAAATTTATCAGAAATAATGCATAAAATAATTGTTGCTATTATTCCTATAGGTAAAGCTAACAAGGCAGTTGGCAGAATACCTAAACCAATATTTTGTGATTGAAAAAACCAGGTAAATAAAATTGTTATCATTGCTCCAAATGACATGATTTCACCATGTGCAAAATTTGCAAATCGAAGTATGGCATAAACGAATGTAACTCCAAGTGCTCCAAGTGCAAGTTGAGAGCCATAAGAAATGCCTGGAATGATAATAAAATTTAGAAGTACAATTATAGAATTTAGAAAATCAATCATTTTAACCTCCTAAAAAAGACTTTCTAACCTCTTGATTATTTAATAGTTCTTCACCTGTACCTTCTCTACTATTTTTTCCATTTACTAACACGTACCCTCTATCAGCAATACCAAGTGCTTGTTTTGCATTTTGTTCAACCATTAGTATGCCAACACCAGTTTTACGAACTTCTATAATTCTTGAAAATAACTCATCCATTACAATTGGAGATACTCCTGCAGTTGGTTCATCTAACATCAAAATTTTAGGTTGAGTCATAAGAGCTCTACCAAAAGCTACTTGTTGTCTTTGACCACCAGATAATTCTCCTGCACTTTGATTTCTTTTTTCTTTTAAAATAGGAAAAAGATCATAAACATCATTAATGGTATGAATAATATCATCATCTCTTAAAAATCCTCCCATTTCTAAATTTTCTTCTACTGTCATACCAGTAAACACATTGTTTGTTTGAGGAACAAATGCCAATCCTAAATTAATTCTATTTTGAGGTAGCATTGAAGAAATTTCTTCATTTGAGTATTCAACAGAACCTGATGTTAAACTTAACATACCAAGCAATGCTTTCATTGCTGTTGATTTACCTGCTCCATTTGGGCCAACTATAACAACAATTTCACCTTCATTTACTTCTAAATTGATATCTTTAATAATATCGACCCCTCCATATCCAGCTGTTAAATCTTTACCAATTAAATTATTCATAAAATTCTAGTTCTTATTAATACCTTTTCCTAAATAAGCTTCTATAACCGTGTCGTTATTTTTAACCTCATTAAAATTTCCTTTAAATAAAACAGAACCTTCCGCCATAACAATTACAGGATCACAAATTTTTTCTATGAGTTCCATATCATGTTCAATTACAAAAAACGTATAATTCTTTTCTTTATTTAATCTTAATATTGCATCTGTTATTTCATTAAGAAGTGTTCTATTAACTCCAGCTCCTACTTCATCAAGTAAAACAATTTGAGGATCAACCATCATGGTTCTCCCTAACTCAAGTAGTTTTTTTTGACCACCAGATAAGTTGCCTGCAAGTTCTTGAGTTAAGTGACTTAAATTTAAAAAATTTATTACTTCGATAGCTTTTTGTCTTATTTCTTCTTCTTGTTGTTTTACTTTAGCATTACTTAATAAAGCATATGATAATTTTTCACCAAATTGATTTGGTGGTACCATCATTAAATTTTCAAGAACAGTTAATGTTGAAAATTCATGGGCAATTTGAAAAGTTCTTAGAACTCCTTTAGCAAATAATTCGTGAGGCTTTAAAAAAGAAATATCTTCATTATTAAGAATTATATTTCCCTCATCTGGATCATATAATCCTGCAATAGTATTGAATAATGTTGTTTTTCCTGCTCCATTTGGACCTATTAAACCTGTAATTGAACCCATTTCAACTTTTATTGATGCGTTATGAACTGCCTTTAATCCTCCAAAAAATTTATTAACATTATTAATTTCAAGCATTATATAATTTTTTCAAATTTCCATTTAATTCTGCATTAAGAACTAGTCCTATAGATATAATTATTGCAAGCATTGCTGACCCTCCATAAGAAACTAAAGGTAATGGAATTCCAACAACAGGCATTAATCCAGATACCATAGATATGTTCATTATGACATATATAAATAAATTGCTGCCAACACCTATAGAAAGAATTCTACCAAAAATATGATTTGATTTAATACTTATATAAAAACAAACTGATATTAATAATAGAAATAGTAAAATTATAAACATAGTGCCAATAAAACCAAATTCTTCTCCAATTAATGTAAAGATAAAATCAGTTTGTTTTTCAGGTAAATACTGCAGATAAGCTTGAGAACCCTCTAAAAAACCTTTGCCAGTTAGACCGCCTGAACCTAAAGCAATTTTGGATTGTATGAGTTGATATCCTCTTCCAAGAGCATCTGCTTCAGGATTTAAAAAAGAGAAAATTCTATCTTTTTGATATGGTTGTAACGAATTTAATGACAAAGGAATTGATAAAATTAGGACAAAAAATCCTAATACAAACTTCCAAATTCTTATGCCACTTGCAAATAGAATCAAAATTCCAAGCATTGCTATACTTAATGCAGTGCCAAGATCCGGCTGTATTACGACTAAAGCAAAGGGTAAAAATAAAATTAATATTGGAAAAAATAAATTTTTTATTCGCTTAATTTCATCAAATTTTAAATCATGATAAAATCTTGCTAGCGCTAGTATTATAGTTATTTTTATTAATTCTGAAGGTTGAATGCTAAATCCAAATAGATTTATCCATCTAGTTGCACCTTTACCAAAAACACCAATTAATTCGACTGATAGTAAAAGTAATAATGATAAAACAAAAAAGATATAAGCAAATTGATAAATATACTTGATATTTATTAAGGCTAGAACAATTGCTAAAAAAATAAAAACTAGTAATCTAATTAAATGTCTTGATGCCCAAGGACTGTATGATCCTCCCGCAGCTGAATATAAACCTGCTGCGCCAATAAATGAGATCAATATTACTAAAAAAATCAATAAATAATTTAAGTTTTGAATTTTATTTAACATTAAATTTCTAAATTTTTCGTAAATTGAAAAATTTCTTTTGCTATAGGAGCTGCAGTTGAAGCACCTGAGCCTCCATGTTCAATAACAACTGAAACAGCATATTTAGGATTTTCAACTGGCATATATCCAACAAATAGAGCGTGATCTCTTTTTTTCCATTCTACTTCTTTTTTCCTAAAATCTTCACTTTCTCTTTCGGCCACAGTTATTCTTCTAACTTGAGAGGTGCCTGTCTTACCGGCAAAAGGTGCAGACTCAGATCTCGAATTATAAGCAGTACCTTTACTTTCATTAACTACTTTAAACATCGAACTTTTAATAATTTTAATTGCATCTTGGTATTTTTCTAATTTATTAAATTCAATTTCATTATTTTGTTTTATAATGTTTGGTTTTATATTTTTTCCATTAGAGGCAATAATAGAAGTCATTACAGCAAGTTGTAATGGATTAGTTAAAACAAAACCTTGTCCAATTGCTGAGATTAGAGTTTCTCCAGGATACCAACTTTCATCGTATTTTTTCTTTTTCCAATCCCGCGAAGGGATAATTCCTTTTTTTTGATTAGGTAAAGGTAGATCATATATTTTGCCTAAACCAAAATCTTCAGCAACTCTAGCAATTTTATCTATCCCTATTTTTTTTGATATTTCATAAAAGAATACATCACATGATTCTTTAATAGCATTACTAACGTTCATCCCTCCATGACCATTATTTTTCCAGCAATGATAAAGTCTATCTCCTAAATTAATTTTTCCACTACAAAAATGTTTCGTATTTGTATCAATAATCCCATGAACTAATCCAGCTATGGCAACTACCATTTTAAAAGTTGAGCCTGGAGCGTACAAACCCTGAATACATCTATAAGTAAGTGGTGAGAGCTCATTCTCTAAAATTGAATCCCAATATTCTTTATTTGGTTTCTGTATAATTTTATTAGGATTATAAGATGGGGTAGAAGCCATACATAAAATATTTCCATTATTAATATCCATAAGTACAGCTGATCCTGCCTTATGTTCTTTTAGTAAGTTTAAAGCATATTGTTGAATTCTTAGATCAATTGTAATTTGAATATCATTTCCTTTTTGACTATCTTGTCTAGATATTTCACGAATCACTCTTCCATAAGAATTTACTTCAATCTCTCTTTGTCCTGATTTACCGATTAGATTGGGATTAAAACTTTTTTCAATACCATCTTTTCCTATTTCTAAATTAGGCATATTTGCAATAAATGGTAATTCAACTTCTTCTCGATTGGGTTTATTTGTATAACCGATTAAATGTGAAACAATATTATCAAAGTGGTAGGTTCTCATATAATCTTGAGAAATAAATATACCCTCAATATTGAGTTTATTAGCTTCTATTTTTTCAAGCTCTGACCAATTTATGTTTTCTAAAACTTTTATTTTTTCAAATTTTCTTACTTGTTTAGATAAATCTATTATTTTTCTTCTATCACTAAAATCTATTTTTATAATTTGGTTTAATTTGTTTAAAGATTTATTGATATTATTTGTATTTTCAGGAATTATATATACATCAAAAACTTTAATATTAGATGCTAAAACCTGGTTATTAGTGTCATAAATTTTACCCCTAACAGGGTATATAATTTCAATGTCTATTTGGTTATTTTTTGAGAGAGTTTTATATTTTTGCGAATTTTTTATTTGAATATTATATAATCTCCAACCTACAATACCAAAAAAAGAAACTTTTAGTAAATACAATAAAAAAGTTCTTCTATTTAGAACTGAATATTGTTTTTTATCATCTGAATAAAACATTTACTTATCTAATTTAGTAAACAAAAATACAGTAGGAACGAATATAATTAAAGAGATTAAAAAAAAATTGAAAAGAGAGTTCATATTAAATTTATAATTGTGTATTAAATTAGCTAAAATCTGTTCAATTAGAAGTAAAATAATTAAAGTTATAAAATACATAAATATGATTTGATATGAAGATAATCTAATTAAATATTTTTTTAGAAATAAAAATAATAATAAAAGAGATAAAAAAGTAATTAGATGGGCTCCAATATTATTAAATAATAATATATCAAACAAAATTCCATATATAAGAGCTACAAAATAAAGGTAATAATGGTAATGATAAAAAATTAGATAAATAAAAGTTAAATGAAATAAAATATAAAATGCATTATTGAGATTAGGAAATAAGATAAAGGAATTCACAGATATTGAGAAACTTATCATTAAAATGATGTTTAGTTTAGAAGAGGAGTTAAGAAATTTGGAAAACTCCATTATTTTGATATAACTATTTGTACGTAATCAATATTTTCAAAATCAACAAATGGCAAAACAAAAAATCTGTTTTTTTCAACTCTAGCTACTTTTCCAACCAATAGATCTACGGGAAAGATTTGAGCTGTACCACTTGTAACTACAATATCTCCCAATCTTGGCATTTTATTTTCTTTCACAAAAGAGCTTACTAGATATTTTCCATCTCCATTTCCAGTAAGTAATGAAAAAATTTCATCAGATATTGATTTTACAGAAATAGATAAATTTGGATCAGTTAATAATATTACTCTAGAATTTTTAGCAGATGTATCAATTACTTTTCCTATTAATCCCCTTTCATTAATAGCCGACATATTTTTCTTAATTTTATCTTCGTAACCAGCATTTAAGTTTATTAACTTACTGTAAATTGTATCATTCCTATTAACAAGAGAAGCTGTTTTAACTAAAGTTAAATTATTATCAGTAGCATTTAACAACTTTTTTAAAACTCTATTCTCTCTTGAATTTTGTATTGCTAATGTTTGCCATTTTTTTAGACGTATAATTTCTTCTTGAAGAATTTTATTTTCAAATTTTAAGCTTCTAAACTGGTTGTATTCTTCAACAAAATTTGAAAAGACATTTAAAGGTGCTGAAATAACTCTAGTAATTGGAACTATAACTGAGCTAGATATATTTTTTATCCCATTAATAATAAACAAATCTGATTTTGAAAAAAAGACTAAAAGAAAAGATAATGTAACAACAGAAACAATTGTAAAATTTTTTATATAAGTTGAAATTTGAAAAACTTTTATTCTAAATTTTAGTGCCATTTTAATTTCTAATCAGAGGCAAATACATCACTTAATCTTGATTTTTCTTCAAGCGCCTGGCCAGTACCCATAACAACACACAAAAGGGGATCTTCAGCAATAGAAACTGGTAAGCTTGTAGATCTTCTTAAAACCTTATCAAGGTTATGCAAAAGAGATCCTCCACCGGTTAACATAATTCCTCTTACAACAATGTCTGCAGATAATTCGGCAGGAGTTTGTTCTAAAGCTCTTTTAATGGTATCAATTATTTGAGCAACAGGTTCAGCAAGAGCTTCGGCAATTTGTCTTTGAGAGATAGAAATTTCTTTTGGAAGCCCTGTTATTAGATCTCTACCTTTTACACTCATACTCCTACCATCCCCATCATCTGGAGGACTAGCAGAACCTATATCTTTTTTCATTCTTTCAGCTGTTGTCTCACCAATTGCCAATTTATGAGTTGTTCTCATATACTCCATTATGGCTTCATCAAATCGATCTCCAGCAGCTTTGACTGAAGTTGAATTAACAACACCTCCAAGAGATAAAACTGCCACCTCTGTTGTACCGCCCCCAATATCGACAACCATAGAACCTGTTGGTTCTGCAACTGGTAGACCTGCTCCAATTGCTGCAGCAACTGGCTCCTCTATTAAATAAACTCTTCTAGCTCCAGCAGCATCAGCCGATTCTCTAATGGCTCTTCTTTCAACATTTGTTGCACCAGAAGGTACACAAATAACAATTTGAGGATTAGATATAGATCTTCCTTTATGAACTTTTTTAATAAAACTTTTTATCATTTGTTCAGCAACATCAAAATCAGCAATAACACCGTCTTTCATAGGACGTATAGCTTTTATTTTTCCTGGTGTTCTTCCCAGCATTTGTTTTGCTTCATTACCAACAGCTAAAACTTGAGTATTTCCATCATTTTCAATTGTTGCAACAACTGAAGGTTCGTTAAGAATAACACCTTCGCCTTTTACATACACTAGAGTGTTAGCCGTACCCAAATCAATAGCCATGTCTTTAGAAAATAAACTAAAAAAACGATCGATTACCATTAACTAAACTCCTTCTATTTTTAAATTTGCTGCATTTTCTTTAATTGATTTTGTTTTTTTAAAGATCAATCTGTTTAATGCATTAATATAAGCTTTTGCAGACGCAACAATAATATCTGGGTCACTTCCTTTTGCCTGTGATGATAAATTATCATCTTCAAGTCTGACAGTTACCTCTCCCTGTGCATCAGTTCCAGCTGTAATTGCATTTACTTGGTAAAGTTTAAGTTTAAATTCAGTATTAGTAAGTTTTTTTATGGCGTTAAATGTGGCATCAACAGGACCATTACCATTAATATTAGTATTTTCCACTTTATCGTTTATTTCAATCTTTAATTTAGCTTCAGCTTTTTCAACAGATCCAGCATTTACTTCTAATGATACAAATTTAATGTGTTCATCGTATGACGAAGTTCTATCCTCTGCTAATGCAATTAAATCTTCTTCAAATATTTCTTTTTTCTTATCAGCTAAATCTTTAAATCTTCCAAATAATTCCATTAAAGCATTATCACCAACTTCATAACCAAGTTCTTTTAACTTTTCTGAAAAAGCATGTTTACCTGAATGTTTTCCAAGAACTAGTGAAGATTTGTTAAGTCCTATTGATTCAGGTGTCATAATTTCATACGTACCAGCATGTTTGAGCATACCATCTTGATGTATTCCTGCTTCATGAGCAAAAGCATTTGCACCAACTATAGCTTTATTTGGTTGAACTGGAAAACCTGTTATTGATGATACCAATCTAGAAGCTTTCATAATAGATTCTGTTTTAATATCTGTATGAAAAGGCATTAGGTCTTTTTTTACTTTTAAAGTCATGACAATTTCTTCTAATGATGAATTTCCAGCTCTTTCACCCATACCATTAATTGTACACTCAACTTGTCTAGCACCTTCTTTAATAGCAGCAACATTATTTGCTGTCGCTAAACCCAAATCATTATGTGTGTGAGTAGAAAGAATTGCTTTATCAATATTTGGAACATTATTTTTAACATTTTTAAAAATTTTACCAAACTCTTCTGGTAATGTATAACCAACAGTATCAGGGATATTAATAGTCGAAGCACCAGAGTTAATAGCAAGTTCGATACATTTATATAAAAATTCTAACTCTGATCTTCCACCATCTTCACAACTCCACTCAATGTTATCACATAGATTTCTTGCATGAGAGACTGTCTTTTGAATAGCCTCTAAAACTTCATCTTCAGTTTTCTTTAATTTATATTTCATATGAAGAGGACTTGTTGCAATAAAAGTATGAATTCTTGGAGAATTTGCATGTTGAACTGCTTCCCAAGCACGATCAATATCTTTAAAACTTGCTCTTGCTAATCCTGCTATCGTTGAATTTTTTACCTGTTTACTAACTTCAGAAACAGCTTCAAAATCTCCATTAGAAGCAATTGGAAACCCTGCTTCAATAATATCAACCTTCATAGAGTCAAGCACTTCAGCTATTTGAAGTTTTTCATCTAAATTCATTGATGCTCCTGGAGACTGCTCTCCGTCTCGAAGTGTTGTATCAAAAATGTAAATTTTTTCAGTCATTTATTCAATTATACACTAATAAAAATTTTATTAAACTTTCATCTAGTTTTTCGATTTATCAACCATTTTTCCTTCAGCAATCCATGGCATCAAAGTTCGCAACTTTTCTCCCACTGCCTCAATTGGATGTTCAGCTTGTTCTTTTCTCATCACTTTGAATTTAGTTTGACCACTTTGATGTTCTTGCATCCATTCTTTAGCAAATTGACCAGATTGAATTTCTGAAAGAATTTTTTTCATTTCTTTTTTTGTTTCATCAGTAATGAGCCTTGGTCCTCTTGAATAATCCCCGTACTCAGCTGTGTTTGAGATTGAATATCTCATATTTGCCATTCCACCTTCATATAAAAGATCAACAATAAGTTTAACTTCATGCAGGCACTCAAAATATGCCATTTCTGGAGCATATCCTGCTTCAACAAGAGTTTCATAACCTGCCAAGATTAAATGTGTTAAACCTCCACACAAAACAGATTGTTCTCCAAAAAGATCTGTTTCACATTCTTCTTTAAATGTTGTTTCTATAATTCCTGCACGTCCACCTCCAATGGCAGATGCATAAGCGATACCTATTTCAAGGGCATTCCCTGAGGGATTTTTATCTACAGCAACTAAACATGGCACGCCTGCACCTCTTACGTATTCAGCCCTTACCGTATGACCAGGACCTTTAGGTGCAACCATGATTACATCAATACCTTCTTTAGGTTTAATTAAATCAAAATGAATATTTAATCCATGGGCAAAAGCAATTGTTGTACCTTCTTTAATATTTTCAGCGATGTCATTTTTATATATTTCAGATTGAAGTTCATCAGGTGTTAACATCATAATCACATCAGCCCAACTTGCAGCTTCTGCAGGTGTCATTACTTTAAAATTAGCTTGTTCTGCTTTACTTCTTGAATTTGAACCTTCTCTTAAAGCAATTGAAACATTTTCAATTCCAGAATCTCTTAAGTTCATAGCATGAGCATGACCTTGACTTCCATATCCTACTATTGATATTTTTTTATCTTTGATTAAATTTAAGTCTGCATCTCTATCATAATATACTCTCATTATTCCTCCTAATTTTTTTGAATTGATGATATTGCAACGGGACCACTTCTAACAATTTCAACTTTTGTAATTTCATTAATTTCTTTTATAAATCTATTTACTCTTTCTGAAGCACCAGCAATTTCAAAAATTGTAGTATTATTTTCATTTTCAATTTTTCTAGCTCTGTACAAATCACAAAGTTGATAAACTTTCTTTTTATTAGTATCAGATATATAAATATAAATCAAAGCAACCTCAGCTTCAACAGAGCTACCCTCTTGATCTAAATTTGTAACACTGTGAACAGGAACAATTCTAAGTAACTGTTTTTCAATTTGATTCACGACCTCTGAAGTACCATGAGTTACAATAGTAATTCTTGATATATTTTCATCATTACTAACCTCAGCTACATTCAAACTATCAATGTTATATCCTCTACCAGAAAACATTCCTATTACTCTAGCTAAAACACCAGGTTCATTATCAACTAATACAGTTAATATATGTCTTTTAGTCTCTGATACTTGATCAGGAGAAGCATAAACAGATTTATTCATTAAACTAAAATTTTTCCTTTTTCTGCTGATTTTTTATCTTGTTTTTGATCTTTACTTAACATCATTTCATTATGAGCAGATCCACTTTGAATCATTGGAAAGCAATTCTCTTCTTTAGTAACCCAAATATCAGCAATAACTGTGTTTTTTGTTTCAATCATTTGCGTTATTACATCATCAAGTTCATCAGTCGTCTTTGCTCTTAAACCAACAGCTTTATAACTCTCAGCTAACTTTACAAAATCAGGTAAACTATCAGTATAACTTTCGGAATATCTTCCACCATGTAAAAGTTCTTGCCACTGTCTTACCATTCCCATGTATTCATTGTTTAAAATAAATATTTTTACAGGTAATCTATATTGAACAGCTGTGCTCATCTCTTGAATGTTCATGAGTATGGAGGCATCTCCCGCTATATCGACTACTAAGGCATCTGGGTGTCCAACCTGAGCTCCAATTGCAGCAGGAAATCCGTACCCCATAGTTCCCAAACCACCTGATGTAAGCCATCTATTTGGTTCTTCAAATTTATAAAATTGAGCAGCCCACATTTGATGCTGGCCCACTTCAGTCGTAATAAAAGTTTTTGTATTTTTTGTTAACTCATATAGTCTTTGAACTGCATACTGAGGCTTGATCTGTTTACCTTTATTATTGTAGTTTAAACAATCTACTTCTTTCCATTTATTAATTTTATCCCACCACAATTTCAGTGAATCAGTATCTATTTTATATTTTTTGTCTTTCCAAATCGAAATCATTTTTTCGACAACTTGTTTAACGTCACCTATTATTGGCACATCAACATTTATTGTTTTGTTGATATTACTTTCATCAATATCTATATGAATTTTTTTTGAGTTAGGTGAGAAAGCATCAAGTCTTCCAGTAACCCTATCATCAAACCTTGCTCCAATATTAATCATAACATCACATTCATGCATAGCCATATTGGCTTCATACATTCCATGCATACCAAGCATGCCAAGTGAGTTTTTATCTGATGAACCTACTACACCAAGACCCATTAATGTCATTGTAACTGGTGATCCAACCATATTTATAAATTCTCTAACTAATTTTGAAGCCTTTGGACCGGAGTTAATACATCCACCACCAATATAAAAAATTGGTCTTTTTGCTTTAGAAATTAATTCTACTGCTTCCTCAATTTTATTTTTTTCAAAATCTGGACTTGGTTCAAATAATCTATGAGAAGGAATAATAATTTTATTTTTTTCTTCATAAGTTCCTGATGCAAATTGAACATCTTTTGGTATGTCAATTAATACAGGTCCTGGTCTTCCATTTTGAGCAATGGTAAATGCCTCATGAAATACGGAAGATAATTTATTAACATCTTTAACTAAATAATTATGTTTAGTACAAGGTCTGGTTATACCTGTTGTGTCACATTCTTGAAATGCATCACTGCCAATTAAGTGTTGTGGTACCTGTCCAGTTATACATACGATAGGTACACTATCCATCATAGCATCAGTTAAACCAGTTACAACATTTGTTGCACCAGGTCCTGACGTTACAAGAACTACTCCAGTTTTACCAGTAGACCTAGCATAACCTTCAGCTGCATGAATTGCACCACCTTCTTGTCTTACTAAAACGTGCTTAATTGAATTCTGTTTAAATAAAGTATCATATATGGGTAATACTGCTCCGCCAGGATATCCAAATACAACTTCTACGCCTTGTTCAGCTAAGCTTTTTAAGACAATTTCAGCGCCTGTAATTTCATTATTCATTGACTTTAGCTCATAGGCTGTGGATAAAATAAAATCAATAAATTAGTTTAAATTTGGTCTAAATTAATGGATTTTATGTCAATTTCGTCCGGAAATTGATCAAATTTTTTAAAAATATTAAGATTTGAAGATCTCCACCAAGTGTGTTGTCTTTTTACATAGTTTCTTGTGACCTGCTGAATTTTAGAAATACATTCTTCAATTGATACTTCGTGATTAAGATAAGATTGAATTTCAGGAACTCCGTGAGCTTTCATTATTGGTAAACTATTATTATAATTTAATTTGAGCAAATTTTCGACTTCATCTATCGCACCATCTTCAATCATTAGATGAGTTCTATGATCTACTCTTTTATAATTTTCTTTTCTTTCAGGAAGAAATAATAAAATTTTATAATCTCCTAAATTAATTAATTTTTTATTTTTATTTTGTTTCCAGTCACTAAATTTTTTCTTAGTAAAAAAATTTACTTCCCAAATTCTTCTTATTCTTTGAATATCAT
Organism: uncultured Alphaproteobacteria bacterium; assembly: GCA_902597015.1. Taxonomy (GTDB): domain Bacteria; phylum Pseudomonadota; class Alphaproteobacteria; order HIMB59; genus CACPNW01. The sequence goes on from CACJWQ010000005.1 coordinate 28,598, forward strand.
TGGATGAAATATTTTTCATTGCATCAACATCTTGTTCTTTAACTAAATTAAAAAAATTTTCCTTACCAATTTTTAAAATCATTTTTTCTGATTCTTTTTTTACTTTTTCTGGAATAAATGGAATTGAAACTATTCCATTAATTAAAGATTCTATGTAAAGACCTGTACCTCCAACTAAAATAGGAGTTATGTTTTTATCAACCAAATAATTAATTTTTGTTGATGCTTCCTCACACCATTTTTGTACATTAAATCTAATATCGCCTTTTACAAACCCATAAAGATGATGATTTATTTTTTTTTGATCATTTATTGTAGGTCTAGCTGTTAAGATACTTAACTCTTTATAAATCTGCATACTATCTGCATTTATAATCTCACCATTTAGTTTTTTAGCTAAGCTTAAAGCAAATTTTGATTTTCCTGATGCAGTTGGCCCTAATACAAAATAGATTTGAGTTTTCAATTATTCTTAAATTTAATTGTTACCCAATTTTGCTCTTCATCTCTAATTATTTTTAGTAATAATGAGGATCTACCTGTTTTTTCCAAAGAATTTACTAATTCTTCAAATGAATTCATATTATTAATAATCTCTCTATTAACTTCTGTAATTATATCTCCATTTTCCAAACTACTATCAACATCATCAATTGAAATTACTTTAACTCCACTGTCATGATCTTCAATAGTAATTCCTAAAGATTCTATTTTTAAATTTCTTTCAATATTTGAAGTTGTTTTTCTTTCCGTAACTACCTCTCCAGGTAATTCTCCTAATATTACCTCAATACGAATTTTTTTATTTTTTCTCCAAACTTCTAATATTGCAGTAGAGCCTACATCTGACTCTGCCACAACTCTTGGTAGATCAGGCATCTTTTTAATTTCTATATTATTAAATTTTAAAATTACATCGCCTGGCTCTAATCCTGCAGTTTTTGAGGGCCCATTAGGATTGACATTGGATATAAATGCGCCTTTTTGATCAGGCAATCCAAGACTTTCCGCAAAATCCTTAGTTACAGGTTGAATTTGTACACCTAACCAACCTCGCTTAGTTTTTCCAAAATCTTTTAATTGTTGTACTATTTTTTTTGCACTGTTCGCAGGTATTGCAAATCCTAAACCAATACTACCACCTGTTTGTGAAACAATTGCCGTATTAATTCCTATTACCTCTCCATCTAAATTAAATAATGGTCCACCTGAATTACCACGATTAATAGATGCATCTGTTTGTAAAAATTTAACATATGGTCCGCTACCTAAATCTCTTGAGATTGCAGATATAATTCCTGCTGTTACAGTTCCTCCCAAACCAAGAGGGTTTCCAATTGCAATTGACCAATCTCCAACTCTCATCTTATCAGAATCACCCCAACCGACATATGTAAGTTTTTTGTTATTAGGATCAATTTTCAATACAGCTATATCTGCTTTGGGATCTCTTCCAAGTAATTCAGCCGTAAATTCTGTTTCATCATTTAGAATTACAGTTATTTCATCAGCTCCTTCAATAACATGATTATTTGTTACAACTATACCATCTTCGCTTATTATAAAACCTGACCCAAGTCCTGTCATTGGTCGTTGTGATCGCCTTTGATCACGATCAAAATATTCTTTAAAAAAATCATCAAAGGGAGATCCCTCTGGAAATTGTGGTATTTGATTTTGGTTATTATTTTCAACAATAGTAGTTGATGCAATACTAACTACTGCAGGAGATAATTGTTCTACTAAATCAGCAAAGCTCTCAGGTACACCAAGTAATGGTTTCGAAAATAAAATAGATATTAAGAATAAAAATTTAATTCTCATATTAATTGTCATAGTATTTGAACGTGAAATAAATAAGGCACAGTCCTAGAAGAGCAAAAAATAAACTAATATTTTTTACAGTTTGTGGATTAATAAGAGAAATCATATCGAGATATTTTTTTAAATTGTTCGCTAAGAAAAAATAAAGAACACCTTCAATGATCAGCACTAGACCAATGCTTATTAGTAAAATTTCAAACATTAATTTTGGATATCTATTTCACCAAAAAACTTTTCACAAACTTCCCCAGGAGCAATTACCATAGACATCTCTGTATCTCCAAAAGTATCTTTACAAGCTTGCATTGTTCTTAAGAAATCAAAAAATTCCTCATCAAGACTATAAGCATCACCTAATATTCTATTTTTAGCAGCATCTCCTTCACCTCTTAGTATTGATGAAGTTCTTTCGGCTTCGGCTAGAATTACTGTTTGTTGTCTATCCGCTGAAGCAACAATTTCTTTAGAAAGTTCTTCACCTTCTGCTCTTAATAAATTTGCTTCTTTTTCACGTTCAGAACGCATTCTTTGATAAACGTTATTAGATACTTGTTCGGTTAAATCTGTTCTTCCAATTCTAATATCTACAATTTTAACACCAAAAGAATTTTCATTAACCTTAATTTGTTTTTCAATTTCATTCATAATATTAATACGTTCGTCACTGAGAAGAGAGGTCAGAGAATATTGAGCTATTACACCCCTAACCGCTGCATTTATTATCCTTCCAAATCTATCCGAAAAAGTAGTCTCATTTCTAACTGTCTGATAAAACTTTAGAGGATCAACAATGTTGTATCTAGCAAATGAATCAACAATAATTCTTTTTTGATCTGAAAGTATCATTTCTTCAGGCTGTGGATCGAGATTAAGTAATCTAGAATCTAAAAAAACGGCATCTTGAATAAATGGAATTTTAAATTGAAGGCCAGGTTTTGTAACAACTTTTCTTGGGTCACCAAATTGAAGCACTAAAGCTTGCTTAGTTTCATTTACAATAAAAAAAGCTCCCGTAAAAGTTAGGAATAGAATAAATAAAACTAAAACTATAAGTAAATTTCTTGCACTAAATCTCATCTTAATTATTTCCTGACTTTTTAAGTTCATTCAATGGAAGGTAAGGAACTACACCTTGTCCATTGCCAGTATCATCTAAAATTATTTTGTTCTTACCTTCTAAAACTTCTCTTAAAGTTTCTAAATATATTCTTCTTTTAGTTACTTCTTTCGCATCTTTATAACTGTTGTAAACATCTATAAAGTTTTGCGCTACACCTTCTGCTTGTTTAACCACCTGCTCTTTATAAGCTGTAGCAGCTTCAACGAGTTTTGCTGCTTCACCACGAGCATTAGGTACAATTCTATTTAAATAAGTGTTTGCTTCGTTAACTAATCTTTCTTTATCTTGTCTTGCTCTTTGGACTTCATCAAAAGCATCAATTACTTGGTCTGGCGGATCAACACTTTGCAGTTGAACTGATTGAATTAAAACACCACTTTCATAGGAATCTAAAACTAGTTGTAACTCATTTCTTACAACTTGTTCAACCTCTTGACGACCTTCTGTAAGTAAGAATTGAAGATCTCTTTGACCAACAACTTCACGAACGACACTTTCAGACATATCTTTTACAGTAAGCTCTGGATTTCTAAGTTTAAATAAAAAGTTTCCAGCATCTTTTATTTTAAATAGAACTGTAAATGCTACGTCTGCTATATTTTGATCACCTGTAAGCATTAAACTTTCTTCAATTACTTTTCGCTCTGCATTTGAATTTGAGGCAAAACCAAGATCACTTGCACTTCTAAAGCCAACATTAATCTTTCTAATCACTTCAACTTTTGGTGTAACAGTCTGTCCGATTGGAGTGGGAAAAAAGTAATGTAATCCTGGCTCAGTTGTTTGACCATTCCATCTTCCAAATAAAAGTTCTACACCTTGTTCATCAGGCTCAACTCTGTAAAAACCAGTAGCTAGCCATAGTAAAACAGCTACTATTATAAATATTGAAAGGTTACGTCTGCCACCAAATTTAAAATTGCCAAATCTATCTTTTGCTTTTCTAATGGAATCTTCAAAATCTCTTCTATTTGGACCGTCTCCAGACCCGCCTGAACCCCAAGGGTTGTTATTTCCACCTGATCCCCAAGGATTATTATCGTTGTTATTTTTGTTCCAGTTCATATATTATTGATAATATTGGCTCTATCTACTAACACTAATTATATTATTTAATAACTAATATTTGAGTAAATCTGGAAAAATCAAGTATGTCTGATGAAATTTTATCTTTAATTTATACATTTTCTAAGAAATTTAGTGATCCTGAAACAAATCTTAGTTTTGATCCTAAAAATCAAAATATTTCAGCAGTTGTAAAAGGGGGCAATGTAAACATTTCCTTGCTTGTAAAAGGTCAAAAAGAAGATCAATATCTGAATATTGCAAGATTGCTTAAAAATAATGTTGAGCAAATTTCTGGAATACTTTCTGTAAATGTAATTATAAACTCAGATGTAGAAAGTACTAAAACAAATAATAATGATAATAAAAGATTTAAAATTGATGCAAAAAATATTGTAGCAATTGCTAGTGGTAAGGGTGGAGTTGGCAAATCAACATTTTCGGTAAATCTTGCCACAGCATTAAGCTCATTAGATCTTAAGATCGGTTTACTTGATGCAGATATTTATGGTCCTAGTATTCCTAGAATGATGGGTATTTCAAAAAAACCTATAATGAATGAAAACAAAAAACTTGTACCTTTAGAAAATTATGGAATTAAATTGATGTCTATTGGTTTTATTCTTGACTCTGAGGCTCCAACAATTTGGAGAGGACCAATGGTCATGAAAGCTTTAGAGCAAATGTTTAATGGAGTTGAATGGGGTGAATTAGATTACCTTATAATAGATCTGCCACCAGGCACTGGAGATGCTCAGCTTACTTTGGCCCAAAGTTCAAAACTTTCTGGATCAATTGTAATTTCAACACCTCAAGATGTAGCTCTTACTGATGCTAGAAAAGGAATAAATATGTTTAAAAAAGTAAATGTTGATATTCTTGGTATTGTTGAAAATATGAGTTATTTCATATGTGATAACTGTAATCAAAAACATTATATATTTTCAAAAGATGGTGTGAAAAAAGAAGCTCAAGAATTTAAAATACCTTTTTTAGGAGAAATTCCTATTGATACAAATTTAAGAATTCAATCAGACAATGGAATACCTGCTTTAATAGATAATCCAGATGGTGAAATTGCAAAAAAATTTATATCAATTGCTAAAAACTTAAAAAAATCTCTAGATTAAACATTCATCAGAGCATCAATTTTTTCATGATGCTGATAGTTTATTAATTTAAAATCATTTACGTTGTATTTAAAAAAATCTTTTGTTTCGAATTGAAGTTCAGGTAATTTTTTAGGCACTCTGTCTAATTGGATTTTTACCTGCTCAAAATGTTCTCTATAGATGTGAAAATCTCCTAAAGAATGAATAAAAGTTCCAACTTCTAATTTACACTCTCTAGCTAACATATGAGTTAAAAGACTATAACTAGCTATATTAAATGGAACTCCCAAAAACATGTCACATGACCTTTGATATAATTGGCAGCTTAATTTATTATTAGAAATAAAAAATTGTGAAAATGCATGACATGCTGGCAATGACATATTTTTAATCTCCGGAGGGTTCCAAGCTGAAATTATATGACGCCTTCCATTTGGATCTTCTTTTAATCCTTTAATTAGATTTAAGACTTGATCTTCTCCATTAAAATTTCTCCATTGAACTCCATAAATTTTACCGACATCTCCTTCAAACCGGGCATGTGTTTTCCAGTAATCAGCTTGAGCATTTTGTGTCCAAATAGTTTTTTTATCTTTTAAATTTTCTCTTGAATCATTGTATAAAATTTCAGCAAGTCTTCTCTCATCATCTGAACCTTCGATGAACCACAATAACTCTGAAACTACAGATTTCCATGCTAGTTTTTTAGTCGTTATTGCAGGAAAACCTTTTGATAGATCATAATGCATTTGATAACCAAATGATTTTCTAACACCTCCCGCTCTACTTTCAACATCAGAGCCATTATTATAACAATATCTCAAAGCATCTAGGTATTGTTTCATCTTTCCCAAATCTCAAAATGGCAAGTTGAGTCACCATTTATTTTTTTAATCATTTTCATATTATTTTCTATAGAAGTAATATCTATAAATTTTTCACAATTGTAATTACCGTAGATTCTAGTGAGATAAAATTGTTCTATGGATTTAAAAGTTAAATTTATTATTTCTGAACCTCCAATTATAAAAATATCCTTTTCTATATGTTTTAATTGAAGATTTTGAATTTGATCATTTATATTTCCACTCAAGTAATAATCTGCTCCTTCAATTAATTCTTTATCTTTGCTTGTAATTAGAACATTTATTCTTGATTTTAGAGGTGTAGGCATAAAAGGATCTTCCCAAGTCTTCCTTCCCATTACTACAACATTATTTATAGTATTTTCTTTAAACCATTTTAGATCAATTGAATTTTTTGGCCAGGGCATACTTTGGCCCTTACTTATTCCCCCTATTTCATCTACTGCCATTATTGCTTTGATCATATTTTTTTATTTTATGTCTTAATTAGTAACAATTTTTTTTTTTAATTGCTAGGTTTCAAGACAAAACTTTCAAGTATAATTAGTTTAAGGTATAATGAAAATGTTGCTTTGCAACTAAGATAATAAATGCTTTGTGCAATAAGTTATTCGGACCCGGGGGCAGTACCCGGCGTCTCCACCAAATATGGGGACGAAATAGGTTTGACGGTAATTCAAAGACAAAGACTTTATCCGGTATTGTACCACCGTTATCGGGCTATTTTATAAACGCTAACGATAATAGATTAGCACTTGCTGCCTAGATTCTAGGTGAGCGCGGTCAGGGGCACCGAGCAACAGAACGCCCCACTACATTCTTAAATTGTATTTCTTTTATTTTGTTTTTTTTAAGTTGCTATAAACTTCTGATTAATATGTGTATAAATAAATTAAGGTTTTCTAATTTTCACCAAACCATTCCCAAATAACTTCGGCAATAATATCACAACTTGTTCCGCCTGATTCAATTACTAAAGCTGCACCTTCTGCACCATTTTCCCAAGCCAATTCCTGACTTTCGGTTAGATGATCTAACTCTGACGAGTATTTTTGAAATCTAGGACTTTCTTGTAATCTTTCTGTTATTAGAGTGTAATATTGATTATCTATACAGCTTTCTTCATAAACATATATTTGAACCCATAATCCTCCTAGAGTCGCTATATCCTCATTAGAAACTTCTACATCATGAAAAGCTAGAGCAGGATTAACAAAAAATAAGAAAACTAAGATTTTTTTTATTAGTTTTGGAAACATAATATTAGATATTATAAATTATAAATAATTTAAATAAATATTTAAAACCATATTACTAAATTAAATTTATTTATTATCTCTAAATCAACTTTCTGAACTTTGAAAGGTGTATGGTTTTTTTGGCCAAGCATTTACTATTATCGCCCTTCTTCTTCCACTATTTATAGGACTTACTCTGTGAGGATAAGATGGATTAAACATGATTAGTCTATTTTCTATTGGTTTTAATCTTTCAATTTTACTAGAATCAACATTATTTCGATCAGGGCTGTTAGCAATTTCTAAATATCCTCCATCTAGTTCTTCTGAAATTGCATAGTATACCAAGCCCATAGATGGCATAACTATCTCTTTTTTTTCCTGCATTAATTTTTCATCCTTATCAACATGCCAATTTAATCCGTCACCAGTTTGATGAACGTTACTCCAATACTCAAATCCGGCAATTTTATTTTCAACATTTGTAAATTGTTTCCAAACAATTTTTATAAAGTTTTCACAAATATTTCTAGGTTCAATTTTCCACCACCCATCCCACCAATTTAATTGGGCCATACTAGACCAAAATTTTTCGTTTTTTAATTCATCTAAGAGTATTTTATCTTTAATAAAATTATCTACTACAATCATATATTAAGTTTAGTAACATATTTTTGATATAAATTCTGCAATTTCATGAGTGATAATGTTATATTTTTTTTTAAAAAATTTATATTTTAATAATCATATGTTATAAACTTCTTTAATAATAAGTAAAAAAACAAATTATATGTTTATAACTTTTTTTTAAACTCAAAAGTTGTAAAATTAGAAAAAGTTAATGTACTGAGCAAAAAAACATCGTAATTAGTAAGGTAGGGAAATAATGAAAAAATTCGAAGACTTAATGAATGTTAAAAATGAAATTAAAAATATTTCTGCATCTGAAGCAAAAGAAAAAATAGATGATCCAAATGTTCAATTTATTGATGTGAGGGATAAAGAAAGTTATTCTAAAGGAACTATAGGAAATGCAATTCATTTAGATAGAGCGTTTCTTGAATTTTATCTAGCAGAAGGTAGTCCCCTAGAGAATAAATTTTTCAAAGAAAACCCAGATAAAGATTATGTTGTATTTTGTGGCGTGGGTGGACAAGGAACTCTATCCACTAAAACAATGCAAGATATGGGTATTAAAAATGTTAAGAATATTACCGGTGGAATGGCTGAATGGGAAAAATTAAAAAAATAATTTTATTAAATTAAAAATTTATTTAAGTTTTTTTTCTTTCAAGAAAGGTACCATTGAACTCCATACACCATCTCTTTTTAGACGATGGAAAGTTGCAGCTAAAATATGAATACCTATAAACAAATATAGCAAGTTAACGTTTAGTTCGTGAATAATAATAATAATATCAATTAAAATTCCTTCTTTAAGTTCAATCCAAAATAAAAACCCTATCGATAATCCTGATAATGCTGTACCTGCTAACAAAGCATACATTCCGTTATGAACAATTTTTGCAGATATTTTTTGTATTCTAGGAGTATCCTCAGGTAATGATGTTTTTTGAGTTGTTTTCATATAAATTAAACGGATTATAAGTAGAAACAAAAAAATTAATGCAAAAATAATTTCAAATCTAAAAAGAGCATTATCTTCAAGTTGATTTATATCCTCAACTTGTTTTGCCACACCATATGCAAATAATAAAACAAAACCCCAGTGAAATAATTTTGCTATTTTACTATATTGCGAATTATTTTTATCTAAACTCATAAATTTTATTGCAATACTTTAAATATTTAATAAAAAAATAAAACAGAAATGATCGAATATCAAAAAATACTAGATAAAAATATGCTTAATGTATTTAAAGATATTCTTAAAAACATAAAAGATAATGGATTATCAAATAATAATCATCTCTACATTACATTTTTAACGAATCATAAAAACGTTGAATTACCTAATTGGTTAAAACAAAAATATCCACAAGAAATGACAATTATTATTCAATATGAATATTATGATCTAGAAATAAATAAAAATAATTTTTCTATTACACTCTCATTTGGTGATATTAAAACAAACTTAAAAATTGATTATAATGCTATTGTTTCATTTGCAGATCCTTCAGCTAATTTTGGTTTAATTTTGCAAAAAAGTAAAATTCATAAAGAAGTAAATAAAAAATTAGAAACCAATATATCAGAAAAGGATAATGTAATTAATTTTTCAAATTATAAAAAAAATTAATCTAAGTAATAATGTTCAATTAATTCACCATTTTGGTAATCTAAACATAATGGACTTCCAGTTGGGAGTTCTATCGAAGATATTTCTTCAGGTTTGTACATGCCAACTTTAATCATAATTGCTCTTAAGGAATTCCCATGTGCTGCAATTAAAACATTTTTTTCATTTAATATATATGGTTGAATTTTTTCAGTAAAGTAGGGAGAAACTCGGTCTACCACATCCTTAAGACTTTCTCCATTTGGAGGCGGTGTATCATAAGATCTTCTCCATATGTGTACTTGTTCTTTTCCAAATTTATCAGCAGTTTCAGCCTTATTTAAACCAACTAAATCTCCATAATCCCTCTCATTCAGTTGTTGATCTTTTTCATATATGAGTTTTCCATCTTTATGTAAATTTTCTATCTGTGATGCCTTTATAGCTATTTCTGCTGTTTTATTTGCTCTTTCTAAAACACTACTAAAAACTTTATCAATTTTTATACTATGTTTTTTTAATAAATGTCCTGCATTATTAGCTTCATTAATACCTTTTTCGGTTAATGGAACATCTTTCCAGCCAGTAAATCTATTTTCTAAATTCCATTGACTTTGACCATGTCTCAGTAAAACAAGTTTGTTCATATGTTTCATATAATATGTTATAAAGGTTTTGTTAATAAATAATGGCATATAAAAAAAGAATAGAATTTGATAATTTAGGTTCCAAAAAAATTGATCAAAATAAACTTTGGGGTGCGCAAACTCAAAGATCCTTAGAAAATTTTAAAATTGGCAGTGAAAAAATACCATCAGAATTAATTATCGCATTAGGTCAGCAAAAGAAAGCAGCTGCAGCAGCTAACATAGAACTAGGTGTTATAGATAAAAAATTGGGAACATTAATATCTAAAGCCTGCGATGATATTATTAATTTAAAACTTATTGAAGAGTTTCCATTATCAGTATGGCAAACTGGATCTGGAACTCAAACTAATATGAATGCAAATGAGGTAATTAGTAATCATATAATCAAAAAATTAAAAGGAAGAATTGGAAGTAAAAAACCTATTCACCCAAATGATCATGTAAATTTATCTCAATCATCAAATGATACCTTTCCAACAATAATGCATGTTGCAATAAATGAGTTATCAATAAAAAATTTAATTCCAAATCTAAAAGATTTAATAAAAGAATTTCAAAAAAAGAAAAAAAAATTTAAAAATATAATTAAAATAGGAAGAACTCATACTCAAGATGCAACACCAATCACTTTAGGTGATGAGTTTTCTGCCTTTTGTTCTCAATTGCAAGCCTGTTTAAATAGAATAGAAGTTTCAAAATCAGAATTAAAATATCTTGCTCAGGGTGGGACTGCTGTAGGTTCTGGAATTAATGCACCAAAAAAATTTGATAAAGTATTTTGTAAATATTTAAATAAACTTACTAGAGATAATTATAAACCATCTCAAAATAAATTTGAGTCTTTAGCTTCTCATGATCCACTAATAAATTTTTCAAATTCTTTAAAAACTTTATCAATTTCATTATTAAAAATAATAAATGACATTAGATTTTTGGCATCTGGACCTAGATCGGGTTTAGGAGAATTGATATTACCTGCAAATGAACCCGGATCATCAATAATGCCAGGAAAAATAAATCCAACTCAAATTGAAGCATTAAGTATGGTCTGCGTTCAAGTAATTGGAAATAGTACAACTGTAGATATTGCAGGTTCAAATGGCCACTTTCAATTAAATGCCTATAAACCAGTTATTGCCTTGAATATAATTCAATCTATTAATCTTATTAACGATGGAATAAAAAGTTTTAATAAAAATTGTTTAAAAGGAATTAAGGCAAATAAAATAAGGATTGATAATCATTTAAATAATTCTTTAATGCTTGTAACTGCTTTAAATAAAAGTATTGGATATGATAATGCAGCAAAAATTGCTAAAAAAGCATTTGATGAAAATTTGACTCTTAAAGAAGCGGCATTAAAATTAAAAATAATTTCTGAAAAGGAATTTGATAAGATAGTTAATCCAAAGAAAATGATTTAACTAAATATATTCGTAGTTTTCTTTATCAGCAAATAAAGACCTTAATAATAAGTTATTTAAATGATGACCTGATTTGTTACCTAGAAAATATCCATGTATTGGAGCTCCAGCTAAATACAAATCTCCGATAGAATCAAGAATTTTATGTCTTACAAACTCATCCCTAAAGCGTAATCCATCTGAATTAAGTATTTTACTTTCTCCAACAACAACTGCGTTATCTAGGGAGCCACCTAGTGCTAAACCATTTGATCTCAGCATATCGACATCTCTTTCAAATCCAAAAGTGCGTGCTGATGCAATGTCAGTTTTATAATTTCCATTTACTAATTGTAATTGACAACTTTGTTTGCTAACTAATTTACTTGGAAAATCAATTTCAAAATCAATTGAAAATTGATTATTTGGTTTTAATTCTACAGATGAGTCATTATTTTCTACTTTAATATTTTTTTTAACTTTTAAAATTTTTCTTTTTTTATTTAAACTTTGAGTGGAAGTTTGATCAATAAGATCAACAAACTTTATTGAGCTTCCATCCATTATTGGGACTTCCGGTCCATCAATTTCAATTTTAATATTATCTATATGCAGTCCAGACAAAGCACTCATCAAATGCTCAATCGTTGAGACACTTGCACCATTTTGATTACCTATAGTTGTGCTTAATTTTGTATTAGTTACATTTGACCATATAGCTTCAATGATGTTATTTTTATTAAGATCCTTTCGGATAAATTTTATTCCATAATCAGCTTCAGCAGGATATAATTTCATGGTTACATCTACTCCTGAATGTAATCCTATTCCATTAATTGATACTGGTTCGGCTATTGTTTGTTGATTTCTAGGATTATTTGATATGTCTATCATTTTATAAAAAAGTGCTTATTTCAGCACTTTTTTATTACATATTTTTGACGTTTTTAACAACTAACCTAATATTTCAAAATATTGCAGATAATAGTTAATTTACTAATTAGCCTGTCTTCTAAGAAAAGTTGGTATATCTAAAAGTTCTTCCTCTGTTTCCTGATTAAACTCGTCATCTATTTTAGAAGATTCATTCTCTTCAGCACTGAATTCCTCTTTGTCAATGATACTTGAATTGTCATCTTCAGAATTGTTATCCTTAGAGTCATTTTCTTCAATCTTTTCCTCTGAGGATGCAAAAACAGGTTCAGTCTTTGTAAGAATATTATTTTCTTCAGCTATTTCTTCAGATTTATTTTCAGTAGAAAGAGTATCAAATAAACTTAACTTTCTTACACTTACTTCATTTGGTTTATCTGTATCGAAAGATGAGCTTGATACTTCACCAGAAATATTATCAGTTTCAATTTGATCTAAAGTTTCTGTAGCTTCGTTTTGAAAAGATTCTTTATCTTCAATATTTTCTTCTAAGCTTGAAGTCTCTAATTGGTTAATATTTGTTAGCTCATCTTCATTAAAATCATCAGAATTTTGATTATTGAGCATTCCTTCATTTGCTATCTCATTAATCTCTTCATCTATGATGCTTCCATCTTGTGAGGTATTGTCCTGTAAAATACTACTTTCAGACAATAACTCAGATTTTTCTATATCTTGTTTATAAATATCATTATTTATATTTATTGGTGCAAAGCTCTCTATCGGTTTAGCTGATATATTATTGTTTACATCAATGCCTGTAGCAACAATGCTAACTCTTACAACACCTTCAAGTCTATCGTCGCAAGTAGTTCCATAAATAATGTTTGCTTCTTCATCTACTTCTTGTTTGATTCTATTTGCAGCTTCATCAACTTCATACAATGTAATATCTTTACCTCCAGTAATATTAATTATTAGACCTTTTGCACCTTTTAAGGACACATCATCAATTAATGGGTTTGCAATAGCTGCTTCAGCAGCCGCAATTGCTCTACCTTCGCCTTGTGCTTCACCAGTACCCATCATAGCTTTACCCATTTCAGACATTACAGTTTTGATATCTGAGAAATCTAAATTTATCATTCCAGGCTGAACCATAAGATCAGTTACGCCTCTAACACCTGCATATAAAACATCGTCTGCCATCTTAAAAGCATCAGAAAAAGTAGTTTTTTCATTAGCAATTCTAAATAAATTTTGATTAGGTATTGTTAGTAATGTATCAACATACTGTTGCAGTTCCTCAATACCTTTCTCAGCTAACTTCATCCTTTGAGAGCCTTCAAAATGGAAAGGTTTAGTTACCACACCTACAGTTAGTATTCCTTTTTCTCTTGCAAGTTTAGCAATTACTGGCGCAGCTCCTGTGCCAGTACCACCACCCATACCAGCGGCTATAAAAAGCATATGACTACCTTCAAACTTTTCATTTAGATCTTGAATTGCCTCTTCCGCTGCCTGTCTTCCAATATCAGGTCTCATTCCGGCTCCTAAACCTTTTGTGCTATTTAATCCTAATTGAATTTTATTTGGACAACTCGAAATTTGTAAAGCTTGTGCATCTGTATTAGCTATTAAAAAATCTACACCTTCTAAATTTGCATTAATCATATTGTTAACTGCATTTCCACCAGATCCACCCACGCCCAAAACTGTTATTTTGGGATGTAAGTTTTGCTCTACATCTTGTATTGAAATATTGATCGTCATTGTAATCTCCGCCGTTTTAAATAGTTTTTAACGATTTATGTTCGAAATCGTCAATATAATTTACTATATATAGTATTATCTAAATATACTGATCAAGCCAAGAAAAAAAGCCTGATATTCCTCGTTTTTTTGAATTTTTTGATTGATTTGCTAAAAAATCAATTTTAAATAAATCTTTGTCATACAAGATAGATCCAATAATGTCGCAAAAATTGGGTTTTTTAAAATTATTATCCAAATTTAATTGTTCTAAGGGACTTGATACTCTCACGCCACTTGCAAAAATTGTTTCTACATATTTTTCAATATTATCCATCATTGCCCCACCGCCTGTAAGAACTACATTTTTTAATTTTTTATTGTTTAAATTATTGTCTTTAATTTTTTGCCATATCATCTCTAAAGTTTCTTCAATACGCGGTCTAATAATAGCATTTAAGCTTGATCTTGTTATTTGTTTAAATGAATTTTTATCACCTGAAATTATTGGTATTTCTATTATTTCATGATCATCACTGGGAGATGAAACTAGAGAACCGTATAAAGTTTTTAATCTTTCAGCACTAGAAATATTAGTAGATAAACCTCGAGCAATATCTAATGTAACATTATTACTACCAACACCTATTGCATCTCCATACACAAACTTATTATTTTCAAATACTGATATAGAAGATGTTGAATGGCCTAAATCAATACAAATAGTACCAAGCTCTTTTTCATCTCTTGTTAGTGATGATAGGGAAGAAGATAAAGGAGAAGGAATATAATTATCAATATTGAGTTTCAATTTTTTGATAACACTGGAAATATTATCTGTATATTTTTTTTGTATATTTATTTTATAAAAGTTTATTTTTATATTATCTGAGTAATTTCCTATTGGAGCATTAAAATACAGGTTATTATCGATATCGTATGAGGTTATATTATTAAATATTTCAAATTGTTCACGATGATTATTAAAATATTCTGATTGATTAATAATTTTTTTAAGATGTAATTCTGAAATTTTCTCATTTTTTAATTCTATTGCCGAGTTGTAATAATGAGAATTAGAGTTCAGTAAAGATAGATTAAGATTGATAGAATTTAATTTAGTTTGAGATTGTTTTTCAGCATCTATAACTAAAGATTTAATTTGATCATATAGATTTTCAAAATTTAAAATTATATTTTTTTTAATATTATTATTAGGAACACTAGCAATAGATAGGATATTAATATTATCGGTATTCTTATAATCAGCAACGACACATGATATTTTTGAATTACCAATATCCAGACCAGCTTTAATCATTTTAATTAATTAAGATTGTTTTTTTTAAATTTCTTAAATCATATATTTTTATATTATTAATATCCGTTTCGCTAAGTTTATTTTGTATCATAATAAAATTTTGAATAGATTTATTTGGATCTTCCTCTGAAAGCATTAATTTCACATCTCTATATAAATTTATATCCCATCTTCTTTTATTAATAAATTCCAAACTCTCTATTTGATATTTTTTTTCAAAATCATTATTTTTTAAAAAATTAATTAGTGAGTTAGCTTTTAAGTTTGAAGAATTGCCCTTAAAAATTAATAATGACTGATGAGTGAAATCTGTAATGTAAATTTGATCTATGATTTTTCCTTTTTCATCAAAAACAAAGTATTTCTCATTAAACAAATAAATTCCTATTGGTTTATATTCTTCAATCTTAATAAATAGAGTATCTTTGTAATTGGTGTGTAAATATATTTCTTTGACCCAATTATTTTCTTTTATTGAGTCACTAATTTGATCCAATGGTAATAAAAAAATCGAAGATCCTAAATAATTTTGCAGTTTATCCTCTACAAATTTAAATTCAATTTTCTCCAAACCTGAAATATCAAATTTTGAAAATTGGTATTGGAAGTTTTCTGAAAAACTCTGAATTGTATTTTTAGAAATCTTAATTAAATTATTTTTGTAAAAATATAGTAAAATAGAAAAAATAATTAAAAATAAAAAAATACAAATTAAAGTTAATGATCTAATACTTAAGACATATCTTCTTCTATTAATATTATTCATACTAATAATTTAAATTTTTGATCAAAATAAAAATGATTTCTGAAAAAGGTAAACCTTTATAATTAGCTTGTTCAGGTAATAGAGATATTGGAGTAAGTCCAGGTTGAGTATTTGTTTCTAAAAAGAAAATTTTATTTTTTTTTGTATCAAAAATAAAATCAGTTCTTGCAAGTGAATTACAACCTAAGAGTTTATGAGCTTTAGTAGCAAATTTAAGACATTTAGCATAATTTATTTTATTTAACTTGGCTGGTAAAATATGTTTAGCGTAACCTTTTGAATATTTTGCTTTATAATCGAAGAAATTATTTTTTGATTTTATCTCTGTAACAGCTAGTGCGTGAATTTTTTTATCTAATTTAATAGTTGAAACTGTAAGCTCCTTTCCAGATATATACTCTTCTATTAAAATTTCTTTGTGATTATTAAGTTCCTTTTTAAATTCTTCTATATTAGAAATTAAATTATCAAATTCTTTTTGATTTTTTATTATTTTTATACCAAAACTTGAACCACTTCTATTGGGCTTAATAACAAATTTTTTTAACTTACTTTTGATAGTAATTAATTTCTTCTCATTTAAATCATTTATATTTAAAAGATAAAATTTTGGAGACATTAATTTATTTTTAATAATTTCTCTCTTGGAGGCAGATTTATTAAAACATAGATTAGACGATTTTATATTTGAATGAGAAAAGGGAATCTTATTTTTTTTTAAAATTTTTTGAGTTTGTCCATCTTCACCAAAGGGTCCGTGTAAAGCATTAATACAAACAAAATTTTTATAATTAATTATTTTTTTATGAAAGTTTTTTGGATTAACTCTTAATATCTTAAACTTCAATTTATTTTGATTAAGAATTTTTTGAATTTCTCTAGAGCTTACTAAAGATACATCATGCTCTTCATTATTGCCACCTTCTAAAATTAAAATTTTTTTATTACTCACCTATTATTTTTACCTCCCATTCTAATTTTACATTGAATTTGGCATATACTTTCTCAACAATACTTTTACCTAGGTTTTCTATATCTGTTGCTGAAGCACTTCCCATATTAATTAAAAAATTTGCATGTTTATCACTCACATATGCATCTCCAAAATTGGTACCTTTACATCCTGCTTCTTCAATTAGTTTTGCCGCATGAAGATTTTCAGGATTTTTGAAAGTACTACCAGAAGTTTTATTTTTTATTGGCTGAGATTCTAAACGTTTATTCTTTATTTTATTAATCTTATCTTTTATTAAATTTTGATCTCCATGATTAAAATTAAATATAGCTTTTGTAACTATATCTGTATTATTTATTTCTGAAGACCTATATTTTAGATTTAGTTTATCTTTTGTAATTATTTTTCTTTGACCAAATTTATCACAAATCTCAATGCTGTTTATAACATCTACAGTTTCCGAACCATAACATCCGGCATTCATTTTAACTGCTCCACCTATTGATCCTGGAATACCACTATAAAATTCAAAACCCTCTATATTTTGTCTCAATGCATAATTTGATAAATTAATATCTAAAATACTAGCGCCAACTTCAAGCTTGTTATCTTTGATTTTAATAGTATTAAAACCTTTACCTAATTTTATAAGAGTTCCATTATAACCATTATCTCTAATTAATAGATTTGAGCCTGAACCTATTATATAAAAATTTTCATTATTTATTTCATTTAATATAATTTCTAACTCTAAATTATCTTCAACTATTGCAAATATTTTTGCATTACCTCCTGTTCTAAACCAAGTATGTTTACCAGCATTATAATCTGAGTAGATTTTACTTTTAAGTTTATCGGCTAATTCTATAATTTTTTTTGACATTAGTTATTCAAATATTTTTTTGCAATACTTGATATTGAACCCGCGCCCATAAAAACAATTGTATTTTGATGCAATGTATAAGGTTTCATTAATTTATTTAAATCACCTATATTTTTTAAATATATAGTATTTTTATTTTTTTTTAATATTTTAGAATATATGTCTTTTGAAGTTGCACCCTTGATAATCTTTTCTCCAGCTGAATAAGTTTCTAATAAAAATAAATAATCAACTTTAGATAAAACTTTTATAAATTCTCTAATTAGTATTTTAGTTCTAGTGTATCTGTGTGGCTGAAAAACAACTATTACTTTATTTTTTAGACTTTTAGCTGCACTTAATGTAGCTGCAATTTCTGTTGGATGATGTGCATAATCATCATACACAAAAGACTTATTTTTTTTTCCAATAAATGAGAACCTTCTTTTTACACCTACATAATTAATCAAAGCATTATTAATATCTTTATTTTTAATTCCATTTAGTTTGGCTGCAATAATACTTGCAGTTGCATTTAAAATATTATGATTGCCAATTGCATTGATAGTAAATTTATAATTAGAAGAATGAATAATTTTATTGTTAATTTTTAATTTAAAAGAAGTTTTTAGTTTGTTTTGTATAATATCAAAGATTAATACATCTGCTTTTTTATTTTTTATTGAATAAGTTAAAATATTTCTAGTTTTTATTTTGTTAATTAATAATTTAAGATTATTATCATCATAACACATTATTGTGGTTCCATAAAATGGAAGCAGATTTATAAATTTTTCAAATGCATTAATTAAATTTTTTTTTGATTTATAAAAATCCATGTGTTCAATATCTAAATTAGTAATAATTGATATTTGATGTGGAAGCTTTAAAAAGGTACCATCACTCTCGTCTGCTTCAACAATCATCCATTCACCTTTTCCATAACGATTATTATTAGAAAAAGAATTTATAATACCGCCATTTACAATAGTAGGATCTAAACCTGCTTCATTGAAAATATTTCCTACCAAACTAGTAGTAGTAGTTTTTCCGTGAGATCCAGCTATGGCAATAGATTTTTTATTTTTCATTAATTCAGAAAGCATATCAGCTCGAGAAAGAACTGGTATTTTTTTAATATATGCCTCTCTTATTTCAGGATTATTTTTTTTAATAGCTGATGAATAAACAATAGCATGAGCATTTTTAATATTTTTTTTATTATGTCCTAAAAAAAATTTTATACCTTTTTTCTTTAATCTTTTGGTATTATCATTTACTGATATATCACTACCCTGGATCGAATATCCTTTATCTAGCATCAATTCTGCAATACCAGACATTCCTATTCCTGAAATACCTATAAAATGAATTTTACTGTTAATTTGCATTTAGCATTAATTTATAAATTAAAGTATTAGAGTTTTTAACTTTAATCATATCAAATTTTTTATTCATTGATTCTAATTTACTTTCATTACTATATGTTTCATAAATATGTCTTTTTGCTTTGTCTAAATCATCATTATTTTGATCAAAAATTATGGCTAAGTCATGTTTAGCTAATATATCAGCATTAAAAAATTGATGATTATCTTTTGCAGAAGGTAAAGGAATTAATATCGAGGGAAGTTTAAAGTTAATTAAATCAACAATTGTTCCAGCTCCAGCTCTGCATATTGCTAAATTAGAATTAGCTAGTATTTCATCTACATTTATAAAAAAATCTTTCAAAATTATTGGTGATTTAATATTTTGTAATTCTGCTTCATATTTTTTTATCAAATGTTTAGAACACTGAAATATAAATTTAGCTTTTATAATTTTTTCGTCATCTATAATTTTAATTAGATTTGTTGCAAAATTTGATACAAATTCTGATCCTTGACTGCCACCAGAAATAAAAATTGTAAAGTTACTCTTAGAATTATTATTGCTTATGTTATTATTTTTTTGAAAATTATTTTCTGGAGAACCAACTACAAATATTTTATCTTTAAACTTTGAATTAATTTTAGATTTAATATCAAAATTTAAAAATAATTTATTTGAAAAATTCAAAAAAAATTTATTCGTTCTTCCAATTATTGAATTTTGTTCATGTATATAAAGTTTAACTTTATAAATTGGTTTCAATAACATACATGTTAACATTGGAGAAAACGAAGCATAACTTCCAAAAGAAATAGAATGGGATGGTTTTAATAAAAATATAATTATGAATGATTGAATTAATCCTAATAAAATTTGAAATATGCCAAAAATTTTAAATATTAGGTTTCCATTCAAATTTGACGAACTAATTATATAAATTTTTCCATTATAATTATCAAAGTATTTATAGCCTCTTTTGTCTGTTATAATTGTGCAACTTATATTTTTATTAGATAAATAATTAGCAAAATTTTTTGCTGGTATAACATGTCCACCTGTTCCTCCTGTAATTAGTAAAAAATTTTCTTTCATAATTCTTCATTTTTTTTGTTTGTAAGAGATAATAAAAAACCAAATAAAATTGCTATTGATATCATGGAAGAACCTCCATAACTTACAAATGGCAGTGTCATACCCTTTGTTGGTATAAGGCCCAGCGAGCTAAAGATATTAATTAAGCATTGTAATCCAAATGAGCAAATTAAACCACTAATTGCAATAATTTTATATGGATCTTCAAGTTGTAGAACTTTTAATAAGCTTCTTATTATAATAGATAGAATTATAAAAATAATTATTAAACAAAAAATAAATCCTAATTCTTCTCCAGCAACAGCAAAAATAAAATCAGTGTTAGCATCAGGAATTTTTTCTTTTAAAATACCTTGCCCTGGACCCTTTCCAAGTAGCCCACCATTTTTGAAAGCTTGAATACTTAAATCTATTTGGTATGTATCAGTCCCACCTAATCCGCCAAGAAATGAATTAATTCTTGATTGAACATGATCAAAAATAAAATAAGAAAAAATTGAAATTCCTAATATAAATAAAAATGCAACTATAACTAAAAAAATTGATAAACCAGCAACAAATAACTGGCAAAAAAAAGTTGCTGACAGTAAAACTGTCATTCCCAAATCAGGCTGCATAAGTATTAAAGATAAAAGCAAGAAGAAAAAAACAAACAGTAAAGGTAAATAAAATTTTTTATCTTCTATAGATTTACTTATACACCATGCAGTCAATATGACAAAAATAGGCTTAATTATCTCTGAAGGTTGAAGTGTAAATTTAAATATTTGAAACCATCTCTTAGCGCCTTTAACTTCGTAATCTAAAAAAAGTATTAGCAGTATTATTATTAATAAAATAATAAATAAAAATAATGAAATTCTTCTTATATTTTTACTATCTAAGTCTGATAACGCAATAAGTAAGAAAACTGAAAAAAGAAAAAAAATAGAGTGTCTATTTATGGATAAATTTTCATCTATGGAAAATGAAAGTATTAATCCCGTAAAACCCAATGATAATATTAATATAATATTAATTCTATCAACTGAACTCCACCAATTCTTTAAATATTCCATGGTTAATTTATATAATTTTTAATTAATTTATTAAAATGCATGCCTCTTTCTTCAAAATTTTTGTATTGATCATAAGAGGCACAAGCAGGAGCGAATAGTATAGTTGATTGATTTGAATTTTTTTTAATATCCTTGAAGGTTTCTTTGATAACTGAATTTAAATTTGCCAATTTTTTTACGACCAATTCTTTTTTTAATTTTTTTTCAATGAAATTTCCTGATTTTCCGTATGTATATACACAGCTAATTTTATTTTTATATTTTAGAAGAATTTCAAAATTTTTTTCTTTAGCTATGCCTCCTAAGATTAAGTAAATATTATTATAATTTACAACTGAATTTATTGTTGAATTTAAATTAGTAGATTTACTATTATTTACTATTTTTAATTTATTATTTGTAAAAATTGTAGATGATCTAAATGGAAGACCCTTAAATGTTTTAATCACCTTAAGAAAATTAGATTCTGGAATTTTTAATATTTTGCTACATATGTATGCTATTAAAATATTTTGAATATTAAAATTACCTTCTAAATCTTTTGAGATTTTTTTTATAAATAATTTTTTGTTTTTTTTGAAGTAATTATCTAGAATATAATCATTGTTAGCGAAACAATCAGCTGATTTATCTACTAAAGAAAAACTAATTTTATTTTTAATTTTTTTTTGATTAAATATCTTTCTTGAATAAATATCATCAATTGATAACAAATTAATTCCATTTTTAGTAATAATATTTTTCTTCTGACTAACATAATCATTAATACCTTTGTACCTATCTAAATGATCACCAGATAAATTTGTTATTACTGATATTCTACTATCAAGTGACTTAACTGTTTCTAATTGAAAAGAACTTAATTCGATAACATGAACTTTATATTTTTTTTTAAGAAGAAAAGCATTGCATAATGATTCTCCAATATTGCCTCCGACAAATGTTTTAATATTATTTTTTTTTAAAATGTCTCCTATTAATTTGGTTGTTGTTGATTTCCCATTTGTGCCAGTAATAGCTACAATCTTTTGATTTGTTAAATTCGAAATATATAAATTTAAATCTCTATTTACTTTTTTAGATATATTTTTTCTTTTAAATTTTTTTTGTCTTAAAGATATTCCTGGGCTAACAAAAATTTTTTTAAAATCATTCAAATTATCTTTTTTTATATTAAAAAAATAATCTTTATTGTAATTTTTTTTTATAGCCTTTCTTACTATTGGATTATCATCCCACATCTTAAATTTTATTTTTTTATTTTCAAAATAATTTACTATAGAAAGTCCTGATTTTTGAATTCCATAAATTAAATACATTATCTTATTCTTAAAGTTGCAAGACCTATCAAAGCTAATACAATAGTAATTATCCAAAAACGAATAACTATTGTTGACTCAGGCCATCCCTTTTTTTCAAAATGATGATGTAGTGGAGCCATTAAAAAAACCCTTTTTCCTGTCATTTTAAAAATGAATACTTGGATTACTACAGACAAGGTTTCTAGAACAAATAAACCTCCTATTATTGCAAGAAGAATTTCATGTTTGCATATTATTGCTACTGAGCCTAAAGAGCCGCCTAATGCTAAAGATCCTGTATCACCCATAAAAACTTTAGCAGGTGGTGCGTTAAACCAAAGAAAACCTAAAGCGGCTCCAATTAAAGAACCACAAAAAACTGCTAATTCACCAGTTCCAGGAATATATTGGATAAGTAAATAATTAGAAAAAACTATATTACCTGAAACATAAGCTATGAAAGCAAAAGACATAGCAACTATCATTACAGGGACAATTGCTAAACCATCAAGTCCATCAGTTAGGTTTACTGCATTAGCCGATCCAATAATTATAAATATGGAAATTAGAAAATAAAATATTCCAAAATCTATAATTAAATTTTTAAAGAAAGGAAATGTCATAGAGTTGCTTATACTTGGATCTAAATTGATAAGAATTAAATATGTAATGAAAAAAGAAAAAATGATTTGAAATATAATTCTTATTTTTGATGAAATACCCTTACTGGTATTTGATTTGATTTTACTGTAGTCATCTGCAAAACCAATAGATCCAAAAATTAAAATAGTTAAAAGTAAAATCCATATAAAAATATTTTGTAAATCAGCCCAAATAATTGTTGAAACAAAAACACTCAAAATAATCAACAGGCCACCCATTGTAGGAGTACCTTTTTTTGCAATTATATGTGACTCTGGACCATCATCCCTTATTGGCTGGCCAGTTGGCTGAACATTTGATAATTTGTTAATAATATAATTTCCAAATATGAGAGAAAAAAATAATCCAGTAAGAATAGAGGCGCCAGCTCTAAATGTTATATAGCTAAAAATATTTAGAAAACTAAATAAAGATTGGTATTCAAAGGCCAAATATTTAATCAAATCGATACCTGTTTTAATAATATTTTTGCAAACTTATTTATTTTTGTCGAATTAGAACATTTAATTAAAATAATGTCATTATTATGCACTTTCTCTTTTAAAAATTGCATAATTCTATTTGTATTTTTAAAATGGATAAATTCATTATTTGGATTTAAATTTTTTACAGATAATTCGAAGAATTCGCCACATAAAATTACAAATTTAAAAATAGTGACATCTAATTGTTGTAGTAATTTATAATGAATTTTATAAGAATTATTTCCTAATTCATTCATTGTCCCTAGAATTATTATTTTTTTATTATTTTTTACTTTGATATTTTCTAAGTTTTTTATGCTTTGCAACATTGTATCAGGATTAGCATTATAAGATTCATCAATAATATTTATTTTTTTTTTATTTAAAGAAATTTTATGAACTAATCCCCTTCCTTCCACTGGTTTTAAAAACTTGAAACGATTTAGAACTGATTTAATGTTCAGAGAATTTTCATTATAAAATGCAAGACAAAATAATAAGTTATTTAATCTATGCATTACTATTGCGTCAGTAACAATGTTAACCTTTTTTTTATTAATTGATAAAGTTACTTTATGCAATTTTTTATAGGGAGATATTTTTTTAATAAAATATTTTTTTGAAGAACTATCAATACGAACTATTTTAAGATTTTTTTCTTTTTTTGCTTTTGTGATTAAAATATTTTCAGATTTAGAAGAAACATTGAGATATAGCTTTTTCCTATTATTATTATATTTAGAAATAAATATATCAGCTTTTTCTCTGGCAATATTATTTTTAGTTTGGAAATTTTCAAGGTGAGTAGATTGTATATTTGTAATAAATACCTCTGATGGTTTGACTAAATTACTAAGAAATTTTATCTCACCAAAATTATTTGTTCCAATTTCAAAAATTGCATAATTTGATTTTAAATTTAAATTTAGTAAAGAAATTAATACACCTAACTGATTATTATAACTTTTCTTTGAGTAAGAAATGGTATGATCTTTTTTTAAGAAAAATGCTAAAGTTTCTTTTAAAGTAGTTTTACCAGCACTGCCAGTAATGCCTATTACTTTACCTTTGTATAAATCTCGTTTTGTTTTTGCTATTTTTGAAAGATGCTTATAAATATTATTTACATATAAAATTTTTTTATTTTTTTTGAAATTTTTATTATCAGTTACACAAAATTTTGCACCTTTATCTATTGCTTCATTTAAAAACTTGTTTCCATGAAATCTTTTACCTTTTAAAGCAAGAAATATATCGCCACTTTTAATATCTTTACTTGATATTTGAATTTTATCTTTTTTAGATATTATATATTTCTCTAATTGATTTAGTTCGATCATTAATTTAATAATTGTTTAACAACTTTAAAATCATCAAACTTAATTGTTTTATTTTTTAAAACTTGAAATTTTTCGTGCCCTTTACCTGCTACTATTAAAATTTCATTCATTTTTAATTCTTTAATAGCTAATTTAATTGCTTTTCTTCTATCAGATACTTCCATAGCTCTAGAACAATATTTTAGAATATTTTTCCTTATTTTAGATGGATTTTCGTTTCTAGGATTGTCATCCGTTATATAAATTTTATTAGCATATTTATTTGCAATTAATGCCATAGATTTTCGCTTACTTTTATCTCTATCACCACCACAACCAAATAAAATTGATGGTTTCATTTTTTTGATTTTATAAGCAAGTAGAATTTTTTTCAAAGCATCTGGTGTATGTGCATAATCAATAATAATTTTTGATTTTTTTTTCTTATACTCAATTGTTTGCAAACGACCTGTTGGATTTGTAACTTTTGATAATACTCTTATAATTTTACTTTGACTAATATTAAGTGCTAAGCAACAAGTAATCGCACATTCTAAATTTTCCAATTCTATATTTGTTTTAAGTTTTAGATTTTCTAGTTTATATTTTGTATTGTTAATATTCAAATAAACAAAATCATTGATTTTTATTAATTTTATATTTTTATTTCCGAAATATTTAAATTTTACGTTTTTTTTTATCAATGTTTTTTTTAATTCAGATAAGATGTCTAATCTTGAATTAATTATAGCAAATCCAGAATTTATTAAATGATTAGAGAAAAGTTTAATTTTAGATTTTTTATAATTTGAGAATGTTTTATGGTAATCAAGATGATCTTTTGAAATGTTTGTAATAGCTGCAATATTTATTGGATAATTTCTTAACCTGTTTTGTTCTAGAGCGTGACTTGAAGCTTCAAAAATGAAAATATTTTTTTCTTTTTTATTCGAAGATCCATATCTAAATAATTCTTCATAGGCAGGTGTTGTTAAATTTATATCATTTATTTTTTTTCCGTTTACAAAATGTCCTAAAGTACCAACCATTGTATTATTATATTTTAGTGAATTAAGAATTTTTGAAATATACCAAACAACTGATGTCTTTCCATTGGTACCTGTAACTGCTAGTGTTTTAAAGGGATGATTGCTATGAAGCTTAGTTAATAAATAATGTATCTCAAAATTAATATTAGATACAACAAATTGAGGAATTTTTAAGTTTTTAATATATTTATTTGAAATTATAGCAGGAGTTTTATTCTTAAGTACTTCATCTAAATAAATCTTTTTTACCTTTGTATTTTTGTCATAAACAAACAACGTTTTGTTATTAGTAAATTTTGAGTTAGAGGTAATTGTAAAGAAATATTTATTTTTATTAAAGTTGTACGTTTTATTTACTCTTATAACTTTTGATAAATTAGACAGTAGCATTTAATTTTCTATATAAAAAATTTGTGTCTACTTTTAGAAGATCATCATTTTTATCTTTTGAAATATTAAAGAGGCTTATAATATTAATAATAATATCTTTTACCAAGGGTGCATTTACTCTTGCTCCAGTCATTCTTTGTTTAGTGCCTGTTTCCTTTTTTGGATACTCAATAGCAGTGTAAACTACATATTTTGGACTATTTGTTGGGAATATCGCAATAAAGGACGTTAAGTTTCTATCCTTATAATATCCACCATTTGGATTTAGTAATTCTGATGTTCCCGTTTTACCTCCTACAGAATAACCATCTACTTTTACTCTAGGACCAGTGTATTCAGTCTTGAGAACAACAGAATTTAACAAATTGATAAAGAATTTAGATGATTCTTTATTATTAAAAATTTGATTTTGTTCAAATTGTTTGTTTAATTGAAGTGTAGGAAAAACCTCATTCCCATTATTCGCTAATGAAGCATAAGCCTTAACTAAATGAAGAGGTGTAATTGCAAATCCATGACCAAATCCTATCGTTGCTGTTTCTAGCTTACCCCAATTATATTTATTTCCTAAAGGAGCTGAGTTTTCTTTATTTTCTATATTTATTTTTTTATTGAAACCTATTTTTTCAAAAAATTCTATTTGGTTTTTTTTTCCAATCAAAGTAGCAATCTGAGCTGTACCAATATTGGATGATTCAACAATTATTTTTTCAACATCATAAATACCATTATTTTTATATTTATCATGATCACTTATATTTAAATATTTTTTTGTAACATCAAAAGTCATTTGAGGATCTATAATATCTAAATCAAATCCAATAGTGGCAGTTATTGGTTTGAAAGTTGATCCCATTTCATAATTAGACTGAAAAACTCTATTCATTAAATTGTTGTTATTATATGAGGATTTGTCCTCAGGATTATAATCAGGTAAGCTTACTGATGATAAGATTTGACCGTTAGTAATATCCATAACTATAGCTAAACCGGATTCAGCTTTATAATTATTTATTGTTTTTAAGAGATTTTCTCTAACCAACTGCTGTAAATTAGTATCAATACTAATAGTTATATCTTGTGATTTTGCGAGATCATTTTCAAAATACCTCTCAATGCCACTTTGACCAATTTGATCAATATCTACATATCCAAGAATATGTGACAACGTATTCTTATAAGGATATATTCTTTTAAATTCCTTATGAGTTTTGATGTTTATTTCACCAAGATTAATTATTTCTTGATATTCAACTGGAGATATATTTCTTTTTATCCAAATAAATTTACTTGTTGATAATAATTTTTTTTCTATTTTTTTTATATCTAAATCAAGAATAAATCCCAATTTATTGGCTAGTTCTTTTTTATTTTTTATTTTATTAGGGTTAATTGATAAAGAGATACTTTCAATTGAAGTAGCAATTATATTTCCATTCCTATCATAAATACTGCCCCTAATATCTTTTTTTATATAATTAGTAGTAACATCATTCAGATCAGGAAAGAGCATAATTGACGAAATTCTATAAATAGAAATAAAATAGACAAAGATAAAAATTGTAATTGAAAAAAAAACTCTTCTATGAAGTAATTTTAAAGAGTCGCTATCAAATAATTTTAGTTTACTTAACATTAATTAATTATTTGAACTAACAAGCTTGATATTTTTATCTTGATTTGAAAGTTCTTGGATTTTTACTATAAGAGGAACATTATTGTTTTGAGTTTCATAAAAATACAATTCATATAGTGTTTTTAAATATGAGCTATTTTGATGAGCAGCTAATTCAATCTTATTAATTTTTAAATTTTCTGAAATTTTAGATATTTTCATTTTCAGATTTTGATTATTTTTTTCGATCTCTCTTGTATTGTTGGCAATAAAAATCATTGAAAAAACCAGTATTAAATTAAGAATTAAAAAGAATATAATTGATTTAGTATACTTCATTATTAAATTTTCTGAGCTACCCGAAGTTTTGCTGATCTAGATCTGGGATTTTCTAAAATCTCAGAAGCTGATGGCAATATTGGTTTTTTGGTGATTATTTTAAGTTGAGTTGCCAGTTTATCAGGTAACTCCGGGTAGTGGCGGGAGGAACGCCATCGTTTACCACTATTGTGGTTAAAAAAATCTTTCACAATTCTATCTTCTAGACTTTGGAAAGAAACTACTAAAATTAAACCATCTTTATTTAAAATTTTTAAAGTTTTTTCTAAACTTGTCTTTAGTTCACTTAACTCATCATTCACATAAATTCTAATTGCCTGAAATGTTTTTGTAGCTGGATGAATCTTATTTTTTAATTGATTCTTTTTTGGTAAACATTTTTTAATAATGTTTGATAATTCTATCGTGTCACTTATAAATTTTATTTTTCTGTTTTTTACTATTTCTTTTGCAATAACTCTTGAATAACGTTCTTCTCCATATTGATAAATTATGTCAGCTAAATTTTTTTCTTCATACTTATTAATTATATCATAAGCATTTTTATCTGAAGAACCCATCCGCATATCAAGTGGGCCAGATTTATTAAATGAAAAACCTCGTTGTGCATTATCTATTTGATTTGAGCTTGTGCCTATATCAAAAAGAATTATATCAAATTTTTTTTCTTTCAACTTTATATTATTTACTATTTCTTCAATTTTACTAAATTTATCATTTATTAGAGTAAAATTTGAAAATTTAGATTCTATTTCTTTTGCAAATATTTTCGAAATTGGATCCCTATCTATTGCTAACAATTGATTTACATTAAATTTTTCAAGGATAGTTTTTGAATAGCCGCCACCACCAAAAGTTGCATCTATTACATTTATTGATTTTGATAACGGTAGAAAGGATATTATTTCTTTAATCATTACTGACTTATGCAAATTTTCCATATTATTTTTGTTGTGTTAACATCATTCGTAATGATTTTTTTTCTTTTAAAAGACGTCTTCTTGAATCTTCAGTATTTTTTAGACCTTTTTTTGGCTCCCAGATTTGAAAGTAGTAGCCTTGACCAAAAAAAGCAGCTTCAGTTTTAATGCCAGCGTATAATTTTAATTCTTCTGGAATTAAAAATCTTCCTTCTTTATCAATATTAGTTGTAATTATTTCTGAAAATATAGATGTTGAAAAATCGTCATAATCCTCGGAAAAAAAATCTAAGTTATTAATTCTTTTGGCAATTTCTTTTAATCTTCCAACACCACAACCTTCTATAGAGGGTGTTTTTATAGATTTGTATAAAATAATTTCATTTCTATTAGCTTTTGGAAGTACATTTCTAAAGCTAGAGGGTAGAGAAACTCTTCCCTTCTTATCTATTTTATTAACATATTTAGATACAAATAAATCCATCATATATGGGTTATCATGGGATTATATGGGCGTCAATGGGTATATAAAACTATAATAAATGTTCTTTGTATGTTCTCAATAAATATAAAGATGGTGCATAAGCCGGGTTCTGTAATTTTATAAAAATTGATGATCATTAATCTAGAACAAATGTCACCATTTGTTTCAAGCAGTCTACCCGAACAGCTCAGCTGGAACTGATTGCCATTCCTATTTGACCTTGCTCCAAAAAGGGTTTGCAAAGCCTTTTTTGTTACCAAAAAAGCGGTAAGCTCTTACCTTACCTTTTCACCCTTACCTTTTCAGGCGGTATATTTTCTGTTGCACTTTCCCTAAGCTTTCACTTGCCAGGTGTTACCTGGTTTTTTTTCCAGTGGAGCCCGGACTTTCCTCTTGATTACTCAAGCGATCATCGCACCATCTAAATTTGTAATAAATTTATTTAACTTTTCGTCAACATAAAACTAAATAGGTGTGTAATTAAAACAGTATATATTGATTTGTTTTTAATTTTATCTTCACTCCTTAGATACTTAATTCTATAAGCAAGTATAAGTTGATTATATAATTTGTTATTTTGATATACTTTTCGTGTATCGTATCCAATTAATGATAAAGCTAAAATAATTTTCTCTTTTTTTAACTTTAAGTTATGATTATCAAACCAATCTTCTATAATCTTAAATTTAACCCTATTTAATTTCTTTGTATTTAAAACTAATTTTGAAGAAGAGAGTGATTTCCACGGAAAGTGCTTACCAGGATCTTTTTTTCTGTAGGGAGCAATATCTGAATGTGCAATAATACTGTTAATATTTATTTTATAATTTTTTTTTAATTTAAGAATTAGTTTTTTTAATGAATTTAACATTTTTAATGAGAATTTATTATTTTTTCCTCTCGGACTATAATCAAGCTCTATCCCAATCGAGATAGAATTGATATCAGTAGAGTCTTGCCAGAAAGCTTCGCCTGCATGCCAAGCTCTAAATTTATCTTTTACCAAGTTGTAAATTGTTCCGTTTTGAGAAATTAGATAATGAGAACTAACTTTTTTTTCCTTATTACATAAATATGAAATTGCATCTTCAATATTTTTTAAAGCGGTATAATGAATTATAATAAGCTGGATTTTTGAATTTTTTCTTGAATTATAATTTGGAGACCTAAATTTAGTTACATATTTCATTCAAATTTAAAAATTAAAATATATAAATAAAATATGATAAAAAAAATTATCTGTCTAATATTATTATTATTTTGCATTAATTGCTCAAATAATAATATAAATTCAAACAAAAGTGAGGAGAAAAAATTATTAGCAAAACCCGAAACTATTTATAAATTAGCAAAAATAAGTTTTGATCAACAAAACTATGATCTAGCAAGAATTCAATTTAAAGAGACTGCAAAACTATTTCCTCTATCTAATGAAGCTATACAGTCACAAATAATGATTGCATTTATAGATTATATTCAAATGGATTATGATAATGCCATTTTAAGTTACAATAGAATAATAAACAAATACCCATCCCATAAAGATTTAGATTACGTTTACTATATGTTAGCTATGTGTAATTATGAACAACTCCAAAATGAAGCATTGGATGGATATTATAATGATTTGGCTCTAAATGCTTTTAATCAAGTTATTAAGCGATTCCCCGCAAGCAAATATGCAAAAGATAGTAGACAAAAAATTATTTTAGTTGAATCAAATATAGCAGCTAAACATATGGATATTGGAAGATTTTATTTAGAAAATAAAAAATACATTGCTGCATTAAATAGATTTAAAATAGTTGTAGATAATTACTCAATAACTAAATTTACACCTGAAGCATTACACAGAATGGTAGAGGTTTATTTTGCGATGGGTATGTATGAAGATAGCTATAATACAGCCGCTTTACTGGGATATAATTATCCTGATACTAAATGGTATGAATATAGTTATAATTTAGTTATGAAAATTGGTGACGAAGAAACATTCTTAAAAAAAATTAGAAATTTCTTTGATGGTTAAAGAAGAGATAATTTTAAAAAGATTAAAAGAGCTTTCTGAATTAATCAAAAAACATAATTATAATTATCACACATTAGATAAACCTGAAATAACTGATAAAGAATTTGATAAATTAGTTAAAGAAAATGATACTTTAGAAAAAAAATATCCAAGTTTAATTTTAAAGAATAGCCCTAACAAAAATTATGGTAGTAAAATAAAAGATAATTTCAAAAAAATAAAACACGACTCTCAAATGTACTCACTTGCCAATGCATTTGATAATAATGATATAAAAGAGTTTATAAAACGTTCTGTGAAATTTTTAAATTTAGACAATGATGATGATTTTCAATATATTTGTGAACCAAAAATTGATGGATTATCTTTAAATCTTGTCTACAAAGATGGTAATTTAGTTTCTGCTGGTACAAGAGGAGATGGATTTGTAGGAGAAGATGTTACTGAAAATATTTTAAATATAAAAAATATTCCATCAAATTTAAAAAAAGATTTTCCAGATTTTATTGAAATTAGAGGAGAAGTATTCTTAAATAAGAGTGATTTTGAAAAACTTAATTCTAAGTTAGAAAATAAATCTAAATTTGCAAATCCAAGGAATGCTGCAGCTGGTAGCCTAAGACAACTT
The DNA here is from genome assembly GCA_902597015.1 of uncultured Alphaproteobacteria bacterium. GTDB lineage: Bacteria > Pseudomonadota > Alphaproteobacteria > HIMB59 > CACPNW01. Next base: position 61,372 of record CACJWQ010000005.1, read on the forward strand.
GATATTTCTATTAGTCATAGTAGACCACTTAAATTTATACCTCACGGTATAGGTAAATGTTCTTATAATTTTGATAAAATTGAGAATTATTATGATCAACTTAATAGTTGGAACATTGCTCCAAATAATTTAAGCAAAAAATGTCAATCAGTTGAAGAAATAATTAAATTTTATAATGAAATTGATCAAAAAAGATCAGGTATAGATTATGATATTGATGGATTAGTTGTAAAAATAAATAGTTTTAAACTACAACAAAGATTAGGTTATGTAGGAAAAAACCCAAGATGGGCAGTTGCTATAAAATTTTCTGCTGAAAAAGCTAATACTATAATTAAATCTGTTGATTACCAAGTTGGAAGAACTGGGGCAATCACTCCGGTAGCTAGATTACAACCTGTCAATTTGGGTGGTGTCATTATATCTAACGCTTCTTTACACAATTTTGATGAAATATATAAAAAAAATATAAATGTTTTAGATCTTGTTGAAGTTGAAAGAGCAGGAGATGTTATTCCGTATGTTACGAGATTAGTAAAAAAAAATAGTAAATTAAATACTAAGATAAAACCTCCTAGGAATTGTCCTATCTGTAAGAGTAATGTTTTAAAAGAAAAAGATGAAGCAATACTAAGATGTTCAAATACATATGGTTGTAGTTCTCAAAAAATAGGAAGGATAATTCATTTCGTTAGTAAGAAAAGTTTAAACATAGATGGATTTGGTGAGAAACAAGTTAAACAATTATTTAATCTAAAATATATCAAAAAAGTAGAAGATATTTTTAATCTTGAAAAGTATAAATCAGAAATAGTTAATTTAGATGGATGGGGTGAATTATCTTTTTCTAATTTAATTAATTCTATTAATAATGCTAAAAAAATATCATTGGATAAATTTATTTATTCACTTGGCATTAGATTTATTGGAGAAGTTAATGCTGAAATCTTAGCAAACGAATTTAAAGATCTAGATGTATTGATTTCATCTTCAAGTAATATAAGCATGTTAGAAAATATTGATGGTTTAGGACCAAAAGCAATATCTTCAATCATAAATTTTTTTTCAGAAGAAATAAATAAGGAAACTGTTAAAAATTTAAAAAATCACTTAACTATATTATTTATAGAGAATAAAAAGATACATAATTTTTTTTCAAATAAACATTTAGTTTTTACAGGTACTTTAGCTGAATTATCAAGAGACGAAGCAAAGTACTTAGCAAAAACTAAAGGAGCAAAAATATTATCTAGTATTAGTAAAAAAACAGATTTTCTAATTGCTGGAGAAAAAGCAGGTTCAAAAATAGATAAGGCAACACAATTAGGGGTTAAAATTTTAAATGAAAAAGAATTCCTTAAAAAAATTAATCTATAATTTTCAAGAATTTTAAATATACTTTTTTTGAAGAAAAATTCTCAAAATCAATTAAAGCTTTATCACCATCTAATTTGATGATTTTTCCGTTACCAAATTTTTGATGATAAACATTTTTCCCTTTAGATATATCGACATCATATTCGAAATCTTGATTAAAATCCCAATCGATATTATTTTTTTTTGAGTTTTCTAATAATCTTCTTCTTCCCGGTGTAATTAATTCTTCGCTAAATGAATCAGTTTCTAAAAAATTATCTAAAAAGTTATTATCTTGAATATATTTGGAGTCATTTATCTCTACTTTATCTTCTGGAAGCTCGCTTATAAATCTAGATGGTAAATTATAATCATGTGATGCAAAAGAATATCTATTTTGATTTACATAAGTAATATAAATTTTTTTTCTTGCTCTCGTTAGTGCAACATAGGCCAATCTTCTTTCTTCTTCTAATCCCTGATTACCTGATTCCTCTATTGATCTTTGACTTGGAAAAACTCCTTCCTCCCAGCCAGCTAAAAATACATAATCAAACTCCAATCCTTTAGCTGCATGCATTGTCATAAGAGTAAGTGTTTCTTCTGAAGTATTTGTTATATTTTCCATAACCAAAGATACATGTTCCAAAAAACCTTCTATATTTTCAAATTCTTTTAAACTTTCTATAAATTCATTTAAATTGTCTATTCTTGATAGGCTATCTGGTTTATTTGAACTCTCTTCCTCTTTTTTTAAATAATCTAAATAACCAGAGTCTTCTATTATTACTTTTGCTAATTCAATATGGTCAAATTTTTTCTTAACCTTTTGCCATTTTAAAATATTGTCAGTAAAATTATATAATTCACCCTTAGCTTTAGCATTACTTTTAAATGTCAATTGTTGAGCAGATTCAAATAAAGAAATATTATTCATTCTTGCATAGCTACTAATTTTACTAACTGTTGATTTCCCTATTCCTCTTTTAGGTACATTAATAATTCTTTCAAAAGCTAAATCATCAGATAAATTATTTGTTAATCTTAAATACGCAATAATATCTTTGATTTCTTTTCTTTCGTAAAATCGTAATCCTCCAATAATTTTATAAGGTAATCCAAGATTGATTAGTCTTTCTTCAAATGATCTAGTATGCGCAGCAACTCGAAATAAGATAGAGATCTCACTTAAATTTATTTTGTCTTTTATTATATTTTCTATTTTATCAGTTACAAATACAGACTCCTCTTTTGTTTCCCAAAATCCATTAATTGTAATTTTTTCACCAATCTGATTTTTACTCCACAATTCTTTTCCATATCTTCCTTTATTTTTAGAAATAAGAGTTGATGCACAACTTAATATATTTCTTGTAGATCGATAATTTTGTTCTAATCTTACAATTGTTACATTTTCAAAATTTTTTTCAAAATTTAATAAATTAGTAACATCAGCACCTCTCCAAGAGTATATTGATTGATCATCATCACCAACACAACATATATTTTTATTTCCTTTATATAAAAAATGAATCCATTGTTGTTGTATCGGATTAATATCTTGATATTCATCTACATGAATATATTTAAAAATGTTTTGATATTTTGATAATATAATATTATTTTTTTGAAAAATTTTTATACAAAATAAAATTAAGTCACCAAAATCAACACTATTTAATCGAAGAAGTTCAGACTGATAAATACTATAGATATTTCGAATTTCTTTATCATTCTTCCGATATTTATTTTCACTCAATTCATTGGGGCTTATTCCTTTGTTTTTTAAATTATCTATTGCTGATAAATAATATTTAGGAGAAGTTTCTTTTGTATCTATTTTTTCTACCTCACAAATATTTTTAATCAATTTTAACTGATCATCTACATCAATAATTAAAAAATTTTTTCTTAATCCTACTTCCTCATAATGTTGCCTTAGTATTCTTAGAGATAAAGAGTGAAATGTTCCTACCCACATATTGTCTATAGGAAAATTTAATGCATCTCCGATTCGTGACTTCATTTCGCTCGCAGCTTTATTTGTAAAAGTGACTGCCAAAATTTGCCTAGGAGTGGCTAATTTTTTAATTAATATATTTAAGATTCTGAAGGTTAATACCCTAGTTTTTCCACTACCAGCCCCAGCTAAAACGAGTAATGAACCATCAGTTTGCTGTACAGCATTTCTTTGCTCTTTATTTAATAAATCTAGATAATTTTCAGAATTTTCTGTCATTTTTTTGCTATATTAGAGATATATATAATGTAGTTTATAAACTATATTAAATAATAATTTAGATATTAGTGATGAGTCTATGAATAAAAAAATTATAATTCTATTTTTTCTATTTTTCAGCTTACTCTCCTATAAAGTAATTGCAAGTGATGCTGATCAAGTACGAACTGACTCAGAGGATTTTGAAACAACCACGATAGAGGATGAAATATATGATCCTTTTGAACCAGTGAATAGAGCCATATTTAGTTTTAATAATGTAGCTGATAGAATTGTTTTAGAACCAATTGCAAAAGGCTACAAAAAATTACCTTCTCCACTACAAAGTGGAATAAATAATTTTTTGAGTAATTTAAGAGCTCCTTTGGTTGTTGTGAATCAATTATTACAAGGTCAAGGCGAAAATGCCATTCAATCATCAGGAAGATTTATTCTTAATAGCACTGTGGGTGTATTTGGGTTATTCGACGTAGCTGAAAAGATGGGATTCGAAGAAAAAGAGGAGGATTATGGACAAACCCTTGCAACTTGGGGTGTTGGAGATGGTTTTTATATAGTACTTCCATTGTTTGGGCCATCTAATCTTAGAGATACTTCAGGAATGGTTTTAACAATGATGACAGATCCAATCAATGCATATGCAGTAAGTGAGGGTGAAGCATGGTTAGTACCAATGAGAACAGCTGTTAATGCAGTTGATACAAGATCACAAATAATTGATGAAGTGAATGCCTTAAGAGATAATTCAGTAGATTATTATGCTGCAGTAAGAAGCTCTTACTATCAAAACCGTAAGGCGGCAATTAATAATGTCGATGACTCAGAATTAACACCTCTACCTCTAATTAGCATTGAATTTGAATAATGAAGTTTAATTTAATTATAATTTTTTTTATAATCTTTATTTCAAAAAATTTATATTCTGATGAAACCTCAGAATGGCTCAAAAGAGAAATAGATATTATTCTTGAAGCTTACAAAGATCAAAATCTCTCAAATGAAAACAGGTTTCTTTTAATTGAAGAAACGATAAATAATAATTTTGCTGGAACTGGCATTGCTAAATTTGTTGCAGGAGAAGCTTGGAAAAAATCAAATAAAAATACAAAAACAATATACATTGATAATTTTAAAAGACATTTGGCACTAAATATAGCCTCAATGATGCAAGGTTATTCAGACCAAACTTATGAATTAACAAAATCAAAACATGATAACAAAAATCAAGTCACTTTGATAGATATGGAGATTTTTTCAGATACTGGATCAGTCGTCGTAACATGGAGAGTAAAAAAATCAAAAGATCGATTTTTTGTTATTGATTTAATTGTTGCTGATATTTCTTTAGTAGTAACAAAAAGATCAGAATTTAATTCAATGTTAAAAAAAGTTGATAATGATCTTTCAAAATTTAATGAAGTTTTATCTGATCAAAATGAAATAAGTTATCTGAAAATGACTGAATAATATCCAATAAAATACAAAATAATTAAATTTTTAATTTTTTTATTTCTTCTTCACTTAGTATTGCAGGTTGATTAGGATTGGTTGATAGATGATAAGATTTGCTTTCCTCAGCCGATTTTATAATTCCATCCATAATCTCAAGCACATGAAGAGATAATTCAAGAGAACATCTAGCTTTTCGATTATTAGCAATTGAATCGATCATTTCTGAAAGACCAATTCCTCTATAATTTGCTTTTTTATTACCCTCTCCATCACTTTTATTAGGGATACCTAACAACATATTATCATTATTGATAGTTTCCCAATCACTATCTTTTTTGGAAATTAATAAATCACCACTAAAAAAATTTGGATCAGGGACAATCATTGAACCATCAAGCCCATAAAGTTCAATTGTTGAATGATTGTTTTTCCAGACATCCCAAGTACAAAAAAACTGTACTTTTGCATTGCTTTGAAACTCTAAAGAACCCATCAGAGTTGTTGGGGTTTCAACTTTAATTTTATCTCCGTATCTTGGTTGACTAGTTATTGTTCTCTCATTGGTAGCAGTTCCACTAATTGCATATATTTGTTTAACTGGTCCAATTAGGTTTACTAATTGCGTAATATAATAAACTCCAACATCAAAAACCGGTCCTGCACCAGGTTTAAAGAAAAAATCTGGATTAGGGTGCCAATGTTCCATCCCATGAGACATTAAATTAAATGTACCTAAAACAATTTTACCTAACTTATTATCTTCAATTAATTTTCTAGCTCTTTGCCCTGCTGCTCCAAGAAATGTATCTGGCGCACATCCTACATATAAGCCTTTTTCATCTGCTAATTTTTGTATTTCTAAACCCTCTTCAAAATTCATTGCTAAGGGCTTTTCACTAAAACAGTGTTTTTTATTAAGAAGAGATTTTGTAATAATTTCTTTATGAGCTGCAGGAATTGTTAAATTAATAATTAAATCAATTTCATTATTTTCTAAAATTTCATCAACTGATAACGCGTTAACATTATATTTAGATGCAGCATTAGATGCAGCTTCCTTATTAATATCAGCGCAAGCAACTATTTTGAAATTATTAAATATTTTTTGACATTCAAAATAAGTTTCAGAAATATTCCCACAACCAACAATTCCGATTTTCATTAAATTGTCTCTAAATATTCTAAAGACTTTGTTGTGTATTCTTTATAATCTTTTGGATCATCATGCTCTAGTACAAAAACTTCACATGGTGTTTTTTTAACTTCAGAAATTAGTGAAGGCCAATCAATGAAACCTTCACCTACAGCAGACTGTTCGTTGTGTTCTAATAAGTTTTTACTTTGATCGTAAAAATCTTTTAAGTGACATCCGATAATTTTATTTGAATATTTTTTTATCCAAGGAGTAGGATCTGCACCACCTGCTATTGTCCAGCCAAGATCAATTTCTAATTTTAAATTTTCATTATGATCCATCATACATTCAATTGGCAACTTTCCACTTGGTAAAGGTTTAAATTCATAAGAATGATTATGATAACCAAGTGTTAATCCAGCATCTTCAAAAATACTAACATGAGAAGATAATTTTTTTCCAAAATCCATCCACTCTTCTTCATCCATATCAAATGTATTTTTAAACTCAGCATCTTTTCTTGCAGGAGGTGCTGGCACAATAATATGCTTAATATTCATTTTATTTGCACGATTGATGATATTATCGGAATCACTTAGAGATTCAAAACCAACATGAGTAGACTTTGATGTAATATTTGATTGATCCATAATTAATTTAAACTCATCAATATTCATTGATTCTAAGCCAAAAAGTTCAATATTAACAATACCTGAGTTTGATAAAAATTTTAGTATTGGTTCATATGGCTGAAAATGTCTAGTGGTATAAAGTTGCATTGTAACATCTTGTTTATTCATATTAAATTCTCTCCTCAGAGTTACTGTCAAATATAGAAGATTTATTTATATCAAAAGAGATACTTATTTCATCATTTAAATTAAAATTTGAGCTTCCTTCAAGTCTAATAGATATTGGATTACCCTCAACACTAGTCCAAACAAGAGTATCTGCTCCCATCGGCTCTACTAATTCAACTTTACATTGAATAGAATTTTCATTTTTTTCTATATTTATGTTTTCAGGTCTAATTCCAAACACAACCTCTTGATTATTCATCAAATTCTTTATGTTTTCATATTTAGAAATATCAATTTGTTTTTTTCCAACAATTATATTTTGACTTGATTTATCAAATTTAGCTTTTAAAAAATTCATGCTCGGAGATCCAATAAAACCAGCCACAAATAAATTAGTTGGTTTGTTATAAATTTGTTTAGGTGTATCTAATTGCTGTATTAATCCATCTTTCATAACAGATATACGGTCCGCAAGCGTCATAGCTTCTATTTGATCATGAGTAACATAAATCATAGTATTTGATAAATCTCTGTGAAGTTTTTTAATTTCATAGCGTAGTTCAGCTCTTAATTTTGCATCTAGATTACTTAAAGGTTCGTCAAATAAAAAGACTTTCGCATCTCTAACTAAAGCTCTACCAATAGCAACGCGCTGCCTTTGACCTCCAGAGAGTTGAGAAGGTTTTCTTTTAAGTAATTCATTTATTTGGAGAAGATTTGCAGCTTTTTTAATTTTTTCATTAATTAAATCTTTTGCTGTACCCATCATTCTTAAACCAAATGATAAATTTTTCTCAACAGTCATACTTGGGTACAATGCGTAAGATTGGAATACCATTCCTATGTGTCTATCTTTTGGTTCTTTCCATGTAACGTTATCATCTTCAATCCAAATCTGTCCATCCGTTAAATCCAAAAGACCTGCTATACAATTTAATAAAGTAGTTTTTCCACAACCTGAAGGACCAAGCAAAACCATGAATTCTCCTTCTTTAATATCTAGACTTAAATCATTTAATATTTCAGTTTTTCCATAACTGAAGGATATATTTTTTACTTCAACACTATTTTTCATACTCACCCCTTGATTGCCCCAGCTGCTATTCCACGCACAAACCATCTTCCAGAAATAAAGTATACGAAAAGAGGAACTAGAGAAGTTAAAATTGTTGCAGACATATCTACGTTATACTCAGCAACACCATAATCTACTTGAACAATATTGTTTAATTGAACTGTCATTGGTTGGTTGTCTCTTCCTGCAAAAACTAATCCTAGAAGAAAATCATTCCAAATTCCTGTAACTTGAAGAATAACAGCCACTATAGTTATAGGAGTAGACATTGGAATTATTACATAAAAAAATATTTTTATAAAATTACCGCCATCTATTCTGGCAGCTTTAAATAGATCTATTGGAAGACTCGCATAAAAATTTCTAAAGATAAGTGTTAGTATAGGCATACCAAAAATAGTATGAACAAGTATGATGCCTGGTAAAGAAGAATAAATACCTAAGAAATCTTCTATTTTTAAAAGTGGGTACACCATTACTTGATAAGGAATAAATGCTCCAAACATACATAGTCCAAAAAAGAAGTATGCTCCCCTAAATCGCCAAAAAGCTAATGCATATCCATTTAGTGCACTTAAAGCTACGGATACAATTACACTAGGTACAGTTATCTTTACGGAGTTAACAAAACCTGGCTTCAATCCCTCACATACAAATCCTGTACATGCTTGAGACCAAGCTTTTGGCCAAGCATAAAAACTAAGTTCTTTCGGGAGGTTTAAAATATTAGCAGCTCTTATTTCATCCATATCTTTAAGAGAAGTAATGATCATTACATATAAGGGCATTAAAAAAAATAATGCGCACATAATTATAAAACAATACAAACCTATTCTTCCAACTGTAAGGTGTTTTGGTCGAGGTCCTTTAGGAATTGTAGACATTAGTTATTTGCGTATTTGTTTCTTAGATAAAATTCATAAAAAGCCCAAGGAGCAAGAATACATACAACTGAAATAAACATTATTATAGAAGCTGCAAAAGCTTGTCCTAAATTTGCTCTACTAAAAAAATTCTCCATTACATACATTGCTGGTGTTGTAGTAGCATATCCAGGTCCACCAGATGTAAGGGCTAAAATTAAATCATAGACTTTTACTACACCAGCTGCAATCAAGACAATTGCAGTTACTACCATTGGTCTTAACATCGGCAAAATTACAAAAATATAAGATTTCCATTTAGCTACACCTTCAATACTAAGTGATTTCCAAATATCTTCATCAATACCTCTGAGTCCAGCCAACATTAATACCATTACAAAACCTGCGCCTTGCCAAACAGCAGCTATACACACAGCATAGATTGCAAGATCTCTATTTACCAACCAGTCTAATTCAAACCATGTCATACCCCACATATGCATTGAATTCTCGAGACCAAATGTTGGGTTTAAAACCCATTTCCAGACTAAACCAGTAACAACGAAAGACATTGCATAAGGATATAAAAAAATTGTTCTGAATAAACTCTCACCTCTTATTTTTTGATCAATTAAAACTGCTAATAGAAAACCAATGATTAAACATCCGATTGTAAATACAAAACCATAAATAAAAATATTTTCAACAGCTACATCCCATTTTCTTTGTTTAAATAATCTTTCGTATTGATCAAAACCAACATAGTTTATTACTGGAACTAATTTCGAATTTGTTAGAGAAAAAACAAAAGAATAAATAATGCATCCAACAAAGACAGTTAAAGATATAACTATCATTGGTAACAGTGCTATTTTTGCAGCTATATTTCTATAAAAAGGCATAAAATGTTAAATGGCAGGATAAATTAATCCTGCCATTTCGTATATATTTAAAGTCCGCTAGTTAAAACGCCTTCTAAGTCGTCCATTACTTGAGCAACAGTGTAATTAGGATCATTTCTAAATTCAGAAATAATATCACCCCATGCTGCAGTGAATGCAGGAGTATTCCAATCATCACTTTCTCTCATAATTGCATCTGGATTTTGAATTAAATCTAAACCCATTTGCATACAAGCATCAGCTGCAGAAGTATCAACGTCAAGTCTCATAGGTAGAGAACCTTTAGCATTGTTAAATTTAGCCTGTACAGTTGGATTAACCATCATACTTGCCATTGCTAGCTGAGCATCTTTCACTTTTGGATCATCATTTTTAGGAAAAACAAATACATCACCGCCAAGAGCAACATATTTTTCTTTACCAGGAATTACACAAGAATAATCAACCATTGCTTCTTGTCCAGCAACAGCAAATTCACCTCTTGCCCAATCTCCCATAACTTGCATTGCAGCTTTTCCTTCGATAACCATAGCGGTAGTATCATTCCATAATCTTCCAGGAGAACCTTCATCTGTGAATTGGTTTAATTCTCTGTAAGTATTTAAAACTGACTCAAATCTTCCATCTCTAAATGCATCCAGATCTTTATCTCTATAAATTGATTGCATTAGAGGAAAGCCCATTATTGAAGACGCAACAACATCAAACATACCAGATTCTTGCCATCCCTGACCGCCTAGTGCCAATGGAATGATTCCAGCTTCTTGAATTTTTGGAGCTCCAGCTAAAAATTCCTCAAAAGTTTGAGGTACTGGTAAACCAACTTTTTTGTAAACATCATTGTTGATCCACATCCATTGCCAGCTGTGAATATTTACAGGTACACAATAAAATTCACCCTCAAATTCACAAGTTTCAATTAATTCAGGTGGGTAAATAAAATCTCTCCAACCCTCTGCAGAGGCAACTTCTTCAAGTGATTGAAGTAAACCTTGCTCAACTAAATCTACAAATTGTTTTGATACGTTGAACTGTGCTGCAGTTGGTGGATTTCCACCAATAATTCTGTTTACAGTTGTTCCTCTTGCATTATCACCACCAGTAATTGCAGTGTCAATCCAAGTATTACCCATTTCTTCCCAAGCTTTAGCAAATTCTGAAATTGCAGCTTGCTCTCCACCAGAAGTCCACCAGTGAATAACTTCAGCTTCCATGTGACCAGCAGCCTTGGAAACATTAGTAAAAGATAGGGGTACAAATATAGTTAATAATATTGAAAAAAATTTTTTCATTATTTTCCTCCCTTTTTTAAATAAATTCACAATTTAGTAAAACGTTTTACTTGTCAAGCCAAATAGTATTATTTAATTTAATTAATAGATTTTAAGTATTATGAAGAAAAACAAGAAAATAAATATTGTTGGTTTATCTCAAAAATTAGGTTTATCAGTGAGTTCAGTATCAAGAGCACTGAATGGATATGACAATATATCACAGAAAACAAAAGATAAAATTTTTAAAACAGCTAAAAAATATAACTACTTTCCAGATTTAAATGCCAAAAGATTAGCTTCCAAAAAAAAGGATACAATTGCTTTTATATCATCCATAGACCCTGACGCACCAGATCATGTTGTTTTGCAGTTTCTTGCAGGAATTACTCTTGGGATAAAAAATACAAATACTGAATTAATAACAAAATTTTGCTTAAATGAAGATGAAGAAATGAATTATTTCAAAAAACTCATTAGCACAGGTCAAGCAGATAAATTTATTTTTTATAAAATTAAAAAAAATGATGAAAGAGTTCATTTCTTAAACCAAAGAGGAATCAAATTTGTGACTTGGGGTAGAACTAACAAACAAACAGAGCATGCTTGGATTGATCTGGATAATAAAAAAAGTATTGAACTGTTAATGGATAAACTTTCAAATAATGGCCATAAAAGAATTGCTTTTATCAATGTTCATCGAAGTTTTAATTATGGAGCGCAAAGAAAAGCTGCTTATGAAAGTTTAATAAAAAATTTACAACTGCAATATTCAAATGAATATTATCAAGATAGTTTAATCGAAACTGTTGAGTCAGGATCAGCCATAACAAAGTATTTATTAAGTTTAAAAAAACCTCCTACTGCTATAATTTGTTCTCATCTTCGTTTTTTTACAGGTTGTTTGTTAAAATGTCAGGATATGAAATTAGAAATTGGAAAAGATATTTCTGTGGTAGGATTTAATGACCAGGATAGTTATTTAAGCTCTCAAAATCTTACATATATTTCACATCCATTAATGGAAATGGGAAAACAATCTGTAAAAATTTTACAGAACCTAGAACAAGATATATCAATAAAAAAAGTATCCACTTTAATAGAGCCAATATTAAATGAAGGAACAAGTCACAAAATTAAAAAAACTAAATTAAGATAAATTTAACCAATTAATTTCTTCTTTTGTTAATTCTATATCTAAGCAAGGTAATGTAGTATCAAGCTCATCGATTGTTCGTGGTCCAATTAATGCAAATGATGGAAAAGATTGATTGATGGTCCAGCTTGCAGCAATATTATTTGCTGAGCATCCTTTTTTTTCTGCTAATTCACTAGCTCTTTTTTTTCTCTCCCTATTATCGTCACTATCATAACAACTAATAGGTCCACTAGAATTTTCGCCAGGCTTTCTCCAAGATGACTCAGCCTCTGTAATTTTTTTCTCTATTTCTTTTGTAACTTTATCATCTAAAAAATAACCTCTTGCTTGACTTGACCATGACATATGAGATTTTTGAGTAGTATTAAGATAATCTAATATTTCATTATCATTTGATGATAAACATCCATTCCAAAGTGGATTAATCATCTTAGCAAGGGCTAAATTATTATTTAATATAGACATTTCTTGTTTATTATTTTTTTGCGCCCATTCATTTCCTTTTTTGAATCTTTCAATAGTCCAATTAGAACCTCCAAATATTTTGATTCTTCCTTTTTCTTTTTCTTCATTTAAAACATCAATAAACTCATCAACTGGATAATCATTATTATCTCGATGCATTATATAAATGTCCACATAATCTGTTTTCATTCTTTCAAGAGAAATAGTTAACTGTTTTGAGATAGCTTCAGGGTTACAGTCAGGTGTGTGAGCACCTTTACCTAATATTAGAACATCCTCTCTATTATTATTATTTGTAAGCCATTGTCCTAAAACTTTTTCATGATTGCCACCGCCATAAATAAATGCTGTATCAAACATATTGCCACCAACTTCAATCCAATGATCCCATAACTTTGAAGCTTCATTGATGTCATCTTGGTTATCACATCCCATAACAAGTTTAGAAATGTCTTTATCTATTCCTTCAATTTTATCGTATTTCATATTTCATCCTGTGGTAGTTTATAATTTACTTTCTCTCTCCAAGTATCAAGAGCCTTAAGATTTCCTAATGTATCTTCCCAAGTCATTGCTGGATGAGGAGGTTCAGTTTTTTCTTTTGCAATACACTGACTAGCAAGTTCTCCTTCAAAGAAAAAAAGATGTTCAGGTCCTTTGATATCGACTATTTCTTCGTTATTATTTTTATTTATAATAATTTTTGCATGGTATGGACCGCCATCTCTACCAGGCATCCACGGGTCTGGTAATTCAATTTTTCCTTCTGATCCCATAATCACAGCTCTATTTTTCATTGTTTCTCTAATGGCCGTTGATACTTTAGCTTTTATACCATTTTTAAATTCTAAATTTGCGTGAGCAATTTCATCAACACCTGTTTCCCCTATTTTTGCTTCAGCATCTAAAAATTTTGGTTCTAAAAATTTATCTCCTATTGCAGCTCCTGCAATTAGTCTAGAAAAGGAAATAGGATATAAGCCAACATCAAGTATGCCACCGCCAGCTAAATTTTTATTAAATAACCTATGATTAGGTATAGTCTTACCCATATCAAAACCAAAAGAGGCTTCAATAGATATTACATCTCCTATCATTTTGTTTTTAATTATCTCAACTAGTTTTGGAATTTGTGGATGACAACGATACATAAAGCCCTCCATATAAAACACACCAGCTTCTCTTACCGCATCAATAATTTTCTTACCTTCATTAAAATTTATAGCTCCAGGTTTCTCACATAGAATGTGCTTACCTTTACCGGCAGCTTTTATTGTCCATTCAGCATGTAGAGTATGTGGTGTGGAAATATATATAGCGTCTATATGTTCTGAATTTATGATATCTTCATAAGAATCAAATCTAAAATCAGGATGAATATCATATTTATCCCCAAAATTTTTCCTGCGATCTTCACTTTTACTCGCTATGCTAACTAATTGTCCAGAATAGGAACCTTTTAATCCATCAGCAAAATTATTTGCAATATTTCCAGGGCCAATGATACCCCATTTAATTTTTTCCATTTTATTTATTATTAGGTGTTAACACATTTTGATGAGGCATAACTATTTTTTTTTGAAATTTTGATAGTCTTGATAAAAGATCTTTAGATGGTCTGTATGGATGCCTAAAGAAACCCCAAGAAGGTCCATATCTATAAACAACTATTCTTCTTTCACCTTTATTTATTCTTTTTGCTGATCCATGACAGAGCGAGTCAACAAATAAAAGAGCATCTCCAGCTTTCATATAAACTTCTTTAGCTCCTGTCATCCCTTCTGCTGAAGATACTTTGCCTCCTTTTAACATTTTATTATCTCTAAATTCTGGATGTACAATATTTGATTTATGTGAAGATGGAATTATAACAGTTCCACCATCACCTGGACCAATATTTGTTAGCGCAAGAAGAATGTTTACTTGTGAACAATGAAATTTTCCATTTTGATATCTATAATGATTTCTTTGCAAACCCTCAGGATTGCCGGAATGAATACCAATAGCTTCACCAGGTCCACGAATATTGGCAAAGTTTTCATCAATAAAAAGAGGTCCATGAAGATGATCAAAAGTACCCTTTCCTCCAACAAAATGTAGCATATGATTTATCCATGATGGATGATCAATTAATTTTTCAAATGGTTTTCCAGCTTCATAAATTTGCTGAAGATTTAAACCCTCTTTTCCACCATAATTATGACCATGAACATGGCCTGCCCATTCATCGTTTTTAATATTTTTTAACTTATCAAGAATATTATTAAGATCTTTTAGTTCTTTTTTATTTAATGCATTATTTATAATAAGGTATCCATTTAAATCAAAAAGGTATTCATCAAGTTTTGAAATTTTTTTCACTAAAGTATTGTGAAATAAAAAATTTATTTTTTCAATAAAAAAATTTTAATTTATGACTGCTGTAAATTCTCCAGATTTATATTTTGTAGCCATTGCTCCAAGAGAAATTGAATTAATAGAAGAAGCATTTCCTGCAGTTCCAAATTCTTGCAATCTACTTTTAACAACTTCTTTCATAGCATCCTTAGAAAGTAATAAATATTTACGAGGATCAAATTGTGAAGGATTCTCATGGAAGTATTTTCTTACTGCAGCAGTTGCAGCTAATCTTAAATCAGTATCAACGTTAACTTTTCTTACGCCATGTTTTATGCCTACTTGAATTTCAGAAACTGGTACACCGTATGTCTCTTTAATTTTTCCACCATATTCATTAATAGTTTTTATTAAATCTTGTGGAACCGAAGATGAGCCATGCATAACTAGATGTGTGTTTGGAAGTCTTGAATGTATTTCTTTTATTCTATCTATTGCTAAAATATCTCCAGTTGGTGGTCTAGAAAATTTATAAGCACCGTGGCTTGTACCAATAGCAATAGCTAATGCATCAACATTTGTAGCTTTAACGAAATCTGAAGCTTCATCTGGATCAGTTAATAGTTGATCATGATCAAGTTTACCTTCAGCACCAACACCATCTTCTTTTTCACCTGTTCCAGTTTCTAAAGAGCCTAAACAGCCTATCTCCCCTTCAACTGAAACTCCTAATGCATGAGCCATATCAGTTGTTTCTTTTGTAACTCTTACATTATAATTAAAATCTGAAGGTGTTTTTTGATCATCCATTAAGGATCCATCCATCATTACAGATGTAAAACCAAGTTCTATGCAATTTTTGCAATCGGATGGAGAACCACCATGATCTTGATGTAAAACGGTCGGAATTTCTGAAAACTCATCCATTGCCGCCTCAACTAATTTTTTTACAAAAATTGGACCAGCATATTTTCTTGCAGCTCCAGAAGCTTGGAGAATTACAGGACTGTTTAATTCTTTTGCACCTTCCATTATAGCTCTTATTGCCTCTAAATTATTTACATTAAATGCAGGAACTCCATAATTATTTTCAGCAGCATGATCTAATAGTTGTCGAAGTGAAATTAATGACATATGTGAACTCTATTAAACATAATAATAATTAATTCAACTAAACAGTGAAAGAAATTTTAAAATTTTCTTGTCTAATTTTTTTATATGCTTTGTCACATAGTTATTTAGCAACATGTTTTGCAATTGATTTAAAAATAAAAGGATATGAAGAACGTTATATAGGTTTATCTTTATCATTCTGGGGGATAGGAGTTATTATTGGATCATCATTACATAATTTAATAAGAAAAAAATTAAATTTGATTTCAACTATTTTATATGGCTCATTAATTCAATTTATATTTTCATTAGTTTTTTTATTTGATCAAAATACTTTCCTTGTAGCTTTAATGCAATTTGTTATGGGTGTAACAAGTGCTATAAATTCACTTACCCTAGAATCATATATCAGTTCAAAATTTAAAAAATCATCTGGTTTTTACATATCTTTATTTTGGTCATCTGCAGGGTTCGGTGCAATTACTGGAAGTTTATTTATTGCAATCAATGGTATAAATTATCTTACCTATTACATAGCTGTTTTATTTTTTCTTATGCATTTTATTCCAATTTATGTATTTCGTTTGTCTATCAGTAAAATTGCCATTGAAAACCTAAGTATAAAATTATCTAGAAATGTTTTAAGTAAAATTAAATATTTACTTATATGTGTAATTTTATTTGGTGCCTGTGATGCGGGATTTAGTTCTTTATTTCCATCTTATCTTTTAGAAGAAAATTATAGTGACAAGCAAATTGGAGGAATTAATTTTTTTGCTGGAGCAATAGCATTATTTTTTTACCCATTTATGGGTAAATTAGTTGACAATTATAATAAAACTATAATTTTTAATTTATTTTGTTTTATTAACTTAATAAACTTGATCATACTTTATTCAATTAACGACTTTTATATCTATGTGATTTGTGTTGCTTTCTATTATTATACAATTGGGACAGTTTTTTTAATCACATTTAATATTGTTGGTAAACAACTTGAAGGAGGAGTAATTGTTTTTGGAATAGCTGGTCACTATATAAGTGAAAATATAGGTAGTTTTCTTGGGCCAAATTTAATTGGAAATATTATAAATATAAATATGAATTATTTTTTCTTAGTTTTTATACTTTTATATTTATTAATTCTTTTATTGTTTAATTTTAATCAAATAAAAAAAGGTGATATCTTATAGATTTATGCATTATGACAATCCCTTTTATATAAATTATCCTTTTACTGCTCCAAATGTTAATCCTTGAATAAATTGTCTTTGCAGAATAAAGAACATAACTACAGGAGGTAATGCTGCTACTACTGATCCTGCTGAAACTAAATTCCATGCAGTTGTCCATTGACCTCTTAATACATCTAGCCCAACAGTTATTGGTTTAACAGTATCTCCTTGTGTTAGAATTAACGCCCAAAAATAATCATTCCAAATAAAAGTAAATTCTAATACACCTAGTGCTGCAAGTGCAGGTATTGTTAAAGGAATAATTATTTTCCTATAAATTGTCCACTCTGTAGCCCCATCAGCTCTTGCAGCTTCAATAAGTTCAAAAGGTAATTCTTTAATAAAATTTCTTAAAAAGAAGGTACAAAAACCTGTTTGAAAAGCAATATGGAAAATAATTAAACCCAAATGACTATTATACATACCTAATTCAATAGATATATTTCGAACGGGTATCATGAGTATTTGATATGGAACAAAATTTCCTGCTATAAACATTGCAAATACCAACAAGTTTAATTTGAATCGATGCATAGCAAGCGAATATCCTGCAAGAGAACTTAAAAATAATGTTCCTATTACTGTTGGAATTGTAATAATAAGACTATTAAGGAAAAAACCTGCCATTTTTCCATCTGCGAATACTTCAGCATAATTAGAAAGGAATGCTGTTTCTTTTGGAAAAGTCCAGTAATTACCTGCAAGAACATCTTCAAAAGTTCTAATAGAAGTAAGCATAACAGCAATTAATGGTAATAACCAAATTAGAAGAGTAATTACAAGTATAACTCTGTATCCAATATTAATTTTTAAAGAATAATTTTGAATTGGAGTTGGAAACATTATTTTTCTGACCTTTCATTTTTAAATAAACGATATAAGAACCATGCAATATAAATATCCATTATTAAAAAAAGGATTGTAGCTATAGCTGCACCATATCCCATTCTGTAATTAAATAATGCCTCTTGATACATCTTATACGCTAAAACTTCTGAACTACCCCAAGGGCCTCCAGCTGTCATAACAGCAATTAAATCAAATGCTCTAAGTGCACCAACTAATGTTACAACAATAGCAATTAGAGTTGCTGCTCTTAATTGTGGTAATACAACGTGCCATAACATTGTAAATCCAGAAGCTCCATCTATTCTTCCAGCTTCAATCATTTCACGACTCACTCCAGTCAAACCAGTAATATACAATATCATTGTGTAAGCTATCCCAGGAAAAAATGATGCTATAATAATTCCATAGGTTGCTAAATTTTCATCTGCTAAAAAAGGTATTGGATCTAAACCAAAAAAACTTAAGACATATGCTAGAGCTCCATATTTAGGATTATAAAACCAAGTAAATATAACTCCTATAACAACAGCATTTATTACAAAAGGAAAATAAAATAATGATTTAATATATCTTATACCTAAAATTTTTTGATTAACGAAAAGAGCTAGTGCCAAACCAATTGGAATTGCTAGTAAACTAAAAACTAACCATTTTATATTATTAAAAAGAGATACGTAAAATTCATCATCATCAGTGAATAAAGTTATATAATTTTTAAAACCAACAAACTCCCAGTTAGGTTTTCCCGTACCTCTTACTCCATCCTTATCCATTCCATTCCATTCATGAAAACTGACCCATATAGAATCAAAAATAGGATAAATTACATAAACTAAAAAAATAAATATTGCTGGTGCAAGAAAAAGAAAGGGGGCTAATTTTAATTGATTACGTTCCCAGAATGTCATTTAATTGTAATATCTCTTTCTATTAATTTTATAATATTAAATTTAAATAGTAGAAAAATAGAGGTGTAAAGTTACACCTCTATTTAATATTTATTTTATAATGCTCCGTGAATTCTAGCTCTTTCTTTTTCTAGTCGAGCTCTAATTTTATCTTCACGGTCAGGTTTAACCATAAACTCTTGGAAACCTTCCATTGCTGCACTTGCCATATCTGGATTTGAATCTCTATCCCAGAATTGAGCAATATCATCAGCAGCTGCAAGCATTTTTGCACCCATTATTGAAAATCTATTTTCAGGTTTTGGAGCATTTTTGTTAGGACTTAACATACCTGCAATTTTTGCCCATTCACCAGCTGCACCTGCATTTGACATGAATGCTAAGAATTTTTTTGCATCCTCAACATTTTTTGCACCCGCAGGAATATGCATAGTATCAGTTGGCGCATCTTCAGCTACTCCCACACCCTCGTATATTGTAGGGAAT
>CACJWQ010000006.1 GCA_902597015.1 uncultured Alphaproteobacteria bacterium
AAAAATGCTAATTTTTGAAATAGATGCTTTGCCAAAATTACAAAAGGGTGGAGGAGTTCAATTAATTAAAATCAAGAAAGATGATTTTTTATCGGATGTCACTCAATTAACTATTGAAGATGGTTTAGAATGGAGTACTGGTTCTAAAAATAGAAAATTGGATGATGTTGAGTTTTGGATTGGAAAGAGAGCTCAGGCTGGAAAAAAAGTTCCTAAGTTTTTCAATAAAAATCAGAAATTTGATGGCTAATTTTGTTTATTTAAATATATTTAAGTTTACTAATATATTTTAATCACAAGATGAAAAAAATCGCCAATCTCTTTGACAGCATTAATAGATATACGGGCTATCTATGTGCATTCCTTGTAGTTTTAATGACAGTAAATGTTTTTATAGTTGTTTTTTTAAGATATTTATTTGGGATAAGCTTTATTTGGTTGCAAGAAACATATGTTTGGATGCATGCTTATATTTTCATGGCAGGTGCAGGTTTTACATATTTGAATGATGCTCACGTAAGAATTGATATTATCTATAGAAGTTCGTCAAAAGTTTATAAGGCAATTGTTGATTTAGTTGGTAATATTTTTTTATTGATGCCTTTTTTATATATAATTTGGTCATATAGTTTTCCTTTTGTTTATAAATCTTTTCAAATAAACGAAGTATCTAGAGAAGCTGGAGGTTTACCCATGTTGTTTTTATTAAAAGCAGCAATCTTGATTTTTGCTTTCTTACTTTTTATTCAAGCACTATCTAAATTAATCAATAATTTCATAATAATTTATCAAAAATGACACCTGAAATATTAGCAATAATTATGTTTGTAACAACTTTGTTGTTTTTATTATTTGGTTTTCCTGTTGCTTTTACTCTTGCTGGTTCCGCACTGATATTTGCATTCATAGGTGACTTACTTGATATTTTTAATTTTAGAATGTTATTCTTTTTTCCTCAAAGAATTTATGGGATTATGATTAATGAAGCCTTAGTGGCTGTTCCCTTATTTATATTTATGGGTGTAATGTTAGAAAAAACTAATATTGCAGCAAAGTTATTAGTATCTATTGGTGATCTGTTTGGATCGGTAAGAGGTGGTTTAGGTATTGGTGTAGTTTTAGTTGGCATGCTATTGGCTGCCTCAACTGGTATTGTTGGTGCCACTGTTGTTACAATGGGTATGTTGGCATTGCCAACTATGCTTAAGGCAGGGTATGATGAAAAAATTGCAACAGGCACAATTTGTGCTTCTGGTACGTTAGGGCAAATAATTCCTCCTTCTATTGTTTTAATATTATTAGCTGAAATGTTGCAAGGAGCGAATGAGGAGGCCGGTTTAATGACTGGAGATCTTGCGCCATTACCAGTTACAGCAATAGATTTATTTGCTGGAGCATTAATTCCTGGTTTAATTTTAGTTGCTATGTTTATTATTTATATTTTAATAGTTGCTAGATTGAGACCAAATGATTTACCAATATCTAAAATTAATAAACCTAAATCATTAATTTATAAAAACGCATTATTTGAAGTTATTCCTCCTATCTTTTTAATTTTAGCAGTTTTAGGTTCTATATTCCTAGGAGTAGCGACTCCGACGGAGTCAGCATCTGTCGGTGCAGCTGGTGCCGCATTATTAGCTTTCTTTAGAAGAGATTTAAGTTTTAAAAATGTTTCTGAAGCAGCAATTACAACTGCCAAAATGAGTTCATTTGTATTTATAATTTTATTAGGTGCTTCAATGTTCTCGCTTGTCTTCAGGGGATTTGAAGGTGATGCTATGATTAGTAACTTTCTAACAAACATGCCTGGTGGTGAATACGGAGCTTTATTTATTGTAATGATTACAATTTTTCTACTTGGTTTTTTTCTAGATTATATTGAAATTATTTTTGTTGTTATTCCTTTAGTTGGACCAGGTTTAATTGCAAATGGAGCTGATCCACTTTGGTTAGGAATATTAATATCATTAAATCTTCAAACTAGTTTTTTAACACCACCATTTGGATTTTCACTATTCTTCTTAAGAGGAGTTGCAGCGAAAGAAGTTAAAACTATTAATATTTATAAAGGTGTAATACCTTATATATTTATTCAATTGATATCTATAGCTCTTGTTTTTGTATTTCCTCAAATTGCAACTTGGTTACCAAGACTTATAAATTAAAGAGGACTTTTAAGAAAAAGTCCTCTTTTAAATAATTTTTAAACAGAATCAGGATATTTAAAAGGTAAATCTCTTATTCTAGAGAACTGTTGTTCACCTTTAGTAAACCATTCTTTAATTACTTTTCTAAAACCTAATAAATGATTTGCTATAGCTTTAGTTTCAGCATTAATAGAACCTCTTTCAGAAACTACTTCACCTGCTGCATTTCCAAGTGCAATTAATACTTCATCTGGAAATGTTCTAAGCTCAACATTATGTTCATTGATTAGTTTTTGCAAAGCTGGTCCATTTATTGCTTGGAAACGACTAAATACTGTCATGTTAAATGACTTAGTTAAATCATCAACTAAAGCTCTAGTATCGTCATCAAGAGATTCCCATGCTTTTAAATCAATTGATAAATCTAATAGAGTTGAAGGCTCATGCCAACCTGGTCCATAATAGTATTTTGCCGCTTGATAAAGACCCGCACCTAAATCAGCAGCAGGACAAATCCATTCAGCAGCATCTACTGCACCCGAAGATAGAGATGGTAATACATCTGGTCCAGCTAATAATACTGGTGTAGCACCAAGTTTTTCAATAGTTCTGCCACCCAATCCAGGCATTCTCATTTTTAAACCTTGGTAATCAGCAGGCGTATTAATTTCTTTGTTAAACCAACCTCCCATTTGGTTACCAGTATTACCCATTGGTAAAAACTTTAATCCAAGTGCGTTATAAATTTTATCAGCTTCTTCAATACCACCACCGTAGTAACACCATGCATTTTGTTCCATTGCATTCATTCCAAATGGACATGTCGCAACAAACTCAATTGCATCAGATACGTTAGTCCAATAGTATGGTGCACCATAAGATGCTTGAGCTGCGCCAGACCTAACAGCATCAAGTGATTCAAGTCCTGGAACAAGTTCACCAGAGTGATAAACTTTAATTTTTAGCTTATCAGAGTATCTATTAATATTATCACCAAAAGCTTGAATTGCTTGACCAAGTAATCCTGCTTTACCAAAAGCACTACAAATGATCCACTCTTGATGACCGCCAGCTATTGCTGGAGCTGCTAAAGTAGAAGCACCAACTGCAGCAGCACCTGCTACACCTGCTTTCTTTAGAAACTCACGTCTTTTTAAATTTTTTTTCATATGTCCTCCCGAGATAATATGAATTTATGTCTGAGACTTATACAAAAATCGTATTTGTATCAATTTCTAATGGTATTAAATATTAACAAAATCTATTAATTCAAACCTTTTAAATTCTTAATTATTCTAAAAACTAGATATTCCGGTCTGATTTTTTCCTAAAATAAGTGAATGAATATCCTCTGCGCCTTCGTAAGTTTTAACAGTTTCTAAATTAACCAAATGTCTCATGATATGATATTCTTCTAATAAGCCATTTGCCCCAAGCATATCACGCGCATTTCTAACTATGTCTAAAGATTTTTTACAGTTATTTTTTTTTAAAATACTAATTGCATTAATAATATCTTTTCCCTCATCTAAAGCTTTAGAGCTTAATATACATGATGCCAATCCTAGATTTATCTCAATTTGCATCTCAGATAATTTTTTTTGAATTAATTGATTTGACGCTAAAGGTTTTTTAAACATTATTCTATTTTCTACATAGTCTTTTGCAATCAACCAACATTCAGATGCTGAACCTAAAACACCCCAGCTAATTCCAAATCTTGCTTTATTAAGACAACTAAAAACTGATTTCCAACCTTGGGTATTTTCTAAACACAAATTATTAGGAACAAAAACATTATTTAAAATTACTTGCCCAGTTGGACTGATTTTTAAACTGGTTTTATTTTCTATTGTTGAAGTATTTAATCCTTCAGTATTTTTTTCAATTATAAAACCTTTGATACTTTTGTGATCTTTGTTTTCTTCAATTGCCCAAATAATAAATATGTCAGCAATTGGTGCATTCGTAATCCAGTTTTTAGATCCATTTAAAATATATCCATCTTTAGTTTTTTTAAATGAAGTTTTCATTGAAGCAGGATCAGAACCAGCTTCACTTTCTGTTAAACCAAAGCAACCAATTTTTTCTCCTTTAATTAATTGAGGAAGATATTTATCTTTTTGTTCTTGTGATCCAAATTCATTAATTGGATTTATCACCAGGGAAGATTGAACAGATATTGAAGATCTATAGCTGCTATCTATTTTTTCAAATTCATATGCTACAAGTCCATATGCTAAATTTGATGTACCAGAACCACCGTGTGTTTTAACTGTTTGCCCTAAAACTCCAAGTGATCCAAACTTTGGATAGAGACTTTGATCAAATTGATTTTTTCTATTTCTTTCAACTACTGTAGGTTTGAGTTCATTATTACAAAAATCTCTGACATTTTTCTGAATAATACTTTCTTCTTCACTTAAATGACTTTGGATATAAAATGGGTCAAACCAATTATTTTCTTTCATACAATATTAGCCAATATCACTATTTTAATGTAAATAACCACTTAAATTATTATGCAAAATAAGAATATATTCATTGCCTCAGACCATGCTGGATTTGACCTCAAAACCAAATTGCTAAAGAATTTTCCAAAAATTAATGATTTAGGAACAAAGACAGATGAGAGTGTTGACTATCCTGATTTTGCACACAAATTAACTAGAGAGGTTCTTAAGAATAAGAAAAACGTTGGTATTCTAATTTGTGGAACTGGTGTTGGTATGAGTATTGCAGCTAATAGAAAAAAAGGAATAAGGGCTGGTCTTGCTAATAATTCAAAAATAGCAAGATTGATAAGAAAGCACAATGATGCTAATGTACTTGTTTTACCAGGAAGATTTATAAATACTAGCGAGGCAAAAAAAAGTGTTCAGGCTTTTCTTTCTACAAAGTTTGAGTCAGGACGACATAAAAGAAGGATTAAAAAATTATGATTTCAGATTTGTTTACTAAAGGAATTAAAGAAGCAGACCCAGAAGTTTACGGAACATTAAGCCGTGAATTAGAAAGACAGCAAAACCAAATAGAGTTGATTGCATCTGAAAACATTGCATCAAGATCAATTCTAAATGCTCAAGGCTCTGTTATGACAAATAAATATGCAGAAGGGTATCCTGGTAAACGATATTATGGTGGATGTGAATTCGTAGATCAAGCAGAAGAAATTGCTTTAGAAAGAGTTAAAAAACTTTTCAATTGTAAATTTGCAAACTTACAACCACATAGTGGAGCGCAGGCAAACCAAGCAGTTTTTTTAGCTTTACTTCAACCGCATGATACTATTTTAGGTATGTCACTTGCATCTGGAGGTCACTTAACCCATGGAGCAAAACCTAATTTATCTGGTAAATGGTTTAATGCTGTTCAATACGGTGTAAAAAAAGATGGCAATGATAAAGATTTAATCGATTATGATGAAGTTGAAGCATTAGCATTAGAGCATAAACCAAAAATGATAATTGCGGGAGCCTCCGCTTATCCAAGAACAATAGATTGGAAAAAGTTTAGAGAAATAGCTGATAAAGTAGGAGCATATTTTTTAGTTGATATGGCTCACTACTCTGGTCTGGTTGCTGGTAAACAATATCCAAATCCTATTGAGCATGCACATGTAGTAACTTCAACAACGCATAAAACTTTAAGAGGTGCAAGAAGTGCAATGATTTTAACTAATCATGAAGATTTATATAAAAAAATTAATTCTGCTGTTTTTCCTGGATTACAAGGTGGTCCATTAATGCATGTAATTGCAGCTAGAGCTGTTTGCTTTGGTGAAGCACTTAAACCTGAATTCGAAGAATATATTAAAAATGTTATTGCTAGTGCTAAAGTTATGGCAAAAACTTTAGTTGATAGAGGATTTAGAATTGTTACAGGAGGCACAGATTCACATATAGTTTGGTTAGATTTGACGCCAAAAGGTTTAACTGGTGATAAAGCTGAAAAAATTTTAGAAGAAGTTGGATTGGCATGTAACAAAAATGCAATTCCATATGATCCTAATCCACCAAAAATAACTAGTGGACTTAGATTTGGAACTGCAGCTGCTACGACCAGAGGTTTTAATCAGAAAGATTTTGAACAAGTTGGAAATATGATTGCTGATATCTTGGATAGTCTTTTACTTGAAGAAAATGAGAGAAATGTAGTTTTTAATAAAACAAGAAAAGATGTGATTGAGCTTTGCAAAAAATATCCAATTTATAGTGAGGCATTTTAAATGAGATGCCCCTTCTGTAGTAATGAAGATACACAAGTAAAAGACTCAAGACCTACAGAAGATAATACAGCTATAAGAAGAAGAAGAGTTTGTGATGCTTGTGGCTCAAGATTTACAACTTTTGAGAGAATTCAGTTAAGGGATTTGGTCGTAATGAAAAGTAACGGTCAAAAAGAAAATTTTGATAGAGATAAAATGTATAGATCTCTTTCTTTAGCTTTAAGAAAAAGAAATGTTGATAATGAAAAAATTGAAAAAATTGTCAATGCTATTGTAAGAAAATTAGAAAATTCAGGTGAAACTGATATAAAATCTAATATTATCGGTCAGTACATTATGGAAGCTTTAATGCATTTAGATCAGGTAGCATACGTCAGATTTGCATCTGTTTACAAAAATTTTAGAGAAGCAAAAGATTTTGAAGATTTCTTAGGTAATTTAGAAGATAAATAATTTTTAGTGTCTCAACAAAATGTAAAGATGATTAATTTAGCGCATGATATTGCTAAAAAAAAATTTGGACAAACTTTCCCCAACCCTATTGTGGGCTGTGTAATTGCAAAAAATTCAAAAATAATTTCTAAAGCTGTAACGAATAAATCTGGAAGGCCTCATGCCGAAGAAATAGCTCTAGCTAAAGCTGGTCATAAAGCTAAAGGAGCTTCAATGTATGTTACTTTAGAACCATGTTTTCATAGTTCAAAAGATGGATCATGCACAGATCAAATATTAAGATCAGGAATTAAAGAAATATTTATATCTGCAGCTGATCCAGATGTTAGAACTAATTATAAAAGTATTAAAAAGTTAAAAAAAAATAATGTAATTGTAAATGTAGGTTTAGAAAAGAATAGAACATATAATTTAAATAAATTTTTTTTTAAAAGTGTTTTAAAGAAAAAACCATTCACAAAAGTCAAAATTGCAACTTCTACAGATGAAAAAATTGCATGGCATGATTATAAAAGTAAATGGATATCTAATAAATTGAGTAGAGAATATGCGCATAAGTTGAGATCAAAGAGTCAAGCTATTTTAACTACTTCAAAAACTGTAATAAAAGATGATCCAAGATTAACTATAAGATTAAAAAAAACTTTAGAGCAACATATTCCAATTATAATAATTGATAATAATCTAAAAATACCAATGAAATCAAAAATATTAAAAGATATATCTAAAAAAAGAATTATTATCTTTACTTCTAAAAAAAATAAAAAATCTGAAAATTTAATTAAATTAGGATGTGAAATTATTCTTTGTAAATTAAATAAAAACAAAAAACTAAATTTAAAAAATATTTTTAGCAAAATATACTCATTAAAAATATCTGATTTATTAGTTGAAGCAGGAGGTATTTTTTTTGCGGAATTATTAAATAATAATTTAGTTGACGAAATTCATTTATTTAAATCCAAAATTATTATAGGAAAACATGGAAAACCAGCAATTGTTGGAAAAAAACTTAGTCAACTAAATTTATCTTTAAATGAAAGAAAAAAATTCAAAGACGACATATATACAAACTATCAGGTGAATTAATGTTTACAGGTATTATTCAAGATTTAGGAAAAATAAAAACCAAAGATGAGGGGCTTTACCAAATATCTACAAATCTTGATTTAAGTAATTGTAAGGAAGGTTCTTCAATTTCTTGTAATGGAGTCTGTCTTACAGCAAAAAATATTACTCAAAAAGATAACAAATTATTTAGCTTTGAAGTGAATATAGGAGAGGAAACTTTAAAAAGAACAAATCTCTCTAACTCCATTTTAAAAAATGAAAAAATTAACTTGGAAAAATCCCTAAAGATAGGTGATGAAATCAGTGGTCACTTTGTATATGGTCATGTTGATACTACAACTACTGTTATTGAAATTTTAGAACTTGAAAATAGTTGGGAATATCATTTTGAAAAAAAATTTAATAAAAACAATAAATTTATAGTAGAAAAAGGATCTATTTCAATAAATGGTATCTCTTTAACAGTAGCAAAAGTAGAAAATAATTCCTTTATGATTTCAATCATAGACCATACATTTCATAATACTAACTTAAAATTTTTGAATAAAAGTGATCAAGTAAACATTGAATTTGATTATCTTGCTCGTTTCATTTTTAACAATGAATAAAGATAACTTTGAAGAAAATTTGTCTTCTATTGAAGAGATTATAGAAGATGCAAAAAATGGCAAAATGTATATTCTTGTCGATGATCCCGATAGAGAAAATGAAGGTGATTTAATCATTCCAGCTCAATATGCTAGCCCTCAAACTATTAATTTTATGGCAAAGCATGGAAGGGGATTAATTTGTTTAGCATTAACTAGGGATAGAATAGAAGAATTGGAACTTCCCTTAATGAATCCAAGTAATATAAAAAATGATTTAACTGCTTTTACTGTTTCGATTGAAGCAAAAGAAGGAGTGACAACAGGAATATCTGCAGCTGATAGAGCTCATACAATATCAGTAGCTGTAAATAATAATAGAAACAAGAATGATCTTGTTTATCCTGGACACGTTTTCCCTCTTATGTCTTGGGATGGGGGTGTTTTAGTACGTGCTGGTCATACAGAGGCAGCAGTTGATATTTCAAAACTTGCAAATTTAAATCCTTCTGGCGTTATTTGTGAAATTATGAGCGAAGATGGATCTATGGCGAGATTACCAGAAATTATCAAGTTTGCAAAATTACATAATTTGAAAGTAGGAACGGTTAGTGATTTAATTAAGTTTAGACTTAAAAAAACTAAAATTGTCGAACAGATCTCTGAAAGGCCATTTGAAAGTGAGATGGGGTCACAATTTACTCTAAAAGTATTTCAAAATACTATTTCAGGTGAAAAGCATTACGCTTTAGTAAAAAATTTAAGTGATGTAAAGCAACCAGTGATTGTGAGAATGCACAGATTAGATGTTACAAAGGATATATTTGAAGAAAAAAATATTTTTGGAAGTGAAATTAAGTCTGCCTTTCAGCTTATAGAGAAGAATGGATCAGGAGCTATAGTTTTAATAAATAGTGACATGTCACCAAATATACTCAAAACTTTTAATAAAAGAAAAAGATCAAAAAATAAATTAGAATTAAGAGAATATGGTGTAGGTGCTCAGATTTTATCATTACTTCAAATAAATAAAATTATACTATTAACAAATACTAAGAAAAGAATTATTGCCTTGGATGGATTTAATATTGAAATAGTTGATCAGAGAAAAATATGAATAATAAAATTCTAATAGTTTCTGCAAATTATTATAAAGAAATTTCGAAAAACCTTGAATTGGGTGCAAGCAAAACGCTTAAAGAAAATGGTTATGAGTATGAAATTATTAATGCACCAGGTTGTTTTGAAATTCCCTATTTAATAAAAAAAAATATAGACAATTTTAAAGGATTTATTTCTTTAGGATGTATCATTAAAGGTGACACATATCATTTCGAAGTTATTGCTAATGAAACTTCTAGAAAAATTATGGATCTATCTGTTGAGTTTAATGTTCCAATTGGTTTTGGTATCTTAACATGTTATGATTTAGAACAAGCAATAATAAGAAGTGATGTTAATCAAAAAAATAAAGGTCAAGAAGCTGCATTAGCTTGCATAGAGTTACTAAAATAAAAAATGCAAAATTACATCAAGTCACAAACAAGACTTGCATTTGTGCAATATATTTTTCAGAATGAATTCATAGGTACAGATTCTTTAGAAAGTATCGAAGATTTTCAAAAGCATTTTTATGATACTAATATTGCGATAATTGATGAAAAAAAAGAATTTAAGCTTAAATTTAATAAAAATTTTTTAAATAAACTTTTTTCTAGTCTTAAAAATAATATTCATAAAAAAAATATCACTGAGGATTTAAATGGTTTTATTGATATTAATCGTAGATTTGAAAAATGGGATAATATTTTAAAATCACTAATATTTGCAATTATTACTGAATTAAAAATTACAGATAAAAATAAATTTAAAATTGTTCTTAATGACTATTTGAATATTAGTAAAAGTCTTGTGTCACAAAAAGAAACTAAATTAATTAATGCTATAATTCAAAAATATATAGATAAAGATGAAATCAACAAAAAATAGTTTATCTGAAAAATTAATAATTAATAGATATTTAAAAAAATTAAATTTTAAAAATAAGGGAACATTTAATTTTGAAAATGATGGAGCATATTTAGACTTAATCAGTAAAAATTATAAACTAACCGTTACGACTGATCATATTTCTGAAGATATAGATTTTTTCTCTAATGATGATCCTAAGTCAATAGCCCAGAAAATTACAACTGTTAATTTATCTGACATTTTTGCTATGGGAGCAGTGCCCCATTCCTATCTTTTGAATTTGCATTTACCAAATTATATTAATGAAAATTGGTTAAATTCATTTTCAAATCAATTAAAAAAAATTCAAAATAAATATGGGTTTTATCTTTTGGGTGGTGATTTATCAAAATCAAATAAACTTATTGTTTCTTCAACTTTTTTTGGATCTATAAAAAAGAAATTAGAAATATTTCAAAATAAATTTAATTTATATGATGATATTTTAATAACTGGCAATATAGGTGAGTCAAAAATTGGTTTAGAAATTTTAAAAAAAAAAATTTCATCAAATATAAATTTGAATCAATATTTTATTAAAAAATATTTATATCCAATACCTTGTAAACTTGGACCATTGATTGCAAATCATGTTAATTCAATGAAAGATATTTCTGATGGTCTAATTGGAGATTTAACTGATATGTTAAATGATAAATATGGTGCATTAATTAATGTAAATACAATTCCATTAAGTGTTAAAACAAAAATAATTCTCAATAATAAAAATAATTTTAGATTAGAAGACCTATTAAATGCTGGAGATGATTATGGGTTGATAATCATATCTAGTCAAAAAAATAGAAATAAAATTTTTAACATTGCCAATAAAAATAATGTTAAAATTTCGTGTGTGGGGAAAATTATTAATGAAAAAGGAATTTATTTCGATTCACATTTAGATATGAAGAACATGAAGAAATTTGATCATTTCTCCTAAAAACTTGATTTTTTTTATAGTTTCTGACATATCACCCAAAATTTTAAGGAGTTTTCAATGACAACACTGCAGGTATTAATTGTTTTATGCGGTCTAGCAGCCGTATTATATGGTCTAGTTACATCTAGGCAAATTTTATCACTTGGTTCTGGAAATGATAAAATGCAAGAAATTGCTGGCGCAATTCAAGAGGGAGCTAGAGCTTATTTAAACAGACAGTACATGACAATCGCGATAGTGGGTGTTGTTATTTTTGCACTCATATGGATTGTTTTTGATTTAGCATCAGGAATTGGTTTTTTAATTGGTGCTTTTTTTTCTGGTGCTGCGGGTTATGTTGGAATGAATATATCAGTTAGATCTAATGTTCGCACAACACATGCTGCAAGTAATAGCTTAGCTGATGGCTTATCAGTATCATTTAAAGCAGGTGCTGTAACTGGAATGCTTGTTGCAGGATTTGCACTACTTTCTATCGCAGTTTTTTATTTTGTTTTGCACAACTCTGGTTCATTCCCCGGTAGAGAGATTGTTGCTCCTTTAGTCTCTTTAGGATTTGGTGCTTCTTTAATTTCAATATTTGCAAGACTAGGAGGTGGTATTTTTACCAAAGGCGCTGATGTAGGTGCAGATTTAGTTGGTAAAGTAGAAGCAGGTATCCCAGAAGATGACCCACGAAATCCTGCTGTTATTGCAGACAACGTTGGCGATAACGTTGGTGATTGTGCAGGTATGGCTGCAGATCTCTTTGAAACTTACGTTGTTACAGTTGTGGCAACAATGGTTTTAGCATCTATTTTTTTTATAGAAAATTCCTATACAATGATGATTTTTCCTTTAGCTATTGCAGGAGTTTGTGCTTTAACTAGTATAATTGGCACTTATTTTGTTAAGCTTGGAAAAAATAATAATATTATGGCAGCTCTTTACAGAGGTTTTGCCGTTTCAGCTATTTTATCAGCAATATTATTATATTTTGTAACTGATTATATAGTTGGCTTAAATAGCATCTTAGTTGTTGAGGGTACATCTACACAATTCAGTGGAATGTCACTTTTTATCTGTGGTTTACTAGGTCTTATTATAACAGGCTTAATCATATGGGTAACAGAATATTATACAGGTACTAATTATAGACCTGTTCAAAGTATTGCTCAATCTTCAACTACAGGCCACGGAACAAATGTAATTCAAGGACTCGCAATAAGTTTAGAAGCAACAGCACTTCCAGCTTTAATTATTGTTGCTGGTATTATATCCACCTATTCACTAGCTGGTTTATTTGGCATAGCTATTGCTGTTACAACTATGTTAGCTTTAGCTGGTATGGTTGTTGCGCTAGATGCATACGGGCCTGTAACAGATAATGCTGGTGGTATAGCTGAAATGTCAAACTTAGATGAGAATGTAAGAAAGACAACTGATGCACTTGATGCAGTTGGTAATACAACTAAAGCTGTTACTAAGGGTTATGCAATAGGATCAGCTGGATTAGGTGCGTTAGTTTTATTTGCAGCTTATACAGAGGATCTTGATCATTTTGCTAAAGATCCAGCAAGTCCTCTGTATGGAATAGAAGTTTCTTTTGATTTATCAAATCCTTACGTAGTTGTTGGTTTATTATTAGGAGGACTATTACCTTTCTTATTTGGTGCTCTGAGTATGACGGCAGTTGGAAGAGCAGCTGGCTCAGTAGTTTTAGAAGTAAGAAGACAGTTTAAAGAAATTCCTGGTATTATGGAAGGTAAGGGTAAGCCAGAATATGGAACGTGTGTTGATATACTTACTAAGTCAGCAATTAAAGAGATGATTGTACCATCAATGTTACCTGTATTATCACCTATTGTCGTCTATTTCGTTATATTATTTATAGCAGGTCAAGCAGCAGCTTTATCATGTTTAGGAGCACTATTACTTGGTGTAATTATAACAGGTTTATTTGTTGCTATAAGTATGACTGCAGGTGGTGGCGCATGGGATAATGCAAAAAAATATATTGAAGATGGTAACCACGGAGGTAAAGGTAGTGAAGCCCATAAGGCAGCCGTAACAGGTGATACTGTTGGCGATCCTTACAAAGATACAGCTGGTCCTGCAGTTAATCCAATGATTAAAATAACAAATATTGTTGCTCTTTTACTTCTTGCTGCAATATCATTATAAAAATTAAGGAGAAGTTGGCAACTCTTGCTGAGTGCCAACTCCTCCAAATATTCTTTCCAGCAATCCTCTTTTAATTATTTCATTAGAAGTTTTGTCATTTGAGAAACTTACATTTTTTACTTCTTCTGTATTGAAAACTTTTGTTTCTATTATTTCATCATTCTTGTCTATCTTAAATACAAAAACATAACTGTATTTTACTTCTTTATTAAAGATTGATTTTTTTTCACTTTTTTCAGAAAAATAAAAATATTTGTTTTCAATAGTATCAACATAACTTGGTTGACCTAATTTACTTACTAACCCTTCTTTATTCACAAAATTTATATCTTCTAATTGCTCTTGATTCA
This sequence comes from uncultured Alphaproteobacteria bacterium, assembly GCA_902597015.1. Classification (GTDB taxonomy): domain Bacteria; phylum Pseudomonadota; class Alphaproteobacteria; order HIMB59; genus CACPNW01. The sequence goes on from CACJWQ010000006.1 coordinate 13,953, forward strand.
AAATTTTTCCAGAATAAATTACTTTATTAGAACAATTTGCCAAAGTTAAAAAAATAATTATATAAAATATAAATTTACACATTAAATGATATTACAATACTTTAAAAAAAAAGAAAATAAAGAGCAAAGTATTGCAAAAGAACAATATAAAAAAATTTTATTTGAAAGTAATATTTTTTTAAAAAGTAACAACTTTTTTAAAGTAAAAAATTATAAAACTTCGTTTGAAATTGTTTCAATTTTTTTAATTATGTTTATTCGTATTAATTTATTAAAAGATAATAAAAAAAAATTTATTAAAGTTAATGATGAACTTATATCGTTGTTCATTTCTGATCTAGATGAGTCTTTAAGAGAAAAAGGTATTGGAGATATGTCAATAGGAAAATATGTAAAATCTTACGTTAAGAAATTTTACTTCAGAATAAGCAAATTTCCAGAAGATAATGATCTCTATAAAAATAAACATTTCATAGACTATCTTAAAATAACTAATTTATTTGAAAATGATGACTATAATAATGTTTCTAGAAAATTTAATGAAAAATTTATCAATTTTATAAATTCTTAAATATAATTTATTAAAATTTATCACAAATTAGTTAAGATTTTTCTTGAATAAATTTTAAAAACCAATATTTGGAAAAAATGGCTGTACCTAAAAGAAAAACAAGTGTTTCAAAAAGAAATATGAGAAGATCCCATGATTCTCTAAAAAAAATTAATTTTATTTTAGACAAAGATTCTGGTGAACCAAGACTACCTCACAAAATTGATCTTTCGACAGGTATGTATAATGGTCGAAAAATTTTAAAAAAGAAAACTAAAGAAAATAACTAATATAATGTCTGATAGGCAAGTAGTAATTGCCATAGATGCAATGGGGGGCGAAAATAGTCCATTCAAAGTTTTGAAGGGTGCAGAAATATTTATTGAAAAAGAAAAAGATACCAAAATTGTTTTCTTTGGAGATCAAGAATTAATAAATCAAACAATTAAAAAAAATAATATAAAATTATATGATTATGAAGTTATAAATACTTTAGATATTATTTCTGATGAAGATAATGTTAATACCATTCTTAGATCGAAAAAAAATAGCAGTATATTTAAAGCATTGGAATTTTCAAAAAACATACCAAATTCTGGTTTTGTTTCCTCTGGGAGTACAGCTGCTATAATGATTCTTTCTAGACTTCATATGGGAATGATTGAGGGTATAGATAGGCCGGCAATTTGCTCTTTAGTGCCAAATAAAAAAAATTTTTCACTCATGTTAGATTTGGGTGCAAACGTTACCGTTAGTGGTTCTAATTTATTGCAATTTGCCTTGATGGGTTTTTGTTATTATTCAATCATTAATAAAAATACTAAACCAAAAATAGGCATTTTAAATATTGGTACAGAAAATAATAAAGGTTTAGAGTTTCTGCAAGAGGCTGCTGATTTAATACAATCTAGCTTTCTAAAAGAATACTATATTGGTTTTATTGAGCCCAATAAAATTACATCAGGGAATTGTGATATAATTATTTCTGATGGCTATACAGGAAATATTGTCCTTAAATCAGCAGAGGGTATATCAAATTTTATAACTTCAAATTTAAAGGATATTTTTTCCAAATCTCTAAAAAATAAAATTTCTTATAAATTGATAGAAAAAGATTTAAATATTTTAAAAAATCAAGTTAATCCTGATATTTATAATGGTGCAACGCTTATAGGTTTGAACGGTATATCTGTAAAAAGTCATGGAAATGCAAATCCAATAGCTTTTAGTTATGCATTGAACCAATGTCATAATTTTATTACTAATGACCTAAATAAAAAAATAATTCAATCTATTAAAAATGTATGAATAATAAACAAAATATTTCAAGAGATGAAATAGCTGAAGCAATTCAGGCTGATTTTGGTTTTAATAAAAAATTATGCTTAGATATAGTTAATGATATAATTGAAATTGTGATTGAAGGTCTTCAATCAGATAAAAAAGTAAAAATTCATAATTTTGGAACTTTTATTCTTAATAAAAAAAATAGTAGAATTGGTAGAAATCCTAAAACAAAAGTAGAATATAATATCCCTAGTAGAAATGTTATAACCTTTAAAGCAAGTAAAGTTTTATTGAAATATGTTAATAACAAAACTAATGATAAATAAAAAATATTTAAATATATCAGAAGTTTCAAAAATGCTTCAAATTGAAGAGCACAAAATCAGATATTGGGATTCATTAGATCCTAAAACAAGGAAATATAGAGTTGAGGGAATATCTACTAAAAGTAAAGGGGGGACCAGATACTTCAATAAAGAAAATATTAGAAAGCTACAAAAACTTAAAAATATACTTTATGATGGAGATAATCATAATTACTCAATAAAACTGGCAGATAAAATATTAACCTCTAATAACAAAATTCCTATTAACAAAGATCAAAATAGATCAGATAATCAACATCAATATAATGTTAAAAAAATAGAACAGATTCTTAATAAAATGAGATTATTGTTGAAAAACAATACTGATAATTAGTTTACAAAAAAAAAATACATATATTTCAATAACTTATTTAAATTATTTATACAAAAAATAAGAAAAAAAAAGTTATTTTTAATGTTTTATTTGTCCGTCAATTAAAATATATGAAGCACATCTTATTAGTAAGGAAACAAACTATAAGGAGTTTTTATGTTAAATAAGACTAGTCTATTAGGTATCATTGCTGCTACAATAGCTTTTATTGCTGTTCCAGCATTTGCTGCCGATACTTTCTTAGGTGAAGGTGATTTTGTAGGTATTACATTCTGGATTGTATCAATTGGAATGTGGGCATCTACTATTTTCTTCTTTTATGAAGGTATGAGAGTTTCTTCAAAATGGAGAACTTCAATGGTTGTTGCAGGGCTAATTACTTTTATTGCTGCTGTACACTACATGTATATGAGAGACTTTTGGGTTGCTACAGGTGAGTCACCAACAGTATATAGATATATTGATTGGATCTTAACTGTTCCACTTCAAATGGTTGAATTCTTTTTAATTCTAGTTGCTGCCGGCGCAGCTGTATCTAGTGGCGCTTTCTATAGATTGCTCATTGGTACACTTGTAATGATAGTTGGTGGTTACCTTGGAGAAGCAGGTCATATTTCAGTATTACTTGGTTTCATCATTGGTATGATCGGTTGGGCTGTAATCATTTGGGAAATTTTCCGAGGTGAAGCAAGTCAAGCTGCTACAACTAAAGAATCAGTAACTTCTGCATTTAATGCAATGAGATTAATTGTATTAGTTGGTTGGGCAATTTATCCTCTAGGATATGTATTTGGTTTAATGATGGGTTCAGTTGATGCTGATACCCTAAACTGGATCTACAACCTTGCAGATTTTATTAATAAAATCTTATTCGGTTTAATTATCTGGAATGCTGCTGCGAAAGACTCAGCTACTGCATAATTAAATATTTATAAAACTTTAAAAAAACCCTCTAATAGAGGGTTTTTTTTATTAAATTATTGACTTAATTTTTCAATATATGTATTTGGGCACGCGATGAAAACATTCTCTTTAAAAAAAAGCGATATTAAGAAAAAGTGGGTATTAATTGATGCCAAAGATGCAGTTTTAGGGAGACTTGCTGTTATTTCTGCAAATATATTAAGAGGTAAAAATAAGCCTGAATATACCCCCAACCAAGATTGTGGTGATAATTTGATTATAATCAATTCTGATAAAATTCATCTAAAAGGAAAAAAAGCTGAGAATAAAGTATATTACAGACACACTGGATATCCAGGAGGTATAAAAGAGACAACTCCTAATAAAATGAAGGAAAAAAACAAATCTGATGAAATGATCAAACTTGCAATAAAAAGAATGATACCTAGTGGTCCCCTAGGAAAAAAACAATTATCCAATTGCAAGATATATAGAGATGAAAATCATAAGCATGAAGCTCAAAACCCTCAAGCCATTGATATAGAATCAATGAATACTAAGAATAAAATCTAACTATGGAAAATCAAGAAAATCAAACTGAAAATATCTTAGATAATAAAGAAAGAGCTTACGCAACTGGAAAACGAAAAAACTCCATTGCTAGAGTATGGTTAAAAAGAGGTAGCGGAGAAATTAAAATCAATGGCAAACCCCTAGATAAATACTTTTCAAGACCCGTACTGCAAATGATCGTTAATCAGCCCTTAGATGTAGTTAAAGCTGACAATTCATATGAGATTATGGCTTCAGTTAAAGGCGGAGGTCTTTCTGGTCAAGCCGGCGCTATTAGACATGGTATTAGCAAAGCATTAAGCTTATACGATCAGTCAAATAGACCACCTCTCAAAAAAGTTGGTTTTCTTACGAGGGATTCAAGAGTTGTTGAAAGAAAAAAAGCTGGTTTAGCTAAAGCCAGACGAAGTTACCAATTCTCTAAGAGATAAATTTTCATGAAAAATAAGTTTAAAGTAGCCGTTTTAGGCTCAACAGGCTATGTTGGAATGGAGTTGGTCAAAATTCTTTCAAATCATTCTTTCGTAGATATAAATTTTTTAGGATCAGAAACTATTCATGGGAGTTATCTAAATAATATTGATAATACAAAAGAATATAATCAACTTCCTCTTTTAAAACCGAATGATAGTTTTAATGCTGAAGATAGTGATTATGTATTCTTAGCTTTACCTCATGCAGTATCAAATAAGTATGTAAAAAAATATTTTGATAAAATTAATATTATAGATTTATCAGCTGACTTTAGATTAGATAATTTTGATATATATAAAGAAAATTATGGCATTGAACATCAGTGTAAAGAGCATTTAAACAATTTTATTTACGGTCTCGCTGAAATAAATAGAGATTTAATACAAAATTCTAAAAATATAGCGGTACCTGGATGTTATCCAACTTCTGTTTTATTGCCATTAATACCTTTAATAAAAAATAAATTAATTGATACCGAGAATATAATTATTGACTCTAAATCAGGTTATAGTGGAGCAGGAAAAAAATTTGATTTTAATAAAATGAAATCAAAAAATGATTATAATTTTTACAATTATAATACAAATAATCACAGACATATTGCAGAAATTAAACAAGAACTTAATAAACATAGTTCAGAAAATGAAGTAAAGTTTTCATTTAATCCTCATATTCTTCCTAATTTTAGAGGTATGATTTCTACAATATATTGCAATCTCAATAATAGTATTAAAAAAACTGATGTGATAAATTTATTCAAAGACTTACAAAAATTAAATCCTTTTATAAAATATATTGATAATGATGAAATCCTTGATTTTTTTTCTATTCAAAATTCTAATTATTGTAAAATTAAAATTTTTAATCATCATAGTGAGAATAAAATTATCATTGTTAGCGCAATAGATAACCTAATCAAAGGTGCAGCTGGTCAAGCAGTACAATGCTTTAATATAGTAGAAAATATTGAAGAAACAGTATCTTTAGTATGATTAAATATTTTACAGTTTCCCTTCTTTTTCTTTTTATTGTTTCATGTGGATATCCTGATATTGATAATGTTCCTGATTTTAAAGACGCCAAATTAACTGATGAAGAATTATTAGATTATTGTAGTATTTCTAATACTGATAAAAAAGATATAGATAAATGTATTAATGATTATAAAAGTTAAATTTAGTTATGAGTAAACTTAATATTGGTATAGCGGGATTGGGAAATGTTGGATCAGCACTAGTTGAAACAATTGAAGAAAATAAAAATTATTTCTTTGATAAAACAGATGTAGAATTCAACATAATTGGAATATCTGCAAGAACAAAAAATAAAAAAAGAAATTTTAATATATCAAATTATACTTGGTATGATGACCCAAGAGAAATGTCTAAAGATGATAATTGTAATGTAATTGTTGAATTAATTGGTGAAGAAAAAGGAATTAGCTATGAAATTATTGAAACAGCATTAAAAAATAAAAAACATGTTGTAACAGGAAATAAAGCATTAATAGCTAATCATGGAAAAGAATTATTTAAATTAGCTAACACACATTCACTAGCTTTATCATATGAAGCTGCAGTTGCAGGAGGTATACCAGTAATAAAAACAATAAAAAATTCTATTAGTTTAGATAGAATTAATAAAATTTCTGGGATTTTAAATGGAACTACAAATTACATTTTAACAAAAATGCAACAAGATAATTTGTCCTTTGATGCAGTTCTTAAAATTGCTAAAGATAAAGGATTTACTTCCGATCAGGAATCAAAATTAGACATTGGAGGATATGATGCGGCGCACAAGTTAACAATATTATCAACTCTATGTTTTAAATCAAATTTAAACTTTAATAATAATTATATTGAAGGAATCTCAAATATTAAAATTGAAGATATTAATTTTGCTGAAAAATTAGGGTATAAGATAAAATTAATATCTGAAGCTTGCATAATTGAAGGAAAGATTTCAAACTTTACTTCACCAAAATTAGTTTCAATAGATAATCCCTTAGCAAGTGTTGATAATGCTCTTAATGCAATTAATATTGAAACTATACATCTAGAAAATTTATTTTTAGAGGGTGAAGGAGCAGGGGGGAAGCCAACTGCCAGCTCTGTCTTGTCTGATTTATATGATATATCTCAGAACGAAAAATTTGATAATTTAGGTTTTAAAATTGATAAGTTACAAAGTTTTGAAAAATATTCAGTAGAAAATGTAATTAATAGTTATTACCTAAGAATAATGACAGAAGACAAACCTGGAGTTCTTTCGTCAATTACTAATTACTTTAGTGATTTTGATATATCTGTTAAAAAAATACTTCAACTTCCTGAGAATTCAGAAGTAGACAAACCTATACCTATTATAATAACTACTCATAATATTCAGAAAGAAAAATTAAGTAATGTAATTAATAAAATTGAAGGTTTAGAATTTGTTAAAGAAAAAATTACTGTACTTGCTATTCATGACAATTAATTAATGTGAATATTGAAAAATCACTATCTGATAAAATTTGGGAAGAAAAGCAAATAGATTTTAAGCACATTCAAGCTCTTTCACAAAAAAAATCAATTTCTGAAATTTTTTCAAAACTTCTAATTTCAAGAGGTGTCTTTGAAGAAAATTATGATAACTATATAAATCCTAATCTTTTAAATAATCTTCCAGATCCTTTTGAACTTAAAGATATGAAAAAAGGAATTGAAAGATGTATTGAGGCTTTAAAAAACAATGAAAAGATAGGAATAATCGCTGATTATGATGTTGATGGATCCACCTCTGCTTCAATTTTATATAAATTTTTAAATAATTTTACCAATAATCTTATTTGTAAAATACCTAATAGATTATCGGAGGGCTATGGTCCAAATATTAGACTTATGAATGAAATGCTTAATGAAAATATTACACTCTTGTTTACACTTGATTGTGGTACATCTGCATTTAACTCGATTGATTTGCCTAATTACAATGGTATTGAAGTTATAGTTATAGATCATCATTTAAGTGAATTTAAACTTCCAAAAGTTCATTCTTTAATTAATCCAAATAGATTTGATGAAAACAATGATTATAAAGATTTTGCTGCAGTAGCAGTAACATTTCTTTTTTTAATGGGTTTAAGAAAGCAAATTAGAGAAATAAAATTATTTCCAAATATAAAAGAACCAAATTTAATGTCATATTTAGACTTAGTTGCTGTTGGAACAATTTGTGATATTGTTAATATTAACAATTACAATAGATCAATTGTTAGTAAAGGTCTGGAGCTCATTAGGAGTCGAAAAAATAAATCAATAACAAAAATATTAGATAACTCTAATATAAATCATGAACCTTTAGCTAAAGATATTGGTTTTGTCTTAGGACCACAAATTAATGCTGCAAGTAGAATTGATGATTCTTCTTTATCCTCCAAACTTCTGATATCAAATGATGACTCTGAAATAGAAATTATTTCTAGAAAACTATTTTTGATTAATGAAAAAAGAAAATTAATTGAACAAAATATTTTCAATGAAGCAATTGAGCAAATAAAAGATCAGGAAAATAAAAAATTTATTATTGTTTATAAGGAAAATTGGCACCAAGGTGTTTTAGGTATAGTTGCAAGCAAAATAGTAGCTCTTTATAATAAGCCAACATTTGTATTTTCTTTTATTAATAATGTTGGATCTGGCTCAGGCAGATCTATAGATCAAATTGATATTGGTAGTATTGTTCTTGAACTTAAGGCTAATGATTTAATAGAAGATGGCGGTGGTCATAAAATGGCAGTAGGTTTAAAAATAAATAAAAAAAAATTAGATAAAATAGATAAATTTTTAGTTAAAAAATTTGATTCATATGATGAGAATTTTTTTGAAAAAAAAATATTTTATGACAGTGAAATTTCTGTAAATCAAATAAATAAAGATTTTTTAGATAATTTAGAATTATTAGAACCTCACGGTAAAGGTAATGAAGAACCTCAATTTTTAATCAAAGATATAGTAATCGATCAGGTTAAAAATATAAAAAATAAACATATTTTAATTTTTTTTAAAAATGATTTAGGTGAAAATTTAAAAGGTATATCATTCAACAGTGTGAATACTCTTATTGGTGATTATCTTCTGAAGTTTAATAAATTTAAATTTCATATTTTGTGTTCTATTAAAAAAGATAATTTCTCAAGTAGTCATATGCCTCAAATACTGATTCATGATGTAAAAGTAATTAATTAAATAATTTGAAAAAAAACAAAATATCTACTATATACCAATCATGTGTCCCCTTCGTCTATCGGTTAGGACATCAGGTTTTCATCCTGAAAAGAGGAGTTCGACTCTCCTAGGGGATGCCACTAATCTAGGGGCAAAGAATTATTGACCCTACTGAATTCCTTGACTGAATTAACTCATGAGCTTGACTAGCTTCGGATAATTTAAGTTTTTTAAATATATTAGGCTTAATTTCTTTATTTTTTATTTTTGAAAATAATTTGTTACTGCATTCTTCTAGCTCTTCTGAATTACGAATATAATGCATTAATGTTGGTCTAGTATAATATAAACTTTTAGGATTAAATGTACTGTGAAGATTTACATCATTTACCATTCCGGAAGATTGTCCAAAAGATACCATTAGTCCTCTAAATTTTAAGCATTTTAAAGATATATCAAACGTATCTTTACCTACTCCATCATAAACAACATTAACTCCTTCATTGTTTGTTAATTGTAAAACATTACTATGAACATCCTCTTGTTTATAATTAATTGTGAATTCACATCCATTTTTTTTTGCTAATGATGCTTTTTCATCAGTACTAACAGTCCCTATCATTTTAGCTCCTATGGATTTTGCCCATTGACTAGCAATTAATCCAACACCCCCTGCAGCTGCATGAAATAAAAAAACTTCATTTTTTTGCAATTTATACAATCTTTCAAAAAGGTATTCGACGGTCATTCCCTGCAATAATATTGAAGCAGCTTCATCATTTGAAATATATTCTGGTAATTTAACAACTCTTCGAGCATCAAAATCTCTAACTTCACAATAAGCACCAATTGGAGGACTAAAGGAATACGCAACTCTATCGCCAACTTTTAAGTTCGATACATTATCTCCAATTTCTATAACATCTCCTGCTGCTTCAACTCCTAAACAAAAAGGGATTTCTACAGGTAAAGGATATATTCCTGTTCTATGATACGTATCTATGTAGTTAATACCAATTGAAGTTTGGTTAATTCTGATCATATTTTCTTCAACATTTTTAGGTAAGTCATAGTTTTCATATTTTAAAACTTCTGGACCACCTAGTTTACTGACTATAACTCTATTTGGCATAATTATTCTTTAAGTTTTTATATACTAATTCAAATTCTTTTAAACATTCTGGATTAGCCAATGATTCTTCATTTTCAATACTTTCACCATTAATTAATTTTTTTATTAAAATTTCAACTATTTTACCACTTCTAGTCCTTGGTATTTCATTTATAGCATATATTTGTGAGGGAATATGCTTGAAAGAAAGATTAATTTTTATTTCATTTATTATTTTAGATCTTAAATTTTCATTAAATTCAAAATTTTTATTCAAGACAACAAATAATATAATTTGTGTATCATTTTTTAATTTATATTCCACAGCAACAGCTTCCTGAACTTCTGTAATATTTTCAATTACTCTATAAATTTCTGCAGTACCTATTCTTACTCCTCCAGAATTTAGAGTTGCATCTGATCGACCATAAATAACATAACCGCCATTTATGGTTTTTTCAATATAATCTCCATGATACCAAATGTTTTTATATTTACTAAAATAAGAGTTAAAATATTTTTTATTATCTGGATCGTTCCAAAAATATAATGGCATTGATGGAAAAGATGACTTACAAACAAGTTCTCCTTTTTGATTTTCAATTGAATTTCCTTTTTCATCAAATACATCAACATCCATTCCAAGAGCTTTACATTGAATTTCTCCACTATAGACATCCATTAATGGATTGCCGGTAACAAAACACGAAACTAAATCAGTACCACCACTTATAGATTCAAGATGAATATTTGATTTGATGTTTTCATAAACATATTCAAATGTTTCATTAACTAAAGGAGATCCTGTAGAGGCTAATGTATTTAAACTATTTAATTTAAAACTTTCTTTAATATTAATTTTATTATTTTTTAAAGTATCTAAAAATTTTGCACCAGTCCCAAAAAAATTAATACCTTCTTCTTCTACTATTTCAAAAAGATGTTTATTATCAGGAATAAAAGGTGATCCATCATATAAAATTATTGTTGCTTTTGATGCTAAAGCAGAAACTAACCAATTCCACATCATCCACCCACAAGTAGTAAAATAAAAAACTCTATCTTTTTCATTAATATCACAATGAAGTACATGTTCTTTTTTGTGTTGAATTAGTGCTCCACCAGAACTGTGAACAATACATTTTGGTACTCCAGTAGTTCCACTTGAATAAAGAATATACAGTGGGTGATTAAAATTAAACTTTTCAAATTTACTATACTCAATTTCTTGTTGTAAAATGTTGTACAAATTATCGTATTCAAAATCTAGTTGATAATCCGTTTTGTTAAATTCATATGGTATTAAAATAATTTTTTCTATACTTGGGATATTATATATTACATCTTTTATAACTTTTGTCGTATCAACTCTTTTATTGTTATAAAAATAATAATCTGAAAATAATAATACTTTTGGTTCAATTTGTTTAAATCTATCTACAATTGCTTTTTTACCAAAATCTGATGAACATGATGACCAAATAGCACCTAATTGTGCTGTAGATAAAAATGAAATTACAGTTTCAGGTATATTTGGAAGTATAGCAGCTATCCTATCATTTTTTTGAATGTTGTTATTTTTTAAATAACTCGCAAATTTAAAAACTGCACTTCTAAGCTCTCTCCAAGAATAGTTTCTTTTATTTTTTTTTTCAGAGTAAAATATTATTGAGTCATCATCATCTTCTCTTGTTAAACAATTTTCTGTATAATTTATTTTACATTCATCAAAAAATTTATTTTTAGTGAATTCATTTGCTGACTTAAAAACTTTACCTTTTTTTTCACCAACGAAATTTGTGTAGTCCCATACGTTGCTCCAAAATTCATTTTTATTATTTATGCTCCAATTATGTAAGTCAGCATAATTTTTTATGTTTAAACTTTTATCTAGTTGATTAATAAACTCATGGAGGTTTGTATTTTTATTATTTGGAGACCACAACTTTATGTTGTGCATAATAAATTAACTCTTTTTTTGGTCTTCTTTAAGAGATCTAACTCTGACAATAACATCAATATTATGCAATGAAAGACAAGCAGGGATAGAAGGTATATCAAGATTAATATTTTTTGTTGGTATATCATGTATCTTACCTTCATCTTCAATGTACAAATGATAATGAGATTTATTATTATTGCAATAGAGTGATTTGTTTTGGTCAACAACTATTTCTCTAATTAATCCTAACGAGGTAAATTGTTTTAAGGTGTTGTAAATTGTAGCCATAGAAATTTTTCTATCTTCTTTTTTTACTTCATCAAAAAGATTTTCAGCAGATATATGCCTGTCACCTTTTTCAAAAATTAATTTAGCTAAAATTCTTCTTTGTTTTGTAGGTCTAATACCACTTTCCTCTATTTTTTTCAGTGCACGGCTATATGGACTTAGAGGATCAATTACTTTGTTTTCTATTCTCATAATATTATAATAAATAATGAATTACATTTTTTCTGCAATTTTTCTATATTTTTTTTTAGGTTTTCTTTTGTATATCTTTCAAAGACGGATTGTTTTTAATAAATCCGGTCATCCAGGCGCACCAAAGGATTATAACTTGGGTGATACAGAAGCAGTTTATATTAAAACTGAGGATAACTTAAAGCTGTTATCATGGTATCATAAAGGGAATGATTCACTCCCTTTACTAGTTTATTTTCATGGAAATTCTTTTCATATCGGAGATAGAGCCTACAGAATCCAGAGGTATATAGAAAAAAATTGGAGCGTACTTTTAGTTTCCTGGAGAGGTTTTGGGGGCAATGAAGGAAATCCAACAGAAAAAAATTTATATAAAGATGCAGAAGCAGTATTAAAATGGATTAAAAATAATACTGAATTTAAATTCAAAGAATTAGTGATTTATGGAGAATCACTCGGATCTGGCGCTGCAGTAGAAATGGGCACAAAGTATGAATTTTTATCTATTGTTTTAGAAGCCCCATTTACATCTATCAATGATATTGCAAAAAAAAGATATAAAATATTTCCAACAAAATATTTAGTTAAAGATAAATTCGATAACTTCAGTAAAATTGATAAAATAACCTCACCATTACTTATCATTAGTGGCAAAAAGGATGAAATTGTACCACATGAACACAGTATTAAGCTTTATGATAAAGCAAAAGGTATAAAAAAGAGTGTTTTTATTGACGAAGCAATACACAATAATCTATATGATTTCGGGATTGAAAAAGACGTGATTGGCTTTAATTTAAAACTATGGAAATAGATCTAACAACATCATATGTAGGCATTTTAAGCCTTATTGTATTTGTTCTTGCATATGCTGTTGTAATGGCTGAAGAATTTAGTCATTTAAGAAAATCTAAACCAGTTATTATTTCAGCTGCTGTAATATGGGGTATTATAGCATTCCATTTTTCTTCAGATAAGCAATATGCCAAAGAAATTGAGTATGCATTAGAACATAATATCTTAGAATTCGCAGAACTTTTCCTATTTTTGCTCGTTGCTATGACTTACATTAATGCTTTAGAAGAAAGAAAAGTTTTTGATGTAGTCAGATACCAATTAACATCAAGGGGATTTAGCTTTAGACAATTATTTATATTCACAGGTATTATTACTTTTTTCCTATCTCCTATAGCTGATAACTTAACAACTGCACTAGTCATGTGTTCTGTAGTCATGGCCTGTGGTAAAGGTAATACAAAATTTATTTCGATTGGTTGTATTAATATAGTTGTTGCAGCTAATGCAGGCGGAGCATTTAGTCCATTTGGAGATATAACAACGTTAATGGTATGGCAGGCTGGTATAGTTGAATTTTTTACTTTTTTTAAAATATTTTTTCCTTCTGTGGTTAATTACATAATACCTGCAGCAGTTATGTATTTCTTTATTCCAAATGAAAAACCACAAATTAGTTCTGATAGAGAATATATGAAAAGAGGTGGACGAGTAATTATCTTTTTAGGTTTGTTAACAATCTTTAGTGCTGTAAATTTCCATAATATTCTTCACTTACCTCCAATGCTTGGTATGATGTTTGGTCTTGGTCTTCTTGGGTTATATTCTTTTTACTTACAAATTACACATGATCCATCTGTTGAAGACGAAAAATTTGATTTCTTTAGAAAAGTTTCAAGAGCTGAATGGGACACTTTGTTATTCTTCTTCGGAGTTATTCTAAGTGTAGGTGGCCTAGGGTTTATAGGTTACCTAACTGTTGTTTCAGAATTCTTATATATTGGACTTGGTCCAACAATGGCTAATTCTATAGTAGGTGTTCTGTCAGCTATCGTAGACAATATACCAGTAATGTTTGCTGTAATTACTATGAGACCGGAAATGTCAATTGATCAATGGTTATTAGTTACATTAACAACAGGGGTGGGTGGCAGCCTATTGTCAATCGGTTCAGCTGCAGGTGTAGCACTTATGGGACAAGCAAGAGGGTATTACACGTTTTTTGGACATTTAAAATGGACTCCAGTTATATTTGTTGGCTATGTAGCGAGTATTTATCTTCACGTTTTAATGGCTGATTTGCCTTGGTAATTTAAATTATCAATTAATAAAAAAATAATCATACTAAGTACTAAAATTACACCAGCAACAAAAGAAGCTTCGTTAAATTTATAAACACTAATCAATTTATATAAGTAAGATGGCAAAGTATCAAAGTTTTGATCTTTAAAAAATGATATTATTGTAAAATCACCAAAAGTAATAACTGTCGAAAATGCAAAAACAAAAATTATATTTTTCTTAATCATTGGTAGTAAAATAATAAAATAATTTATTATACTAATACGAAAAGTTTGCTGAAAATTTTCAAAATTTAAAAAAATATTTTTCAGGTTATTAAAAAGTATTAATATAGAAAAAGGTAATAAGAAAAGACAATTTATCAAAATTATCACAAAATATTTAAAAAATTGCACATATCTTAATTCACCTAATACAATAAAATAACCAAGACTAAATATAATTGGAGAAATAATTATTATTGAAGAGCTTATTAAAAAAATTGATTGCTGAAAAATCAAATTTTTATAATTTATTACAAGTATAGATGAAAGTATAAATCCAGATATGCTAACAATTATTCCTGTAGTAATTGAAATAATGAGAGAATTAAAAAAAGATTCTAAAAATTTTTCATTAATTAAAGATAAATAAATACCATTATTTATAAAATGATAAATTACAGAAAGTATTGGAGAAAAAAGAAATATCGAAAAAAATACAATTATTAAAAAATCTATAATTTTTATAGCTTTGTATTCTTTATGAGGATGAATAAAATTAATTTGATCTATCTCAAAAAAATTTGAACCTTTTAGTTTATAAAAACCAATAAATAAAAAAAATAAACAGATAAAAATTTGTAAAAAACTGAGTAAAATCGCTTTATTAAAATTTAGTTCAAAAAGTGCATATTGATAAATTGCCACTTCAATTGTTGAATACATAGGTCCACCACCTAATGCCATTACTATTGCAAAACTTAAAAAACAAAGAGAGAATATTATTGAGAACACAGTAAAAAAAACTTGCCTTATATAAGGTATTTCTAATTTAAGAAGATTACCAAAAAAAGTAATGTTTAGAGAACTAGATATTTCATAATATTTTAAAGGAATACTATTTACGGATTGAAAAAATAATCGGGTCGCAAATGGTGTATTTAGGAGTATATGAGCAATTAAAATTGCTTTTATTCCAAAAATTGTCTCTATTGATAAATTTTCGTACAAATTAAAATACAAATTATAAAATCCATTATGTCCAAAGAGTTTAATTACTGCAAATACTATTAATATTGTTGGTATTACAAAGCAAAAACCACAAAGAGAAATGATAAATTTAATAATTTTTAAATTCTTATGTCTATTTAATGCTAATGCGAATGGAATAGCTAAAAAACAACTTAATAGTGCTGAAAGAAAAGCCTGATATAATGAAAAATAGATTAAACGATGTGTATATGAATTTTGAAAAAAATTATAAATATTATCTAAATCAAAGTTAATTTTTGAAAAAATACCTATGAAAGGTAATAGGATAATTAATCCAAAAAAAAATAATACTGAATAATTATATTTATAATACAATTTATTTATGAGGCATTAAGCCACTCATCAATCCATTTTTCTTTATTCTTATTAATTTCTTTTGGATCCATTTGAATAAAGTTAGGAACATCTAGTTTATCAAATGCTTCAGGTAAATCTTTTATATTTGTTACAGGGTACATAATATTTGTTGATGGTATGACTGATTGAAATTCTTCTGACAACATAAAGTTAAGAAATTTATTTGCCAAATCTTTATTTTGTGAATTACTTAAAATGCCTGCAAATTCAATTGTTATATAATTTCCCTCTTCAAAAGTTGTAGCAAGAATATCATACCTTTCTTCAAACATAATATGTGCAGCTGGAGATGTAGTATAACTTAATACCATGTCAGCTTCGCCTGCCATAAAAAAATTATAATAGGCATCTGTCCAACCTTTGGTAACGGAAATAATTTTTTTATTTAATTTTTTCCATTCATCTTCAGCTTTATCTCCATATAAAGCTTTCATCCAAGTTAATAATCCTAATCCAGGGGTAGAGGTTCTTGGGTCTTGGATTACAATTCTAGCATTAGTAGAATTAATTAACTCATCCATGGATTTTGGAGGTGTCTCTAAATTTGCTTCATTATACACAAAAGAAAAGTATCCATAATTATATGGAACAAATTTATTACTTTCCCATTTCAATGGTAAATTAATTAATTTGTTTATGTCATTCATATTATGAGTTGTAAAAAGCTCAGATTGTTCAGCTAAATCAATTAAATTCATATCAAGACCTAAAACTATATCTGCCTTAGAAGTATCTCCCTCTAAAATAACTTTATTCAACAATGTAGCAGCACTGTCTACAGCAACAAAATCTACATCTGAATTATATTTTTCTTCAAATATTTTTTCGATGATAGGTCCGGGACCCCATTCTGAAACAAAAGAGTCGTAGGTATAAATAGTTAGTTTCTCAGCATAGATTGAGAAAGAGATAAATAAAGTAGTAAAAAAAATTAATAATGTTTTCATTTTTCCTCCGCTGGCATTATCCAGATCAGGTTAAAAGGGTATAAATCTCAGCATTTAAGCACCCCTAAAATTATTATAATAAATTTTATTTTAGAAAACAAACACAAAAGAATTGTTTTTAGCTTATTTATGAATATAACAAATTTTTTTCGGGGAGTAGCGCAGCCTGGTAGCGCACCTGGTTTGGGACCAGGGGGTCGAAGGTTCGAATCCTTTCTCCCCGACCATTATTTAATTTTCTTCTTTAAAATTATCATATTTGCTTTAGTAAAAATTAAATGAATTTGAAACTAATATATGGCAACATGAGAGCTCTTTGTGAAGCTCCCCAGATGATGCTACATTACGCAGATATTCCCTATGAATACAAAATGGTATGGGATCATTATGGAAGTAGCTGGGCAGAAGTTAAAAAGGATATTATTTTTAATAGATTACCTATTTTAATAATAAATGAAGATAAATATCTTTGGCAAAGCAATACAATTATTCGATATCTCTCTAATTTAACAAACACAAAACCTTTCGATGAATTTCAATTAGCGTACTGTGATGCTATTTTTGAATCAACTCATGAAATGTTTTCTCCTTTGAATCCAACTATAAATATGACTTTTGGTGAAAAATATAATTCTAATAAAAAGAAACTTTTAGAAGATATTTTGCCAAATTCTTTAAATAATTTTGAAAAACTTTTACAAAATAGTTCAGGTAATTTTTTTATAGGCAATGATCCATTTTACTGTGATTTTAATGCTTATCATCATTTTTCAATGTGCTTAATATTAGATAAAAATATTTTCTCAAATTTTCCAAATTTAAAAAAATTTATCAATAATTTTGAAAAACTTAATAATATTAAAAATTATTTAGATGGTAGACCAGAGTTGGTAGAACTAGGGAAGTCACCTCATTTTCTTATTGATGGTAAAAAAATTCCTACAGGTTTAAACCCAAATAAAAAGTATTAATTTATTTAGATTTTTAATGTTTAATTTTTATTCTACTGCAGGATTAATTTTTGGTAATGAAACTTCTCTTAATTCTTGTAGTCAGATTAATGATACATTGGGTAAAAATATATTTGTAGTATCTGATAGAGGTCTGACTGAACTAGGCTTGATTGAGCCAACAATTAAAAAACTTAAAAAAAATTGTAATATTAAAATATTTAATGACGTTGAGTCTGATCCATCAAAAAAAACATTATTAAATGCATTTAGTGATGCAAGAGAATTTGAATCTACTGGAGTTTTAGGTTTTGGTGGGGGTTCATCTATGGATGTTGCAAAGCTTGTATCTTTACTTCTTGGATCAAATCAGCAAATTGAAACAATCTGGGGTGTTAATAATGCAAAAGGCCCAAGGCTACCACTTGTACTTATTCCTACAACAGCAGGAACTGGATCAGAAGTTACACCAATTTCAATAATAACGATGGATGATAAAGAAAAAAAAGGAGTTTCTTCTAAATTTATATTACCTGATCTTGCAATTTTAGATCCATTGTTAACAACTAATTTACCCGCTACTATAACTGCATCAACCGGAATAGATGCAATGGTTCATGCAATTGAAGCTTTTACATCTATAAATTCAAACAATAATCCTGTTTCAAAAATGTTATCTATAGAAGCACTCAAGCTTCTTGGCTCATCAATTAAAACTGCTGTATTTGATGGACATAATATAAATGCAAGATCAAATATGCTACTTGGATCAATGCTAGCAGGTAAAGCTTTTGCAAATTCTCCAGTAGCAGCAGTTCATGCATTAGCATATCCTATCGGAGGTTTATTTAATATCTCTCATGGGTTATCAAATTCTTTAGTTCTTACAAGTGTTATGAAATTCAATTCCAAAAATGAAGAAACAAAAAAAAATTATGCTAATCTTGCACCATACGTATTTAAAAATTTAGATAATAGTAAAAATGATGAGTTTTTGTGTAACAATTTTATAGATGGTTTAGAAAGATTGTGTAAGGAACTTAATTTACCTTATAGGCTTAGAGATTTAGAAATTCCTGAGGAAGCTTGCAAGTTGATGGCTAGTGAAGCAATGAAACAAACCAGATTATTAGTTAATAATCCTCGGAAAATTGAAGAATCTGATGCCTATAATATATACAAGTCTGTTTGGTAGATTTTGTTTACTTATAAATTAATTTACCTATTTAATTAACATAGATCTTAATGATAAAATCAACAGTTAATCAATTTGCAAATTCTCTTGGATTAAATAAGGACGAATATATTCCAAAGGGAAAAGCTTCCTTTTCACTTTTTAAAATTGAAATTCTATCTGGATTAACTGTTGCAATAGCACTTGTTCCAGAAGCAATTGCTTTCGCATTTGTAGCAGGTGTAACTCCACTTTCAGGATTATATGCTGCTTTTATTGTAGGATTAGTAACTGCAATTTTTGGTGGAAGACCTGGAATGATTTCTGGAGCAACAGGAGCATTAGCTGTGGTTATGGTGTCATTAGTATCGGAACATGGAGTCCAATACTTATTTGCCACTGTAATCCTGATGGGAATTTTACAATTTCTTGCAGGTATTTTTAAATTAGGAAAATTTATGCGCATGGTTCCTCAACCTGTAATGTTAGGTTTTGTAAACGGTTTAGCTATCGTAATTGGTTTATCTCAATTGCATCAATTTCAAATATATAATTTTGATGGAACATTTACATGGATGTCTGGAGAGGTGCTTACATATTCTTTAGTATTAGTTTTCTTAACCATGTTGATCATATGGTACTTACCAAGGGTTACTAAATTCATTCCATCTACATTAGCTGCAATTCTTCTAGTTACTTTTCTAGTTTTACTTTTAGATTTACCCGTTCCAAGAGTAGGGGATTTAGCAAGTGTAGCAGGAGGACTTCCAAATTTTTCTATTCCAACAGTTCCACTTAATTTAGATACTTTTTTCATTATCTTTCCTTACGCAATTATTTTGGCTGCCATTGGACTAATTGAAAGCTTGTTAACTCTTAATCTGGTAGGAGAAATTACTAACAAAAAAGGTGGAACTAGACAAGAATGTTTAGCGCAAGGTGTCGCTAATGGTATCACAGGCTTTTTTGGAGGTATGGGTGGTTGTGCTATGATTGGACAGTCAATGATAAATGTGAAATCTGGAGGCAGAACAAGAATTGCTGGCATATCAGCAGCAATTTTTTTACTAATTTTTATTCTTTATACTTCAAATTTAATTGAACTTATTCCAATAGCATCATTAGTAGGGGTTATGTTTATGGTCGTAATTGGAACATTTGCTTGGAATTCACTAAAATTATTATTTGTTGTCCCTCGATCGGATGCATTGGTAATTGTTTTAGTTACTTTAATAACTGTATTAGAAGATTTAGCTGTTGCTGTAGTTGCTGGAGTTATTATTAATGCATTAGTATTTGCTTGGAAATCTGCTTCAAGAATTAGAGCAATTGAGAGACAATCAAGAACAGAAAAAGGTGCTAAGGTATATGAAATTGAAGGACCTCTTTTTTTTAGTTCCACTAATAGTTTTTTAGAAATTTTTAAACCTTCCGCAGATCCTAATTTAGTAATTATAGATTTTGCAAATTCAAAAGTTATTGATCAATCTGCTTTAAAAGCAATTGAGGATATTGCAGAAAGATATTCCAAATTAGGCAAACAAGTAAAGTTAAGACATCTTACGAAGGACTGTCACAGCCTTTTAAGAAAAACAGGTCAATTGATAGTTGATAGTGATGATGATCCTGATTATGGAATTGCAGTTGATTACGGTGTTAAATTAGGAATTTTTGGTAAATAACTAAAACTCTAATGATCCTTGAACAGAATACTGTAAAATATTTACAATCTCATCAACGTTTTTAGTAACAGCAAGTGCTGCTGCATCTACTTCTTTTAAAGCATGTTGATGTTCATCACTATGCATGATTATGAGAGATTTATTCAAGGCTGATGCATATCCTGCATCAAAAGCAGCATTCCATTGTTTATATTTCTCACCAAAACGCACTATAACTATATCTGCTTTTTCAATCGAATTTCTAGTTCGTATAGCATTTATTTTAGCTCCTTTGTTATCGTGCCAAAATTTTTTTTCTTCTTCACCAAGTATTTTTACACCAACATCATCTGATAATTCATGATTGGTAGTCGGGCTTGAAAATTCTATTTCTAAATTCTTAGATTTACATTTATCTATAATCTCATCTCGCCAATTAGTATGAATTTCACCAGATAAATAAACTTTTAATTTCATTTTTTAAATTAACCTAAGTATGCCGCAGTTAAAACTGGAAAACTTGTAAATCCGAAATTACCTACTTTTTCAGATTTATTTAATTGTTTTTTCCAATCATCTACTTTGTCTTCTGAAACACCTTGGCTTAAAGCAAACTTACTTAACATAGTTTCATAAAAAATTGCTGGTGAATTATTATCTCTATTTGTAATTAAATACGATAAATTTTGAGAACTTATATTTTTATATCCAAGTTTTTTTAATTTACCATTCAAATCAAGTGGAAGCATTTGGTGAAAACAATGGGCTCTAAACGCCTCATGGATGAGATCATTAATTTCTTTTTCCGGTCCATAAAATCTAAAATAGTCCCAGAGAATTGAGACATTAACAAATTTAGAATTATTTTTAGAAATTCTTTTTATTTCTTTTAAGGATGTATCTATATCTTCGATATATTCTAATGTTTGAGTAGCTGTAATTTTATCACATGAAGCATCTTCTATATTGATTTCATCGGCTGTAGTACAAATAAGTTCCACATTATTTTGATCTTTACATTTATCACTTGCAACATCTAACTGATCTTGACTGGGATCAATTCCTATTACTTTGCCTTGTTCTCCAATAGATAATGAAATTTCTTGGACTAAATGACCACCACCACAACCAATATCGATAACAGTTTCATTAGTCTCTAAATTTAGGGCATTTACAATAGCTAGTCTTCGTGAAACTCCAGCATAACCATTCGCTATTTTTTGTTGAATAATACTAGTTTCATTATCAAATTTCATTTTATTATTTTTCTTATATATTTTTTAGTTATATAAAAAATACATATAAATGGAATATCAAATAACAAAAATATTAATTATTTCTTTTTTTAGCTCGATATTAATTTCGTTATTTTTAAACACAAGATATATTATTTTTTTTAAAAAAATTTCAAAAAATAAAAAAATCTTATTAAATTTATTTATTTATTCTTTTTCTTCTTTGATATTGATTTTTATTAATTATTTGTTGAGTATAAATGGATTAACTTCTTTAATAATTTTTAATGCTGCAATCATTACACTTATATACTTTGAATTAGCTTTATATTTAGAAAAAGTTTTTTGGGATGATTTTTTAGGAAATTCACTCCCTAAATCAATCAATATGCTTATTAGTTTTGTTGTAATGATGAATTTTGGTTATTTTACTCTTATGTTTTACATAAAGATTTTAGATATTGATTATTTTGTCACATAAATATCATTGTAAATTAATATACAAAATACTTACAATTTTTATGAAATAATATTTTCATATTTATAAAATATTTATTATTAATAATTTAGTATGAATAAAGTTTTGTTTGTATTACATCAAAAAACTTCAGTTCCAGGAGATGTAGGAAATAAATTTAGAGATAGGGGATATGTTGCTGAAATATGTAGACCACCTTTAGGTGAAGAACTTCCTTTAAATATTAACCAATACTCAGCTATAGTTGTATTTGGTGCACCAGGAAGCATAAACGATGAAGATGAATATATAAATAAAGAATTAGAATGGATAAACAAAGTTATAAAAACTGACATTCCTTATCTTGGAATTTGTTTTGGCGCGCAGTTATTAGCTAAATGTTTAGGTTCAGAAATAACAACTAATAAAGACGGGCTTTCAGAAATTGGTTTTTATAAAATTGAACCAACTGAAAATGCAAAAAATCTTTTTAATTCTCAAAAGATTTTTTTTCAATTCCATTCTGAAGGATTTTCTCTTCCTACAGGCTGTGAGTTATTAGCAAGGGGTGATATTTTTAATAATCAAGCTTTTAAATATCAAAATTGTTATGCTCTCCAATTTCATCCAGAAGTAAATTTTAAACTTCATATGAGATGGCTGTATTTAGTATTATTAAAAAATCCTAAAAAATTATTCGTCAAAGGTGCTCAAAATATATTTGTTCAACTTTATTATCGTTACAAATATAATAAAAATATATCAAATTGGTTAGATTCATTTTTAGATCAGTATTTTTTAAAAAAAACTTAAATGCTAATATAAGTGAAAATTAAAAACCTATATTTTTCACCTGTAAAATCTCTTTCTTTCAATAATGTAGATAACTTAGAGATAATTAAAAATATTGGTATAAAAAATGATCGAATATTTGCTTTCACTAATAATCTTAAACTTCAAGATATAGAATTAATAAAAAATAACCCTTTAAAACGAGAAATATATAAATTTTTATCACTTAAAAAATATCCTGAATTAAATCAATATAATTTTTTATTAGAAAATAATTTTTTAATACTAGAATTTGAAAATAAAATAATTTTAAAAACAGATATTGATAATCAAAATGAAGTAGAAATCTTATGTAATAAACTTGCAGATATTTTACCAAATATAAATAAAATTAATTTATTAAAAGATAGAGTGAATCCTTTTTTTGATACAATGCCAAATAAATCAATATCATTAATAAATTTAAACAGTATTAAAGACTTTGAAAACCTATCTAATCATCAAGTTGAACATGAGCGTTTTAGAGGAAATATATATGTAGAAGATTTAGATAAATGGGAAGAAAGGAAGCTGGTAGGTAAAGTTTTATCAATCAATGATATAAAATTCAAAGTTATTAAAGAAATTCCCAGATGTTCAGCAACTAATATTAAGCCCAAAACTTCTGATATAAATCTTAATATTCCTTTAAACCTAAAAAAAATATACAACCATATAAATTTAGGAATATATTTAGATCCTTTAAATAATGGTAAAATAAATAAAGGTGATCTTGTTAAAATTAATGAATAAATTCTTATTAAATCATTCAGAAAAACTTACAGGATATCTATTAATTTTTCCTGCTGTTTTAATAATCAGTCTATTTGGAATTTTTCCTGTTTTTTTTGGAATGTACATGAGTGTACACAAGTGGAAAGTTTTTAAAGGGAGATTTTTAGGATTTGAGAATTACCAAAGAATACTTGGAGACATACCAGCTTTTTGGTTATTTGTTTTAGGATTATTATTGTTGATATTGAGTTATGGACTGTGGAGTGAATTTAAAAATAAAGTAAAAAATAAAATCTATTTAGCATTTTTATCTATAGCAATATTAATTATCGGAATAATATTAATTAATATCAACTGGGAAAAAATGCTTTTAACAGGTGATGAAGACTATCTTTACTCTCTTATTTATACTTTTTATTATTCGTTTTTCACTATAATATTTGAGGTTGGATTAGGATTAATAATAGCATTTGCTTTGTATCAAAAATTAGCTGGTAAACAATTCTTTCAAATGATTTTACTATTTCCTTACATTACTCCAGCAGTAATGGGTGCTGCAGTATTTTTTTTAATATTTGGTAAAGCTGAAAATTCTTTTTTAAATCAACTAATAGGAATATTTGGTTTTGAGCCTCAAATGTGGTTATTTGATAAAAGACCTATTACCGAAGTTTTATTTGGTATCAAAATAGAAGGTCTACTAGCTGGACCAAGTTTAGCTCTAATGTCATCAATCATATATGGAATATGGTCTTATACTGGCTACTATGCAATAATTTTACTAGCGGGATTATCAATTATACCCTCTGATTTATATGAGGCTGCAAAAGCAGAGGGAGCTAGTAGATGGCAAACATTTATTAAGATTACTATACCACTATTAATGCCTATTATATTTTTTCTAATGTTGACTGGTTTTATAAATACCTTTCAAGCTTTCAATAGTATTTTTGTTATGCAAACTTCTTCTGCTGGAGATACAATGGATGTTGTTACAATAGAAATTTTTGATCATTTTTGGGGTAGGGTGAAATATGGTTATGCTGCAGCTGAAGGAGTAATTTTATTTATACTTCTAAATATTTTAGCAATATCGCAATATGTAATTTTTAGAAAAAGGTTAAGTTATGACTAGAATTATTAATGCTGAAACAAGGATACCTTATTTAATTTTATTAATAGTTTTTATTATTTCAATTTACCCATTTTTTTACATGATATCCACATCATTGATGACAGCTGGAGAAGCATCAAATCAATATTTATTTCCAAAAAAATTGATGTTTGAAAATTATTATGAAGTTTGGACATCTAATAGATTCCAACGTTATACATTTAATAGTTTAATAATAAGTTCAATAATAGTCATTGGTGTTTTATTAACTAGTATTCCAGCAGCATACTCTTTTGCTAAAATAGAATTCCCATTTAAAAATATCATATTCTATATGTTGTTACTTTCATTGATGATTCCAGAAATCATTACATTATTACCTCATTTATTAATTATTAGGGGGGAAATTATTCCATTGCCATTTGGACCTTCATGGATGAATAGTCTTCAAGGTTTAACAGTTCCATTTATGGGAAATATTTTTGTAATTTTCTTATTAAGACAGTATTTTAAAAAAATACCAAATGAATTATGGGATGCTGCAAGACTTGATGGATCTTCTCATTTAAATTTTTTACTTAAGGTAGTAATCCCAATGAGCAAACCTATTATAGTGACAGTCTCTTTATTTACTTTTATTATAGCGTGGAATAGTTTTGCTTGGCCTTTACTTATATTAACTAGGGATGATTGGTATCCTGTAACAGTTTCTATCTATAGTTTTGTTAGAGAAGTGGGGCCTAATTTTAATTTATTGATGGCTGCTTGCTTAATTGCAATTTTCCCAATTCTAGTATTATACTTTTTTACTCAGAAGTTATTCATAGAAAGTATATCAAACTTTGGATTAAAAGAATAAATTAGTAAATTTTTTGTAACAAAACTTTAATTTTACCTCTATATTATTTAATAATTTTACGGGGTGATTATGAAATTTTATAAATATATTTTAAATTTCTTCTTAGCTTCTTTATTTTTTATTTCCTCGCAATCATTCGCAATTACTGCAGAAGATATTGAAAATGCAGATCCTTCAGGTCAAACTGTTGAATTCTGGGTACAATATTCAGATGAAAGATTAGATGCAATGATGGCAAGAGCTGAAAGATTTGAAGCTGAAACAGGAATAAAAGTTAATGTTGTTCACAAAGGACATTATGGGAAAGTTCAATCCGCTATGATGTCTGCTGCTGGAACAAAAGATATAGCTGACGTTGCAAGAGGTTATGGTAACGCTGCTGCAGATATGTACTTAATTGGCGCTTCAATTGATCAAAATATTTTAGCAAATAGTAAAAAATGGGGTGTTTCTCAAGATGACATTGAAGATTGGGGTGCTAACTGGACTGTTGGCTTTTCTCCATATTTTGATGGTAATCCAAAACTATTGCATGAAGTTGGAAAATCAATAGAGATTCTTTATTTCAATGCAGATTGGTTAAAGGAACTAGGTTTAGATGTTCCTAAAACGCCTACTGATTTTGCAGAAGCAGCCTGTGCTGCAACCAATCAAGATTATAGTGGTAAGATGGGTGAAGATGTTCCAAGTTATGGATATGAAATAGATACAGATGCAAGTAACTTTGCAGCATGGGTATTTGCTCATGGAGGTGATGTATTTGACTATGATAATGGTCAGTATATTTACAATGGCCCTAAAGCTATTGAAGCTATGGAATTCATTCAAGGAATGGCTAATAAAGGATGTGCAATAGTTGCAAGAGGTAAATACACTGACCAGCAATACTTAGGACAAGGTTCTGTTTTATTTGCTGCTGGATCTACTTCTGGTATCACTTATTTTCAGAAAGCCATTGAAGAGGGTTATAATGGTAATTGGGATGTAGCTCCATTATCATACACCACTAGTGAACCAGTGCTTAACTTATATGGCGGTGGTTTAATTATGGGAAATTCAGGCGATGCTAATAGAATGGTTGCAGCATATCAGTGGATGAAATATATTTCTAATACTGAGAACTCAGCAGTTTGGTCAACTGAAAGTGGATACGGTTTTGTTAGAACCTCTTCTGCAGATCATCCATTAATTGCTGAAAAAAGAGCTGAATTACCTCAATATGATAAATCATTAACAATGGTTCAATACGGAAAAGGTGAACCATCTGTGCCTGGTTATTATTCAGTTAGAGGAGAGGTTGAAAAAGCTTATGCAGCAATCATTAATGGTGATGATATTATTTCAACATTAAATCAATTAAATGAAGATGCTAATGCAATATTAGCTGATGCAACTGCGGAGTAGTTTAATTATTTTACTTTTATTAAGGGTGGTTTATACCACCCTTTTTTTATGATAATTGTTTGTTCTCTTAATGATCTATCGAATGTGTGCGAAAGCATACAGCCTAAATATGTTATATCAGTTATTGACCCAGGATATGCGCCAGAAACACCCAAGGGTGTAAAAAATCATTTAAAGTTAGGATTTGATGATATCATTGAAATTAGTAGCAATAATAAAATATTTCGATTGAATACTGATGAAATACCACAAATACTTCCCGGGAAAGAGCATGTAAATTCAATAGCTAATTTTACTTCTACATATACTTATGATGAAGATATCGTTATTCATTGTTGGTGTGGTGTCTCAAGATCAATGGCAACAGCTACCTATTTACTATGTAGAGAAAACAAAACTAATATTGAAAATACAATTAAATATATTCGTAATCTTGCACCACATGCAAACCCAAATAAATTAATGATAAACCACTTTGAAAAAAAATTAGATGTAAGCAATCAAATCTCAAGCTCATTTTTAAAATTTCCTTATACTAAAACATACGATTGTTCTTCAAATTTTGCACCTGTTACTTTATTTGATATAAAAGACATCGAGAAAAACTAATGAAAGAATACGTACGAACAATTGCTGATTATCCTGTCAAAGGAATTCAATTTAGAGATATTACAACGTTGTTGCAAAATGCAGGACACTTTAAACAAGTCATTGATGACATGGTAAAACCATGGCAAAATAAAAAAATAGATGCAGTTTTAAGTATAGAATCTCGTGGATTCATTATGGCAGGGGCAATAGCTTATTTTTTAAATGCAGCATTCGTTCCGTTGAGAAAACCTCATAAACTTCCATTTGATACTTTCAAAGTCTCATACGATTTAGAATATGGATCAACTGAAATGCATATTCATACAGATGCTTTAGATGCTCATAAAGACTTACTAATTATTGATGATCTTTTAGCAACAGGTGGAACTGCACTTGCGGCAGTAGAATTAATAAATAAGTTCAAAAATAAAAATATTGTCGGAGCAGGCTTTATAATAAATTTACCTGAATTAAATGGTGATAAAAAAATAATTGAAAAAGGAATAGAAGTACATTCTTTAATGGAGTTTTAAATGAGAAATGCAGTTATTGTGGGTTACAAAAGATCACCTTTCACTTTTGCTCGTAAGGGAGAAATGGCTAATATTAGACCTGAGGACATTCTATCACAAACAATAAATCAATTACTTAATGAAATACAAATTAATAAAAATGACATAGAGGACATTATTACTGGATGTGCGTATCCTGAAGGAGCACAAGGTAATAATATTGCTAAAATTGTTTCATTCATGACAGATATGCCAGAACATGTAGCAGGTATGACAGTAAACAGATGGTGCGGCTCTTCAATGCAAGCTATTCATGATGCAACTGGTGCGATTGCAATTAACTCTGGTGACGTTTTTTTATGTTGTGGTGTAGAAAGTATGACATTTATACCTATGAATGGTTTAACATACGATCCTCATCCTCAATTAAATAAAGATAATCCTAATGTATATATGTCTATGGGTATTACAGCCGAAAATGTTGCAAAAAAATTTAATATTTCTCGAAAAGAACAACAAGATTTTGCTATTAGCAGCCATTCTAAAGCTAATTTAGCTAGAGAATCAAATTTGTTCGACAATGAAATAGTTTCTATTACAAATAAAGATGAGAAAATTAATAAAGATGGTGGAATTCGACCTAACACCTCTCATGAAATTTTAGATGGATTAAAACTTGCTTTTGATGAGAATGGAACAGTTACAGCTGGTACAGCGTCACCATTAACAGATGGTGCATCAGCAGTAATTGTCTGTGAGGAAGAATATGCAAAAAAAAATAATTTAAATATTTTAGCTCGTATCAAATCTACAGCTGTAGTCGGTTGTCCTCCAGAATTAATGGGCCTTGGTCCAATTAATGCATCCAAAAAAGCTCTTAAAAGAGCTAATTTATCTATTAACGATATTGATATTGTGGAACTAAATGAGGCATTTGCTTCTCAATCTATAGCATGTATTAAAGAGTTAAATATGGACACAAGTAAAGTAAATATACATGGTGGAGCAATAGCATTAGGTCACCCTTTAGGCGCTACTGGAGCAAGGATTACAGGCAAAGTTGCAACTTTATTGCAAAATAATAATAAAAAGTATGGATTAGCGACACAATGTATAGGTTTAGGTCAAGGTATTGCAACTGTGTTAGAAAATATTAATTAAATATCATGCAAATTTATAAAACACCGCTACGTGAGTTTAAATTTCTAATTGAAGATTTTTTAAATCTTAAGGAAAGTGAAACATTAAAAAAATTAGATTTAGAAACAAGCGATCTAATGCTTATTATTGAAGAAGCAGCAAAACTGTGTGAAGAAACCTTACTCCCACTTAATCAAAGTGGAGATAGCGAAGGATGTTCATTTAATAATGGAGTTGTGACTGCACCAAAGGGATTTAAAGAAGCTTATAAAACTTTTTCTGAAAATGGCTGGCAGGGACTTAAAGTAAAAGAAGAATTTGGTGGCCAAAACCTTCCTTATATTATGAATATGATTTTAGATGAAATGATAAGTTCTACAAATATGTCATTTGGTCTTTACCCAGGTCTTACAGCAAATGCAATCGATGCAATTGAAAAGAGTGCTAATGAAGATTTGAAACATACTTATTTGCCAAATTTAACTAGTGGTAAGTGGACAGGAACAATGAATTTAACTGAACCTCAATGTGGAACAGATCTTGGATTAAGTAAAACAATGGCAACACCATTAGATGATGGAAGTTATAGCATTACAGGTACTAAAATTTTTATCACATGTGGAGAGCACGATCTAAGTGAAAATATTATTCATTTAGTACTAGCAAGAACACCAAATGCGCCCCCTGGTATAAAAGGTATAAGTTTATTCTTGGTTCCTAAATTTTTACCAAATGGAAGCGGAGATTTTGTTGAAAGAAATAAAGTTGAATGTGGATCAATAGAGAAGAAGATGGGTATTCATGCTAGCCCAACCTGCGTCATGCATTATAATGAAGCTAAGGGCTGGCTAGTAGGCGATCTTAATAAAGGAATGAGAGCGATGTTTATAATGATGAATGGAGCTCGTTTGTTTGTAGGCATACAAGGCTTAGGCTTATCAGAAACTGCTTATCAATCAGCACTTTATTATTCTAAAGAGCGTTTACAAGGAAAATTATCTTCAAGCAATCAAGTTGCTGATCCCATAATTGTTCATCCTGAAATAAGAAAAAACTTATTGTATATAAAATCGATTAATGAAGCAGTTAGAGGTTTAACTTTATTGGCTGGAAATCAATTTGATAATATTGAAAATTCTTCAGATGAAAAAGATAAGAAATTATCTGAAAATTTTATAGCACTTATGACACCAATTATTAAATCATATGCTTCAGATAAATCTGTAGAAAATACAAATCGAGCTATGCAAATCTATGGAGGCCATGGCTTTATAACTGATCATGGAATGGAACAATTAGTAAGAGATGCTAGGATTACAACTATCTATGAAGGAACAAACGGTATTCAGGCTTTAGATTTAATAGGAAGAAAATTACAAACTGACAATGGTGCATTATTTAATGAATTTTTTACAATGATAGATAGTTATCAGGATACAATTAATAATAATCAAGGTATGAAAAAATATATTGATTTATTTATGCCTGCATATGATTCTTACAAAAGTATTTTTGAATATATTAAATCGTTAAATGATGAAAACGAAATTAATTCTCATGCTGTAGAATTTTTAAATTTATCATCTTTGATTTCTCTAGGTTATATTTGGTTGCAGTATATTGAAATCTCATTAGCAAAATTAGAAAAGCAAGATGAAAGTTTTTATAAATCTAAAATTGAAACTGGTAATTTCTTTTTAACTAAATTATTAAGTGAGACTCAAGTTCTTTGTCAAAATATAAAATCTGGTGGAAAATACTACAATGATTATAATGATAAATATTTCGAAACAGCAATTTAATGACTATAAAAATTTATAAACCTTCAAAAACTTCCATGCAATCAGGTTTTAAAAAAACTAAATTATGGTTAGCTGAATATATTTCTGAAGTAGAAAAAGTAAAAGATTCTTTAATGGGGTGGAATAGTTCATTAGACACCAAATCTCAGATTAAACTTTTTTTTGACACGAAAGAACAAGCTATTGAATGGGCAAAAAAAAATAATTATCAATATTTTGTCGAAGAACCAAAGCAAAGAAAAATTAAACCAAAAAGTTATGCTTCAAATTTTGATACAAATAGAAAAGAGCCTTGGACACATTAAGTATAATTTCTTTCTTTATTTTTTAGACTATGATAAATGCAAACTATGCGCCCGTAGCTCAGTGGATAGAGCAACCGCCTTCTAAGCGGTAGGTCAAATGTTCGAATCATTTCGGGCGCGCCAAATATTAAAATTTTGCTGCTTCCTCATCTATAAATGCATTGAAAGAAACTGATCTTCTTTCCTCATCAGAAAAGAACGGATAGACTGTATGCATCATATAACTTGGAAATATAAATAAATCTCCAACTTCAGGTTTAATATCATACACAGATGAAACTAATAGCTGTGTTGATCCATGAATAAATGCAATTTTTCCATTCTTATTTTGATCTTTATACGATGAGCCTAAGTCCTTTGGCATTTTTGTGTACATTACTCCTGACAGATGGCCATCATGCCAATGAATTGGATTATAGTCACTCTCAAATTGACAAACAGCCCAACTAGATTTTAAATCAAATTTCTTAATTTCTTTTTGTAGTGTTGATTTAACAAAATTAAATACAAATTTATAAAGAACATCTTTTAAATTTTGATCAAGAAATTCTTTTGTTAATCTAATTTCAAATTTAATTTCACCTGCTAATTGTTTGCCATGATATAATTCATCAATTTTATTTTCATCTTTCAATATTTCATCAATATGATTGTTGAGTGTAGTTATTGTATCATCTGATAATTTATATTTGCCTATAGCTGGTGAAAATGGTCGTATAATTTGACCTTGAATCATGCTTTCGTTCATATTTTATTAACTTTAATTATATTAAATATTATAATATAGTTAAATAAAATGAAATATAATTTAAACTGTCATTGTGGAGCGGTTGAATTAGAAGTTTTAACAGACTTAGAAATCATTAAACAGTGTAACTGCTCTATTTGTATAAGAAAAAACGCTAAAATGTGTATGGTCCCTAAAGAAGCAATAAATATTCTTAAAGGAAAAGAAAACTTAACTTCTTACAAATTTAACACAATGATCGCTGAACATTTTTTTTGTAAGATTTGTGGCATCTATACTCATCATCATAGGAGAAGTGATCCAAATGGGGCAGCAATAAATATTGGATGTATAGATTCAATTGATCCTTTTAAATATGATGCTGACTTTATTGATATGAAAAATAAATAATTTTATGTCGTTTGAATTTTTAATTTCGAAAATTCAAAAAAATAATTTTTTACTCATAGGTAGAGCAGGAATTGATATTTATCCTGATCCACCGGGGACTAAAACTGAAAACGCCAAATCATTTGTTACCCATCTTGGAGGATCTTCTGCAAATATGGGTGTCCAATTAACTTTATTTGGAGGTAATTGTAATTTACTGACCAGAGTATCTGATGATGCTTTAGGTAAATTGGCTATTAATCAACTAAATCATTATGGTGTTAAAAACAAATTAGTAGAATTTGAAAAAAATGAATCAAGAATTTCTTTTGCTGTTGTTGAAACCACAGTTAAAGATCATCAATCAATTATTTATAGACATAAAGCTTCTGATTTATTTTTAAATAAAGATGATGTTGAAAATGCTAATATACAAAATTTTGATTGTTTATTAATTACTGGTACTTCTTTAGCAGCTGAGCCTTCGAGAAGTGCTACTTTATATGCTTTAGATATAGCAAATAAAAATAATATTCCTGTAATTATGGACATTGATTATAGACCATATACTTGGGAATCATCAAAAAAAGCGAAAGAAGTTTATAATTTAGCAGCAAGTAAATGTAGTGGTGTAATTGGAAATGATGATGAGTTTGGTATATTAGCCGGTGATTACAACAATGGTTTGGATCATGCTAGACAATTAGCTAAAAATGTAAGCTTAATTATTTATAAAAAAGGTGAAAAAGGCTCTATTACTTTTGCAATGAACAAAGTAATTAAAAAGGGAATATTTCCCGTAAAGCCTTTGAAACCAACTGGAGCTGGTGATGCATTTATGGGGTCATTAATTGGATCAATTTTAAAGAATAATGATTTAGAAAAATCTATAGAAATAGGTTCAGCAGCAGCAGCTATTGTAGTGACAAAAGTTGGTTGTGCGCCAGCAATGCCAAATTTAAATGAAATTTTAAAATTTATGAAATATAATAAAATTAATGAAGGAGAATAATATGCATATTCCACCATTTGATAATAAGAACAAGCCAATTGTAGATATTGAGGACAACAGAGTTCCTTTAAATTATTTTAACATAGTAAAATTAAATAAAGATCAATCTTTTGAGTATCAAACCCCTGGTTATGAAACATGTATAGTACCTGCTACTGGAACAATTAATGTAGAAATTGAAGGAATAAAAGTTGATTCATTAGGCACTAGAACAGTTGATGTGTGGGATGGGGAGCCAGAAGGTGTTTATGTTCCCTCTAATACAAAAGCTAAATTTACATCTTCAGTAGATAATTCAGAAATTTTTATTGCTGGTGCAAAGTATCATAAAACTCTTGAACCATTTGCTGTTCGAGCAAATGAAATTGATTTAGTTCAGTACGGCTCTGATGATACAAAAACTCATAGAAAAATTAAACATATTTTAGGCGCTAAGCATCATGATAAAGTTGGAAGATTGCTTTGTAATGAACTTTATACCGTTGGGCAGGGAGGTTGGTCGGGGTTTCCACCCCATAAGCATGATACAGATCGTCTACCTGATGAAACTAGACATGATGAAACGTATAATTACAGATTTAAACCTAATAATGGATTTGGTTTTCAGATGTTTCAGCAAGTTGATGATAAAGTTGGGAAAGCTGAGCATATAATTGATGGCTCAACCGTCATGATTAGAACGGGCTATCATCCTTGTGTTGTGGCACCTGGGTATGAGATGTATTATTTCACAATTCTTGGAGGACTTTCTCAAAGATCTCTTGTGCAATTTTTTCAACCTGAACATGCATATCAAGTTGAAACTATTCCTGGCATTAAAGATATGATTGCTAAATATAAATGACAGCAGTAAATTTAAAAACTTTACTAACTAAAGCTAATCGTAATAATTATTCTGTAGCTGGATTAGTCGTAATTAGTTGGGAAGATGCTATTGCTTACACAGAGGCTGCACATGAAACAAAAATTCCAATTATTTTACAAGCAGGACCTTCTTGTAGACAATATACTCCTGTTTCTATTTTGGGAAAAATGTTTAGACATCTTGCTGAACAAACTAAAACGCCTATTTGTTGTCATTTAGATCATGGATTTTCATATGATGAATGTATCGAAGGAATAGAATCTGGTTTTACATCAGTAATGTTTGATGGATCAAAACTTCCATTAAATAAAAATATCAAAATTAGTTCAAAAATATCAAATATTGCTCATAAACATAATATTTCAGTTGAAGGGGAAGTAGGTATAGTAGGCTATCATAATGGCAATACATCTTTTGGAACAGATATTGAGGAAGCAAAAAAATATAGTTTAGAGAGTGGAGTAGATGCTATGGCAATATCAGTTGGTAATACACATTTGCAACAATCAAAGATAGCAAAAATAGATTATAATAAAATCTTAAAAATTCAAAAAATATCGAAATTACCTTTAGTTTTACATGGTAGTAGTGGTATAAATTCTAATATGAGAAAAAAAATAGCAAGAAACACGAAAGTAGCTAAATTTAATATAGGCACCGAATTAAGAATAACAGCATGTAAAAGCTTAAGAAAAAGTTATAACAAAAAAAAATCAAGTTTTGATAAAATAGAGATAATAAAGCCTTCAATAATTGAATTAAAAAAACATACAAAAAAAATAATAAAAAATATTGGGCCAATATAATGAATGTCTTAGGCTTTATTGGTGGAAGTGGAATTTATAAACTAGAATTTTTAACTGATATAAAAGAACATCAAATTAAATCTTCATTTGGCGATCCCTCAGGTCCAATTATTGAGGGTAAAATAGATAATAACACTGTATATTTTTTATCACGTCATGGAGAGGGTCATACTTTGTCACCATCTTCAATTAATTATTGTGCCAATATTGATTGTTTAAAACAAGTTGGTGTAACCGATTTGATATCTCTTTCAGCCGTAGGTTCTTTAAAAGATAACTTAAAACCAGGTACATTTGTTATTGTTGATCAATTTATAGATAGAACAATAAACAGAAAAAAAAGTTTTTTTGATAAAGGAATTGTTGCTCATGTCCCTATGGCTCATCCAACATGTGAGATTTTGATGAATTTATCAAAAAATATATGTGAAAATATTAAAATCAATTATTCATTAGGCGGAACATATCTTGCAATGGAAGGACCTCAGTTTTCAACTTATGCTGAGTCAAATCTTTATATTGATTGGGGTTGTGATGTTATAGGAATGACAAATATGCCAGAAGCAAAATTAGCAAGAGAAGCGGAAATTAGATATTGTTCTATTTCCATGGTTACAGATTATGATTGCTGGCATCCAGATCATGATAAAGTAGATTTAAGTATGATTATAAAAACCTTAAATGATAATGTTGATAATTCAAAAAATTTTATTAAAAATTTTAGCTCAAAATACTATGAAGGTGTATCTTTTGAAAATGATAAAACATCCAATATTTTAGATACATCTATAATTACAAAAAAAGAATTTTGGGATAAAGACTTAGAGGATAATTTATCCAATATATTAAAAAGATATAAGAAAAATTCTAATGCTAGTAAATGATAAACATTTAACAACTATTTGGTATGATAAAGCTAAAGAAGTTGTAAAAATAATAGATCAAAGGCTTTTACCATTTGAATTAAGGATTGTAGAATTAAATACACTAGAAGATTTTTGTTTTGCTATTAAAGAAATGCAAGTTAGGGGCGCACCCCTAATAGGTGTCACTGCTGCATATGGAATGTATGTAGCATCTAAAACTACTAAAAATTTTTCAGAATTAGAAAAAGCAGGTGACAGTCTTAAGTCAACAAGACCCACAGCAGTTAATTTATCCTGGGCAGTAGATAAAATTATCACTGAGATTAAAGATATGGAAAAATCTAGCTTACAAGAAATAATTCTTTCAATTGCTAATGAGATCAGAGAGCAAGATATAATTAATTGCAAAGCAATTGGCGAAAATGGCTCTAAACTTATTGAAAATATTTACAAAAAAACGCAAAAAAAAGTAAATGTTTTAACTCACTGTAATGCTGGGTGGTTAGCTACTGTTGATTGGGGAACCGCTTTAGCACCAATATTTATTGCAAATCAAAAAAAAATCCCCATACATGTTTGGATTGACGAAACCAGACCTAGAAATCAAGGTTTCAGTCTTACAGCTTGGGAATTAATGCATGAAAAGATAGAAAATTCATTAATCGTAGACAACGTTGGTGGTCATTTAATGCAAAATGGCATGATAGATCTTTGTATAACTGGAACAGACAGAACCTCTTTAAATGGTGATGTTTGTAATAAAATTGGCACGTATTTAAAGGCTCTAGCTGCTAAAGATAATGATATTCCCTTTTACGTTGCAGCACCGATTTCCAGTATAGATTTTAATATTAAGAATGGAGTAAAAGAAATACCTATAGAAGAAAGAGATCCAACCGAAGTATCCATTATTGAGGGTATTGACGAAAACAATAATAGAAAGAAAATTAAAATTATACCTGAAGGCTCAAATTGTAAAAACTATGCCTTTGATATAACTCCTGCAAAATATATTACTAAATTGATTACAGAAAAAGGAGTTATAGATAGTAATGAAGAATCTATTGGTGGATTAAAAAATTAATATGAAAAATGAATGGAAAGAAAGTTTAGCTAAAAAATATATCAAAGAATATCAGTTAAAGAAAGTTAGCAAAGATTTAGCATTAAGAATATACTCAACACATTTACTAGGAAATAATCCAGAACTCGTTTTACATGGAGGAGGCAATACATCTGTAAAATCAATTAAAAAAAATTTATTTGGAAAAGAAAACGATGTACTTTTTGTAAAAGGAAGTGGATGGGATATGTCAAACCTAAATGAAAGAGGATTACCAGGTCTGTATCTTGATCCTTTACTTAAAACTCTATCCTTAAAAAAAATGAGTGATGAAAAGATGGTTAATTATTTAAGATCAAACTTACTTGATTCAAATTCTCCTAATCCATCAATTGAAACTCTTTTACATGCTTATTTACCATTTAAATATGTAGATCATACACATTCAAATGCGATTTTAAGTTTAGTCAATCTAGATAATTCAAAAGAGATATTAAATAAAATTTACAAAGATAAAATTGCAATAGTTCCATACGTAATGCCAGGATTTGAACTTGCTAAATTATGTCATATGGTAATTTCAAAAAATCATAAAATTGAAGGATTAATACTTTTAAATCATGGCATTTTCACTTTTGGAAGTTCAGCAAAACAAAGTTATGATAGAATGATTAAGCTTGTGACATTAGCTGAAAATTTTTTAAACAAGCAAAAAAAATTAATAAAATATAATAATAATAATAATAATAAAAAAATAAATATAGCTGATGTTCAATTATGTATTAGAAATATATATCATTCCTTTACAGATAAAAGATGGATAATAAAATTTAATGATAAAATTGAAGATGTAAAATTTACAAATCGAAAAGATTTATTTAATTTATTTAATAAAGGACCTGTTACGCCTGATCATGTTATTAGAATAAAATCTGAACCATTAATAATACCCAACAAACATTTATCATCTAACAAAATGATTTCTAATCATATTAAAACATATATTAAAAAATATAAAAATTATTTTAAAAAATATAAAAAAAATATTACAAATTCCAAAATTGCTGATCCTTTACCAAGAATTATTATTTTAGAAGGAATAGGTTTTCTATCAATAGGTCTTAATAAAAAAGAAATGCAAGTTTCTTACGACATATTTGATGCAATGAAAAAAGTTATAATTAAAGCAAATTTAGTTTCAAAATTTAAATCAATTAACAACACAGATATTTTTAAAATGGAATACTGGCCATTAGAAAGAGCAAAACTGAATAATCAAAATACAAAAAAATTTAGTGGGAATATTGCAGTAATTACGGGTGGGGCTGGTAAAATTGGAAGCGCGATTGCAAATAAATTTATAAATGAAAATATTGAAGTCATACTTTTAGATAAAAACTTTAAAAATCTTGATATCAATATCAAAAAAAAATGTCTATGTATTGAGTGTGATTTAACCAATAATTCTCAAATCAATAAAGCATTAAACAAGATATTAAAATTATTCGGTGGTATAGATATTCTAATAGCAAACTCTGGTGCAGCATTTCAAGGTAGTATGCTAAATGTAAAAAAAGATATTTTAGAAAAAAGTTTAGAGGTTAATTTTTATAGTCATCATAATATTGTCCAAAAAATTGCAAATATTATGGTATCACAAGGTTTTGGTGGTTCAATCTCTCTTAATTTGTCAAAACAATCTATAAATCCTGGTAAAGATTTTGGACCATATGGTATTGCAAAAGCTAGTTCGTTATTTTCTATGAAACAATATGCTTTAGAATTTGGAAAATATAATATTCGAGTTAATGGAATTAATGCTGATCGTATAAAAAGTGGTTTATTAACTGATCAGTTTATTAAAGAAAGAGCAAAAGCTAGAAATATGTCTTCAACTGAATATTTAAATAATAATTTACTTCAAAAACAAGTAACTGCAGAAGATGTTGCTGAAGCATTTTTTGCACAATTATCATTTGAAAAAACAACAGGGAATATTATTACTGTTGATGGTGGTAATATTGAAGCTAGTTTAAGATAGGTGTTATTAAAATTTTTAGAAAAAATTGGAAGAAAGAAAATTGTTCTAGATAGAGGGCCGTCTCATCCAGAATTTTATAAAGCAAAACCATGGATGGAAAGATATTACCTATTATTTAGAAAAAGACCAAAATGGTTTCCATTTAATATTTTGATTCATAAAATGTTAGATGATGATCACGGTGAAGGAGTTCATAATCATCTTTGTCCTTATATAACAATTATTTTAAAAGGTGGTTATTGGGAAACAACAAAAAAAGGAAAATTTTGGAGACCTCCTGGATATATTGGTTTTAGGTCGGCTGATCATCTACACAGAGTTGACTTAAAACCAAATACAAACACAATGACGTTATTTATTCCCGGACCTTTTGGTTTTAGAAAAACAAAAAGAACTGATTATAAAACAAAAATATAATTATTTATGTAAATTAAATTATTCCGTCATATATTAACTTACACCCACTCAAAAAAAGTAAAACATAAACAATATTAAAAAATAATTTTTCTGGAATTCTTTTTTGTAGAAAGTACCCAAGTAAAACACTAATAAAAGCTAGTGGCAATAAATAGAAAGAAATCATAAGATTAGAAGGCGCTAATAATCCCACAAAATAATATGGAACTAATTTAACAAGATTTATAACCATAAATGCTAAGGTCATTGTTCCAATAAATGAAATTTTATTTAGCTTTAAAGGCAGCATATAAAAATTAATTGGTGGATTGCCTGCATGAATTAAAAAACTTGTATATCCAGCAATAGATGACCAAAAGTATCCTTTAAGTTTTGTTGGTTTAAGTAAATAATTATTTTTCTGAATAAATGAAACTAGAACAAAAATAATTGATATAACACCAACCATTATTCTTATCTGATCTTCGTTTGTAAACTCAAAAGTTAAAGTTCCAAATAAAATACCAATTATAGATGCTGGGATTACAATTTTTAAAATACTGTTTATCCATTTTTTCCAATACAAATAGATTGCTGAAAAATCCATTATTATTAAAAGTGGCAACAATATTCCTGCAGCTTGCAAAGGACTCATAGCAAACGACATAACTGGCACTGCTAGCATTGCAATAGGTCCTGGAATACCGCCTTTAGATAAACCAAATACAAAAACTCCCAATGATGCAAAAATATAAAAATATAAATCCATTTAATTTAAAATTTTTAATGCATTTTTAATATCTTTTATTTGATCATCAATGTCTTCCAATCCACAATATAATCTAATTAAAGTTCCAGTATTTCTATTTTTAAACTCTCTTTTATCTAATGGAGGA
Organism: uncultured Alphaproteobacteria bacterium; assembly: GCA_902597015.1. Classification (GTDB taxonomy): domain Bacteria; phylum Pseudomonadota; class Alphaproteobacteria; order HIMB59; genus CACPNW01. The sequence continues at coordinate 54,669 of CACJWQ010000006.1, forward strand.
AAGGTAATGAGACTATCAAATCCACCCCAACTGTATCCCAATTTGAATATTTTGAGTTTATTAAAAAATTTTTCAATTTGATTGTTTGAGTATTTTTTTTTCAGCATAAATGAAAATAAGCCTGTGCTACCAGAGAAATCTCTTTTCCATATTTTATGATTTTTTGTATGCGGTAATGCCGGATGGAAAACATCAGATACAAGATAATGTTCTAATAAATATTTTGCCATTAACAATGCATTTTTTTCAATTTCTCTCATTCGAATTTCAAGTGTTGGCAATCCTCTAATTGCTAAATAAACTTCTTCCGAACCAGGGCATATTCCTAAAGTTTTTGAAGATGCTCTTATTTTTTTGGAATATTTTTTATTAGACGAAACGAAACCAATTAATACATCCGAGTGTCCGTTTATATATTTAGTTCCTGCATCTATAATAATATCAATACCTAATTTAATTGGATTACAAAATAAAGGTGAGGCCCAAGTATTATCCATAACAGTTGGTATTTTATTTTTTTTTGCAATTTTTGTAATTAAAGGTATATCAATAATATCAAAAGTTGCTGTTCCTGGTGATTCTAAGTAAATTAACTTTGTTTTACTGTTAATTAATTTCTGAAAATTATTAATATTTTTTGTTGGATGAAAATATTTTATTTTAACATTATATTGTTTAAGGATGTTTTCACAAAAAGTTCTAGTAGGACTATAAACACTATCATTTATTAAAACTTCATCACCAGATTTTAAAAAGGTAAAAAAAGGAATTACTATAGAGGCCAATCCTGACGGTGATAGTACAGTATCATTGCAGTTATATAAAAAAGAAATACTGTCTTCTAACTGCTTATGAAATGGATTTTTATTTATTCCATAAAATGTTGTTCTATCGTCAAAATTTTTAATATCGTTTAAGTAATCTTTAAATGTATTAAAGATCATTGTAGAGCCCTTATAAGTACCAGGGTTGATAAACCCTTTTTGTTTAAGAGGATTTCTACCTATTTTGGTTAATTTTGTTTTTATTTTCATAAACAACTAAATATTGTATAAGCCAAAATTTTTATACACAAATTATAGTAGGCAATTTTAAGCTTAACAAATCTATTATTGGGATTAACTTATTAATTTGTTATAGGGAAGCAATCTTTGAAAAAAGATATTTAAATAATTATTTAAACGGAGAAAATAATATGAAAAAACTATTATCTATCTTTGCGGTTGTAGCGTTTGCTTTTTCAGCACATGCTGGAACTCTTGATGATGTTAAAAATAGAGGTTTTCTAAAATGTGGAGTAACAACTGGTCTTGCTGGTTTTGCTGCTCCAGATGATAGCGGTGAATGGGCTGGTCTAGATGCTGATATGTGTCGTGCAGTTGCTGTAGCTGTTTTTGGAGACCGTTCAAAAGTAGAATTTATTACTACTACAGGTAAATCTCGTTTCCCAACATTAGCTTCTGGTGAAGTTGATATGTTAGCGAGAAATACAACTTGGACAATTAGCCGTGATGTTAATCTTGGTTTTGAATTCGTAGGTGTAAACTTCTACGATGGACAAGGTTTCATGGTTCCATCTGCTCTTGGTGTATCAAGTGCAACTGAGCTTGATGGTGCTACTGTATGTATCCAAACTGGTACTACTACAGAGTTAAACCTTGCTGACTTCTTTAGATTAAATGGAATTAGCTACGAAGCACTTCCAATTGAAACTAATGATGAAGGTAAAGAAAACTTATTTGCTGGAAGATGTGATGTATACACAACTGACGCTTCAGGTCTTTCTTCAACAAGAGCTGCTGCTTCTAATCCAGATAAATGGGTTGTATTACCAGAAATTATTTCAAAAGAACCACTTGGTCCACTTGTAAGACATGGTGATCACCAGTGGGGTGACGTAGTTCGTTGGTCTTTAAATGCAATGATTATTGCTGAAGAACTAGGTATTACATCTGAAAACGTTGATGCTCAAATGAGCTCTAATGTTCCTGAAGTACTAAGACTTCTTGGTGTTGAAGGTAACTACGGAGAAATGCTTGAGCTAAGTAATGATTGGGCTTACCAAATTATCAAACAAATTGGTAACTACTCAGAATCATACGAAGCAAACGTAGGTCCAGACACACCTCTAGAAATTGCAAGAGGTTTAAATGCTCTATGGACTCAAGGTGGTATTTTATACGCACCTCCATTCAGATAAATCTTAATTAAATTTAAAACGGGGGGTTTTAAACCCCCCATTTTTTTTGTATATACTAGCGATGCGATCTAACTTAGGTTTCTTTTCTGATGAAAAATTTAGATCCATTTTTTTCCAAACTTTAGTTGTAGGTTTATTTGCCCTAGGGTTATTTTTTGTAATAAGTACAACTTCTTACAACTTAGAAAAAAGAAATATCGCAACTGGTTGGAGTTTTCTTCAAAATCCAGCTGGCTTTGATATAAGTTTTTCACCCTTCTTAGAATTTAAATCAACTGATACACACTTAAAAGTTTATTTTGTAGGAGTCTTAAATACTCTTTTGGTATCAATTACAGGTTGTATAGCTGCAACAATTTTAGGTTTTATATTGGGCATAGTAAGACTATCTTCAAATTGGTTATTAAGTCGACTAGTTTATATTTACGTTGAATTTTCAAGAAATGTACCATTACTTCTTCAAATAATTTTATGGTATAGTATTTTAATTCAACTTCCTCGTGTTAAGCAATCATTACAAGTTCTTGATGTATTTTATATTTCAAACAGAGGATTGTATTCTCCAAGACCAATATTTGAAAGTGGATTTTCATATGTATTAATTGCAATTGTATTGGCTTTAATTTCAAGTTTCTTAATAAATAGATGGGCAAAAAAAAGACAAGATAAGACAGGTCAACAATTCCCAGTATTCTCAAGTTCAATCGGATTAATATTTATTGTTCCATTAATTTTATTTTTTATTCTTGGTTCACCTTTGTCTTTTGAGCATCCAGAATTAAAAGGTTTTAACTTTAAAGGCGGTTTAGTTATTAGACCTGAATTTATAGCAATGTTTTTAGCTTTATCAATTTACACTGCAGCCTTCATTTCTGAAATTGTTAGAGCAGGTATAATGTCTGTTTCAAAAGGACAAAGAGAGGCTTCAGCTGCTATAGGCTTAAAACAAACATGGATAATGAGACTAATCATTATTCCTCAAGCTCTCAGAGTGATTGTACCTCCGCTAACAAGTCAATATCTAAACTTAACTAAAAATTCTTCTTTAGGAATTGCTGTCGGATATGCTGACCTTGTTCACGGTTTTGGAGGAATAAGTTTAAATCAAACTGGTCAAGCTATTGAATGTATGGCAATTGTTATGGCAACTTATTTGTCAATTAGTCTAACAATATCTTTCTTTATGAACATTTATAATAGAAGTATACAATTTAAGGAAAAGTAATGAATGAAATGAATGAAGTTAGAAAACCACCAGTAGCAACAACAGGTATTATTGGTTGGTTACGAATTAATTTATTCTTCAATTGGACAAACTCATTAATTACTTTATTTGTTATTTATTGTTTGTATCAGTTTATTCCTTGGATTTTAGATTGGACAATATTTTCAGCTGACTTTAAATATAATTATCTTGGTGAACAAATTACTAACCAAGAAATGTGTTCACGAAATTTAGATCCTGAAAATGGTGGAGCTTGTTGGGCAGTTATATATGTAAGATTTTATCAATTTATTTATGGATTTTATCCAAAGGTTGAAGTTTGGAGAGTTAATTTAGCGTATGTTATGTTAGCTTTTGCACTTCTACCTCTTTTGTATGCAAAACTTCCATATAGAAAGTACTTCTTATATTTTACATATATTTTTCCAGTTATTGCTTATTTTTTACTTAATGGTGGCTTGGGATTTACTGAAGTCTCTACTAACAAATGGGGCGGTCTTCTAGTAACACTTGTCCTAGGCTGTACTGGAATAGCATTAGCTTTTCCTATTGGAATTATGTTGGCTTTAGGCCGAAGATCTAAATTACCAGTTATAAGCATGATGTGTACATTGTTTATTGAGTTTATTAGAGGTGTTCCTCTTATAACTTTATTATTCTTTGGAATGGTAATGCTTCCTCTTTTTTTACCAGAAGGAATAGATATGGATGGTTTGGTAAGAGTTCTTGTTGCAGTTACTTTATTTCAATCCGCTTATATGGCAGAAGTTATAAGAGGGGGGCTACAGGCAATACCTCCTGGTCAATATGAAGCTGCTAAATCACTTGGGATGTCTTATTGGAGAATGAATTTATTAATAATACTTCCTCAAGCTATTAGAATTTCTATACCACCAATTGTCAACACATCTATAGGTTTATTTAAGGATACAACTTTAGTGATTATTGTAGGAATATTAGATTTATTAGGAATTGGAAGAGGTACTTTAGCGGATACCAATTGGTTAGGTTTATCTTATGAAATTTACTTTTTTGTAAGTTTGGTATTTTTTATATTCACATTTGGAATGTCTAGATACAGTTTGTATTTGGAAAAGAAATTAAAAACAGGTATTAATATGGGGGCTGATTAAAATGAGTGAAGAATCTATAATTTCATTAAAAAATGTTAACAAGTGGTTTGGAGATTTTCATGTATTACAAGATGTAAATCTTGAAGTGAAGAAGAAAGAAAGAATTGTAGTTTGTGGCCCTTCTGGTTCTGGTAAATCTACAATGATCAGATGTATTAATAGATTGGAAGAGCACCAAGAAGGTTCAATTGTTGTTGATGGAATTGAGTTAACAGGAAATTTAAAAAATATTGATAATGTTAGAAAAGAAGTTGGAATGGTATTCCAGCAATTTAATTTATTCCCTCATTTATCTGTAAAAGAAAATATAACACTAGCTCCAATTTGGGTCAAAAAAATGCCAAAGGCGGAAGCAGAGGAACTGGCTATGAGACAGTTAGAAATAGTAAAAATTCCTGAACAAGCCAACAAGTATCCTGGTCAATTATCTGGCGGTCAACAACAAAGAGTAGCAATTGCTAGATCTCTTGCAATGAATCCTAACATTATGCTTTTTGATGAACCAACTTCAGCTCTAGATCCTGAAATGATTAAAGAAGTTTTAGATGTTATGGTTGATTTGGCAAACGGTGGAATGACTATGATTGTTGTTACTCACGAAATGGGTTTTGCTAAGACAGTAGCTGATAGAATGGTGTTTATGGATGAAGGTAAAATAGTTGAGGAAGCTAGCCCAGATAAGTTTTTTAATAATCCAGAGAGTGATCGTACAAAGTTATTTTTAAGTCAGATTCTTCATCAGTGATTTATGAAGATAACAATAAATTAACTCTTCTATTCATTTTACCTTTATTTTCTATTTTGCCGATTTGAATTTTACCAATCTCATTAGTTGATTGCACATGTGTACCACCACAAGGTTGTAAATCAATTTCACCAATTCTAATTAATCTTATTTTACCATCTACTTGAGGAGGTTTTACTGACATAGTTCTGATTAGCTCAGGTTTTTCTTCCAATATACTACTTTCAATTACTTCACTAGTAACGGTATGATTATCTTCAACCAACAAATTTATTTTTTCTTCTAATTCTTCTTTATTTATTTTTTTATCTGGATCATTAAAATCTAATCGACTTTTTTCATAACCAATTTGACCGCCAGTTACTCCTAAAGGGACTATAGAACACAACAAGTGCAGTGCAGTATGCATTCTCATATGCTTGTATCTTAAATCCCAATTTATTTTTCCAATTATGTCAGCATTCTCTTCAAGATCTTTGAGATCATCTACAATATTTATTATTTTATTATTTTCTTTAATAGTATCTAAAACTTGTATTTTTATACTTTCAGCTTCTATTTCACCTGTGTCCCCAGGCTGACCACCACTTTTTGCATAAAATGCTGTCTTATCTAACTCAATACGATTTTCTTCTTTCACAATACCTGTAATTTTTGCTTTAAACTCTTTAAGATATGCATCATTCTCGAATAATTTTGTCATAGCGTTTTTTAACAGTATTTTAAAAATATTATATTGACTTTTTTTTCATTCTGAATAAATTAGAACAAAAGTAGAACAAATAATTTTATAAATAATATAATTATTATTTATCAATTATTTAAATATTTTTTCTAATATTATGTCTAAAAAAATAGAAAACTTAATATTTAAAACTGAATCCAAAGGAGATCAAATAACACCTTATTTTCTTGATACAGTATCTGCAGGTTTTCCATCTCCAGCTACTGATTATATGGAAAACAAACTTGATCTTAATGAATATTTGGTTCAACGTCCAACAGCAACCTATATCGTTAAAGCTAATGGCCCTTCTATGACCGATGCAGGCATATTATCAGGTGATTTACTTATTGTTGATAGAAGTATTACACCTCGTAACGACAATATTGTTATAGCCTCTATCTTTGGTGATCTAACAGTTAAAAAACTGAAAAAGAAAGATCAGTCACTATTTTTAATTTCTGCCAATAGTGAGTATCCTAGTATTCAAGTTAAAGAGGAAATGGAGTGTTTTATATGGGGGGTAGTGACATATGTCATACACAAGACTACTTAATAGAAATCATAACTCAGTAAATCAATCTATAGCATTGATAGATTGCAATAATTTTTATGCGTCATGTGAAAGAATATTTAATCCAAAACTTATAGGAGAACCAATTGTCGTACTTTCCAATAATGATGGTTGTATCATTGCACGATCAAAAGAAGCAAAAAAATTAGGGATAAAAATGGGTGAACCTTATTTTAAAGCAAAAAATATTATTGAAAAAAATGATGTTAAAGTTTTTTCATCTAATTATTCTTTATATGGTGATATTTCTCAGAGAGTAATGGAGACTTTATCAAGTTTCTCTTCAGAGGTAGAAATCTACTCCATAGATGAAGCATTTCTTGGTTTAAATGGTTTTGAGAACTATGAGCTAAACACTTATTGCAGACATATTAGACAAACAATTAAGAGGTGGGTTGGTATTCCAGTTAGTATTGGAGTGGGCCCAACAAAAACACTATCAAAAATAGCTAATCATTTAGCAAAAAAACAAACAGAATATAAAGGTGTGTGCATACTAAAAAATAAAATAGAAATAAAAAAAGCATTAGAATTAACATCCATTGAAGAAGTATGGGGCATTGGAAGAAGATTATCTCTTTTCCTGAAAAAATATAATATTTATAATGCTTATCAATTTTCACAAATGGACAGAGGATGGATAAGAAAAAATATGGGTGTAGTGGGAGAGAAGACATACCTAGAACTAAATAGTGTATCGTGTTTAGAACTTGATTTAGTTCCAAGTGATAAACAAAGTTGTTGTGTCTCAAGATCATTTAGTCAGCCAATAGAAAAATTATTTAATTTGGAGGAATCAATATCAACTTATGGATCAAGAGTATCAGAGAAGATAAGGGAAGAGGGGTTAGTGGCTGAGTCGATGAGTGTTTTTGTTTTAACAAATCATTTTAATAGAAGAGAGAAACAATATTCGAATTCAATAAAACTACACTTACCTTTTCCAACAAATAATAGCATAAAGATTGTTAAAAGAGCTCTTGAAGGAATTAGAAAAATATACCGACCAGGATTTCGTTATAAAAAAGCTGGAATTATATTATACGGTCTTAGCAGACACAATGTAACTAGAGGATTGCTTGATTATGACCGTGATACATCGGATAGAATAATGAATACTATTGACAATATTAATTCTAGATATGGAAGTTCAACGTTAAAGATAGCTTCTGAAGGTATAGAAAAAATATGGAAGATGAAAAGAGAAAACGTATCCCCATGTTACACAACACGTTTTGAAGAATTAGTGGAAGTTAAAGCTTAGATAAAATGGCTCCCCGGGCCGGGCTCGAACCAGCGACCGATCGGTTAACAGCCGATTGCTCTACCACTGAGCTACCGAGGAACACAATTTTGTTGATAATAAAAAAAAATTAAAAAACAAGAAAAATTTGGAGGCTCGGAGCGGAATCGAACCGCTGTGCAAGGCTTTGCAGGCCCCTACATCACCACTCTGCCACCGAGCCTAAAAAAAATGACAATTATCACTATATTATTTCTAGTCAATTAATGAAAAAAAATTCTAAAGATTAATAATATAATTTAAATAATTGATTATATATTAGGTTTATATAAAGCATCTTTTAAGAAATGAGTGAAACATTTGAAATTGCAAGAAAAAATATGGTTGTTAATCAGTTAAGACCAAACAAAATTAATGAAGAAAATATCTTACAAATATTTGAAAATACTCCTAAAGAAAATTATTTGGATGTCAGCTTAGGTAAGAGTTGTTACCTAGATAATAATTTAGATATAATTGAGAAAAGAGGATATCTTAAAAATTTACACCTAGCTCAAATTATAAAATATTCGAAAATTTTACCTAATGATAAAGTGTTGCATATAGGTGGCTTAACGGGCTACTTTTCTGCTTTAATTAGCTCACTATGTAAAGAACTTCATGTTGTAGAAGAAAATAGAGAACTATTTAAATTATTAGAACATAATATTAACAATACTGATAATACTAATATTAGTTTATTTAATAATAATTTATTAGATGGATTGTCTGATAAAGCTCCATTTAACTTAATTATTATTGATGGACCTATATTTAAAATAACTAATAAGTTAAAGAATCAACTAGCAATGAATGGAGGAAGGTTAATATATATTAAAAAAATATATGATAATTTGGGTAAAGCTTATAAAATTATAAGAAATGAAGATTTGTATTCATCTGAGTATTTATTTGATGTAATGTGTAGTTATCAAATTCAAGAACAACAAGAGGATTTTAAATTTTAAATGAGATTATTTATATTTTTGTTATTACTTATTTATTCTAAATCTATATTTGCTCTATCGATTGATGATTCTGTAAAAAGTACGATTGCAAATAATTTGAAAGTAAAAATTGCTTTTGAAAAACTGAATGAAAGCAAAGAAACTATTGAGGTAGCTATAGGCAAAAAACTTCCAACAGTTACTGGCACAATTTCTGGTACATATAGTAATAGTGATACAACATCAGCAGCTAGTGTATCAACAACACCAGAGACTTTTACAGATAAATATAAAATTAGTATTACTCAAAATTTGTATGATGGCGGTGAAAAAAGTTTAGAAATAGAAAGATCAAAAATTATTTACGAAAATGCAGTTATAAACTTTTACAAAACAGTTCAAGATTTATCGCTAACAGCTGTAGAAGGTTATTTAACTGTAATAAATTATGAAAAATCATTAGAAGCTTCCGAAAAAAATTTTGATTCTGTTTCAAGATTTTTAGAAGAAGTAAAATTAAAATATGAATTGGGATCAGCAACCATAACTGAATTGAAAAATGCTGAGAGTGCTTTTTCAATTGCTGAAACAAATCTTTTTTCAGCTGAACAAAACTACAAAGTCAGTTTAAAAACATTTAAATCAATTGTTGGTAAAGAAGCTATTAATTTAGAAGATTATGTAAATATAGAAGAGGATTTGAATTTTGATAACATACTTTCTGAAGTTTATAAGAATAATTTTAATATTTTAATTGCTAAAAATAATATTAAAATTAAAGAACTTGATCTCTCAAAAGAAAAAGGTTCTAATAGACCAACCCTAGATATAACAGCTTCCACTGAGTATTCGGATGGTTCACGATTAGATGCGGGAAGTGAAAATACCAATGCAACAATAGGGTTAACTTTAACAATTCCTATATTTCAGCAAAACATTGACAAATCAGACATTAGAAAAATAAATTCTCAAATTTTACAATCTGAAATTGAGTTAGAGGATCTCAAAGAAAGTTTAAATATTGAGGTATCAAACTATTATAAAAACTATTTAGTTAGTAAATCAAATTTAAATACCTCTTTATTAACTATAGAGTATGCAAATACTTTTCTAGAAAGTACTCAAGAGGAATACAACCTTGGGACAAAATCTATCACTGATCTAATAGAGGCAGAAACTAATCTTTTAAACGTAAATGTTGAATATTTTAATGCAAATAAAAACTATCTGATTAATTATTTTAATTTACTAGCTTTAGATGGTTCACTGATTAAATTATTTGAGGAGTATCTTCCTAGCTATAATTAGAGTTTTATTAATTTAATTAAACATTTATAATACCTATATGAATACAAAAAATTCTATCAATGAATCTCTTGAAGTCATACGAAGAGCACTTGAAGATGAAAAAAACGATTCAAATAAACATTCTTCATCTAATATTTTAATACTTAATCAAAAGGTTAACAGTGATGGTACAATAAAATTACTGCAAAAAGATGAAGAGATAAATAGTGAAATTAATGATATCATAGACCAAAAACTTTCCTATCTTGTAGAAAATAAAATTGAAAAAATACTTGATGAAAAAATCCCAAAATTACTAAAACATTATTTCGATTCAAAATAGTTACGATGCAGCTTGATAAATTTTTTGATTTTTTAAAAGATGAAAAAAATCTTTATTCGCAATGGGAGCAATCAAATTGTTTTAAACCACAAAAAGGAGGTGAACCTTATTCTATAATGATGCCACCACCTAATGTTACAGGCAGCTTACATATGGGGCATGCTTTAACCTTCACAATTCAAGATATATTAATCAGATACCATAGAATGAAGGGTATGGAAGTATTGTGGCAAGCAGGGACAGATCATGCAGGAATAGCTACTCAGATGGTGGTTGAAAGAAAATTAAGTGAGTCAAACCTAGATCGACGATCTCTAGGTAGAGAAAAGTTTATTGAAAAAGTATGGGAATGGAAAAAAGAGTCGGGTGGTCAGATAAGTAATCAATTAAGAAGACTTGGTGCTTCTGCAGATTGGTCTAGAGAAAGATTTACTATGGATGAAGGACTTTCTAATGCGGTTAAGAAAGTTTTTGTTAACTTATTTAATGATGGAATTATTTATAAAGATAAGAGATTGGTTAATTGGGACCCTAAACTTTTAACAGCTATTTCTGATCTGGAAGTAGAACAAAGAGATACTGAAGGAAGTTTATGGCATATTAAATATCCTATAGATCAAAATAATCATATCATTGTTGCCACAACAAGACCTGAGACAATGTTAGGAGATACAGCAGTTGCCGTTCATCCAGATGATGAAAAATATAAACATCTAATTGGTAAATTTTGTAACTTACCAATTTCAAATAAGAAAATACCAATCATTGCTGATGAATATGCAGATCCTGAAAAAGGTTCTGGGGCTGTAAAAATTACACCTGCACATGACTTTAATGATTTTGAGGTAGGAAAGAGACATGATTTAGAATTTATTAATATTTTTGATGAAAATGCTAAACTGAACTCAAATGTGCCTCAAGAATTTCAAAATTTAGATCGATTTGAAGCAAGAAAATTAATTTTAAAAAAATTAGATGAAATGAACTTATTAATTAAAGAAGAAAAACAGCAAATGGTCATACCATATGGTGATAGATCAGGTGTTGTTATTGAGCCATGGCTGACAGACCAATGGTTTTGTGATGCAAAAAAATTATCAGTTGATCCAATATCAGCTGTTAAAGATAATAGTTCTAAATTTATTCCCAAACAATGGGAAAATACATTTTATAATTGGATGGAAAATATTCAACCGTGGTGTATTTCAAGACAGTTATGGTGGGGACATCAAATTCCTGCATGGTATGGTCCTGATAATAAATATTTTGTTAGTGAAACTCTAGAAGGGGCGCAAAATCAAGCAAAGGAATTTTATGGAAAAGATGTTGAGCTTAGACAAGATGAAGACGTTCTAGATACTTGGTTTTCTTCTGCTCTATGGACATTCTCTACTTTAGATTGGCCAAATAAAACGTATGAATTAGATAAATTTTATCCTGGTAACGTTTTGGTTACTGGTTTTGATATCATATTTTTTTGGGTTGCACGGATGATGATGATGGGTTCTTATTTTATGAAGGAAACTCCATTTAAAGATATTTATATTCATCCTTTAATACGTGATGAAAAAGGACAAAAAATGTCTAAATCAAAAGGAAACATAATTGATCCTTTAGAGTTATTAGATAAATATGGCGCTGATACATTAAGATTTACACTAACAGCACTATTAAATCCTGGACGAGATGTAAAATTATCTGAAAATAGAGTTAAAGGATATAAATCATTCACAAATAAAATTTGGAATGCTGGAAAATTTTTACAATTGAATAATTCAATTTTTATAGATGATATATCAATTGATCCAATAATTTTTGATGCAAACAAATGGATAATAAAAGAATTGAATGATTTGAACACTAAACTTGATCAATTAACTAAAAAGTATTTGTTTCATGAAATAGCCAATAAAATTTATCATTTCGTATGGCATACTTATTGTGATTGGTACATTGAAATTATTAAACAAAATTTTGAAAATGAAAAATTTGCTGAAGAAATTAAAAAAGTTTCTGGATGGACATTTATTCAAGTTTTAAAGATAATACATCCCATAATGCCATTTATAAGTGAAAAATTATGGAGATCTTTAGTTGACGATAAATCATATTTAATGAACCAAGTTTTTCAAAATTATCCAACAAATAATTCTTTTAATAATTCTAAAAAAAACTTCGAAATATTTATTGAATTCATAACATCTATAAGAAATTTGAGATCAGAACTAAATATACCCTATAAACAATTAATAAATATCTTCATAGAAGCAAAAAATGAAGAACTTAATAATTTTCTAATTGGCTATAAAAATGAAATAAGTAATTTTTTAAAAACCAAAGATATTAGTTTTGAAAAAATTCAGCCAAATAAGAATTCAGCTTTAATTGTATTAACATCATTGTCAGTTTTAATCCCTTTGGATGGTATTATTGATTCAGAAGCAGAACTAAAAAAATTAAACAAGAAAAAGCAAGTTGAGCAAGAAAAATTTAATAAAGTTAATGACAAATTAAACAATAATAATTTTATGAGTAAAGCTTCAGAAGAAATTATTAATAAATTTAAAAATGAGGCAAAAATTTATAAATCTTCTATTGAAAAAATTGATCAAATAATAAATACTATCAAATAGAATGGAAGATAAGGGATCAAATAGAAAATCTAATTTACCTAGTAGATATGTTAGTGTAGGGCCTAAAAGTGCGCCCCATAGATCTTATTATTATGCTATGGGTTTGAAAGAACATGAAATTTATCAACCATTTGTTGGTGTTGTTAGCACATGGAATGAATCAGCTCCATGCAACATTACTCTTCAGGATCAAGCTCAACATGTGAAGACAGGTGTCAAAGATGCTGGAGGAACTCCAAGAGAATTTACAACTATAACAGTAACAGATGGAATTGCCATGGGCCATGAGGCAATGAAATCCTCTCTTATTAGTAGAGAGGTTATTGCAGATTCCATTGAATTATCTGTAAGAGGTCACTGTTATGATGCAATAGTTGGACTTGCTGGCTGTGATAAATCTTTGCCAGGTTTAATGATGGCTATGGTTAGATTAAATGTGCCATCTGTATTCATTTATGGGGGTTCAATCTTACCAGGAAAATACAAGGGTAAGGATGTTACTGTTATTGATGTTTTTGAAGCAGTTGGAAAACATGCTGCTGGAACTATCTCAGATCAAGATTTAAAAGATATTGAACAAGTTGCTTGCCCATCTGCTGGATCCTGTGGAGGTCAGTTTACAGCAAATACAATGGCATGTATTTCTGAGGCAGTTGGTTTAGCTTTAACAAATTCAGCTATGCCTCCAGCAGTAAATACTGAAGAAAGAAAAGCTTATGGTGAAAAGAGTGGTAAAGCTATAATGAATTTATTAGAAAAGAATATAAGACCAAGGGATATAGTAACTATTGATTCATTAGTAAACGCTGCAAGAGTTGTTGCAGCTACTGGAGGTTCAACTAATGCAGCACTCCATCTTCCTGCGATAGCTAACGAAGCAGGTTTAAAATTTACATTAAGAGATGTTGTAGAAATTTATAATTCGACTCCTTATATCGGAGATATGCAACCTGGCGGAAAGTACGTTGCTAAAGATTTATATGATGTAGGAGGTGTTCCAGTTGTTATTAAATCTTTATTAGATGGTGGTTATATAAACGGAGACTGCATAACTGTTTCAGGAAAAACAATAGCTGAAAATCATAAAGAAGTAATTTTCCCTACAAATCAAGATGTTGTTTATAAATGTGATAATCCAATTAGTGAAAATAGTTCAGTCGTTGGGTTGTGGGGTAATCTTGCTCCAGATGGATGTATATCAAAAATAGCAGGTTTGAAAAATTTAACTTTTAAAGGTAAAGCTAAATGTTTTGACTCAGAAGAAGATGCTTTAACTGCTGTTTTAAAAAATGAAATTAAAGCGGGAGATGCAGTAATAATTAGATATGAAGGCCCTAAGGGAGGACCTGGTATGCGTGAAATGCTTTCAACAACAGGTGCAATATATGGTCAAGGACTAGGTGAAACTGTTGCATTAATTACAGATGGAAGATTTTCAGGCGGTACAAGAGGATTTTGTATTGGTCATGTAGGACCAGAAGCAGCAGTAGGGGGTATGATAGGTTTACTTAAAGATGGGGATGAAATTATTATTGATGCTACTAAAGGAGAAATCAATGTTACACTTTCAGATGATGAAATAGAAAAGAGAAAAAATGATTGGAAACCAAGAAAAACTAATCATAATTCTGGATCCATATGGAAATATTCCCAAACTGTTGGTCCAGCTTACGAAGGTGCTGTTACTCAACCGGGCGCAAAAGACGAAACGCATACATACGCTGATATTTAATTTTAATTAATTAATTCAATTGTAACTGGAGTGTGATCAGAAGCTTTTTCCCAGCCTCTTGGTTCACGATTAACATTAACTGATTTAATTAAATCAGTTACCTCTGGAGTAGTAAGAAAATGATCAATTCTAAGACCATTACCTTTTTGCCAACTTCCACCTCTATATCCCCAAAAAGTCCAGTTTGTATTTCCATCAACAAAGTATTTAACTGTATCAACAAAACCTAAATTTAAAAGATTTCTAAATTTTTCTCTCGTTAATGGATGAGCACAAGCATCATTTTTAAAATTCTCTGGTGAATAAACGTCTTCATCGCTTGGTATTACATTAAAATCTCCACCTATAATTACTGGTTGATTATTATCAAT